>CAYJLC010000006.1:0-40592 GCA_964370735.1 uncultured Oscillospiraceae bacterium
CATAAGATCAGCTCCTTTGAGTAAATTACAATCTTAAATTGTAGCTTAATTATATCATAGTTGCACAAAATATACAAGCTTTTTTTACAATTTTAACAAAAAAATATACAAAGTTAAAAATCATTATTGTACAAAAAGTATAAAAACAGAGTATTTTTCATAATTTTCGCGATTATTCAAATGTGAATAATGTTAAAAAATTGTAAATACTCTGTTTCTAATTATTTAATTAAGCGTTAAAGCAAGCAACGAAGTGACCTTCGCCTCTTGGAGTTAATTCTGGTTTTTCTTCTCTACATTTATCAGTAGCCTTTGGACAACGACCAGCAAAGTTACAACCTTTTGGAAGGTTAATCGGAGAAGGAATATCACCTTCGATTAAGTTTCTAGGTTTGTCTTTGTTTTCTGGGTCTGGGTCTGGAACTGATGATAATAATGCTTCAGAATATGGATGTTTAGGGTTGTAATAAACCTCTTCACTTGTTCCGTATTCTACGATATTACCTAAATACATAACTGCGATTTTCGTACTGATATAACGCACGATATTTAAGTCATGGGCAATGAAGAGATAAGTTAAACCTAATTTTTCTTGTAAATCTAAAAGTAGGTTTATAACTTGAGATTGAACAGACACGTCTAGTGCTGAAATAGGCTCGTCACAAACGATGAATTCTGGCTCAGTTGCAAGTGCTCTTGCGATACCGATACGTTGACGTTGACCACCAGAGAATTCGTGAGGGAAACGGTTTATATGCTCAGGGTTAAGACCAACAGCAGATAAAAGTTCACGCACTTTAGCTTCTCTAGATTTTGAATTACCGATTTTATGAATTTCCATACCTTCAGCGATGATTGCACCAACAGTCATACGAGGGTTTAAACATGCATAAGGGTCTTGGAAAATCATTTGAGCTTTTCTAGAATACTCATAACGGTCTTTTGCTGAAACTAGTCTTTTTGGTGCGCCATCATAGATGATTTGTCCTTTTGTTGCAGGATAAACACCCATAATTGTTCTTCCTAGTGTAGATTTACCACAACCAGATTCACCAACAAGTCCTAAAGTTTCACCTTTTTCAATTTTAATATTTACATTGTTAACAGCAGTTAAAGTTCCACCAGAAACTTTAAATTGCTTTGTTAAGCCTTTAAGTTCGATTAATGTTTTACTCAAAATTAGTCCCTCCTTGCGTCACTAGGGCAATCTGGGTGCAATAACCAGCACGATGCTCTTTGTGTATCAGACATATATCTTTCTTCTGGTTGCTCTTCTTTACAGATTTTCATACAGCTATCACATCTAGCACCAAAAGCACAACCAACAGGCGGTTGTAATAAGTTTGGAGGAGTACCATCGATTGAAGTAAGTTTTTCATCCTTACCAGTAGTAACTGTTGGAAGTGAGCGTAAAAGTGCTCTTGTATATGGATGTTTAGGATCTTTTAAAACTTCTAATGAAGTACCACTTTCAACGATTTTACCAGCATACATAACAGAAACTCTGTCTGCAACTTCTGCAACAACACCTAAGTCATGCGTGATAAGCATAATAGCAGTACCAGTTTTCTTACGGATATCATTTAAAAGTACCATGATTTGAGCTTGAATTGTAACGTCAAGCGCAGTAGTTGGTTCATCGGCGATTAAAAGGTCTGGCTTACATGAAAGAGCCATTGCAATCATAGCACGTTGACGCATACCACCAGAAAATTCATGTGGGTATTGTTTTGCACGTCTATTTGGGTTTGGGATTTGAACTAATTTTAATAATTCGATAGTTCTTTCCCAAGCAGTTTTTTTATCAACTTTTTGGTGAGCGATAATAGCCTCTTCGATTTGTTTACCAACTTTAATAGTTGGGTTTAAACAAGTCATAGGGTCTTGGAAAATCATCGAAACTTTACCACCACGAATTTTTTCCATATCTTTTTCTTTTGTGTTTACGATGTCAATGTCACATAAAGTGATTGAACCGTCTTTAATAACAGCAGGAGGCATAGGGTTTAGTTTCATAACAGTTTGTGCAGAAACAGATTTACCCGAACCAGATTCACCAACAACGGCTAAAATTTCGCCTTTATCGATGTGCATTGTAACACCTCTTACGGCTTGTACTTCACCAGCGTAAGTTTTAAATGATACATGTAAATTTTCGATATCTAATATTCTTGACATATCTTACCTCCTAAGTTTTGGGTCTAAAGCATCACGAAGTGCATCGCCTAAAAGGTTGAAAGCAAGCATCGTTAAACTGATTAGAAGTGCAGGCACTAATAATTGATGAGGGTATTGTTGGAAAACTTGGATACCATCATTTGCAAGTGTACCCCAAGAAGCTTGAGGAATAGGAACACCCATACCTAAGAAGCTTAAAAATGCCTCTGTAAAGATTGCACTAGGGATTGAAAGTGTCATACTAACGATTACAACACTGAATGTATTAGGGATTAAGTGTTTTGCAATAATTCTTGGAGAAGAAGCACCCATTGTTTTAGCTGCGATTACAAATTCTTGTTCTTTTAAACTAACAATTTGACCACGAACTAAACGCGCCATGCCTGTCCAACCAACAACCGCATAAGCGATGATTAAACTAATCATACCTTTAGGAAGAACCATTGAAAGTAGGATTACGATTAAAAGGTATGGGATACCACTGATAATTTCAACGATACGCATCATTACATTATCAACCCAGCCACCAAAGTAACCAGAAATACCACCATAAACTAAACCAACAACGATGTTGATACCAACAGCTGCGAAAGCGATAGTAAGTGATGTTCTACCACCTTCCCAAACTCTAACGAAAAGGTCACGACCAAGAGTATCTGTACCAAAAATAGCTACATTACCATTAACAGGGTCAACATGGCCTAAACCAGCGTTTGCACTTGTTATAAAAATATCTTCCATACCATAAGGTGAAACAAAAGGTACGATGATTGACATTAAAATGATAATCGATAAAATTACCATACATAGAACGGCAACAGGGTTTCTAAACAACCTATTCATTGCGTCTTTAAAAAAGCTTGTACTAGGACGCGTTATTTCTTCGCTTTCAAGAGCATTTGCGCCAATATGCTCAAAACGTGATTTTTCTATCATCATACTCTCCTTATTTGTCTAATTTAACACGAGGGTCAACAATACCATAAAGTATATCAACTATTAAGTTTGCAAAAATTAATACAGCACCGTAGAATACAGTAAGACCTGCGATTAAAGTGTAGTCTAAGCTTTGCGTACTAATTACAAATGATCTACCAAGACCTGGGATACCGAAAATGTTTTCTACTACGAATGTACCTGTTAAAAGTGCAGCAGAAATCGGTCCTAAAACTGTGATAACTGGCATGATAGCATTTCTAACGGCGTGACGAGTGATAACTTGGCTTTTCGATAAACCTTTTGCTTTTGCAGTTTTGATGTAGTCTGAGTTTAAAACATCAAGCATAGAAGTTCTCATAAGTCTTGAAACTGTTGCAAGAGAACCTAAACTTAAAGCGAAAGCAGGTAAAATTTTATGCATTTCCGTAGACCAACCGATAACTGGGAATGCAAACGGTGCAAGCGACGGATTTCCTAGTGGTAAAACTGCAAATCCATATTGTATTAAAGCACCAATAATGAAACTCGGTATAGATACACCGATGATTGCGATAAGCATAGCGACAGTATCGATAGCCTTTCCTCTATTCATAGCGGCAATAACCCCTAAGAATACACCCATAATTACAGCGAAAGTTAAAGCTCTCATACCAAGTTCGAAAGAAACTGGTAAGCTTTCTAGGATGATATCTGTAACAGGTCTTTCGTAGTTAATAGAACGACCGAAATCGCCTCTGATAGCATTACCTAGGTACATGATATATTGTTCGTGTATTGGTCTGTTTGTGCCATATTGTTGCTCTAGGGCAATTCTTGCAGCCTCTGGTAGTTCTTTGTCACCACTATATGGGTCACCAGGAAGGGCATGCATCATAAAAAATGTAAGTGTTAGTAGGGCAAATAATGTCAAAGCGGACATAAATAGCCTTTTTCCTATATACTTAAGCATATTCTTCTCCTTTTGTTTTTTTAAAAATAAAATTTTCAATTTCGATATTTATTGCTAGTGGTTTACTGATTAATAGAATAACCAAAGTCACCACTTAGTATGTTTTGTATATCTACAATAAATTCTTCATGCCAAGGTTTATTGATACCATATTGTTGCTCTAAATAGGCGATTTCATCGTTTGTTAATCCATATTTAGAAGTTGCAGTTGGATTTGTACTTTGGAAATGCATATAAAATCCATATATCACAAGGACAATTCCGATAATTCCGAGCGATATAGAAAGGATATTTATTAATTTATTTCTCAAAAAACACCTCTTTTCAAACATTGAAACTTAATTTAGATTATTTTCTTCATTTATATTGTGAAGTAGTTTCATAACATAAACGAAGACTACAATCGTATTAAAGCAATAAAGTTTTGTATATTACAGGAAAAAAAGGTCTCTCCCATTAAAAAATGAGAGCACCTTTTTCCTATAAATTTTAATTTAAGTTATGCAACTGGTTGTGCATAGATGAAGTTCATATCTTGAAGAGCAGTTCTGTAACCACCTTCGAAACCGTTAACAACATAGTTTAAAGAACGAGCGTAGATAGGACCTACTGGGTAATCAGTAGCGATTAATTTTTCAACTTCAAGTAAGATTTGTGTACGAGCTTCTGGATCAGCTTCGTTTACAGCATCTAAGATTAATTGGTCATAAACTGGGTTTGCGTAACCTGTGTGGTTATTACCATTAGTAGATGTGAATAAATCTAAGAAAGTCATAGGGTCATTGTAGTCAGGGCCCCAACCAGACATAACGATATCGAAGTCTCTGTTTTGCATTCTTTCGATACGGTTTTTGTAAGTCATTGGCTCAACAGTTACGTCGATACCTAAGTTTGCTTTGAATTGTTGTTGCATAAATGCAGCATAAGTTTGAGCAGCAGTAGTATCATCAGTGATGTAAACTGGTTTGAAGTCAGCAAGAGCGATTCCTTCTTCAGCTAGACCTTCTTCAAGTAAAGCTTTAGCACCAGTGATATCTCTTTCGATTAAACCGTTAGCTAATGCTTCGAAAGTACCACCAGAAATTGCTGGAGGAGTGAAAGAAGTAGCTACAGTTGAGTCGTTTTTGATAACTTGGTTGATGAACATATCAACGTCGATAGCTTTTGTTAAAGCTTCACGAACTTTTGCATTGCTTAAACCTGGAACAGTTGTGTTGTACTCGAAGTACCAAGCAGAACCGTCAGAGAAACTATCAACTTCAACGCCTTCGCCTCTAAGTTGAGCAGTTTGGTCAGCGTTAACTGAAGCAGAGTGGATTTCACCAGCTCTTAATGCGTTTAATGAAGTGTTAGAGTCAGAAATCATAACGAATTTGATTGAATCTAAAGCTACGTTAGCAGCATCATACCAGTTTTCGTTTTTAGTTAAAACGATTTCAGATTCGTGAACCCATTCAGTCATTGTGAAAGGACCACAAGATGGAGTAGTTTCAACGTTTTTACCGTAGTCAGCACCGTATTCTAAGTAAAGAGCTTCGTCAAGTGGGTTGAATACGCCGAAAGCAAGCATATCTAAAGCGTAAGTTAATGGACGCTCAAGAGTTACTTTTAAAGTGTAATCGTCAACAACTTCAACGCCTAGTGGAGTTTCAGCCATAGCAGCTTCAACAGCAGCGTCTAAGTCAAGAACGTATTGTGCTCTGTCTTCTTCTGAAGTTTCTTCAGTTGGAGTAACTAAATCAGCACCAGCAGTGTTGATAGCTTCAGCATTTTTAATCATGTAACCCATGTTAGCATAAGGTGCACCAAAACGAGGGTCGATTAATGTTTTGAAAGCGTAAGCATAGTCTTCAGCAGTTAAAGCGTCGCCAGTAGACCAAGTTTGACCTTCTCTAATTTTGAATGTGTAAGTAAGAGTAGCTTCGTCATATTCCCAAGATTCAGCCATACCAGGAACTGGAGCATCATTCTCGTCAAGAGCAGTTAATGTGCCTAAAGTATGGCGCATAACGTTGAATGAACCAGAAGTAGTAGATTTTGTGTGGAACATTTCTGGAGGCTCAGAAGTTAAGTTAATAATCATTTGAGAACCGTCAGTTACAGCCGGTAAAGAACCGTTGCCAGTACCAGTTTCAGTAGTTGTGCCTTCAGTAGTGCTTGGTGTAGTCGTATCAGTTTCAGTTGTAGTTTCAGTTGGAGTACATCCAGCTAGAACAGCAAAAGAAAGTGAAGTTGCAAGCATTAAAGCTAAAAGTTTTTTCATTTTCATTCTCCTTTTCATAATTCGTTTTCAGAATTCGTGATTAATTATATCATACATAGCAAACCCTTGTCAACATTTTTTTGTCTTTGCCACGAAAACAATTGATTTTTAAACGGAAGATTTAAACAAATGTCTACACCAGAAGTACAATAAAGGTTTTTTGTGCGTTTGCATAAAAAGTTCTAACACATATATAATGAATAATATTAGTGTATGCAAAATTTTGAGAAAAAAATAAACAAAAAAACTGCACAAAACATAATTTTATTGTGCAGTTTAATGATTTTCGGTTTTTTTCTATTTTTTCAACGTATTATTCACATATCCCTCAAGATAAGCGGAAACAAATCCGTCTAAATCTCCGTCCATAACAGCAGAGGCATTTCCGTTTTCAAAACCAGTTCTATGGTCTTTTACAAGCGTGTATGGCATAAATGTGTAGGAACGCATTTGGCTACCCCATTCAATTTTCTTCTGTTCACCCTTGATATCGTCGATTTTATCTAAATGTTCCTTGTGTTTTATCTGTAAAAGCTTAGATTTAAGCATTTTCATAGCAGTATCACGATTTTGGTGCTGTGAACGTTCGTTTTGGCAAGCTGCGACAATTCCTGTCGGATTATGAATAATTCTGACAGCAGACTCAGTTTTGTTTACATGCTGTCCACCAGCGCCACCGGCACGAAACGTTTGAACAGTCAAGTCGTCAGGGTTTATAACGACATCTACTACATCAGAAATTTGAGGCATAACCTCTACTGCTGCAAAGGAAGTATGTCTTCTGCCAGAAGAGTCAAACGGAGAAATTCTAACTAGACGATGAACACCCATTTCTCCTTTTAAGTATCCGAAAGCAAAATCACCCTCGACTAAAATATCGGCAGATTTAATGCCAGCACCGTCGCCGTCTAGCCAGTTTATAAGCTTATATTTAAAGCCTTTTCGCTCGGCATAACGCGTATACATTCTATATAGCATTTCAGCCCAATCTTGCGCCTCTGTACCTCCAGCGCCTGCTTGGAATGAAACCACTGCGTTTAACTTGTCATATTCTTCTGATAAAAGTGTTTCCAGTCTGATTTCATCATACATTTTTATAAGCTCATCATAGCCAGTTTTTAGCTCGTCTGTGACACTTTCGTCACCTTCTTCGATAGCAAGTTCGCAAAGTGTGAATAAATCTTCCCATATACCTGTGATATTTTCATATTTTTCAACATTAGATTTCAAACTTTTAATTTCTTTAAGGACTTTTTGGCTTTCTTCTGGATT
Organism: uncultured Oscillospiraceae bacterium; assembly: GCA_964370735.1. Classification (GTDB taxonomy): domain Bacteria; phylum Bacillota; class Clostridia; order Oscillospirales; family Butyricicoccaceae; genus CAYJLC01. Next base: position 7,602 of record CAYJLC010000006.1, read on the forward strand.
ATCCCAAAAACTAGCCTCTTCGGTATCTTTTTCTAAAATTTGAACTTTTTTTATAGAATTATCATAATCTAAAGCCTTGTTAAGGTCGAAAATGCGTGTTTTTATATTTAAAAGGTTACCTTTTAGAGCTTCTATCTCTATCATTTTTCATCCTCCGATTTACTTACTTATATTCATTATATAAAAAAAAACTAAATTTTACAATATATTTGTTTGATTTTTATTTTATTTATGGTATAATAATAGACAAGTGTATTTACGGGGGTATCAAAAACCCTTAATTAAAAAAATATATTATTGACGAGAGGAATATATAAATGGCAAAATTACTAGATAAAATTTTCGGCACTCATAGCCAAAGGGAAATTAAAAAAATTATGCCCCTAGTCGAAAAAATCGAGGCGTTAGACAGTGAGTATGCAAAGCTTTCTGATAAAGACCTTCGTGCAAAAACAGACGAGTTTAAAAAACGTCATGAAGACGGAGAAACACTAGACGACCTTTTAGTTGAAGCTTTCGCTACAATTAGAGAGGCAGCTTGGCGTGTTTTAGGTATGAAACATTACAGAGTGCAACTTATTGCAGGTATCGTTTTACACCAAGGAAGAATTGGCGAGATGAGAACTGGTGAGGGTAAAACTCTTATGGGTACTCTTCCAGCATACCTTAACGCAATTTCTGGAAAAGGTGTTCACCTTATCACTGTAAATGACTATCTTGCAAAGCGTGATAGTGAGTGGATGGGTAAGGTTTATAAATATTTAGGTCTTGAAGTAGGTCTTGTTATCCACGCTGTTGAGCCAGGAAAAAGAAAGCCTATGTATAATGCCGACATCACTTATGGAACAAATAACGAATTTGGTTTCGACTATCTTCGTGACAATATGGCGACTTCAGCAGAAGGAAAAGTTCAAAGAGGACATAATTTCTGTATCGTCGATGAGGTTGACTCAATTTTAATCGACGAGGCAAGAACTCCGCTTATCATTTCTGGTCAAGGCGAAGCGTCTACTGCACTTTATACAATGGCAGATAAATTTGCAAAGACACTTTCTTTTACAAAGCATAAAGAAGTTGACTCGAAAGAAGAACAAGACGACATCGAAGTTGATTTCTTAGTTGACGAAAAAGCAAAAACTGCAACACTTACTCCAAAAGGTATCGCGACTGCTGAAAGAGCATTCAAAATCCCAGAGGGTGAACATATCACAAACCCTGAGCATTCTGGTTTACTTCACCACATAAATCAAGCTATTAAAGCTAGAAGTATTATGACGCGTGACATCGACTATGTTATTGAAGAAGGCAAAATCATCATCGTAGATGAATTTACTGGACGTTTAATGTATGGTAGACGTTATTCTGATGGTCTTCACCAAGCTATCGAGGCTAAAGAAAATGTGAAAGTAGAAAACGAAAGCAAGACTCTTGCAACGATTACGTTCCAAAACTACTTTAGACTATATAAAAAATTATCTGGTATGACAGGTACGGCACTTACAGAGGAAGAAGAATTCCGTTCTATCTACAACCTAGACGTTATTGAAATTCCTACAAACAGACCAATCCAAAGGATTGACAACGACGATAGTATCTTTAAAACAGAGCGTGGAAAAATCATAGCTACTGTAAGAAAAGTTAAAGAATGCTACGAAAAAGGTCAACCAGTTTTAGTTGGTACTGTTTCTATCGAAAAATCAGAAGTAATTTCTAAACACCTTAAACGTGAAGGTGTTCCTCATAAAGTTCTTAATGCGAAAATGCACCAAAAAGAGGCAGCAATCGTAGCTCAAGCGGGTAAACCTTATGCTGTAACTATTGCTACTAATATGGCTGGTCGTGGTACGGATATCGTATTAGGTGGTAATGCTGAATTTATGGCATTACAAGACATGATTAAAGAGGGAACTGAAGAGTGGTTAATCATCGAGGCTACTGGTCACGCTGAAACTGACAACGAAGAAATTATCGCTGCAAGAGCAAGATTTGAAGCATTACACGAAAAACATAAACAAGAAACATCGAAAGATGCTGAATTTGTAAGAAACGCTGGTGGTCTTTGTATTTTAGGTACAGAAAGACACGAAAGCAGACGTATCGACAATCAGCTAAGAGGACGTGCTGGGCGTCAAGGTGACCCTGGTGAGTCTAATTTCTTTATCTCAATGGAAGACGATTTAATGCGTTTATTCGGTGGTGATAGAGTTACTGGTCTAATGGAACGTCTAGGTGTTCAAGAAGACGAGGCTATCGACCATAAAATGTTATCTAATGCTATTGAAGGTGCTCAACGTAAAGTTGAGGGCAGAAGTTTTGCTGCTAGAAAGCACGTTTTAGAGTATGATGATGTTATGAATGTTCAACGTAAAGTTATTTACGAGCAACGTGACCATGTACTTGCAGGCGACGATATTAAACCATATATCGACAAAATGATTAAAGATACTATCGATGATGCTATCACAACTGTTATGGGTGAGAATACTCATGTTACCGAAGAAGGATTTAAAGCGCTTAATCATAAGTTTGCGCTTATGTTCCTAGGGCTTGAGCCACTTCCGTATCAAAAATTAAATAGAGAAGAAATGTCTGAATTCTTGCTTGAAAAAGCTATGGCGAGATATGAAGCAAGAGAGGCACAGTTTACAACTGCGGTTATGAGAAATGTTGAACGTGTTATTTTACTTCGTGTAGTTGATGCAAAATGGATGGCTCATATCGACGATATGCAAGAGCTTAGAAATGGTATTGGTTTAAGAGCTTATGGTCAACATGACCCTAAACTTGAGTATAAACGTGAAGGATATGACATGTTCCATCACATGATTAATGAAATTAGAGAAGAAGTTGTTTTAAAAGCATTTACTTTCATTATAAATACTAATAGAGCGCCTCAACCACCAAAACCACCGCAAAATTTAAAAGAAACACATTAAGCTTATAATTCGGTGAAAACTGAATATATAATATACAAAAAGCAAAAAAAAGGGGAAAACCAAAATGAACAAAAAAATTATTATCGGTGGAGTAGCTATCGCCGTAGCTTCTTCAGCGATTACATCAATGGCAGGCGGAACTTTACAACAAATTAGCGCTAACTTAAACCACGCTATTTCTATCGTTTATAACGGTGAAACACAAGTGTTAAAAGACGCTAACGGTGTTACTTTAGCACCAATCAGCTACTTAGGTTCAACTTATGTGCCTGTAAGAGCTGTATCTGATATCTTCGGAGAAGATGTTCACTGGGACGGCGCTACAAACACAATCACTCTAGGTTCTATGGAAAAACAACCAGTTGATTTAACAACAAAAATCACTGTTGGAACTGATGAAAGCTGGAAAATTGTTGATGCAACTGAGCTTGTAATTGCTGGTTCTGATGCTAACCAAACTTACAAATCTGGTATTGCTTACATGGGCGATGACGCTGTTGGCGCTTTTGGTAACCATAAAGGTATCGAACTTGATGTTGCTGGTTATAGTTCACTTACATTTACAGTTTACTGTGAAGAAGATATGACTATCATCGTTGGTGACGAAAACTATGATACTATCCATAAATTCGAATTACCTGGTGGAACTTTAAAAGAAGTGGAAATTGACATTTCTGGTCAAGATAAAATTATCTTCGGTGGAGAGCCAATCAAATCTTTCGGTCCAGAAGGAATTATCAAATTCTTAGAGCCAACTGTAAAGTAATAAATTAATGGGCGATATTTTCGTCCATTTTTTATATGTTTTGCAAAAAAAAAAATAATTTTTAAAAAAGCTATTGACAAGCTAAAATATATATGATATAATACATAGGCTATGATCCAAAGACAGTAGGAGTTAATTCTTAAACTGCGTAAGCAATCCTGCCGAGGCTCACATTTTTACAGTATATTATTTTTTGTATTTATGTACCTTTATGTCTTCGGATATAAAGGTATTTTTTATATGCGGAGGTGAAAACACATGCCAAATAACACAATTCTTGAAAGCAAAAAACAAATCGTAGCTGATTTAGCAGAAAAAATGAAAAATGCTTCTGCTGGGGTTTTAGTTGACTATAAAGGTATCAACGTTGAAGATGATACTAAACTTAGAAAAGAACTAAGAGAAGCAAACATCGAGTACACTGTTGTAAAAAACACTTTAACTCGTTTTGCTGCTAACCAAATCGGTTTTGAAGCGTTTGATGAGCACCTACACGGTACAACTGCTCTTGCTATCTCTAACGATGACCCAATCGCTCCTGCTAGAATTATCTGCAAATATGCGAAAGGTAAAGAGAATTACAATGTTAAAATTGGTTTCATGGACGGTAAAGTAATTTCAGCTGCTGAAGTAACTGCTATTGCGGAATTACCATCTAAAGAAACTCTACTTGCACAAGTTTTATATGGTTTCAATACACCAATTACAAAACTTGCTATCGCACTTAGCGAAATCGCTAAATTAAAAGAAGCTGAAGAAGCGTAATTAAAATTAATGGAGGAAAATTATCATGTCTAAAATTGCACAAATCATGGAAGAAATTAAAGAATTAAAAGTATTAGAGCTTGCTGAATTAGTTAAAGCTTTAGAAGAAGAGTTTGGCGTATCTGCTACTCCAGTAGCTGTTGCTGGTGGCGGTGCTGCTGCTGAAGCTGTTGCTGAGCAAACTGAATTTGACGTTGTTCTTGTTCACTTCGGTGATTCAAAAATGAACGTAATCAAAGCAGTTAGAGAAGTAACTGGTTTAGGTCTTAAAGAAGCTAAAGAAGCTGTTGAATCTGCTCCTAAAGCTCTTAAAGAAGCTGTATCTAAAGACGAAGCTGAAGCTATCAAGACTAAACTTGAAGAAGCTGGCGCTAAAGTTGAACTTAAATAGTTTATTAATACATCTACCTTTGGTAGATGTATTTTTTTATTATTGAAAAAACTGACATAATATGTTAGAATAAAATAAAAGTATCGGAGGTGCATTTTGGATATTAAAAATCTAATTAACAAAGCGATTGAGGCTAGAAATTTTTCTTATTCACCATATTCAAATTTTTCGGTTGGAGCAGCATTACTTGTTAAAACAGGTGAAATTTATACAGGTTGTAATATAGAAAGTGCATCATACTCTCCGACAAACTGTGCCGAGAGAACAGCTTTTTTTAAGGCAATTTCGGAAGGGCACAATGAATTTTTAAAAATAGCCATAGTTGGTGGCAAAAAAGATGCAAAAGAACTTACTTTTCTAACACCTTGTGGAGTTTGCAGACAAGTTATGGCAGAATTTTGCTCAAAAGAGTTTGTTATAATCTGTGCAAAAACAGAACTAGAATATAAAGAATTCACATTAAATGAATTGTTCCCCGAAAGTTTTTCTAAAGAAAATTTAGAGTAATATTTATAAATTATATTTTGCAATTTTCGATTTTTTATGCTATACTAAAACTAATATAAAAGGAAAGAGGTAGTGCTATGACTTATGCAGTTATTGATATCGGTTCGAATACAGTAAGGCTTTGTATATATAGATATCAGAAAAAAACATTAACAAGATTACTTAATACAAAAGAGACAGTTGGTCTTGCAGGATACCGCAATAAAGGCAGGCTAACTGACGAGGGAATTGATAAAGCTTGTACGGTTTTAAACGAGTTTAAGCATATTCTTTCGATTGTTAAAGTTACAGGGCTATATGTTTTTGCAACAGCATCTTTAAGAAATATTTCAAATTCAAAAGAGGCAGTTGAAGAAATTTGCAAGAGAACAGGTTTTGAGATTGATTTAATATCAGGCGAAGAAGAAGCGACACTTGACTTTGTTGGTGCATCTAAAGAAAACAACCTTAAAAATGGACTTTTAGTAGACATTGGTGGTGGAAGTACCGAACTTTTAGAATATAAAGATGGAAAAATCTTAAATGCAATTAGTATACCGATAGGTTCATTATCACTATATTCAGTATTTGTGACTGGAATTGTGCCTAAAAAATCGGAACTTAAATCGATTAGTGGATATGTAAACGAGCTTTTAGACGGCATATCTTTCTTGCAAAACAAAAGTTTCGATACGATTTTAGGTATCGGTGGGTCGATAAGAACAGTTAAAAAACTTTGCTATCAAGTAAATCATATAGAGGAAAAAGCGTTTTCTTCAAGAGAATTAGACGATATTATGAAACTTGCAATTGATAACAAAAAGCAGGCGCTAGAGCTAGTTTTAAGAGAAGCTCCGGAGCGTGTGCATACAGCAATTCCTGGAATGGTGATTTTAAAAGAAATTTCTGATAGGGTGAATGTGAAAGAAATTGTCGTAAGTGGTTTTGGTGTTCGCGAAGGCTATCTTTACAGTAAAATTATACACGAATAAAAAATAAAGAGGCTGTCGATACACGATAGCCTCTTTATTATTAAAAAAACCTCGTAATAAAACGAGGTTTAAATTTTGATTAAGGATTAATGCTGTAATTTGGAGCTTCTTTTGTGATGTAGATATCGTGAGGATGTGATTCTTTAAGACCAGCACCTGTAATTCTCATGAATTGGCCTTTTTCGTGTAACTCATCGATAGTACCAGTTCCACAATAGCCCATACCAGCACGTAGACCGCCCATTAGTTGATAAATTGTATCAGCAGCAGGTCCTTTATACGGTACACGACCTTCAACGCCTTCTGGTACTAATTTTTTCGTATCATCTTGGAAATATCTATCTTTAGAACCTTTGTTCATAGAAGTGATAGAACCCATTCCACGATAAACTTTAAATTGTCTACCTTGGTAAATTTCTGATTCTCCTGGGCTTTCTTCACAACCAGCAAGTAGCGAACCTACCATGATTACATTTGCACCAGCAGCGATACCTTTTACGATATCACCAGAATATTTAATACCACCATCGGCGATGATTGGAATGCCAGCCTCAGCAGCAACACAAGCAACGTCATAAACAGCAGTGATTTGCGGAACACCGATACCAGCAACGACACGCGTAGTACAGATTGAACCAGGTCCGATACCAACTTTAATACAGTCAGCGCCAGCTTCGATTAAATCTTTTGCAGCAGCAGCAGTTGCGATATTACCAGCAATAACTTGAGCTTCTGGATATGCAGTTTTGATTTTTCTAACACAGTCAATGATACCTTTTGAGTGACCGTGAGCAGAGTCTAATACTAATGCGTCAGCACCAGCATCAAGAAGTGCTTTTACTCTGTCTAAAACATCAGTAGTAACACCGATTGCAGCAGCAACTAAAAGTCTACCGCCATTATCCCTAGCAGTGTTAGGATATCTAACAGCTTTTTCGATATCTTTGATAGTGATTAAGCCTTTTAGAGCAAAATTATCGTCAACTAAAGGTAATTTTTCGATTTTATGAGCTGCTAAGATGTTTTTAGCTTCTTCTAAAGTAGTGCCCACTTTTGCAGTTACTAGATTATCTTTAGTCATAACATCTTTGATGATTCTAGTCATATCAGTTTCGAATTTTAAATCACGGTTTGTGATAATGCCTACTAATTTTCCGTTTTCACAGATTGGAACACCAGAAATTTTGAATTTACCCATAAGTTCATCAGCTTCGCCTAAAGTTTTTTCAGGACTCAAGAAGAAAGGATTATTGATAACGCCATTTTCAGAACGTTTAACTCTGTCGATATGGTCAACTTGTTCTTCGATGCTCATATTTTTATGAATAACACCGATTCCACCTTCTCTTGCGATAGCGATAGCCATTCTAGACTCAGTAACTGTATCCATAGCAGCAGATATCACAGGGATATTTAGTGTTATTTTGTTAGTAAGTTTAGTTTTTAGACTAACTTTGTTAGGTAAAATATCACTTTTTGCTGGGATAAGCAGAACATCATCGAACGTTAAGCCTTCTTTTAAAAATTTACTGTTTACATCTGTATTTACCATTAGTAATACCCCCATAAAATATATGTATTTAATCTATTTTATACCTTTCAAAGCCATTTGTCAAGTATGTAGAAAATTTTTGTGTAATTTTGTCGAATATGCATAGCTTTTAAAAAGATTTACGGGTAGATTTTATTTATTGTTAAAATTATTTTGTGGGGACATTAATTTGTCCCCTTTATAAATTGTCAAATTTCCGATTTTTTTAAGATTTTTTTGAAATAAATAACTAAAAAGGTAGTAAGTGGTAATAAAATAAACGGAAAAATCAAAATATATTTGTAAATTTCGAAAAATCCGAATAAATCTAGCGAACTTTTAAAAAATGTTGTAGATAAAACAAAAACTAAAATCGCAGAGGGTATAATAAAGTTTTTCTTAAAAAGATATTTTAATCCGTCGGTAATAAAGATAATTGTTGTAGAAATTTTTAAAATATCGCCGATTAGAAAGGAAATTGACACCACAACTTCTTGTCTTTGGAAAAAATCGCCTAAATTTACAAGGCTAATTGCCGAATACGACGGATAATACAAGCTTTTTATTGCTGGAAACCCTAAAATAAGCAAATCACGCATAAAAGTGACACTCATAAGAATGCAAGACACGATTATTATAGAAATTATAGTTTTTCGAAGGTCTGCAGTGTTTTTTGCAGTAGAAATTAACGCAATTAAAGCAAAACTTTCCATAAAAGGTGTGGCGAGTATAGAATATGTGCCTGTTATTATGGGATTTAGCCCAAATTCTAAAATCGGAGTTAAATTTAAAAAATTCAGATTAGAAAAAGTGACTATAAGCGTAAAAAGCAGGAATGAAATCACTACCCAAACTGCAATTTCTGACGCTCGCGCCACTGATATTATCCCTTTATATGTTGCATAAATTACCGTTATAACCATAAAAATACCAATAAGATAAATTGAAGAATTTTGTAGTGCTACGGTTTTAATAAAAATAACATACTTTGAAAAAGACATTGTAGACACTAAAATTACGGCTAAAATCATAATAATATTTAAAACTACACCTAAAATTTTACCATAAATAAGTGAATTTATCTCGAAAATGCTTTTTCCTTTATGAATTCTAAATGGTTCGTAGTAAATTAAAAGTAATGGTATTGCTAAAATCAGAGAAAAAAGTCCAGCGATCCAACTATCTCGACCTGCCTCAAGCCCTGAATTTGACGCGATTGTCGACGTTACAAAAAATATAAAAAGCATAGCGGCGCTTTGTCTTTTTGAAATTGGCATAAAAATCTCCTATTAGTGGATTTTAAGAGGTTCGGACATAAGCCCAGAATTTACGATTTTGCATTCGACATTCAGTGTGTAGTCTAAATTTTTGATTTCATTCGAGAAATCTCCATGTAATTGGTTATAAACATGCACATATTTTCGATAAACAAGGTCGCCGAGTGCTAAAAAATCCGAACCAGAATTATTCATTTGAACTTTAATTAAATCGTCAACATCTTTTTTTATAGCAAGCGAAATATCTTCTTCGGCACTCGCTTTTTTGTCCAAATCTAGCAAGTCAGTGCCGTCTTGAATGGCGATTAGCTCAATTTTTATGTCAAAATCAAAACTTAACTTGCCATCTTCGTAAATCGGTGTGATAGATGTTTTTGCACTTTGCGTTCTATAAGTCGGAGTTTTTACTATATATTCATTTATGACTGTGCCTTTTTCCATCTTATTTTTAAGCAAAACTAATGTTTTTGCCTGTTTTTGATCTAAAATATCGTACAAATAATCCTCTTTGAAAATCGCAACACCATCAATTTCTCGATATTCTTCTTCATTATCGTCATTTAATTTAACGATTGGCAAATATCCATCTGTTCCCTTTGCCGTCACATCATCAATAAATTCATAAACAGGCATAGATGGCACTTCGGAATTTATGTTGTTAGATTGAATAATTTCCTTTATTTGTATGCCAGAAATGTCGTCTATTAACGATTTTGTCTGCAAAATTTCTGCCGAAGTGTCACCATTTGCGACTACAATATTCATATCTAATCGTAAATCAGAATTTCTATAAATATCGTCTAAAATGCTCAAAATACCCTCGCACGCCATGTCATAAGAAATAACCATAACAGCAGTATGACCGAAATAAATCTCGTTTCCTGTGATTTGAATTACATTTGAAATTGCCTCGGAATATGTTTCGCCAGACGATTTTATATAAGAAACTTCCGCAACATTTTGCTTAAATTTTACGACTTCGACACAAATATCAAGCTTATATGGGTTGTCGATATTTTTATCTAAAGCGATACCAGTGGCGATAGTTAGCTTTTCTACTTCACGATAATCAGCACAACCTGTTAAAAACATACTTGATATAACTAAAAGTATTAATATTTTCATAAAACCTCCTAATCGCCAGAGAGAAATCGATTGCTAGGTTTCATCAAATTCCAAGGGAATCGCATGATGCTGTCTTTTCCGTTTTCCTTTGTTGCATTCGCTAAATTTGATATATACGGCACAGAAAAACTCTCGATTGAACACACATGAATAAGTCCAAGTGCTATGCCGAAAACCAAGCCGTATAGCCCGAAAAATGCCGAAAAAATTAAATTTAATAGCCTGAAAAAAACCGAGGCAACTTTGAGTTTTGGAATCATAAGTGCAGTTATTCCTGAAAATGCTACAATGATTACGATTGGAGCAGAAACAAATCTAGCCTCTACTGCCGATTGCCCTAGAACTAATGCGCCGACAATGCTTAATGTCTGACCTATTGAAGAAGGTGTCCGATTTCCAGCTTCTTTTAGTATTTCAAATATGACGACGAGCGTGAAAAATTCTAAAAATGCAGGAAAAGGCACGCCTTCACGCGCTGATGATATTGAAAATAGCAATTTTGTGGGAATTAATTCGTGATGGTAAGTTATCATTGCAAGGAAAATTGCAGGAACTGAAATTGAGAATAAAAAGCCGAATATTCTAAGAACTCTATTCATATTTGCATAAATAAAGTTCAAATAATAGTCTTCATTAGTCTGAAATGCCTCGAGTAGAATATGTGGCGCAGTTATCGCAACAGGCGTGCCATCGACAATTAGACCGACACGTCCCTCCAGTAGTTTTGCGACAAAAACGTCAGGACGCTCGGTTGTGCCTATCGTTGGAAATGGGGAAAATTTGCTGTCTTTTATGCACTCGACTACATAATTTGAGTCAAGAACACTGTCTATATGGAATGTTTTTAGTCGTTTTTCAAAAGTTTTAAGCACTTTTTCGTCACAAATCCCATCGATATAACAAATTACAGCAGTAGTGGAGGTGGTAGAACCAAGTATCACATATTTGAATTTCAAATCAGGCGTGCGAAGACGTCTTCGAACAAAACTCAAATTTATCATAAACGCTTCGATAAAACCCTCGCGCGAACCAGAAAGCACTTTTTCACTCTCGGGTTCGGCAGTCCCTCTTATGACAAATCCTTTTGTGTTGACTAAAACGCCTCTGTCGTCACCATCGACTAAAATTAAGCTGTCACCGTATAAAAAAGCGTTGAGAATATCGGTCATATTGTCAGTTATTTTGCTATCATTCGCCTCGACGATATATTTCGAAATAATTTCGGCATTAACCATTTTTTGCGTATCGAGTTTCACAAGTGGCTCGACAACATTTTCGGCAATTACAACATTGTTCACCATGCCATCGAAGAAAAAAACCGCCATATTTTGATGGATATATCGTATTACGAAAGTATTATCGTTTTTAAAAAGTGCTTTTAGCATTTCGATGTTTTCGCTTAGCGATTTTTTCAAATGCAGCTCCGTAATATTGGTTGTACCTTGTTTATTTTTCGGAATTTTCATAATTTCCCCCTAAACTTTGTTAAAGGTATCTTTCCCAAAAAATATAATTTTATGCAATAGGCTGACAGAGTTGCGAAATTTCGTCAAAAAAAGGCTGACGCATAGCGACAACCCTTTATTTCAATTTATTTATATGATTAATTAGTGTTTTCGGCACATCGAGATACGAAACTTGCGTTTCAACAGCCCCGATATTAAATGCCACGCGAGGCATTCCGTAGACCACAGAAGACGACTCGTCTTGTCCGATTGTGTATGCGCCAGCTTTTCGCATGGAAAGCAGACCTTGAGCACCGTCTTGCCCCATGCCAGTGAGTATAATTCCGACTTTAGCACATTTAACTTTATCTGCCATTGATTGGAAAAGTACATCGACAGACGGCCTGTGTCCGCTGACTTTTTCGCCAGCTTTGCACGAAACATAGTAGTTTCCGTCAGAAAAATATATGCTAGTTTGAAAATCTGCTGGAGCAATTAGCACAAGGCCACGAGTGATTTTATCACCATTTTTAGCTTCTCTGACACGCATTGAGCAGATTTTATCAAGCCTTTCGGCGTACATTTTAGTAAAACCAGTCGGCAAATGCTGAACCACGATTATTCCTGGTGTGTCGACAGGAAGTTTTTCTAAAATTTCGGCAGTAGCCTCTACTCCACCGGTAGACGCACCTATCGCGATTATCATATTGTCTAATTTTTCTGAGCGACCGAAATCATTTTGCCACACAGAAGAAGCACTAGTTTTGCTTAAAAGTGGTGGTGCAGAATGAATTTTCAGCGATGATTTTGATGCCGCGATTATTTTTTGACTCAAAGTGCTTATAAAGAGCTTTTTCTCGTCAGGATTTGAAGGCTTTTTAACAAAATCAACTGCCCCAGCAACTAACGCATCAAAAATTCTTATGTCTAAGTTTGAAACAAGGATAACAGGGATTTTATACAAAGGAAGAAGCTCTTTTAATAAGTCGATACCATTTTGGTCTGGCATTTCTATATCAAGTGTTATCACATCTGGTTTGAGTTTTTTTAGTGCCTGTTTTGCATCATTTGCACAAGCGCAGGTACCGATAACATTTATATTAGAATTAGATGTAATCCCAGCCACAATGACAGAACGCGCAACAATAGAGTCATCTACAACAAGGACATTTATCTTTCTTTGCAAAGCAAACCCTCCTTTTTATTTTTTCTTATAAATCGAAGGTGCAACGGTTTTAAATAAAGGATTATTGCGTATTGACTCCGAATGACTGATTATTAAGTATCCATTTGGAGAAAGCGCATTATAAAAACGTTTAAGTAGGTCATCTTGAGTTTGGTGGTCAAAATAAATCATTACATTTCTGCAAAAAATAACATCAAATTTTGTTTTAAAATTAATTTGTGTCATTAAATTGAACTCTTTAAAGATAACATTTTTTCTAATGTCATCACAAACCCTATAATTGCCACTATTATCGATTTTTGTAAAATATTTTTCGATAGACGCATCTGGTGGGTCCGATTGGAACGGATACACACCTTTTTGCGCTTTAGAAAGTACATTTCTTGATATATCAGTAGCAAGAATTCGAGTGTCCCAGTTTGGGATATTTTTAAAAAATTCTTTAAGATATATAGAAATAGTGTATGGTTCTTCGCCACTAGAACAACCAGCACTCCAAATAGATAGACTTTTTTTAGATTTGTGCAGTTCTACTAGTTCTGGAAGAATTCTGTTGTTTAAAAAAGTGAAATGTTCTTTTTCGCGAAGGAAAAAAGTATAGTTTGTAGTTAGTTTATTAATTATAAGTTCGATATCAGAAGGATTTTTTTGAGTGATTAGTTTTTCAACAAAATCACCAAATGAAGAATATCCTTGAGATTTTAATTGGAAAGAAAGACGGCTAGATATAAGCTGTTTTTTTTGCGATAAATCGATACCATAATTGTCATACATAAACTTGACTAATGTTTTAAAATCTATATCTTTTATTTCTAATTCCCTAGAGTTATTAATCATTTTATCACCTTAAGAGAGATTAAGCATTTGTAAACTATCGAAGATTAACATAGTTTTTCCATCTGGCAATGCTGCCATTTGAGATACAATACTGCTGTCATATTGTCTAGGAGAAGGCAAAATACTGTCTGCGTTAACATCAAGCATTCTTTCAACTGTATCGACAAGGACTCCGATAGAAGTACCTTGTATCGTAAGGATTATTATGCATTTTTCGTCATTTTCGCTTGTAGAATTCGGTAAAAAATCGCTAGTGCTTAATATAGGTAAAATTTGACCCCTTAAATTTATAATTCCTTTGATAAAATCAGGAACAAGAGGTACTTTCGTTATAGAAAAACTAGTTAAAATCTCAACAACAAACTCGGCAGTAACTCCGAATAATAAGTTGTTTGATGTGAATAATAGGAATTTTTCTGTTTGAATTTCATCAATATTTAAAAGACCAGCAGTTAGGTTTTTTTTATGTGACATGTGTTTTCTCCAATCTTAAACTTGTTTATAATCTTGAATATAAGCTAACAACATCTAAAATAATGCTTATGTTGCCATCACCTAAAATTGTACAGCCAACAATACCTGATTTTTTAATGTTGAAAGAATTTAGGTACGAAGGTAAAGGTTTAACAACAACTTGTTGTTCCCCTAAAAGCTCGTCTACAAACAAGCAATATGAAAATTCGCCAGTATCAAGCCAAATTAAAATACCATCTTCGATTTTTTCAAATCCACCGTCAATACTAAAAGTGTTTGACATTCTGATAATTGGGTAGTAAGATGTGCCAAGTTTAAAGATTTCGCCACCGTTTGCGTCAGATAAAATCTCGCTTGAAGATACTCTGAAAGTTTGTTTTATGTGTTGAATTGGTATAGTGAAAGTAGACGCACCAACAGAAACTTCCATTCCGTCCATGATAGCCATGGTTAGAGGGATTTTTAAAGTGGTAGTCATACCTTGACCTTGAACACTTGTGATAACTATTGTACCACCAACGCTTTCGATGTTTTGTTTAACAACGTCCATACCAACGCCACGCCCAGAAAACTCAGTAACTTGCGCATTTGTTGAGAAACCTGCTGTTAGTAGGAAATTTAATATTTCTTTTTCAGAATATTCAACATCAGGAGAGGCAAGACCATTTTTGATAGCCTTATTTAATACGTTTTCATAGTTTACACCTTTACCGTCGTCTTTTATTTGGATAATAACTTCCGAGCCTGTGTGGTGTGCAGATAAAACGATTTCGGCACCTGGTGTTTTTCCGTTTGCAATTCTATCGTCGACAGATGTTTCAATACCATGGTCCATAGAGTTTCTAATGATATGCATGATAGGGTCGCCGATACTGTCAACAATTGTTTTATCGATTTCTGTATCTTCGCCTAAAAGTGTTAATTTTACTTGTTTATTTAATTTTTTAGACATATCACGAACTATTCTGTTCATTTTTTGGAAAGTTGCAGAAACAGGAATCATACGAAGTGACATAGAAACATCTTGAAGTTCGTCCGTAAGTTTTCTAAGCTGTCTTGCAGATTTTGTAAACGCGTCTAGTTTTAAGTGTTTAAGGTCAGGAGAAGAAGTTACCATTGATTCTGTGATAACAATTTCGCCAACAACTGCTTGAAGTTGGTCAAGCTTGCTTAAATTTACACTGATAAAGCTTTCTTTAACATGTGGTGCTTCAACTTTTGAAGCATCTTTTGCAGGAGCGGGCTTTTGAGCCACAGGTTTTGATTCTTCGACAGGTTTTGGAGTTTCAGAAACAGCCGGAGTTTCCTCGACAACAGGAGCAGGCGCAGGAACAGGTTCAGCCGTAGCCACGTCATTTACATCAAATGACTTAACTGCACCAGCATTTGCAACGATTTGTATTGCATTGTCCATATCAGATTTGTTTTTAAAGCTAATTGTAAATCCTTGGTCTACAATGATTTCAGAAGAGCTAGGATTTGAGTCAACGTCGGCTGGGAAGTATGAAAAATCTTGAGTATCGCATATTTCTTTGATTGAATTTGTAATCATATATGCACGAAGATTTTCCATTCCAGAACCTTCTTCGAAGTAAAGAGTTATTGAATGAGAATAACCAGAATCAGACGAAGAAGTGCTAGTTTGCAAAGAAGTAGCTACGTTATCGCCAGTACCACCATTAATACCGTCGATAAGAGCATTAACTTTTATTAAAATATGGTCTATATCTGTGTCTAGCGGTTGACTTTGTTCGATTTTTTCTACTTGAGAACGGAAAAAATCTACGCTTAAAAACAGCAAGTCGAATAAATCTTCTCGCATATTAAGAGGAACAACAACCATAGATTTTTCTCTGATAATGGCATACATATCCTCGACTCTATGTGCTACTTTTGCGATAGGGTCGTATTCCATCATTGCAGACGCACCTTTAATAGTATGCATTATTCTAAAAATACTACTAACATCGTCGTCTGAAAAATCATTTTTTTGCTCAGCCTCTAAAACGATACTGTCTAGTTGCTCTAAAAGGGAATTTGTTTCATAAAGAAAAGCCTCTAAAATGCTATCTCCACCAATGCTCATATTTTAAACCTCCTAAAATTGAGTAAACTACTATATAACAGTTATATCGACATAAATTATAAAATAATAATAGGCAACATAAAAAATATGTGAAATAGTTTGAATTCATGTTTTCTAGATGTTAAAAAAGTATAGACATAAAAATTGTTTTGTAGTACAATGGTAATATTAGGCATAGCATACCATTGTAAAGTGATAATAGATGAAAAAGGTGATTTAAATGGCGAATTTAATGGGGGTTACAAACCCTGTACCCGTATATGACAGTGTAACAAATAGAGTTCAAAGTCCACAAGACAAACCTACCGATCCTAATATTAGCAATGTTGTAGATACATCTAAAGTTATTAGGGCAGATGGCAAAACAGAACAACAGGGAGCAAATAATAATCTAAACAGCAATATTTTGAAATTTGATTCTAATTTGCAGGCGTTTTTTAGTGAACTGCAAAATGCACCTGACGTCGCAGAGGAGCTTACGAAAGCTATTTTATATATGAAAGATGTTGTGTCTACTCCTGGGATTAATGAGGGGGTAGCGTCTGAGGTAAATGAATTTTTGAAATTCATCGAAATGGACGAGGGTAAACTTGCAGAATTTTTCAAAGGACAAATGGGCACATCAAATAGATTTGAGGGTGCTTTGTTTGACCTTTTAAGACAAGCTTATTCGAAAATGCAAAACAATGGAATTAGAGATAATATTTTAAATTTCATGAAAAAGTACAGTGATTTTTCATCAGGCAAGCATATTGAGGGAAATATGCTATCAAGATTAAAGCAAATTTCTGATTATATCCCAAAGAGTTACGCAGACAGGCTTTTAAATTTAGTTGGAACATTAGAAGAGGCTATGAGAGATGGCAACAAGCCAGATGCTTTAAAAATTGTTCAACGAAACATACTTCCTTTTTTGGCAAATTATGTCGAAAAAAGTCACGATATGGGGAAATCTAGGACACTTCTTAGCATGTTTATGCTAGATGTTGCTAGATATGAAAACGGAAATGTCGACGGAATGCTTAGCAATTTAAGACAATTAGGTGCTTATGGAGATATGCTTTCGCCACTAGCAAACATAAACGAAAACGCACTTTTAACTATTCTTAATAGCGGGAAATATCAGCAAGCAGTAGTAACAGATACTTTCGCAGAGAAATTCGCACTTATGACGAGTCGTGCACTAAATGGACACCTAGGAATGGAAGGTAGAGAAACTTTTTTAGAACTTATGCGCTCGATACTCATTAATGAGAGTGTTTATATGCCACTTAAACATTTTATGTTGCCTATGAATTTCAATGGCAATTTGAATTACTCGGAATTTTGGGTAGACCCAGATGCCGAAGGCGATAAAAAAAGCGACGACAGTATAGACAAAAAAATTCAGTTTTTATTTAAAATGGACATAGCATCGCTAGGTTTTCTAGAAATGACTATCGCATCGTATAAAGACGGTGTGGATTTACAGGTTTTTGCACCAGAAGGACTTTCCGACAATAAAAAAATTGTAATTGAAGATATCAAAGATATACTTGCAAGAAATGGTGTTAAACCGAAACATGTAGACGTTGAGGAGCTTATAGAGCCAAAGGCGCTTACAGATGTGTTTCCAAATTTATTTGAAGGGAAGAGTAGCATAAATGTCACAATCTAATAAAGCACAAAAAGCTGTCGCTATAAAATACGATGGAATGAATAGTGCACCAGTAATTATTGCGTCGGGCATGGGTAATTTAGCCGAAAAAATCGTGGAAGTAGCCGTTTCGAACGGTGTGCCTATATACGAGGACAACTCGCTTGCAACTATGCTAGCGCAAATGCAACTCGGCTCGCAAATTCCAGAGGAACTTTATAATGCAATAGTAGAAATTTATATATACTTTTTGAAATTTGACCCAAATGACCCAGAAAAATACAGAAGAGAAAGAGGCAAAGGAGTATAAGATATGAAATACAAATATATGGTTATAGACAGTTTAGAGCGTAGATTAGGATATGGAACGACAGATGATGGCCCGACGGAGCCAGTGTTTAGATTGGAATTTTCTAACAAAGATTTGGCAAATGTTTTGGAACATAAATATGTTGTGCTTGAAGCAAGTCACAATAAGGCACTTGTTATTGAAGGTAAAATTATCGAAAATCGTGGCAATGTTGTCTATATTAAATGCACAAAACTTAGAGATAATTTAAGAGTGCCTGTTAGTTTTGATTCTTATGTGTATGCAATTTCAGAAGATTGGAAAGGACGCGCGAAAATAAAAAGCGTTGACCTTAGTTGTGGGGGAATGTCGTTTATTTGTGAAAGAAAACTAAAACTTGACGAAGAAATAGAAGTAACAGTGCCAATTTCGCATACTGTGCTTGTTTTAAAGATGAAAATCATAAGAATTTTTGAAAAAGATGAAAAAGTTTACGCGGCGACTTTTTACGATATGGTGCACGACGAAGAAGTTTTAACGAGGGAAGCGGTGTTTAATTTACAGCTGCAAAATCGAGTTAACAAATAGTTAACAATATGCATATTTTGATTTAACGTTAACTATTATAAAACTTTGAAAAACTAAGTATTAGTTACATATGCGAAACTATATATTAATAAATTATGAAAAAACAAAGTTGCTAACTTGTAGCAGTTGCTTAAAATTAAAAAAGCTAACTCGACGATATATAGGCAATGTGTACAATGTATCAAAAATGTCAAGAAATTAAATTTTCAAAAAAAAATCTTAGGAAAGTTAAAATAAATAATGCATTTTGACGAAAAATAGCGACACATAAACTTATATTTTGTGCAATTGGTGTATAGCAAAATGGCTAATAGTGGTTTATAATTAATGTATAGTAAAAAATAAAGTGAATTTTTGTGTCTTTTGTCAAAAATTGGCGGTTTTATCCAAAAAAAGGTTACAATACAATTTAAGTGTTCATCACTAAAGGGAGGTATTCTAATGAGTATTTTATCTACTAATAATATGGCGATGCTAGAGAGGTCGGTGGATTTTCTATGGGCTAAGCAGTCGGCAATACTTGACAATATAGCCAACGCTGAAACGCCTGGATATCAAAAAAAGGTCGTGACATTTGAAGAGTCTTTAAAAGATTCTATTGAAGGCGCCCTAGTAGGTGAAAACAAAGTTAGAAATGCAATCGGTGCTATTAATGATGCTGATATTGTAATAGATGTGGCAGACGAAGCTACTAGAGTAGATGAGAACGGAATTAACATAGTAGAACAAAATATAGAACTTACTAGAAATGCCTACCAAATGCAATACGCGTTTGATGCGATTTCTAGCGACTTCCAAATTCTTAGAACAGCAATTAGGGGGTAATTATGGCTTTTTTAAATTCTATCGATGTTGTAGGTTCGGGGCTTACAGCGCAAAAACTTAGACTAGATGTGATTTCAGAAAATATCACAAACCTTAATACAACAAGAACCGAAGAAGGCGGAGCATATAGAAGAAAGTTAGTTGTTTTTGAAGAAAACGAAAGCAATTTTGCAAGTATTTTAAATGAAAAAAATATGCAAGCTTCTGGTGGTGGCGTAAGTGTCACTGAAATAGTAGAAGACCCTTCGGACTTAAAAGTGCAGTATGACCCAACGCATCCAGATGCAAACGAAGATGGGTATGTAGAACTACCGAATATAGATTTAGTTAAAGAAATGGCAGATGCTATGGCCGCAAATCAAGCGTTTTCGGCTAATGTATCTGCGTACAACGTTTTAAAAGAAATGATTGCTAAAGGGTTACAAATTGGCAAATAAACTTAAATTAAATTGAGTTTTTAGAATATATAGGAGAAGTTTATATGGAATTTAGAGAAATATCAGGTATTTCGTCCGCATTTGGCACCACAAACGAAATTTCAAACGAAAGTACGAGCAGTAATTTATTTGCTGATGTATTCAAAAGCGCTATCGACAATGTTAAAGAAACTGACGCTGACAAAAACGAGCTTCAATATCTATTGTCAATCGGAGAATTAGACAATCCAGCAGAGCTGACTATCGCACAAACAAAGGCTGCGACTTCTGTTGAGTTATTAGTAGAACTTAGAAGTAGAGCGCTAGAGGCATATAATGAAATTATGCGTATTAGTTTATAGGTAAAGAATTTCGGAGGTTACGGTGCAACAGAAAATTAAAGGATATTTTGATGTGGCAAAAAGTTGGTGGGCATCTCTATCAAAAAAGATTAAGTCAATGTTTGCAGGTATTCTTGCTGTTATGCTAATTGCACTTGCTATTGTATTATATTTGAATTTTAATAAAGAGTATTCGGTGCTTTTTACAGGATTAAATAATACAGATGTAACACAGGTTGTTTCATATTTATCGAGCAATGGTGTTACGGATTATAAAATAGAGGGTGATGACACTGTTTTAGTGTTAAAAGAAGACGAGGCAAGGCTTAAAGCAGAACTACTTATTCAAGGCTATCCAAACTCAGGTTATGGATATTCAACATACTTGGATAATGTAAGTGCGCTGACGACGGAAACAGAGAGAGAAACTTTGTTTTTAATATCGCTTCAAGAGCAAATGGCGAGCGTAATCGAGTATTTTGATGGCGTTAAAGACGCAAACGTAATGATAGAGCCAGGTTCTGACAATACTTATGTATTAGATAGTGCAAACAAAACAGACGCAACGGCAGCTGTTATTGTTGAAATGGAAAACGGTCACAATTTAAGCGAACAATATGCACAGGCGATTAGGCAGCTGATAAGTCATAGTGTTGAAGGTCTTGAAATTTCAAACGTTAGCATTTCAGATACTTATGGTAATACATATTCAGAACTTGATAGCTCATTTGCAGATATCGAAAATGTTTCAGAGTTAAAATTACAACTAGAAGAAAGAACAAACAATTCAATAAAAACAAATATTATGACTGTTTTAGAGCCACTTTTTGGCAGAGAAAACATTCGTATCAGCGTTAATAGCGTTGTAAATGTAGACAGAAGTTTTGCCGATTCAACTGACTATTCTATCGAAGAATGGCAAGAAGACGGCAAAGGAATTATCGGTCAGATAATCTATGACCAAGAAATTGTCAGAGATTCAGAAACGGCAGGCGGAATAGTTGGAACAGAGGAAAATGCAGATATAAACGACTATGTCGAAGACGGAATTCCGATAGACGGATCCGAATCAGTTATCCATAACTCTGGCGAAACTAATTATGCTGTCGACCAAACAAATGAACAAGTCGAGCGTTTAGCTGGAAAAATCGAAGATGTTATGGTTTCTGTAACAATAAATCATACAGCAGCTGGAAGTATCGACGAAGATATGCTATATCCTCATATAGCAAGAGCCGCTGGTATTTCGGACGAAAACCAAGCAGATAAAATCAATGTATTTATCGCACCATTCTTCCAAGAAGAAGGCGACAGTGAAGTTACATTACCAGACGGAACTCAACTAGAGGGATGGATGCTTTATGCAGTTATTGGTGCAGCGGCATTTGTAATTTTATTAATAATCATAATAATTATAGTAGCGTCAGTTAAGAGAAAGAAACGCAAAAAACGCGAAGCTCAAGAGGCGATTTTACAAGCAGAACAAGCGCATCTTGGTGCGAGTGTTGCCGAGTGGAGCGAAGTTATGGGTGACAATCAACCTCAATCGAACGATGTCATTGTTAGAAATGAAGTTCGTAAGTTTGCAAAAGACCATCCAGAAGTTGCAGCTCAAATGCTTAAAAACTGGTTAAGAGAGGTGAAATAAATATGGCTAAAGAAGTTAAAGGCAAAGAGAAAGAAACTCCAGCCGTTGAAGAAAAACCTCAAAAAGACTATATTGAAGAAATGTTAGCATCAATAGCACACCTAGACCCTGCCCAAAAAGCTGCAACCGTAATTGTTTCTTTAGGGGTAGAAAACGCGTCGGAAATATATAAATTTATCGAACCAGAAGAAGTTGAAAAACTGACTCTTCAAGTAGCTAAATTATCATATTCAGACCCGAAAACAACAGAGGGAGTTTTAACCGAATTTTATAGAATGTGCCTTGCAAATCAGGCTGTCACTGAAGGTGGTATCGGATATGCAAGAGATGTTTTAGAAAAGGCATTTGGCAGAGAAGTTGCAGATGAGCTTTTAAACTCGGTTAATAAAAACCTTGTTACAAGAGAGTTTGACTTTTTATCAAAGGCAGACGACCGTTCGTTATTTTCTGCACTTCAACACGAAAGAGCGCAAACTATTGCACTTGTTTTATCGTATGTCGACCCAGAAAAAGGCGCTATTGTTATCGAACAACTTGATATAGACAAACAAGCGAAAGTTATGGAAAATATAGCGAGCATGGAAAGTGCATCGCCAATGGCTGTTAAAATAATCGAAGAAGAGATGTCGAAAAGATTCTCAAGCATTGTTACTACGAAGAATATCGATATCGGTGGTATCGACTATGTTGCAAGCATTATGAACAACTTAGATCGTTCAAGCGAAAAAAGAATTTTCGACCACTTATTCTCATACAACGAGGAACTTGCAGAAGAAATCAGAAAAAGAATGTTTACATTCGAAGACATTGTTACAATGGACGACCGTTCAGTGCAACGTTTTGTGCGTGATTGTGACGTTCGTGATTTGGTACTTGCGCTTAAAGCTGCAAACGCAGACGTTGCAAACAAACTATTTACAAATATGTCTTCTCGTATGGCAACAAGCATAAAAGACGACCTAGAAATCACAACAAATGTTCGTATAAAAGACGCAGAAGAAGCGCAACAGCGTATTGTTTCTATTATTCGTACGCTTGAAGAACAAAACGAACTTGTAATTATGAAAGGTGGAAAGGACGAGATAATTGCCTAGTATATTTAAAAGTTTTTTAAAACCACAAGCAAGTAATTACGTTTTTAAAGATGCAGACGATATTTCTTTAGAAAATGACGAAGATATTGTCGATGTCGAAGATAAATTAGATTTAGGCAATGCTTTTGCAAAAGAATTAGAAAGGGCAGAAAAAGCAGAGAAAAAATCTGCCCCTTTAAAAGAAGTTTCTGTCGCAGAAAAAGAACTTAGTTTTGCAAAGATACAAGCGGAAAAAATCATCGAAGATGCAAAAACAAAGGCAGAAGAGATGTATAAAAACGCATTAGAAAGCGCTAGGGAAGAAATTGATATCGCAAAAGACGCAGCGACTGCCGAAGGTTATCGCACTGGTTATTCAGAAGGGCTTTCAAAAGCAAGCGTTGAGGCTAAAAGCTATCTTGATGATATGCAAAAAAAGCAGGCGATTGAGATTAAAAAATTCCTAGAAAAAGCATCTTACGAAAAGGAAAATATGGTAGATGCTGCCTATAACGATATGTGCGATTTATGCATATCGGTTGCAGAAAAAGTTATCCATGTTAGCCTAAAAAGTAGCAAAGCTGTCATAACTCGTATGATTTTAGTGGCGACAGAAAAGCTGAAACGCAAAGAATGGGTTAGAATTTATATCGGTGGTGTAGACACAAAATATGTAGCCGAGGTAACGCCTGAACTTATGGCGAATTTAGCGAGTGTTTCAGACCATATCAAGGTAATACCTATGGGTGGAAATGAAAAAGGAACATGCATAATCGAAATGCCAGACGAGGTAATCGATGCATCTGTTTCAACGCAATTACAAAATATTAGATCAATTTTAAATGATAGATAAATGGGGTGCTTGCAATATTTAGAAATGCTATAAATCAGCTCAAGAACATAGAAACTGTGAGCCATATAGGGAAAATTGAAAATATTGTCGGCATGTCTATTGAAGCGTCTGGTGGAAGGGCTGCTATTGGCGATATATGCCATATTTATAGCGACGAAGTCGGAAGCCAAGTCATGGCGCAGGTAGTTGGTTTTAAAAAAGATAGAATTCTTTTGATGCCGTATTCGAATATGAATGGTATTTCTGCTGGAAATTTCGTGAGAAACACCGGCAAAAGACTAACATTAAATTTAGGAAATTTCCTAAAAGGTAGGGTTATTAACGCCTTAGGCGAACCTATCGATGGAAAAGGCGCATTTTCTGGTGGGCAATCTTATTGCGTTGAAGCTGGAAACTATATAAACCCACTTTCAAGACCGCCTATTCGTGAGAAAATTGAATTTGGTGTAAAAGCCATCGACAGTATGATTACCATAGGAAAAGGTCAGCGTATTGGTATTTTTGCAGGTTCTGGTGTTGGTAAATCGACGCTTATGGGCATGATTGCAAAAAATGTTAAGGCTGATATAAACGTAATTGCACTTGTCGGAGAGCGTGGACGTGAGGTTTTGGAATTTATCGAACGTGATTTAGGACCAGAAGGCATGGCAAGGTCAGTTTTAGTAGTAGCAACATCCGACCAACCTGCAATGCTAAGACGAGAATGCCCGTCGGTTGCGACTGGTATTGCCGAATATTTTCGCGACCAAGGACTAGATGTACTTCTTATGATGGATTCGCTTACGCGTTTTGCGATGGCTCAAAGAGAAATTGGACTTGCAGTAGGTGAGCCTCCAGTTGCAAGGGGGTACACACCGTCTATTTATGCAGAACTTCCGAAACTTCTAGAGCGAAGCGGGAATTTTTCCAAAGGTTCAATCACTGGTGTATATACTGTTTTGGTAGAGGGTGATGACACAAATGAGCCTATTGCCGATACAGTTCGTGGTATTTTAGATGGACATATTGTACTTTCAAGAAGACTAGCTCAGGCAAATCATTTTCCGGCTATCGATGTTTCAGGAAGTATTTCAAGGCTTATGGCAGAAATTGTTTCCGAAGACCATAAAAAATTAGCCTCAGAAGTTAGAAATGTTTTAAGTACTTACGAAAAAAATGCCGACTTAGTTACAATTGGTGCATATAAAGCAGGGACAAATCCAAAACTAGACTATGCACTAGGTAAAATAGATAATATCAACAAATTCTTGACACAAGGAACAAACGAAAGATTTTCTTATGATGAAAATTTAGATAAATTAAGAATTCTTTTGTAGTTTATAAGTATAAGAAAGGTGACGATTTATGAAAAAGTTTGAGTTTACGCTAGACACAGTGCTAAACTATAAACAACAGGTTTTTGATGGAGTTAGAAACGAGTATGCAATAATTACTGATAAGGTTTCAAAACAAGAGAAAAGATTAGATAATGTCAACAATCAATACAAAAGTTTAAATCAAAAATACAACGAGCAAGCGACAAAGGGCATTTCCGTAGCTTGGGCGAGTTCCTTTTCCTCGGGACTGCGTGTTTTAGAGAAAGATATTAAAAGAGAAGAGCATATTTTAGAAGGTTTTAAACGTGAAGCGGATATTAAGCAAGATGAAATGATTGAAGCTAAAAAAGAAACTCAAACTTTAGAAAAATTAAAAGAAAATCGACTGGAAGATTATAATAAGATGGTTCAAAAAAACGATGAACTTGCGATTGACCAGCTTGTATCTATGAGAAGAATTTAATTAAAATTAAGGTTGAAAGGAGGTGAAATGTGTGGACGTGAATATGTTGCAAATGCTTGTAACTAACGTAGACCTACCAAAAGGTTCGAATGTTGATACTCCTGATAATGAAAACGGCAACTTTAAAAATTTGATTGAAGATAAATATAGCGAGCAAAATTCGAGCAAAAATCAAAAAGATGAAGAGCCGAAAGAAGAGCTAGCAGCTGTTTCTCTAGCAAATCAACCGAGAGATATTATGCTAGACCTTAAAAAATATGTAAACGTGGCTGAATTTGTGAATGTAGCTGAAATTTCAGTGGATTCTATCGACCCGTTAGCATTATTATCCGAAGTTAATTTCAAGCCGGAAGCTGAAAACCAAAATATCGGAATTATGGAGCGTTTTATTCTTAAAAACGCAACAGAAAACCCAACCGCTGAAGAAATAGAGTTTGTTTTTTCAAAAGCTAATATCGAAACGGCAGATACTGAAGGCATGAGCGAGAAAGATATTTCTAAAATGGCAGAAGATTTGGCGAAAAAAATTCTTTCAGACGGAAATATGGGAACTTCTAGCGAAGGCGACCAATTATTTGACGGTAGTGATAGTGCTGATATTAGTGCATATCTTTTTAAAGATGTCGAAAATGCGCCGATAAAAGTTTCTGAACCTACTCAAATTCTCAATACTGAATCTGAAACATTTGGTCAAGATTTATTAAAATCTATCGAAACATCTATTGCAGATGGTCTAGAAAAAGTTACAATCAAACTTGCGCCAGAAAGTCTAGGAAATGTGACTATCGAAATTACAAAAGACGTAAATGGAATCATAAACGTCGTGCTTAATGCCGATAGTGAACTTGGAAACAAGGCTTTAAAAGAAACTTTACCGATGTTAAATCAGGCATTATCATCGCAAAATAGCGAAGTAAAAGTTATGGTTTTAGCGAATGAAAATGCACCAGAACATCAAAACTTAGACCACAATGGTAATGGTCAAAATAAAAGAGAAAGAGAAAAGGAAAAGGAAACTTCGGATGAATTTATCCAAAAACTCAGACTAGGAATGTTAAACATAGTATAAGGAGAAATGTATATGGATTTTTTATCAATTGCAAATACTGGATTTACAAATAGTATTGCAAAGATGTCAAACAATACAAGTTCTTTTGCTTCTACTCAATCAACCTACACACAACCATCTATAAGTGAACTAGAAAAAACCCTTGAGGGATTTGAATATCGTGACCCAGACGATGATATCGGGTTAGGATTTGAAGATTTTTTAAGCCTAATGGTGCAACAGCTTCAAAACCAAACGATGGACAATACAGCAGACACAACAGAAATGTTAAATCAACTAGTTCAAATGTCAACGGTACAAACAATGTCGGCACTTGAAGAAGGAATTTCGTCGTTATTAGTGTCAAGCAACCAAAGTTATGCAGCTTCTCTTGTTGGAAAAGACGTAACAGTTGCAAATTTTGACTCAGAAGGAAGTATCATAGAAATTTTTGGAACAGTAACTGGTTCTGGAACTTATGATGGACAGCCTGTAATTTTTGTCGATGATGTTATGTATTATATGGACAGCATAATGGCAGTAGGTAGATTACCGGAAATGGAAGAAACACCTGAAACTGATGAAGGAACATCGGAAGAAGATACAGAAATAGACCCAGAAGAGGAATCTGTAACTATTTAGGAGGTGGTTTTAATGATGGATCATAGAATAAAGGCTCTCTCAACACCACCGTTGTCGTCTAGTACGATACAAAGACAAACAAATGTAAATACTGGTGCTGATTTTGGCGCTATATTTAACGAAGAGCTTTTAAAATCAAGACAAGTTGAATTTTCGAAACACGCTATGGAAAGAGTTTCAGAAAGAGGAATTAACATTGACGATAATTTAATGAAAAGTCTAAACGATTCTGTGTCAAAAGCAGAGGCTAAAGGTGTTAAAAATTATTTAGCATTAGGAAATGACTTAGCATTTATTGTGAATGTTCCAAATAACAGAGTAATTACTGCCATGTCGAGTGACGAAATGAAACAAAATATTTTCACAAACATAGACGGAGCAATTATTTTATAAGCAGGACCTTTTAAGGGTGCTTAATATAAGTCCGAATGACTTATAGCTTCGTAATAGAATAGGAGATTTATATGGCTTTATCAGGAGCAATGAGCTCAGGTATTTCTGGATTAAAAGCGCACATGGACGCGTTAAACGTAGTAGGTAATAACGTTGCAAATGTTAATACTTTTGGATATAAAGCAGGTAGAGTTACTTTCGAAGAAAGTATCTACTCTTCAATAAAATCAGGTGCTGATGGTAGCACAACATCTGGTGGTATAAACCCTTCTCAAGTAGGTTATGGTGTATCAATCGGTTCTATCGACCTTGATATCGCTGCAAAACCTATGAAACCGACTGGTATTTCATCAGACTTAGCAATTCAAGGCGATGGTTTCTTTATCATTGGTGACAAAGACATAATCGACACATCAAAAACAACTGAATTAAATGGCGTTATGTTAAGCCGTGTTGGTGATTTCGCTTTCGATTCTGATGGATATTTAGTAGACGGTAAAGGTAATGTTGTTCATGGTTTTGTTGCAGTAAATGCATCACAAGACGTTGACACAGGCGAAATAACGCCGTCAACCGAGCCAGGTAATGACGGTGCTGTATATATTAGTACACAATTAGTTCCGATTAGATTGCCTTTAGGTTTTGTTAATGCAGACGGAGCAGACCCAGACGACGCAGATTATATCGAAGATGGTTCTACAATTTATCCGTTTATAGATGATGCAACTGGTAATAACTCTACCGAAGGTATTACAGACGAAACATTAGCAGAGTCTACACCAATTCGTGTAAACAATATCACATTCGATTCATCTGGTAAAATAACGGCAATCAACGAAATCACAAACGAAGTTGTTACTATCGGTTATGTTGCATTAGCGACAGTTCCAAACCCTAGTGCAGTAACACATACTAGTGGACCTTATTACCAAGCATTAGGAAACACTGGTGATGTTTCGATTGTATCTCCGAGTGGAACTATCAGTGGAGCACTTAATAACGGTGTTGCTGGGGAATCAGAAGATGGTACTGAATTACCACAACCAATCATCGGACAAGGTTCGGCTTTGTTAAATGGTTTCTTAGAAGAATCAGGAACAGACATCGCAACAGAATTTGCAAATATGATTATTTATCAAAGAGGTTATCAAGCGAATACGCGTATCGTAACAGTTACAGACACAATGCTTGAAGAACTTATTAATATGAAAAGATAATTAAGTTTTAAAGATTTTATCATGACCCAGTTTAGGAAACTTTTCTGGGTCGATGATGAAAAATTTAAAGTGAAGAAAGTAGGAAATGTATGATTAGGCTAACAAAAATGAACAAGGAAGTTTTTTTATTAAATCATAATCAAATCGAATACATTGAGTTAATTCCTGAATGTAAAATTGTTATGATGAACCATGATTATTATATCGTTCGTGATAGTTTAGACGATGTTATAAACAAAATAAAAGAATATAATGCAAAAGTGTTGGATATTCATAGACAAATATCAGTAACAGAACACAGATAAATAAAATTTAGGGAAAGGATATTGGACTATGAATATATTATACTTAGTTGGGATACTTGTAGCTGCCGTACTTACTGTTTTAGGGATTATCACAAGCATAAATTTATCTCCGTTTGGCATTACGTTTGCAGTTGAAAACTTAGCAAACTTCTTTGATGCAGCGTCGGTATTAATCGTTATCGGTGGTACTTTATCAGTAGTAATTGCCAGTTACCCAAAACATGCAATGGCCTCTTTCAAACATTTTATGATTTTGCTTAAATCAAAAACCTACAACCCAATAACCTATATTGACCAGCTAGTTGAGCTTGGTAATATCGCGAGAAAAAATGGTCTTTTAGCACTTGAAGAAAAAGTGAACGAACAAAAAGACCCGTTTTTCAAATCGGCAATCACCCTTTTGGTTGATGCAAACGACCCAGACCGCGTTAGGACAATTTTAGAAAACGATATGTCACAAACTATGGACAGACACGCAACAGTTATCGCGATGTACGAAAAAGGCTCTGGTGCTGCACCTGCCTTTGGTATGATAGGTACACTTGTTGGTCTTGTTAATATGCTTAAAGGACTTGGTGGAGGCGATATGGACTCATTAGGACCTGACATGTCCGTTGCCTTACTTACAACATTCTACGGTTCGTTTTTAGCCCACGTTGTATTCGGTCCTATCGTTACAAACTTACAGGCAAGAGATGAAGAAGAAATGCTTTGTAAACAAATAATAATCGAGGGTGTAATGGCTATTCAAGCCGGTGAAAACCCGAAATTCCTAAAAGAATATTTACTTGTATTTATGAATCAAAAAGCTCGTGAAAAAGCAGCTGCAAGTTCTGGCGACGGTGGCGGAGAATAATACATAAAGATTGAGAATGGAGTGTAATTAATGGTTAAGAAAAAGAAAAAATCATCTGGTGGTGGAGCCAACTGGATGGACACTTATGGTGACTTGGTTACGCTTTTATTTGCATTCTTCGTTATGCTTTATGCCATGTCATCTGTTGATGAATCAAAATGGGTTGAACTTGTAAAATCATTTAATCCAGATGCTATTACAGACGAGGGAAATCCACTTCCTGGAGCAACAGAAGGACCTGCGATTGGTCCAGATTATACTGAATCAGATGGTGGAAATGTTTTTGATGTTATAATGCAATCTATCCAAGAAATGATTGAAAACGAAGGTCTTACTGAAAAAGTTTCTGTTACAAAGGGTAATGGTTATGTGTTCGTAACATTTGACGATTCGGTATTTTTCACAGGAGATAGCTACACGCTACTAGACTCGGGGAAACATGTTTTAGACCTGTTATCCGAATCATTAGTAGCAGGAGCAGACGAGATAAACGAAATAAGAGTTTTAGGGCATACAGCGCAAGCCGACCCTAGCCGACCAAACTACTCTTATGGCGATAGATTTCTAGCATCTAATCGTGCAACAATAGTTACAGTTTATTTACAAGATAAAGAAATTGTCGACCCTAGCCGACTTGTGAGTGTCGGATATGGACAATGGCGACCAGTTGGAGATAACTCGAATCCAGAGGGTCAATCAGCAAATAGAAGAGTTGAGATTATTATAAGTGGATTTGATTCTGAAGAAACTTATGATGAAATAGAAAATTACTACATTATGCGTGATGGTGCTGAAAGCACTGAAGACGTAAATTTGGAGGAATAATGCATATTTTTATGAATGGGGGGATTTAAGTGGCAGAAGTTTTATCGCAAAGCCAGATAGACGCATTATTAAACGCTTCAAAAGAGCCTGCAAACGACAAACCAAAAGCTGCTGCGACTGAAGAACAAAAATATCGTAAATATGATTTTTATAGTCCTCGAAAGTTTACAAAAGATAGAATTAAAATGCTCGGTGGTATATTTGAAAACTATACTCGAGTAATAAACTCTAGGATAAATGGTCTTTTGAGAACGACTTGTGACATACAGGTTGAATCTATTGAAGAGCAACGATATTACGAATTTTCAAATGCGATTTCAGAGGGCGATGTGTTAACTATCGTCGATATGAAAATAAAAAATCAACAGCAATATGACGAACAACCTTGTCTATATCATTTTTCTACTTCGATAATGCTTAGTATGATTGATAGACTGATGGGTGGTAAAGGTGATTTAGACGAATCGGTTGAGGCAGGTTATATTTTTACAGATGTTGAAATAAAATTATATGAAAATCTAGTTCGAGAAATGATTGAGCTTCTTTATCAAAGTTGGGAAAATTATATCGAAATGGACTTCCATTATCGCCGAATTGAAACAAACCCAACGCTAGTGCAAATTATGGGACTAGACGAAACGGTTATCATAGTAAGCATTGATTTACAATTCCCAAACTGCACAGGCAGAATGAATATATGTTTACCTGGCATGTCGCTTACAAATGTGTTTAACAAAATAGCGTCATCAAGCTCAATCGGAAGAAGTTCTGGAGAGGACAATTCCGAAGAGATTATGGGAATTTTAAAAGATTCAGAGCTTGAAATAAAAGCAGAACTTGCAAAAACTGAACTTAAACTACAAGATATTTATTCGCTAGCTGTCGGTGATGTAATCGATTTAAGCAAACCGTCTGATAGTGCTATAAATCTCTATGTAGAAGACGCACCTTGGTTTAGTGGAAAATTAGGGCTACAAAATAACAATATTTCTGTCAAGATTCTTGATACCTATTATAATCAAGGGAGAGGAGAAAATTAAAAGCTATGGAACAAAAAATATTTACTGCAATGGAGCTTGACGCCATAGGCGAGGTTATGAATATAAGCCTTGGTTCTTCGGCTACTGCTATTTCGAATATGCTAAATCATAGGGTTGATATTTCTACACCAACTGTTGATGTTGTAAATTCGATAGATTTTCACATCGAGGAAGTAGACCCTGCAGTCGGCGTTGAAATCGAATACGTTTCAGGTCTTTCTGGTAGCAATATTATGCTACTTAAAAGAGAAGATGTTAGAGTAATTGTAAACATCTTAATGGGGACGGAGTTTCCGGATGAGGAATTCGAAATTAATGACTTAACTGTTAGTGCTGTATGCGAAGTAATGAATCAAATGATGGGGGCGTCGGCAACTGCACTCTCGGAATTTTTCGGAAAAGCTACAAATATCTCTACTCCGAAACATTATTACGAAGACCAATTAGATCAGCTAAAAGAAAAATTAGTAATAGACCCTGAAGAAGTTTTAGCTGTAAGGTTTACGATAACCATTGAGGATAAACTAAAGAGTGATTTCCTAAATATTATGTCGCTTGAACTAGCTCGTGATCTTTTAGACGGATTTGGAATGGCTTTCGGTTCGGAAGAACCAGCCAAAGAACCAGAAAAAGCGCCAGAGCCTGTTGTTCAAGAAACATCTGGAGGGAAATTAAGCCAAGAGGAAATCGAGAGAATGCTAGGCGGCATGGGAGTTTCTACTTCGGAGCCAGAACCAGAACCGACGCAAGCTCCACCACCTTCTTCACCACCTCCACAAGCACAAATGCCAGATCCTAATTATGGAGCACCACCTCAAGGAATGCCACCGCAAGGATACAATCCTTACGGAATGCCGCCTCAAGGATATGACCCATATTATGGAATGCCACCACAAGGTTACCCACAATATCCACCACAA
>CAYJLC010000006.1:40692-73769 GCA_964370735.1 uncultured Oscillospiraceae bacterium
CAGAACCTAAAGTTATTAACACAAGACAAGTTAATCTGCCGTCGTTCGATTTAGGTGATAAACTAACTAAAGAACAAGCCGATAATCTTGATTTAATCATGTCTGTACCTTTAGAAGTTTCTGTTGAAATCGGAAGAACAAAGAGAAAAGTTGAAGATATTTTAACATTCTCAAAAGGAACTCTTGTTGTACTAGATAAGCTTGCAGGCGATCAAGTTGATTTATTTGTAAATGGGCTTTGTGTTGCAAGGGGCGATGTTGTTGTAATCGAAGATAATTTCGGTGTTAGAATTACCGAAGTATTAAAAAATAATCAAATTGCTGATTTACTAAAAAATAATAAATAATATAATAAATTGAAAAGGATGATAATAATATGTCAAAAATTTTAGTTGTTGATGATGCTGCATTCATGAGAAAAGTAATTAAAGATACCCTTACAAAAAACGGTTATACAGATGTTCACGAGGCTGTTGACGGTTTAGACGCTACTCAAAAATATGATGAACTTAAACCAAATCTAGTTTTATTAGACATCACTATGCCGAATATGGATGGATTAGAAGCTTTAAAAGTAATTCGTGGTAAAGACCCATCTGCAAACGTTGTTATGTGTTCTGCAATGGGACAAGAAGCGATGGTTGTTGAAGCTGTTCAAAATGGTATCAAAGATTTTA
The DNA here is from genome assembly GCA_964370735.1 of uncultured Oscillospiraceae bacterium. GTDB lineage: Bacteria > Bacillota > Clostridia > Oscillospirales > Butyricicoccaceae > CAYJLC01. Next base: position 41,370 of record CAYJLC010000006.1, read on the forward strand.
TTGTAAAACCATTTAAAGAAGACCGTTTAATGAAAACTGTTAACTCAATTTTAGGAAATGGTTAATTATGCTCGATGAAGTTTTAAGCCTTATATGGGCACTCCTTATGATTGTGGTGGTGCTTGCACTTGCATATTTGTTTACAAGATATGTTGCAGGTATCGCTACGGTCAAAGGGTTTAAGCCTAGAGGTAGAAAAATTAACATTTTAGAGCAAATAGCAATATCAAAAGATCAAAAGCTTCTTCTTGTGAAAGTTGGTGAAAAAGTATATTTTCTAGGCAGTTCACAAGGGAGTATAAACCAAATAAGTGAAATTTCTAAAGAGGAATTATCTCTTTGGGAAGAGGAGGATGAAGCTTTTAAAACATCGGAGAATATGAGTTTTAAAGATGCGTTAAAAAAGGTTATGTCTAAAAATCAGGACGGAGGGAACAATGGATCCATTAATTAATGTCAATGGCGAAAGCGTCCAAACCCTAGAAATACTGTTTTTAACCACCGTAATAGCTTTATTACCGTCGATACTAATTATGATGACGTCGTTTACACGTTATACGATAGTATTTTCATTTTTGCGTTCGGCGATGGGTTTGCAACAAAACCCTCCGAATATGGTGCTTGTTGGAATGGCATTATTTCTAACATTATTCACAATGTCACCAGTTTTAAGCGATATTCAGGTAAATGCTTATGAACCATACATAGCAGAGCAGATTTCAGACGAGGAATTTTTAGCGCGAGCAGAAGTTCCGCTGAAAGAATTTATGCTAAGCAATACTGAGCAGGCATCGCTTGTGATGTTTTGTGAGCTTCAAGGAATAGAAATTCCAGAAGGCGAAGAGGCTATGGAGCTACCACTTACAATAGTTATTCCGTCATTTATGACAAGTGAGCTTAAACGAGCATTTGAAATTGGATTTTTATTATACATACCATTTGTTTTAATCGATGTTTTAGTTTCTACAACATTGATGTCTATGGGTATGATAATGTTACCACCTTCAATGATTTCAATGCCATTTAAAATTCTTTTATTTATAAGCCTTGACGGTTGGAGTCTGTTATTCTCAACTCTTGTCAAGGGGTTTACATAGGAGGTTTAAATGGAAGTTCAAGACGTTTTAAGACAAGGTGTCGGAGTTGCTTTAGAAATCGGTGCACCACTTCTTTTGCTGAGTATGTCGGTAGGTATCGTTGCCGCTATTTTCCAAGCAGTAACGCAAATCCACGAACAATCGCTTGCGTTTATTTTGAAATTAATCGTTGTTGTCATACTGCTAGTTACGGCAGGTGGGTGGATGCTTGAAAATCTACTTGATTTTAGCAGATACTTATTCACACTTATGTAGGGTTAAGATATGGATTTTGCAAGCTTATTTTTATTCGAACTCATATTAATGCGAATGTCTGGTTTTATTGCATTTAACCCGATTTTTGGCAGAAGTAATATGAACAATTATGTCAGGGCAGGTATTATTCTTGTGCTGTCTATATCAGTTTTTAGCGCGTCTTCTTCGGTTTATGTCGAAGTGCCTAAAAGCACATTTGAATTTATGATAAAACTGATTTTAGAACTAGGAATTGGTTTTGTTTTAGGGTTTTTATTTAGGTTATTTATGATGATAGTAACGTATGCAGGTGAAATCATTGATACCCAAATGGGAACTAGTATGGCGCAAACCTATGATGCTTCGAGTCAGGTTAATATGTCGATTACAGCATCGCTTTTTAACGTGCTTTTTGTCGTATTGTTTTTTGTGCAAAATGGCCATTACACACTTTTAAGACTAATGCTTACATCTGGTGATGTTTTAAGCTATGGAACAGTCACTTTTAATGAAAATATTGCATCTTTTATGCTTGTAATGTTTGTAGAAGTGCTGGTTTTAGCTATGAAACTTGCATTACCTATACTTGCAGCAGAACTTTTAGGCGTTATTGGAATGGGTATTTTGATGAAAGCAATACCACAAATCAATGCATTTGTAATCAATATGGAACTTAAAGTAATAATAGGGCTTTTATTGGTGTTTTTTATGTTAGTGCCAATAAGCGAATATATGCTAATGGTTGAAGCAGACATGCTTTTAAAACTTAGAGAAGCGCTTGATATTTTGCAGATGAACTAAAGGGAGTGAGAAAACGTGCCAACTGGTGAAAAAACCGAACGCGCCACCCCCAAGAAACGTCGTGACGAACGAAAAAAGGGTAATGTATTTTTAAGTAACGATGCCGTTTCGGTGGCAGTAATGCTAGGTACATTCTCGCTTTTGTGGTTATATTCTGGAACTATCATTTCGCAAATAGACGGATATTTTAAATATTGCTATTCGCTGATAGAAAATGGTTTCAATTTCGAACAGGATATGACAAGCCTTGTTACACATTCTGTGCTAACTTTAGTATTAGCCGCAGGACCAGTTATGCTATCGGCATCGGTTATCGCAATAGTAGTAACATTTTTTCAAACAAAAATGTTATTTGCTCCAGAGTCTATCAAACCGAAATTTAGCAAAATTAACCCACTAGAGGGTTTTAAACGACTATTTTCATTAAAAAGCGTGGTAGATGCGCTTAAAGGAATTCTTAAAATTAGCATTTTGCTATTTATAATGGGAAATTTCATCTACAATGCCGTAAATATATTTACGAAATATTATTATACAGATTTAGCCATAGCAGGTTCGCATTTTGCAAATCAAGTTTTTATTATGATTTTCCAAATCGGTATTGCATACATTGTTTTAGCAGCTTTTGATTTTGGTTTCCAATGGTGGGACTATGAAAGAAAGCTTAAAATGACTAAGCAAGAGGTTAAGGAAGAATATAAACAAATCGAAGGTGACCCTAAAGTTAAGGCTAAAATGAAAGAAATTCAGCGTAGGCGTGCAACGTCGCGTATGATGCAACAAGTGCCAGAGGCAGATGTTATAATCAGAAACCCGACACATTTTGCTGTTGCGCTAAGATATAAACAGGATGTGGATAAAGCTCCGCTTGTTTTGGCAAAAGGCCAAGATTCTCTCGCTTTAAAAATAATCGAAGTAGGCGAGCAGAACAAAGTTAAAATTATCGAAAACATACCACTAGCAAGGGCACTTTATGCAGGAACAGAGATAAATAGACCTATTCCTGAAGAGTTTTACGGTGCTGTTGCAGAGGTTTTAGTATACTTATACCGTTTGGACGGTAAACTTAAGAAAGGGAGAAATTAATGAAACGACTTTTAGATAATGCAATTTCACTTGGTGTAGTAGTTATAGTTTTATTTCTAATACTACCACTTCATACTGCGTTACTAGACGTTTTACTTATCGTAAACATTTCATTATCAATTATGATTTTGATGATTACGATGAATATTAAAAATGCCCTTGAGTTCTCAATATTCCCATCACTACTACTTGTTACAACGCTTTTAAGATTAGGACTTAACGTATCTTCTACAAGACTTATTTTAAGAGATGGATATGCAGGGGTTGTAATACAGTCGTTTGGTGATTTAATTACACAAGGAAACATCGTAATCGGTGTTGTAATCTTCCTAATTATCGTTCTTGTTCAATTTATCGTTATCACAAAAGGTGCAGAGCGTGTTTCGGAAGTTGCAGCCAGATTTACCTTAGATGCGATGCCTGGTAAACAAATGGCGATTGATGCTGATTTAAGTTCTGGGCTTATAAACGAACAAGATGCAAGACATAGACGTCATAATATCCAAAAAGAAGCAGACTTCTATGGTGCTATGGATGGGGCAACCAAAATTGTAAAAGGTGATGCGATTATGTCTATCATCATTACAGTTATAAACTTAGTTGGTGGTTTGATTATCACAAGCCTTATGAATGGTGGCGATTCAAATCAAATTTTAAATGCTACTATCGGTGATGGACTTGTTTCGCAACTTCCAGCACTTATGCTATCTACTGCAACAGGTATGATTGTTACTCGTTCGGTATCAGAGGGAAGTTTAAACACAGACGTAATCAGTCAGTTTAAATCTCAGCCTCGTGCTATAATGACAACAGGTATTGTGCTTATTTTCCTAGGTTCTATGCCAGGAACTCCGACAATTCCTTTATATTTTGTAGGGATAGCGTTGGGCGTTTTTGGATTTATTACGACAAGAAATATGGACCGCCAAAAAATAAAAGAAGTTCATGAAGCGAAAAAAGCGGAAGAAGCAGAGGCGAAAGCCAAGCAAAATGTTAACGAGCAAGATTTCTATAAAGATGTTAATAATGTATATTCGTTGCTACAAGTCGAGCCTATCGAAATGGAGTTTGGATATAGTTTAATCCCACTTGTTGATGAAGCTAGTGGAGGAAAGCTTATCAGCCGTATTGTTATTTTTAGACGACAATATGCGCAGGATATGGGGTTTGTAATTCCGTCTGTTAGACTGCATGATGGTGCTACTTTAGGGACAAACCAATATATTGTAAAGGTTCGTGGCGAAGAAGTTGCAAGAGGCGAAATTCTAGTGGATTACTACTTAGCGCTTGAGCCTTCAGACCCAATTGGAACTGTCGATGGTATCGAAACTATCGAGCCTGCTTATGGAATTCCAGCGAAATGGATTTTGCCAGAGCAAAAAGAAATGGCAGAGATTTATGGTTATACTGTAATAACTCCGCTTACTGTAATGCTTACGCATTTATCAGAAACTATCAAGAAAAATGCACACGAGTTGTTAAATAGAAGCGAAACTATACAGCTTGTTGATAATCTAAAGAAAACTGCGCCAGATTTAGTTGCAGATGCAATACCGAATATTATCACTTACGCAAGCCTTCAAAAAATCCTTAGAAACCTTTTAAAAGAAGGAATTCCGATAAAAGATTTAGGTGCAATTTTAGAAACAATCGTCGAAGCAAGCGTTACGACGCGTGATATCGACATTATAACCGAACAAATTAGAGCGTCACTTTCAAGAACTATCACAAGACGTTTTTGCGATGGTGGCCAACTTCGCGTGGTAACACTAGACGCGGAGCTTGAGAAAAAAGTTTTAGCAGCACTCACAAAAAACGAGCAAGGAGTATATCTTGCACTTAGTCCGGAGATTATGCAACAAATTGTTATTCAACTTGGAGATATTCGTAAGAAATTTAATGATTTATCGCAAACTCCAATAGTTTTAACTAGCCAAGTTATTCGCGTTTATTTAAGCAGAATGATATCGCAATTTTACCCAGATGTGTATGTTTTATCATTTAATGAAATAACTAGCAATGTTCAAATTCAGGCTATTGGAAACATAGTTTTATCTTCTGAGGAGCAATATGCATAATAATAGGGGGGAAGTTAATGGGTAACAATGTAAAAACCGATTTAAAATGTCTAGAAAATCGTGAATTATTGGTTTTATACAAAGAAACCGATAACGATGCCTATAAATGGGAACTTGTTTTAAGGATGACTGATTATGTGAAACGCATAGCTGTTCAAGCGAGTGGTCTATATAGCAAATTTACACAAACAGATGACATTGTTCAAGAGGGGATTTTGGTTTTAGCCAATGCCGTCGATAGATTTGATATTACTATGGAAGTGAAGTTTGAAACCTATGTTTCAAAAAGACTTCGTGGGATGATTATCGATTTAGTAAGAAAAAATGACTGGATTCCAAGGCAACTTAGACAAAAAGTATCAAAAATAAAGAAATCAACAGACGAATTAAGCGTGAAACTAGGAAGAGTGCCTACTGATAAAGAGATTTATGAGTTTATGGGCATTTCTAAAGAAGAATATGACGAAATAATATCAGACACAGCAGTGGCAACACTTATTTCATTAGATTTTTTATCAGAAAGTTATGGAAATGCATCAGGGAAAATGTTTTCTGATGATAATATAAAAAATATGCCAGAGGAAGCTTTTGAGGAAAAAGAACTACACCAAAAGCTCAAAAGGGGCATAGATAGTTTAAAAGAAAACGAGCGCATTGTGCTTTCTCTTTACTACGATGAGGAGCTTACAATGAAAGAAATTGCAGAGGTTATTGGTGTTAGTTCGCCAAGAGTATCGCAAATTCATAGTAGAGCAGTTAGAAATTTGAAACAATATTTAGAGAGTTAATGGAGCGTTATTATGACAAAAGGTTTTTATAATTTAACATCAGGCATGTTAACACAAACAAGAAGACTTGATACTGTATCAAATAATATGACAAATGTAGCGACAGCAGGTTATAAGACGGAAACTTATGTAGATACAACGTTTGAAGAGTATATGACATCTATTGTCGGAAATAAAATTCCAGATGGGTCTACTCCGATTGGTGAGCAAACCTATATGACAGCGCCTGACGAACTACATGTGAATTATTCACAAGGTTTATTTGAGCAAACTGGATTACCACTTGATTTTGCTATTAGTGGCGATGGTTTTTTTGCTATTGCAACTGATGCTGGAACAGAATATACAAGAAATGGCAGTTTCATTTTAAATGAATTAAACCAAATAGCACTTCCAAATCAAGGTGCAGTTTTATCTGACACAGGTGTGCCGATAACGTTACCGACCGATGATTTTTATGTTGATAATGTAGGGAATGTTATAGGAAGTGAAACAGGCGATGTATTTGGAAGAATTGGTGTTTATGCATTTGCTGATAACAATTTATTAGTAAAAAATCAGTCTGCATTATTTGGAACAGGTGGTCAGGCTGCAAATCAAGTCGATGTGCCTATTTTATGGAAATCAGTTGAAAGTTCAAATGTAGATATGACGCGCGAAATGGCGAGCATGATGACTACTCAAAGAGCATTCCAAAGTGCTGCGTCAGTTTTCAAAATTTATGATGGAATTTTAACAAAAGCTACAAACGATATCGGAAGACTTGTGTAGAAAGGGATTAATATGATTCAAGGTTTTTATAATGCAACTTTAGGTGCATCAGAGCAAATGAAACGTCTAGAAGTTCAAGGGAATAATATCGCTAATGTCAATACACATGGTTTTAAAGAGGAAGTTGTTGCTTTTTCAGAGCTTATTTATCGTGATTTAGAAGGTGTTGATGGCAATAATTTACCGAAAGGTAGTGCTGCGATAATCATGTCTACACATATTGATTTTTCGCAAGGTGCAATAGAATCAACTGGCAGAATGTTAGACTATGCGATTAATGGCGATGGTTTTTTTGCAGTAGAAGACAATATTTCAGGGGAAACATTATACACAAGAGATGGTTCGTTTGTTTTATCACAAGAAGATGGACCAGATGGACAATTATCATACTTAACCGACGGAAATGGTAAATATATTTTAGATGAAAATTTAGAGAGAATTATAGTAACTAATGCAAGCGAAGTACAGCCTGTTGGTGTTTTTAAAGTTCAATATAAAGAGGGACTTTTGCATGTAAATCAATCTACTTTTACAGCAACTGAACAAGCAGGAATTATCGAGCCACTTGAAAATGCAAATGTTTTAACAGGATTTTTAGAAAGCTCTGGAACAGAACTTGCAACAGAAATAGGTAAAGTTATTGAAACACAAAGACTTTACACTTACGCACTAAGAATGGTTACAACCTCGGACGAAATTGAATCAACAATAAATAATTTATCGAATTAGGGACGGTGTAGTATGAAAAATTATGAAGAACTTAACGAATTACAGATTGATACTTTGCGTGAAATTGGCAGTATAGGAACAGGAAATGCGGCTACATCTTTATCTGCAATTTTGAACACAAAGATAATGATTAGTAATCCAGAAGTAAGAATTATGGGTTATAATGAAGCAATCAGCTGGATTGGTGGTCCTGAAAATATTACAGCAGGGGTCCTTGTTAATCTTAGTGGAGAAATTAATGGAGTTATTTTAGCGATACAACAACTAGATTTTGCAAACATAATCTTGTCAAACACATTGTTTATGAATGTTGATGATTATAGTGAAATTGGGGAAATGGAAAAATCAGCACTTGTTGAGGTTGGGAATATTATGATTTCTACTTTTATGAATGCAATTTCAAGCCTTAGCGACACAAAAATAAATCTAAGCGTGCCTGGGTTTGCTATCGATATGCAAGGTGCTATTTTAGCAGTACCTATGGCTGAGTATGGTGGTCAGACTGATAATGTTATCATGCTTGGAGCAAATTTTGTGTGTGATGGACAAATTATTCCATCGAAGATTATTTTATCACCTGACATTATGTCACTTGAATTTTTATTAAAGAAACTTGGTGTTTAAATGGAAAACTACATTGTAGGTATAGCTGAAATGAAGATGAGAAAAAGTTCAGGAACTATCGTGACTCATGCGCTAGGTTCGTGTGTTGGAATTTGTCTTTATGATCCCATTATTAAATTTGGAGCACTAATTCATATTTTATTGCCTATTAATTTAGAAGCAAATAAAACCAACAAAATGAAATATGCAGATACAGCAATAAAAGAAACTTTGGTCCAAATGGAGGCTAAAGGAGCAAGACGTGCGAATATTACAGCGAAAATTGCTGGTGGCGCGAATATGTTTAATATAGCGCGTGCTGGCAGTTCGGGTAGTATAGGAAGCAGAAATGTTGATTGTGTCAATATGATGCTAAGAAAAGAAGGAATTAGACTTCTGGCAAAAGAAGTTGGTGGTTCTGTTGCAAGGACATTAACATTTGATGTTGCAACAGGCATGGGCACTATAACAAGTTATGGAAAAGACACAATCAAATTTTAATGACTTAGGAGATAGAATTTATGAATAACAATAATAGAGATGGAATTTTGCTCGAATCAGGAACTAATGAAATCGAAATAATGGAATTTACAATAAACGGAAACCTTTTTGGCATAAATGTTGCGAAAGTTCGTGAAATTATGGTATCAACCGACATTAGACCGATGCCACATTGTCACTTCGCAGTAGAAGGTATCTTTAAACCAAGAGATACTGTTCTAACCGTTGTAAATCTTCCGAAATACCTATTAGGCACTGACGAGATAAAAAACGAAAAAGACCTGTTTATCATCACAAATTTCAATAAAACTAATCTAGCATTTCGCGTAAATTCTGTTGTGGGTATCTCAAGAATTTCTTGGGAACAAATTCAAAAACCAGATGATGCCGCTGTTGGTGGTGCAGAAGGTATTTCGACAGGTATCGCACAATATGATGGAAAATTGGTAAGTATTCTTGATTTTGAAAGAATTTTTTCTGAAATTTCACCTGAAGCTGCAATGAAATTAAGTTCTGTTAAAGAAAATACAGCAGGATTTACATCGGATAAACCGATTATGGTTGCAGAAGATTCTGTGTTATTATCAAATTTAATTCGCGATGCCCTTAAAAAAGCGGGATATACAAATATTACAATGTTTCAAAATGGTTTGGAATTATGGCAAGAACTTGATTTTCACAAAGAGAAAAATGCTGTCCAAAGCAAAGTTTCTCTTATCATAACGGACATAGAAATGCCACGAATGGATGGTCATAGGCTGATTAAATTAATTAAAAGCGACGACGAGCTTAAACATCTACCTTGTATTATATTCTCTTCATTAATAAGCGATGAAATGAGAGTTAAAGGTAAGCAATTAGGTGCAGACGAGCAATTAGGGAAACCAGATATCGCAGATCTTGTTGACATTGTCGATAGATTATTGGGCGAGGACAGAAATAGAGGTGAGTAATGAGAAAGTATATAGTTAGACAGCCAATGAAAAATGCAAATAACAATATTGTTGGCTACGAGATACAATATAACGGTGAGCATAATGGTTTTGGTGAAAACTATTCGGAAGAGGAATATGCAGCTGCCACTACGATTTATAACCTTTTAATGTCAAGTAACGAAAAAATACTTCGTGGTTCGCTGAATTTTATGACATTTACAACGAATTTACTATTAAAAAATACGCCTAGACTTTTTGCAAAAGAAGATTTAGTAATTCAAATTGACGATAGTGTAATTATCCACCCAGTGGCGTTGCAAATAGTTAAAAAATATTCGGATGAAGGGTATAAAGTTGCTGTTAACGAGTTTCAATTTATGCCAAGATATATTTCAATAATTGATTATATCGACTATATTAAACTGGATATTACAAAAATGAGCGATGAATCTATCGAACATATTGTGAAAATCACAGGAAATATGGGCAAAAAATGTATTGTTACGAATATTGATTCTAAAGAGAAATATGATAGAGCAGTATCTTTAGGCGTGGATTTATTAGATGGAAGCTATGTTGCAAGCAAGCTTAGAACAGAGGCAAAAAATGCCGATTTCTTAAAAAGCAATTTCTTTAGACTTATGGTTGAAGTTAATAAAGACGAGCCAGATATGGACGAAATAGAAAAAATTATTTCTGTCGATGCAAGTCTTACTTATGGTATTTTAAAACTTGCAAATTCATACTATTTCTCTATGAGAAGTCGTGTTAATACTATTAGACAAGCGATTGTGACTATTGGTCTTAATGAATTAAAGCAATGGACATATCTACTTAGCGTTACAAATGAAAGTGGAGATTTAGATTCAGGCGCAGAAGATTTGCTGAAATTATCATTCTCAAGAGCGATTTTCGCAGAAGCATTATATAAAAATGCGAAAAAATTGTCGTTTTCTAAGCAAGACGCGTATCTTATGGGTATGTTCTCGACAATTAATTACTTAATTGATGCACCGATTGAGGTTGTATTAGCTCAAATTCCACTGTCAGATGAAATTAGAGACGCATTATTTGCAAAAGATGGAGAGGCAGGGGCACTTTATAACTTAATTTTAAGCTATGAAAAAGCCGATTGGTCAGCGTGTGAAGAATTATCATCGAGCCTAGGAATCAAGCAAGAAGATATTGCAAGCATATACTTTGACTCAGCAGAAAAAGTAGCTGCAATTTGGGAACGAATTACAACTCCTGTTGAACAAAAACAATAATATTTAAAGAGACTGTCAGTTATGGGCGGTCTCTTTTGTTATTTTGTATCAATTTAAGCATTACATTTTATCATAAAAAATTATTTTTTGTCGAAAATATTAAGAAAATCGAAAATATTAAACAAAAGTATTCACTTTTATTACAAAATATGTTATGATAAAGTAGTACATTAATTTTTAATTTATATATAGATTTGAAAGAAGAGGAAAATATGAGTCCAGTTGATTTATTAAGCTATATTAGGCTTGCCACAGTTGCCGATTTAATCGACATTTTGCTGATATCGGGTGTGATATACTATGTTTTATATAAAATCAGAGGCACTAGTGCTGAACGTTTAGTAAAAGGTATCGCATTTTTATTTGTTGGAATGGTTTTTTCAGTAACATTCGAATTTAATACTGTAAATTATCTTCTAGATAGCCTAACTCAAGTAGGACTTATAGCTATTGTTGTCGTTTTCCAGCCAGAACTTCGTCAAATTCTTGAAAGATTAGGAAAAACCAAGTGGTATCGTTCTTCTGAGAATGAAGAGATGACCGAGGGTGAGCTTATTATCGAGGAAATTTGTGATGCCTGCGATAAGCTTTCGAAGGCAAAAGAGGGTGCACTAATCGTTTTTGAAAGAGATAATAATTTAAAAGAGATTATCGAGAGTGGTGTTCACTTAGATGCGAAGGTTACGAGTGCTCTTTTAAGGAATATTTTTTCCAATAAAGCCCCACTTCACGATGGTGCTATCGTAATTTCCGACAGTAGAATAGAGGGCGCGTCTTGTATTTTACCACTTTCAAAAAACCAATCTATCAGCCGAGATTTAGGGACAAGGCATAGGGCGGCAATAGGTATTACAGAAATTACAGACTCGCTTGCAGTTATTGTATCAGAGGAAACAGGAGCTATTTCTGTGGCGAATAAAGGCATGCTTAAACGACATTTATCGGATGATATGCTTAAAAAAATGCTGAGATATGAGCTTATTGGCGAAGATAAAGGTACAGCGAATAGCAGAATTTTCAATGCGATAGACAGATTTTTAACCAAAGTTTCAAATGTATTTAAGAAGAAGGAAAATTGAGTATGCTAAAAAAAATTAAAAAATTTGATATTTTGCGCTTGTTTACTTCAATAGGGTTAGCTGTTTTTATTTGGTTTTGGGTTATGCAGGAAATAAACCCAATTCGAACTGAAACAATTGATAATATTATTGTATCTTTTAATGGGAGCAAGGCGATAGAAGACGAAAATAACTTGATTATAACAGAAAATCAGTTTCCGAATATTAGTGTGACTCTAAGGGGTGAACAGGAGCTTTTATCGAGCATTTCGGCGACAAATATTATAGCGACAGCCGATGTTTCTGATATAGTCGAACCTGGGACTTATGAAATTGAATATAATGTAGCGTTGCCTTTTTCTTCGATAGAATTAGTGCAATCGAGGCCAGAAACTATCGAGATAAAGATAGACAGGCTAAATACAAAAGATTTAGTGGTAGCGTTTGAAGTTGTTGGAACACCAGCGAGTGGTTATGTATATGATACGCCACAACATTACCAAACGGTTAGCGTTTCGGGTCCAGAAGAGGTGTTAGACACGATTGTGTCGGCTTATGTGCCTATTAATGTTACTGGTGCAGACAAAAATATCAGCGCAGATTATCCTGTGTATTTGATTGATGCCGACGGAAAAGAAGTGAAATCTGACGAAATAACAGTTAGAAACAGCGTAGTTTCGGTTAGTATTCCTGTTGAGCAAATTCGCGAAGTACCTCTTTCGGTTGATATTATTTTAGGCGAAGAAGTATATGACGAGCATATTGCAGGGCACGAGATTGTTCCTGAAAAAGTGACGATAAAAGGCGAACCTAGCGATATTTTAGGCATTAAATTTATCGATATAGGAGATATTGAAGAAACAAATCTGATTTTAAGACAAGAAACATTTATGTTCGAACTTCCTACAATTGAAGGCATTGAGTATATAGATGCTCCAGAAAATGCAACTGTTAACATAGAATATACCGATTATACAAGCAAAATTTATGACAATGTTGACTTTGTAATTGATGAGGAAGTTTTAGAATTAGCAGATGTTTTAGACGACGGTTTCTCAGTAGAAATTTTCGGCTATGGAGAAGATTTAAGTGAGCTTTTAAATATCGAAGTGATACCTGATGTATCGATTTTGGACATCGAAGGTTTAGAATCTGGCACAGAAATAACGGTAGAGGCGAATATTTTCCTTGATACAGAGAAATTTAGCCTAAGAAATAATGAATACTATATTAAGTTAAGGGTGAAATAATTGAGTGTAATAATACGAAATATTAAAATATCCATCGATAAGCCAGATGAATTTGCAATTTTAAAGGCTCAAAAAGAGTTTAAAACAAAGAAACCAATGAAAGTTTTCAAAAAATCGATAGATGCAAGAAAAGGCATTATCCAAAAGGTGATTTCAGTTATTTTTGAGGACGAAAACGAAGAAAGCTTTGTAAAAAAATGCAATAATCCTGATGTTTTTATCAAAAGTGCAAAAAAAATTGAGTTTTCATTCGGTCAAAAGAAGATGGAAACTCGACCGATTATTATTGGATTTGGACCTGCTGGGATAATGTGTGCATATATTTTAGCGAAATTTGGCTACAAACCTGTCATTTTTGAAATGGGTTTTGAGATTGACACGCGTGACATTCACGTCGACGATTTTTTAAAAGGTGGTCAGTTTAACAAAAATTCGAATATCCAGTTCGGCGAAGGTGGGGCAGGAGCATATTCAGATGGAAAGTTAACGACTAGGATTAAAGACCCACGTTCTGACGAAATTCTTGAGATTTTGCATAAATTTGGTGCGCCAGAAGAAGTTTTATACCTTGCAAAACCACATATCGGTACAGATATTTTGAAAAATGTCGTTAAAAATATGCGAAAAGAGATTATTAAATTAGGTGGAGAAGTTCATTTTAATAAAAAGCTGGAAAATATACTTATAAAAGATGGTAAACTGTGCGAAATAACTGTCAATGGCGATAAAATCCAAGCAGAAATGATGATTTTAGCGATTGGGCATAGTTCTCGTGATACTTTTGAGATGCTTTATGAAAAAAATGTGTTTATTGAACCAAAGGCTTTCGCAATTGGTGCAAGAATTGAGCATTTGCAGAAGGATATAAACAAGTCGCTTTATAAAATCGAGCATGAAAATTTGCCTATCGGCGAATATAATCTTGCAAATACAGTGGATGGTCGTGGGTGCTTTACGTTTTGCATGTGCCCTGGGGGGATGGTTGTTCCGTCGAATTCCGAGGAGGAAACTGTTGTTACAAATGGAATGAGCTACCACGCAAGGGATTTAAAAAATGCGAACTCTGCTGTGGTTGTGTCTGTTAGACCAAGTGATTATGGGGCAGAAAATCCTCTTTCTGGGATGTATTTTCAGAGAGAAATCGAGAAAAAAGCATTTAATTTGAGTGGTGATTATAAAGCTCCGGCTACGCTCGTTTCAGATTTTTTAAATGAAACTAGGTCAAAAGAGTTCAAAACTGTTGTGCCTAGCTATGCACTTGGCACTAAATTTGCAAATTTTGATGAATTTTTGCCTAAGTTTGTGACGGATAGTATGCGACATAATCTAGCTGTTTTCGGCAGAAAAATGAGTGCATTTTCAAATGGAGATGCAGTTATTACAGGTCCTGAAACAAGGACATCGAGTCCGATTAGGATTACTAGAAATGAAAATCTTGAAAGTATAAATGTGAGTGGCTTAATTCCTTGTGGCGAAGGTGCTGGATATGCTGGGGGGATTATGTCGGCGATGGTTGATGGATTTAAGTGCGCTGAAAGGATTATGAAAGAATTTAGAGGTGAATAATGAAGGCTAGAGCAAAAGTTGTTAAAATTTTTGGCGAAAATATAGCAGAGATTTCTGTGGTTAGACAAAGTGCGTGTGGAGAAAACTGTCACTCTTGTAAGGGATGCTCGGGTATGGAAATATCTGCTGTTGCAAAGAATCTCATTAATGCGAAGGTTGGCGATTTTGTAGATGTAGAAAGTAAGACTTCAAGAGTGTTTTTTACAGCGTTATTAGTATATATTTTGCCAATTATTTTATTTTTTGTTGGATATGGAATGACTGAAATTATAAGTAATAACGAAGTTTTAAAGATTGTAATTGGCGCATTATTCTTTACTGTTAGTATAATGATTGCCATATTATACGCAAAGAAAACAAAAAAGGAAATTAATGTTTTTATTACCAATAAATAAAAAAATGATATTTATTCTCAAAAAACATAAAAAACTGATAAGAAAACTGAATTGTGGATGAAATAAATCTTTTAATTCATAAATTATTAACACATTGTAACCAGATATGTGATATAATTACTGTGTAACTTTTATGATTTGATAAAAGGTTGGTGGTATTATGAGAAAGATGTTATTAATTCTTCCTCTGTTGTTTCTTATTGGGTGTAGTAGTAGTGCAGCGAGCATGACTAGGACAGAATTTTTATTTGACACTGTGATAACGATTTCAGTCAATGGAAAAGACGATAAGGAATTGATGGATGAAATTTTTGAAACTTGTCGCGAATTTGAGCTAGAATTTAGCAAGTTATACGAAGAAAGCGAAGTTTCAAAAATAAACAATTCAAATGGCGAGCAAAACACAATTTCTAGTGACTTAGCTTGTATGCTAAATGAAGCTATCAAAATTTCGGAACTTTCGGACGGTAATTTTGATGTAACTGTATATCCACTTGTGGATTTGTGGGGTTTCTCGAAGACTCCGTCTGTCCCAACGAGTGAAGAAATTGATTTAGTGCTCGAAAATGTTTCATACAAGAACATTCATATTGAAGAGGACAAAGTTACACTACTTAATGGTGCTAAAATTGATTTAGGTGCGATTGCAAAGGGCTATATTGGCGAAATTGTCAAGGAACAGCTTTTGCAAAATGGTGTTGATGAGGCATTGATTAATTTTGGCGGAAATATCATCACTGTTGGTGATAAAAATAACGGTGACCCATGGACAATCGGCGTGGAAAAGCCATTTTCTGATGATGTAATGATGTTTAGCGTTGAAGTTACAAACCAAAGTGTCGTTACAGCTGGGGTTTACGAAAGGAATTTCACACAAGAAGATGAATTATATCATCACATACTTGACCCGAATACAGGATATCCTTGTGATTCAGGCTTACTTTCGGTGACGATTATTACTGAAAATAGCATGATTGCAGATGCATTGTCGACGGCTTGTATGGTTTCTGGATATGAAAATTCGCTAGAACTTTTGGAAATGTATGAAGAAGTTGAGGCTATTTTTATAACGAACGACTATGAAATTCTGTATACAGATGGAATTGGTGATGAAATACCAATAGAAATTTACTAAAATTTAAAGTGGACTGTCGAATATGACGGCCCACTTTTTTTGTTAAATTTTGAAATTTGTATTATTTTTGATGTCTTCAATAATCCCAAGCGAACCTTCATAGCAAAGCTCGAAAGTCAAATCAAAATTATTATAATACCAAGGGTCTGGAACTTCGGAAAAATTACTGTTTTTAATAAAATCTGTTAGTTTATGGACTTTTGTTTGCGAACAAATTGATTGCAAATCGTAAATATTACTATCGTCCATTGCTATTATATAGTCGAAATCACAAAAATCAGTTTTGCGAATCTTGCGCGAACGAATGCCTTTCCAAGGTATTTTATGCCTATCAAGCTCTTTTCGAGTGCCAATATGAGGGATTTCGCCATCGTGATAGCCGGCAGTCCCACAGGAATCTACGACAATATCTAAATTTTCTTTGGTAGCTAGATGTCGCATAACCGCCTCTGCCATAGGACTTCTGCAAATATTTCCTAAGCACACAAATAATATTTTAACCATAAAATTCCTCCTTTTGCTATTATTTTATCACAAATTTCAATGTTTTGCAATTAATTTCGTATATTTAGCTTAGAAAAGTAAATAATTAGTATAGGTGATAATTATGATAATTTCAATAGCACGCACGATTATTTTGTACTTTTTTGCTATGTTTGCGATAAGATTGATGGGAAAAAGACAAATTGGCGAACTTCAACCGTCAGAACTGGTGATAACAATGCTGATTTCAGAGCTTGCAACACTGCCTATGCAAGATTTTGATATACCATTAGTTTTAGGGATAATACCGATAACGGTTTTAGTATTTTTTGAACATATAACATCGTTTATAAGCATAAAAAGTGTGAAATTTCGTCGATTTATAAACGGAAATCCTTGTGTTGTAATCCACAATGGAGAGATAAAAGTGAAAGTTTTACGCGATTTAAGGCTTAGTGTCGATGAGCTTTTAGAAGAGCTTAGAATTTGTGAAATAACTGATATTTCCGATGTTCAATACGCAATTATTGAAACAAATGGGCAATTAAGCTGTATTTGTTACTCGCATTTGCGAAATATTGAGCGAAAAGACCTAAATATCGAGGGAGATGCGACTTCTTTGCCTTTGATTATTGTAAATGACGGAAGCATTATCGAAAGAAATTTATTACTGCTAGAAAAGGATAAAAACTGGCTTTTGAGCCATATAAAGGGCAAAAAAATCCCCCTAAAGTCTATATTTCTAATGACACTCGATATAAGTGGCAATATTTTTATACAGACTAAGGAGGTTTAATTTGAATAGGGTAATACTATCGACATTGTTATGTATTTCTGTGTTTTCTCTATGTTTTTGGGGACATTTTCATAATGAAAGTACATTAAATGCAATAGCGTACGAATTAGAAGTGGCGCTTTATAATTATGAAAACGATAATCCGTCGACTGATTATGTGAAATCTGCAATCGCAAAATGGAATTCCTCGTGCAATATTTTGTGCATAACTTTAAGGCACGACGAAATCGATGAAATTGAGAATGATTTTGTTCGTATTTTAGAACTTTCAAAGCTTGATGACAGTTTTCAATTTATTATCGAATGTAATGAATTAGTTCAGAAAATCAATCATTTAATAGAAAAAGAACGCCCAAATATTAAAAATATATTCTAATAAATTTTATCAAGATGGTTTATCATATAAGCGACAGAGCCTCTGTCGTGGTCTGGTAAAATTACATCTGCGTTCGCCTTTACATCGTCTTCGGCGTTTTCAGGGGCAAAGCCTAATTTTGCAACTTTTATCATCTCTAAATCGTTGAAATTGTCACCAATTGTGTAGATATGTTCACTATCAAAGCCGTATTCTTTGGCTAAATGCAACACACCGACATCTTTTCTCGCGCTAGGGTTTGTGATTTCAAAAAAGTGCTTGCAAGAGTAGCAAGAATGAAATTTTTCGCCGAAAGTTGATTTGACATAAGACTCAATTTCGTGTAAAAGATTATAGTCGTAAGTTGTAAGGTTAAGTTTAAACCAGCTATCATATTCTGGTAAAACATCAATATTTTTTACGACAACATCACGATTAAACTTGTCAAAATGTACTTTTGACGCATAGCTATAATTCAAAAGATGGAGATTATCTTCAGTGAAAAGTTCCACACCAACATCAGGAAAATTCTTTAAAATATATTCGATAAGTTCTTTAATTTCCGAAGAAAGCAAATAACTTTTCATAAGTTTTTTAATATTATAGTCGTAAATCATTGAACCATTCAATAAAATCAGTGGAATTTGCAATTTTAATTGGTCTAACACACCCTTTAGTGCTAAAGGCGGTCTGCCTGTTGCGACTGTAAAAGTACCACCGTTTTTTTGAA
The DNA here is from genome assembly GCA_964370735.1 of uncultured Oscillospiraceae bacterium. Lineage (GTDB taxonomy): Bacteria > Bacillota > Clostridia > Oscillospirales > Butyricicoccaceae > CAYJLC01. Next base: position 60,029 of record CAYJLC010000006.1, read on the forward strand.
AATATTCGATTGCTTTTAAATTTCTCTCGGAAATTTTTCTATCGCTTCCTAAAAGTGTTCCGTCTAAATCGCTTGCGATTAAAACTCCGTCAAATTTCATTTTATGCTCCGTTTCCATTTAGTATTTTTAGTATTCTAGCAAAATATTCAGGCAATTCGGCAGTGAAAACCATTTCTTCACCTGTCGTTGGGTGTTTAATATGAAGCTCTTTCGCGTGTAAACATTGTGTGTCTAGCGCAAAACGCGTTCTCATATTTGTATAGGTTTTATCGCCGATAATCGAATGTCCAATGCTTTGCATGTGAACTCTGATTTGATGAGTTCTGCCTGTTTCAAGCGAAAATCTTACATGAGTGTAGCCTTCATATCGCGCTATAACCTCGTAATGAGTGATAGCTTCTTTGGAATTTTCCGAAGTTACACACATTTTTTTTCTGTCGATATGATGTCTACCAACAGGTTTATTAATTGTACCTTTATCTTCTTTTAAGTTACCAAAAATAATCGCTTCGTATATTCTTTTGGCTGTATGAGCCTTAATTTGTGCCGATAAATCGACATGAGCAGTATCATTTTTGCAAACAACCATAAGCCCTGTCGTGTCTTTATCAATTCTGTGAACAATTCCTGGACGTTTTTCGCCATTTATGCCAGAAAGACTATCTTTGCAGTGATACATAAGTGCATTCACTAGCGTTCCAGAATAATGCCCAGGGGCAGGGTGAACGACCATATTTTTCGGTTTATTGATGATAATAATGTCATCGTCTTCAAAAACTATGTCTAGAGGGATATTTTCTGGCAAAATATCAATTTCAACAGCTTCTGGAATTTGAACAATAATTTCTTCGTGTCCAGAAATTTTATAATTTTTCTTAAGAATTTTCTCGCCTATTTTAACATTCCCATCAGAAATCAGTTTCTGAATTGAACTTCTTGTCATATTTTCAAGCTTTTCACTCAGAAATACGTCTATTCTTTTGTCTTTATCTGTTAATTCGCAAAAAAAACTATTCATCTTTGTCCTCGTTTTCTACTTTCTTTGACGGATTGTCTTTATCATATTGGAAAAGAACATAATACACGACGAAAACGCCACCAATTGTTATAAAAATATCTGCAACATTAAAAATTGCAAAAGTTATAAACTGAAATTCGAACATATCAACTACAAATCCGTTTAGCAATCTATCGATTAAGTTGCCTATTGCACCACCTGCGATTAAAACTAGTGCCGTAACACCACTTATATGTTTGACTTTTTTCGAGTGATACATATAAATGATAAATGCAAGCGTTAGCAGAGTTATGATGGCAAAAAACCAAATTTGACCTTCTAGTATGCTAAAGGCTGCACCTGTATTTTCTGCATATCTCAATCCGATAAATCCAGGGATAAAGTCGATTGCTTCTGCACCTTGAGTGCTTCCGTCTATCGGCCTTAGAAATTCGACTGTTAAATATTTAGTTAGTTGGTCGAATACAACTAAAATACAAATTAAAATATAAAACATATTTACCTCACAAAAATGCGACAGCTAAAAAACTGTCGCATAAAATTTCATCTAACCTACAACGTCTGCACAACGAGTACAAAGAGTAGGGTGGTTTTCATTAGAACCAACAGTATCTGCGAAAATCCAACAACGTTCGCATTTTTCGTTTGAAGATTTTAAAGCAGAAATAGTAACACCAGTAGCACCTTTGAAACCATCAGCATCGCCAGAAACTAAATTTACTTTAGAAACGATGAATAAAGTTGCAAGTTCCGATTTATAACTTTCTAAAACATCAAAAATTTCAGCATGATTTTCTGGAACAGAGATAGTGATTTCAGCCTCTAGTGATTTACCGATAACTTTGCTTGAACGCATTTCTTCTAACGCTTTATTAACATCTTCTCTAATAGAAATAAGTGTATTCCAAGCATTTTGGTTTGAAATTACTAAACTTTCGTCATATTTTGGGAAGTCAGTTAAAAGAATATTTAGAGCGTGTTCGCCTACAACCGGCATAGCTTTGTAAATTTCGTTTGAAGTGAATGCTAAGATTGGAGAAACAAGTCCAACTAAAGCGTTCAATATGAAGTACATAGCAGATTGAGCCGAGTTTCTAAGGTCGCCTTGCTCGCAATATAGTCTATCTTTTGTAACATCTAGGTAGAATGTTGACATATCTACAACACAGAAATGGTGAATAGCGTGACAAACTGCGTGGAATTCGTAATTATCATAGCTTTCAGAAACATTTTTGATAAGTTCATTAGCTTTGCTTACAGCCCACTTGTCGATATCAACCATATTTTCGAAAGAAGTGATATTATTCACATCAAAACCATCAAGATTTCCTAAGATAAATCTAGCAGTATTTCTAATTTTTAGGTACATACCAGATAGTTGTTTAAACATATCTCCTGAGATACGCATATCAACTTTATAATCGGCAGAAGAAACCCAAAGTCTAAGGATATCAGCACCAAATTCTTTTACAACTTTCTCAGGAACGATAACATTACCAAGAGATTTTGACATTTTTTTGCCTTCGCCGTCTACAACCCAACCATGAGTTAAAACTGCTTTGTAAGGAGCTCTATTGTATGCACCGATTGAAGTTAGAAGTGATGATTGGAACCAGCCTCTGTGTTGGTCGCCACCTTCAAGATAAAGGTCGGCAGGAGAAGATAAATTCTCTCTAACATCCATAACTGCTGCGTGTGAAGAACCAGAATCGAACCAAACGTCCATGATATCTGTTTCTTTTGAGAACTCAGTAGCGCCACATTTTGCACAAGAACAGTTTTCAGGCATTAATTCTTTTGCAGTTTTATCATACCAAGCGTTTGAACCTTCGCTTGCAAATATTTCTGAAATTTTTGCAGTAGTTTCAGCGTTTATTAAGCTGTCGCCACATTTGTCGCAGTAGAAAATTGGAATTGGAACACCCCAAACACGTTGTCTAGAGATACACCAGTCATTTCTTTCGCGAACCATGCTCATAAGACGCTCTTGACCCCATGCAGGCATGAATTTAATGTCTTTGCACGCATCAACAGCTTCATCTTTAAAAGCATCAACCGAGCAGAACCATTGTTCAGTAGCTCTGAAAATAATAGGGTTTTTACATCTCCAGCAATGAGGATATGAGTGGTCGATAACTTCTGACGCTAAAAGTGCATTAGAGTTTTCTAGGTTTTCAAGGATTGCTTTATTTGATTTTGAATAGAACATTCCAGAAAATTCGCCAGCTTCATCAGTTAAAACACCTTTGTTGTTTACAGGAACAATAACAGGTAAATCGTAGTTTTTTGCAACTTCAAAGTCTTCTGCACCGTGGCCAGGAGCCGTATGAACAGAACCAGTACCAGCGTCAAGAGTAACGTGTTCGCCCACGATTATTAGCGATATTCTATCGATAAATGGGTGACGAGTTTCAACGCGTTCTAAATCAGAACCAAGCGCTGTTCCGATAACTTCGTATTCTGAAATACCAGCTTTTTTCATAACAGAAGAAACAAGTTCTTTAGCAATTACTAAAATTTCGCCGTTTGTAAGTTTTACGAAATCGTATTCAAAAAATGGATTGATAGAAATCGCAACGTTTGCTGGAAGTGTCCAAATAGTAGTAGTCCAGATAACGAATTTCACGTTTTCGGTCGTGCCGATAGCTTTTTCGATTGCACCATTGTCTTTAGAAACATCGAATTTTACGAAAACTGAAGTTGATTTATGGTCATCATACTCAATTTCAGCCTCTGCAAGTGCAGTTTCACAATGTGGACACCAGTAAACTGGTTTTAAGCCTTTATAAATATATCCGTTTTCAGCCATTTTGCCGAAAACTTCGATTTGTTTAGCTTCAAATTCAGGTTGCAAAGTTAAATATGGTTTTTCCCACTCACCAACAACACCAAGTCTTTTGAATTGTTCTTTTTGATTTGAAACATATTTTCTAGCAAATTCTTCACATTTTCTTCTAAATTCGCTTACAGAAACATCTTCTCTTTTAAGTCCAGTTTTTAAAACTTGCGACTCGATAGGAAGTCCATGAGTATCCCAACCAGGAACATAAGGAGCATAAAAACCGTTCATATTTTTATATCTGATGATGAAATCTTTTAAAACTTTGTTTAAAGCATGGCCCATGTGAATATCGCCATTAGCGTAAGGAGGTCCATCGTGAAGTATAAAAGTAGGGTTGTTTTTGTTCTTTTCCATTAGTTTTTCATAGATTTCTTGTTCATAGAATTCTTCTAAAAAACCAGGTTCTCTGTTTGGTAAACCTGCACGCATTGCAAAATCGGTTTTTGGCAGGTTTAGCGTTTTATTGTAATCCATTGTTTTCTCCTAGTTATTTGTTAAAATTTTTGCCGAATTTAAGCTCTTTTACGTCATATTTAGAAGAAAAGCTTGGTTTTTCTTCTGCTTTTTCTTGCGGAGTTTCTTCGGTAACAACAGAAGATATAACTTTAGTTTCATCAGTTTCTTCTGTTAGAGTTCTTGCATTTATTGTTTCTCTTTTTAGCTTTTCAATTATATTTTCAGTAATAGAAACTGCTGTTTGTTCAACATCTGGAATAGATGCCATTTCTTCTGCGTTTTCTTTAGAAAGGCTTATTGTAAATTCTTTTTTGTCTTTATCAGTAACAACAGGAACTTCTTTTGAAAGTTTAACAAGTTCGCCTAATTGAGTTTCAAAGTATCCAGTCATTTTTGAGATAAACTCAGAAGAACCTTCTTTTGCAATTCTAAGTTTTTCTTTTTCGTCTGCTATTTGAGCACGATATGTATTGATTTGCTCTTGGGCACTTTCTTTTACTTCGTTTAAGATTTTGTCGCGTTCGCCCTCAGCAGTTGTAACCATTTCGGCAGCGATTTCTTGTGCAGAAATAAGTGCTCTTCTCATAGAGTTTTCAACAGCTCTATATTCTTCATTTTTATCGCTTAAGTCTTTTAATTTTTGTTGTAATGCAATTTTCTCTTTTTGCATAATCGCCATTTCGGCAATAATTTCATCGATAAAATCGTCGACAGATTTAATATCGTAGCCACCGAAAAGCGTTTTTTCAAATTGTTTATCTCGAATTTCTTGAACAGATAACATTTTAATCCTCCTTAATTAATAAAATGCACTTAATAAGATTGATACTATTGACAAGCCAAAGTACAAAACAAGCATAGAAATGTCAATCGGCAACTGCAAATTGACATTTCTTCTTAAAAATTCTCTGATTGGTGCAAGCACAGGTTCTGTAACTTGGCGCAAAAAGTTTCCAAAAGTAGAGTTTTTAATGTCTGGAAACCAAGACGAAATAGCGTAAACCACGAGTATAAGTTGATATGCTCTTATTAAGTTTTGCAATAATACAATAATCATTTTTCACCTTTATTTTTTAATATAGACCAGAGTTTTCAAGCTCGTCTATTAAATCTCCTAATACATCAACATTATATGGTGTTATTATGAAGGTTCTGTGAGCAATTCTTTGAATATGACCTTCGATAGCAAAGGCAACACCGCTTAAAAAGTCAACGATACGTCTAGATTCTGAAACTTCAGTTTGCTCTAAATTTAAAACAACTGTATTTTTTTCTTTTAGGTTGTCTGCAATTTCCATGCAATTTGCAAAAGATTCAGGTTTAACTAATACAACAGCAAGTTTAGCAGTTGCGTTAATATTTACTACTTTTTTACTATCAACAGATGATTTCTCTGTTTTATTTGTTTTTGATGATTGGATGTTGTCATAATCGTCATAAAAATCATCTTCGTCTTCGTCGTCAAGAGGGTTAACCCATTTTTTTAATTCATCGATAATTGCCATATTTAAAGCCTCCTATAATATATACATAAATTAATATTTAATTTAAACAGTAATAAGATAAGTATAACATATATTGGCTTTTTGCACAATAGTTTTTTTACGATTTTAAAACTTTTTTGTATTCATTTAAAACGCAATCTTCGATGGTTTTTCGAAAATCCATATTAATCGGATGTACTATATCTTTAAATTCGCCAGTGCTAACTTTTTTCGATGGCATTGCAAGGAAAATATTGTCTTGATTTTGAATGATTTTTATGTCATGTACGCATAATTCGTGGTCAAAAGTGACAGAAACCACTGCTTTTAACTTTTCCTCATCGAATACTTTTCTGATTTTCACATCGGTAATTACCATTTTTTTATCCTCCAAAAAAATTTTTACAATTTAGGTATTTATATTTTTGCCAAAATATCATATAATAATACATATACAAATTAATTTGGAGGAAAAAAATGAATTTTAAAAAAGCACATATAATAGGCATCGGCGGAATTTCTATGAGCGCAATTGCAGAGTATCTTATTTCTTGTGGAATAGAAGTTACAGGTTCTGATAGACAAAAATCAGAAATGACAGAAAAGTTAGAAAAACTTGGTGCTAAAATCTGTTATCCTCATCAAAAAGAAATTATAACCGACCAAGATATAGCAATTAGAACAGCGGCTGTTGCTGATGATAATGAAGAAGTGATTGCCCTTAAAGAAAAGGGGATTTTGCTTTTAGAGCGTGCAGAGTTTTTAGGCGAACTTATGACGCATTATAAAAATGTTATTTGCGTATCTGGGACACATGGAAAAACTAGTACGACATCTATGCTTTCGTATATCACGATTAAAAACGACCTAGACCCTACGATTATGGTGGGCAGTAATTTAGACATTATCGGAGGTAATTTCAAAGGTGGTTTAAACGATTATTTCGTAGCAGAGGCGTGTGAATATAAAAACTCGTTTTTATCATTTGCACCGACAATTTCAGTTATAACAAATATCGAGGCAGACCATTTAGACTTTTTTATTGATTTAGACGATGTTATCTCATCTTTTAGAAAACATTGCGAGCTTTTGCCACAAACAGGTCATATTATTTATAATTTCGACGATGAAAATTCGCGAAAATGCGTAGAAATAATCGATAGAAAAAAAGTGTCATATGGGTTTTCTTTGGAGGCAGATATTCATCCGAAAAATATTCAAAATAACCACGAATATTACAGTTTTGACGTGTACTATAAAGAAGAAAAGTTAACAAAAGTTACACTTTCGGTACCAGGGAAACACAATGTATACAATGCGCTTGCAAGCCTTGCAACTGCCTATGCATTAAAATTAGACATGGATAAAACGGCAGATGCATTAGCGTGTTTCAACGGCTCGGAGCGTCGTTTTCAGAAAATTGGTGAAATAAATGGGGCACTTGTTGTCGATGATTATGCACACCATCCGACAGAGATTGAAACTACACTAAACACTGCGAAAAATATGGGTTTTAATCGAGTGATTTGCATTTTTCAATCACATACTTATACGAGAACCGTTGCACTTTTTGATGATTTTGTGCGAACACTTAGTCTTTGTGACCATTTTGTTTCGGCAGAGATTTATTCGGCGCGTGAAATAAATCACACAGGGATTTCTGGGAAAGATATTTCGGACAAAATAGACGGTGCAGTTTTCTTTGAAACTTTTGAAGAAATTGAAGAATATATCAGAAAAATTGCAAAAAAAGGCGACCTAATTCTCACCATGGGTGCAGGAGAATTAAATCGCGTGGCACAGAACTTATGCAAATAGGAGGCGAAAGCCTCCTATTTTTTAATTGTCAATATCTGTACGATTTGAAATATAATCGATGCTTAAATCGCCATCAAATATGCCGAAACCATTTTTTCCGTTATATTTGGTTTTATAAAGAGCGATGTCAGAATGTTTATATAATTCGCTAAATGATTTGCCATGCTCAGGGTAGTTTGAAACACCAATACTCGCAGAAATAGTTACTTTTTTGTCGCTTTGCTCGTAAGTTTTATTGAAATTCTTGCAAATATCTTCACATTTAGAATTGATTAAATTATTAGACTTAATATTTTTAATAAGCACAAAGAACTCATCTCCACCAAGTCTACCGACGATATCATCGCTTCTAAAGGTGTTTTTGAGATAGTCTGCAAGCTCCCTTATAACGTTATCACCAAACTGATGACCAAAAGAGTCGTTTATTTCTTTGAAATTGTCTAAATCGATGATAAGTAGGCTGTGTTTATCTGTTTTGCTATCAGAATTTGCTAAAATATTTGCAATAAGCTTTTCAGAAGTGCCTTTATTATAAATTTGTGTAAGTAAATCAAGTTCAGACAGCGTTTTAAGTTTCATACGCTCGCGCTCGTTCTCGTCATCATCTTTTAAGAAACAAATTGCACGATTTAACGCACCATTTTTATTGTCATCATAAATAGGAACACCAGAAAGCACGCACCAAATATAATGGCCATCGACGTGTAAAAATCGCAATTTAACATCGATTACTTTTTTGCCATTTTCAAGGTCGGAGATTATATTCATAGACGTTTCATGGTCATCTGGGTGAATAATTTTGGTTAATTCGTCGCTCAAATAGTTTATAGAACTGATATCATGACCTGTGATGTGGTTTGTTTTACCAGTTATTTTAATGGTGCTATTTTTGAAATTTATTTCAAGCAATAATTTGTTTGTTTGCTCAGTTACAAAACGAATATTTCGCTCATTTTCTTCGGCAGAGCGTTTTAATTTATTTTGAGACCTATAAACCCAAGTGATTAGTAAAGAGAACCCTAAAATCATATTTATCCCAAGCACAGACATGCTTGAAAGGTTATTATTTATGCTTTCAGATATAACTTCTTGAGGGATAACGGCAAACATTATCCAACCATTTATCCCAATGGGTGAATAGTATGCAGTCCTAAAATTATCACCATAGCTGTATTTTGTAAAGCCTTCGCCAGAGTTTGTTATACCATCATAAAGTTCATCATAAGTATGACCATCATAGTATTCAAAGCGAGATAAACCGTCTATAAAAGTAGTATCCATTGCAAGCATTTGGTCAGAGTTGCTTGATGCGATATATGCACCATTTGAGTCGACTACTTGGAAATAACCACCCACATCATAGAAAATGCTATTAAAATGCTCGGATAAAGTTTCGGTTTTTATAGTTCCGATTAAGTAGGAAATCACATCTTCATCAGATATAATCGGCACATGTATGTAAACAACTTCTGTTTCAAGGATTTCGTCATAACAAACCTCGGAAACATAAGTTTCACCATTTTTCATCTGTTCGGTGAAAGCATAGCTAGAAATAATGAGTTCATTATTTTTCATAAAATAAGAAGAATTATCAGGCGAAACGATTTTTACATACGAAAAATCTTCGATATTAGATAAATCATTTAGAAAAGATTCAAAAACATTCTCGACATAAGTATTTTGTTCAAAATAATTTGTTGCAACAGATAAAGTGTTTGTATATTTTTCAAACAAGATTTCAATAGAATTAGAGTTATTTTTTGAAACATATTTTAAAGTTTTTTCAAAATTACTTTCCTCATAATTAGTTGTACTTATGACAAATGCAAAAGTAGAAATGAACATCCAACATATAAGCCCTAAAAGAACGAGCGAACGGATGAATTTGTACTTATTAAATTGCATATTGTCACCACCTTTAATGTTACATCAGTATTTTACATTATAACATAAAATGACAAAATTGTCTATATAATTCTATGTTTACATTTGCATTTTTTTAATGTATAATTAAGGTATATAAATTTAAAATGGAGGAATATATATGAAAAAAGTAAAGTGGAAAGGTGGAGCATTAATAGCACCACTTCCTCCGGTGCTTGTGACATGTGGCACAATTGAAAATCCAAACGCATTAACGATAGCATGGACAGGCATTACAAACACAATACCACCAAAAACATATATATCGGTAAGACCGTCTAGGCATTCGTATGAATTAATCAAAGAAAGCGGTGAATTTGTAATAAATTTAACCACTTCAGACATGGTTTTTGCAACAGATTATTGTGGTGTTCGTTCTGGTAAAAACGAAAATAAAATAGAAAAAGTGGGTTTAACAGTTTCAAAATGTGATGACTCAGAATGTATAATTATAAATGAAAGTCCACTTTCAATAGAGTGTAAAGTGACGGATATTGTAAAACTCGGTAGTCACGATATGTTTTTAGCAGATATAAATTCAGTATATGTAAATGAGAGTTTAATTGATAATAAAGGCGCTTTGCACTTAGAAAATGCAGGACTTTTAGCGTATGCACATGGCGCGTATTTTGAACTGGGAAAAAAATTAGGCACATTCGGTTTTTCAGTTAGAAAAAAGCCTATAAATCGAAAAAAACGCAAAAATAAATAAAATTAACTTTTTTTGATAATAATTATATAAATATTTTATCATACTTGTTTTTTGGAGGTGTGTTATGAAGATTTTTCTTGAGAATATTCACGCATTTCATAATAATTTAAAAGATGCTGAAAATGGTAAAAGTGAGAGTGATACACAAAAAAGGCATAATTTATCGAGTGGTGAAAATAGAGATGATTTCACTTTTAAAGAAGAAAATGGCGAAGAAACGCTGATTTATGAAAAATATAAAAGAAATTCTAAAGAATTGCCCGATATACTTAAATTAAATTTAATTGATTTGCTAGAAGTTTTAGAAAATAGCAAAAAAGAACTTTTAGATATTGACGGAGAAACGGCAGTCTATCGGGATTTTATAATTTCTGAGATTAAGAATATGTTAAATCGTGAAGAAATTGAAAGACGCAGAAAAATGCAAGAGAATATTGAGCGAAATTCTAATCAGTCGATAGAAAATTTCGAAAAACAATCAGAATTTTACTCAAAACAAATGAAAACGATGAAAGCATGTATAAAAATTTTTACGAAAATCAGAGATAATACAGCGTCAAGAGAAGAAATTCGCTTTATTATGAAACATAATCCAACCTTATATACACTTGCAATGGCTAAAAAAATGCCACAAATAAGTGAGAATAAAAACAAAACCACAGTAGATTTGGGCTTTGAAAAAGATGATAATACTGAAAAAAATTCGATATTTCATACATTAAATGAAGAAATAAAAAACGATAAGACAGCATTTAAAATACATAAATTAGATTAAATTCCTTGACGAAAGACTTGTCAAGGAATTTTGTTTTTTGAAATAATTAAATATTTTTTTAAAAAAGTGTTGACAAATTTATTATTAATGTGTATAATAATAAAGCACTGAAAATTTCCACACGCCGCTGTGGTGGAATAGGCAGACACAAGGGACTTAAAATCCCTCGGTAGCAATACCGTGCCGGTTCAAGTCCGGCCAGCGGCACCACCAGTAATGGTCAAAAATGATGCACACTGAGAAAACTCAGTGTGCATCAGTTTTTTTAAGGGTTTTGTCAGCGAAAAACGACACTACCAATCAAAAGATGCAAATCGCTGTTTTTGACCTTTTAGCGTGACTCGAACGAACAACTTTTATAAAACTTAATTTAGCACCTAATTTTTATGATGAGAAATCATCTAAAGATTAGGTGCTTTTTGCATTTCTAAAGGATTTAAAATTAAGGAGGTAAAAAATGTTAGTAAAGTACACAAAAAACAAACGAGTCTGTTTATACGATGACGAAAATCCACCTTTGCATATTCCCCCACCTGAAACACCAAAGACTCCTTTTAAAAGCTGTGGAAGCTGCAACTATCACAGTCATGGATTTTTTTGTTTCAAAGAAGAAGGAATTTGTATGAAAACAGACATTCAAAATTTAAACGAGAGGAAAAGAAAAAATGAGATTAACAGTAAAAACTAAAACCAAAGAGGACTACATCTACCTACCAGCGACAGAAAAAGAACTGCAAAAAATCTGCGACAAATTCGATATTCCAAATAATATGTCAGCGAGTGTTACAATAAAAACTGACTATGATGACAACCGACTTGCTAAAATTTTAGCTTACAAAGAAGTGAATCTAAATGAGCTAAACTTCTTGCTCCGAAAACTTGTAGACTTCGACACAGACTACGATTTAGAAACTTTTTATGCAGTAGCAAGTGCTGAAAAATTCGATAATCTAAAAGATTTAATCAACCTAAGCTACAACACCCACTGTTACCACCTTGTGACCGATTTTAAAGACTTAAATGCTCTCGGCAGGACTTTATACCTAAATGAGCATGGCTCGGCGAGTAAGGAGTTTTTGGACAGGCTTGAGGGCGATAAATTCATTGATGATATTATGAAAAATCGAAAGATTTTGAGTGCATCAACAAACGGTCTGATTTATACAAACAAAAACAACCCTATCGAGCATTACAATGGACAAGTTTTCCCTTTGCATTTCCATACTTCTCCCCTAATCACAGTGGAGCTTAGTGGAATGAACTATCGTGAATATCTGTTTTTGCCTTGCGAAGAAACTGAACTTACCAAAGCACTTGAACGATTGAAAGCACCAAATTTAGATGTGCTAAAACTTTCAATTTATGAGTATAACATACCAGAAAAAATAATGGCTATCGGCGAAAGCACTGATTTTTATGAGTTAAACAATTTCGCAAATATACTTGAAAAAGTCGGAAACAGCGAGCTTGAACATCTTTCAAAACTTGTTGAATTTACGAACGTTGACAATGTAGCCGACCTTGAAACTCTTACGAAGTCGATGTTTGAAATTGAAATTCACCCAAATATTAGGTCGCACAATATTTTAGGCTATGAAGAAATTGCACAAAGTGGCAGATTTGAATTTGACGAAAATTTAGAGGACTACATTGATTTTGAGCGTTATGGAAAGGTTAAAATGGAGCAAGAAAAAGGAATTTTCACAGACAAAGGCTATATCAGTTATCAAGGATATAATGAAGATATGATTGAAATTCTCAACAAAAATCTTAAAATGGGATTGTGTTATGAAAAATATTCTGAAACTTTGAAACTATATATGCCACTGAAGGTTGAGAGTTTTTATGAAGAAGATGATTATGGACAATTTCATCCATGCAACTACGCTGAAGAAATTGACAGTTCCGAACTGTGTGGCTTGGAAGATGAGTTAAGCGAATTTATCGAAAATTACCAAGACCATTATGAAACCGAGCGAAAATTGATGGAATATTATCGTTAAAGCGATGCTGTGAACGCAAAAGTCAAAAGTTTGCACTTCGAGTTTGAGCAAATGGACGGAGATGTGTATGGTGTGGCTGTTGCAGAACTTGTAGCTCCTTTGAACAAAGAAGAACTTGCAACACTATCAAGATACTGCGAAGGTCAAGCGAGTGACGGTTTATGCGAAGGATTAAGTCAGCAAGATTTTAATTTTGAGGGTCGAGATATCAACATTCATTTTTGGAATAGCGACAATGATTGGTTTATTAAGACTGCTGATGAGATGGGTTTTAAAGAGCAAAGCGAAGATTTTGGAATGAAAATGGCGTAAAAAAAACAAGCCTAATTTGGCTTGCTTACAAATTTATAAAAAAATCATCAAAAGAGCATTTAAAAATATCTCGTAAAATAACTAAATCACTTACTTTAATATTTAATTCGCCAGTTTCGTACCTTGAATAAACTGACCTTGTTATACTTGAATTTTTTAACTGCATTTGTGCAACGATTTGTTCTTGCGTTAATTTAACACTTTTTCGCAATTCTCTGATATTTTTCCCTATATTTAAGTCTTGACGCAATTTATTCATACAACACTCCTTTGCTCAATATTGTTTGCAATATAACTAATTATATGATATAATGAGTTATAAAAGGCTCAATATTTTGAGCAAAGGAGAAATATTATGAAAGAAAAAACTGTCAGCTTTATAAGCCACGAAAATATT
>CAYJLC010000007.1:0-68988 GCA_964370735.1 uncultured Oscillospiraceae bacterium
TGACACGCGACTTTTTGTCCATTTAAAACCTCTTTTAGTTCTGGTTTTTGCACTTTGCAAACATCCATACTTTCGCTACACCTAGAGTTAAACGGACAACCTTTTGGTATATTTATCGGACTAGGAACTTCACCGTCCAATGTTTTAATTTCTTTTTTAAAATCGCTAGAAGTTCGAAAAATCGACGAAATTAGCATTTTTGTATACGGATGCAATGCGCTATCTGCTATTTTTTCACTATCAATAACTTCCACCACAGACCCTAAATACATAACCATCATTTTATGCGATATCGATGATACCAGCGCTATATCATGGCAGACAAAAATTATCGAAAGCTCTCTTTTTTTCTGAATTTCGGACAATAATTTCATAATACTCGCCTGAATTGACACGTCTAGTGCCGATGTTGCCTCATCACATATCAAAATTTCAGGCTGTGTCGCAAGTGCACGCGCAATTCCTAGCCTTTGTCGCTGTCCCCCACTCATTTCGTGGCAGTATTTTTCCATAAAATCACAAGGCAAATGCACAAGTTCTAGAAGTTCTGCGATTTTATCGTGCAATTCTTTTTTGCTTAATTTATAAAAATTTTTAAGTGGTTCGGCTAGCACTTCTTTAACGGTCATAAGTGGCGAAATCGCAGTCGTTGGGTCTTGAAAAACCATTTGTATATGCTTTCGACTATCTTTAAGCGCTTTTCCTTTTTGATGTGTCACATCTGTGCTATTTATGAAAATTTTGCCTTCGGTCGGTTTTTCAAGGCGAATTAACATTTTAAGCAAAGTGCTTTTCCCACAGCCACTTTCACCTACAACACCGATAGTTTGCCCTTTTTCTATCGAAAAATCAATATTACTGCACGCTTTTAGTATTTTTTCACCATTAATATAGTGCTTCGTCAGATTTTTTCCCTCTAAAATATATTTACACATATCGTTCACCATTAAAATCTGGTATTGCTCGAATTAGCTTTTTTGTGTAATCATGCTTAGGATTTTTTAAAATTTGCTCACTATTTCCTATTTCTAAAATTTCTCCATCACGCATTATCACAATTTTATCAGCCATATAAGCTGCAACTCCAATATTATGTGACACCATTAAAATCGATGTATTATAATTTTTCCTAAGCTCCAACATCTGTCTCACAATTTGAGCTGCAATAGTCACATCTAGTGCTGCGGTTGGCTCATCTGCAAGTAAAATTGACGGTTTAAACAGCATCGCCATTGCAATTCCGACACGTTGTCGCATCCCACCAGATAATTCAGACGGAATGGTTTTCATTATCGTTCCACCATCATATAGTCCCATTTCCTCAAGCATTTCTATCGCTTTTTTGCTGGCATTTTTTCTGGATATCTTTTCGTGAGTTTTGATATATTCTATAAACTGGCTGCCGATGGTGCGTATAGGATTTAGCATCGCCCCACAATCCTGAAAAATCATAGAAACTTTTGTTCCGCGCATTTTTCCCCATTCTTTTTCAGTAATACAGAAGTTTCCATCTAAAATTATTTCTCCACTAGAAATTTTGCCACCTATCGGAAGTAAACCCATAGTCGCACGCATCGCAGTCGTTTTTCCACTGCCACTTTCGCCTACAAGTGCAATTATTTCGCCTTGTTTTATTTGCAAATTGAAATTTTTCAGTGCCACAGTTTCGTCTTTATAAATGACTGAAACATTTTTAAATTCCAGCATAGAATACCTCTTTATCTTTGTTAATTTGCAGTCGTTATATCGGTCGTTAACCAGTAATAATCCACTGCTGTGATTAATGCATTTGAAACTTTGTCTTTTCTGCTAAACATTCGACTATTATAATAACCATGAACAATTGTGGCGTTGTCATCTATCAAAATTTGTTGCAACTCTGTGATAATATCTATACTTTTTTCATCATCTAACTCGACTAAAAGCTCCTCATAAAGCCTATCATACTCATCATTTTGATAATATCCATAATTCATCGAGTTATTTTTATAAAAATTTCCTAGATAATCTCTTGGGTCGCCAATACCAACTGTCATTGTGTTTGCTGTAATTAAATCAAACTCACCTGCATTTTGAAGCGCAAGCGCTGTGTCATAATCTCTTATGCTAACCGTTGTTTTAATTCCGATTTCTGCTAATTGCAGTGAAATAGCCTGTGCAAAATCACTTAAATTTCTGCTGGTATATGCAACATAATTTAAGTCGATATTCTCGCCATCAATCTCTCTAAAACCATCTCCATCTGTGTCCACAATGGACGCCTCGTCTAGTATTTTTATCGCCTGTTCCTTATCAAACCCATAAGGATTTACAAGCTTTTCATAATTATACGAAAGTGATGACGGCAACACAGAAAATCCTTCGGCATACATTCCACCAACAGTTACTTCGCACATAGTTTTATCATCAAGTGCCATCATAACAGCCTGTCTAAGTGCATCATTTTTGAGTTCACTATTGAAATTTATATACGAATTGCCCGTTCTCACACTTGCAGCAGTTGAAATAAAATACTCATCCTCTAACGCTGATAATTGCACTAATGCATCTGCCGATGTGATATTTTCAACCAAATCTACATCACCACTTTGAAGTGCCATTGATTTAGTCGAATTGTCATCAATATATAAAATATTCACACTGTCAAACGGCACTTCTTTTGAATAATATTCATTTTTTAAAAGCTCCATATTAATGCCTACGTTGTCATTTTCCACCTTATACGGACCTGTGCCTATTATCTCTGTATCTGCAACTGTCGTGTCGATAATCGCAAAATATGGATATGCTAGTATGCCTTCTAAATTTGCTGTCGGATTTTCGCAAACGATAGTAACCGTACCTTCGCCATCATTCGCACTTATACTCTCATAAACCAGATATCCCTCTGGATTAGAATTCCCAGTTCCACCTTTTGTGGCATCTGTTTGTTCATATAAACGCTCTATCGAAGACACAACAGCAGATGCTGTCACTGGGTTTCCATTTGAAAATTTCAAACCGTCGATTATATGAAGTGTCCATGTTTTATAGTCATCGGAATGAATTACTTCGTCCACTAAATTTGGTTTTGCTACAACATTTTCATCAAATTTAAACAGACATTCTGTTATTCCATAACGAACTCCACACCAACTCGAGTTTACATTGACGCTCGGGTCGATTGAGTCTGAATATTTATAGCACCCAAAATTTAAGTGCTTGCCGTCTGTGTCACTCGATGCTTCGCTAGAACAAGAAGCCATACTCATCGAAAAAATCCCTGCTAAAATCAATGCCCCTATTTTAAGTGTTCTTTTCATTTTGCCTCCATTATTTTTCTTTCATTTTGTGGTCTAGCACATCTCTAATGCTATCACCTAGTAGATTAAATATCATAACTGTTATAAAAATTGCAATTCCTGGAAAAATCATAAGCCATGGTGCAGAAATCATCATATCTCTGCTCTCATTTAACATATATCCCCACTCTATCGACATAGAATTTGCCCCTAATCCCAGAAAAGAAAACCCAGCAAGTTCTATCATCATTCCACCCATGTCGGACATCGCTGTTATGATTAATGTCGGTATTACAGACGGAATTAAATGTTTTATTATTATTTTAAAATGCGAACTTCCAGACAATCTTGATGCCTTAATATAATCCATATTTCTAATTTTTAGCACCAAACTTCGTGAAAGTCTTGCATATTTTGTCCATGTCACCATGGTTATTGCTAAAACTGCATTAAAAATGCTAGGCCCTAATATTCCTGCCATAGCAATCGCTAGCGCCATGCCAGGAAATGATACCATCATGTCCGAAATACGCATGATTACAGCGTCGACTTTCCCTCCTGCGTATCCTGCAATCGTTCCGAGTGTTCCACCAATTAAAAGCACCATAATCACGAGTGCAGATGCCGATGCAATCGATGTCCTAGCACCGAAAATCACTCTGGAAAGAACATCTCTGCCCATTTCATCTGTCCCAAAAAGAAAGACTTCGTTTGGTGGCTGATTTGCGTTTGCTAGTACGGCTTTATTTGGGTCAAAAGGCGCTATACTCGATGCAAATACTGCGATTATTACTAAAATTAATAGCAAAAATAGGAGTATCCATAAACGAATTTTATTTTTCATCATATTACGCACCTTTTCTAATTCTAGGGTCAAGATATTCATATGAAATATCAACAATTATATTTACAACCATATAAACTAACGCAGTCCAAAGAACAAATCCTTGAATTAATGGATAATCCATCGAAGTTATCGCTGTAATCGCCAAACTCCCAAGTGCTGGATATGAAAAAATCACTTCTACTACTGCTGTACCCCCTAAAAGCGACCCGAATGATAATCCTAATAATGTTATAAGTGGTAGCATTGCATTTGGCATAATGTGTTTCCAAAGGATGACTTTTTTTGAAATTCCCCTTGCCATAGCACCTGTCACATAGTCTTCTGATAGCTCGGCTAAAACAGCTGCTCGAACTTGTCTTGCATATTTTCCAGCCATTGCGATAGCTAATGTCAGCGCCGGAAGAAACATTTTTTCAAAACCCATATCTGTCGACACGACATTTACAAGCCCTAATTTTAACGCAACAAAGTACATAAGTAATAATCCGACTAAAAAATTCGGCATAGAAATGCTTATAAATGTTATAAATCTTAAAATATTGTCTGCAAGTTTATTATGATAAAGCGCCGATATAATTCCTAATGGTAACGCCAAAATAAGCATAAAAAACAACGATAATAACGTCAGATATATCGTGGGCATTAATCTGCCTAAAAGCAAGTCTGACACTGGTTTTCCTTGCGAAAGAGATGTTCCGAAATCACCTCTAATACAGTTAAACAACCAATCGAAATACTGAATAATAAATGGTCGATTTAGCCCTAGTTCCTCTCGCATTTGCTCTATCACTTCGTCGCTCGGAATTGACCCACTGACTGCAAACATCGCACGAACAGGGTCTGTTGGCGAAAAATACATTAAAAGAAAGCTTATAAAACTTATCCCAAAAAGCACAAGCACAATTTGAGTAAGCCTATATACCCACCTATTCTTTAAAATTTTCATAAATACCTCGCCACATCTAAAAAATCACCATAAAAAAATCTTAAACCCACAAGGATTTAAGATTGCACACAAAAATAAGCTAATAAAATTAGCAAACACAAAGCTTTTAAAATCCGAAAAGTCTCTTTGTATACATTAAGGCAGGTATTCTGACTCTAGCGTCAACGCTTTAAAACCCTTCCCAGATAAAAATCCAGTGGTATATTTCAAAACTCGTCTATTACAGCAGCGGCTCTGTGTGGGATTTTCACCCATCTTCCCTTTTAATTGCCAACGGCACACCATAAGTATCCATATTAAGTTACTACTATTTTATCATATTTTTTATTTATTTTCAATATAAAATATAAACAAATTTTCTACCGTTTTCTATAACTATATACCAAAATACGCTTTTTAAAAAGTTTCCTAACTTTAACCTAAAAACTGCAATTTAACTGTCTAAATATTAATAAATTATAAATACTTTAAAATATTATAAATTTTTTGATTTAGGGGTTGAAAATTAATATTTTATTTGTTATAATGAGTTTGCTTATTGGCTTAATTCTAAATGTTTTAACCATAAATAAATAAACAAAATTCTTATATTAAGGAAGTTATTTTTAATAATAAACTAAAGCTATGAACAGAAAATTTTTACTAAATCAAGCACAGGATTTTTTAATGTTAAACCTAGGGGTTCTTTTGCTGGCTATCGGCATATATTTCTTTAAATTCCCCAATAATTTTTCAACTGGTGGCGTCAGCGGAATTTCCGTCTTATTAACAGCACTGCCAATCCCTCTTTCTAGCAGTACAATTATGCTTATTATAAACCTGTTCTTCCTTTTACTTGGATTTATTGCCCTTGGAAAAGAAATTGGTGCAAAATCCATATATTGTACGCTCGCTTTATCATTTTTTATACAAGGTTTAGAAATTTTCTATCCTATCACCTCGTCACTTACCGACCAAAAAATGCTTGAACTTGCTTTTTCGATAATACTTCCTGGAATCGGTTCGGCTATTTTGTTCACTCTCGGTGCGTCGTCTGGCGGAACAGATATTTTAGCGCTAATAATCGGCAGAAGTACAGGCATTGAGCTTGGTTCTTCTTTGCTTTTAAGTGATTTTTTTATTACTTTTATGACATTATTCTTCTTCGGCATCGAAACTTGTCTATATTCTATGCTAGGCTTGATTTTAAAATCATTCGTTGTTGATAATGTAATTGAAAATATTAGCACGAAAAAAATTGTTATAGTCATCAGCGAAAAAGAAACCGAAGTTACCGAATATGTCACAAATGAGCTAAATCGTGGTATCACTGTTTGGGGTTGTATCGGTGGTTTTACTGGTGCAAAAAAAGCAACTATGCTTACTGCTCTAAGTCGTGTTCAAGCTAGAAATCTTCGTACTTATGTAAAAGACATTGATAAAAAGGCATTTATAATCGTAAATAATTCAACCGAAGTTATCGGAAAAGGATTTTATCGCAGTAACTAATTTATACTTAAATTTTGAAGTCATCTTTAAAGATGGCTTCTTTTTTTATCTCACCATAAAAATTTATCGGTATAAATATATTGACACCGAATTTTTTTTGTGTTATAATCGTATCAATAGATTGATACCAACGAATTTAGGAGGAATTATGGATAAAGATTTACTAATTAAATTTCTTGAGGTTTATGATTTTATAAATAGAGAAATTAAACAAGAACGAAAAAAAGGAAAAAAACATCACGACAAAGAACATAAATGTCGTGACCACCACGATAAGGAGCATCACGATAAGGAGCATCACGATAAAAAACACAAAGAACGCCTTTCTTTAACTGCAATTAATACGCTTAGATTGCTTATTGATTCCGAAAATATCAACCAAAGAACGCTTTCTAAAAAATTAAATGTAACTGCTCAAGCAATGTCTGAAACTATTAAAAAACTTTTCGAGAATGGTTATGTTGAAAAAATAAACAATAAAGTCAACAACGAAAACATCATTTCGCTTACAGAAAAAGGCAAAGAACGCGCGATACATTTCGACAAGGTAATAAACAATGTAACTGAGGGTATTTTCGCAAATTTAGAACAAGACGAAAAAGCAACTCTTTTAAATCTACTAGCTAAAATTTCTGTGGAGGATGAAAATGAACCTACTTAAAAAGTATTTTTTAATGCAAAAAACAAGATTGGTTGTTATGTTTTTGCTCAAAATACTTGCGTCTTCAGTCGGATTATTTATTCCTTGGGCATTTGCTCATATCGTGGAATACATAATTCCGTTGAACTCTCAAGCCGAGATAATCAAATGGTCTATATATATGATTCTCTTTGCAATATTAAACCTAGTTTCAAACCTACTTGCATTTCATATCAACGCAAATTTCACAGTTAAGCTGTCAAAAGACATTCGAACAGCTGTTTTCGAGAAATCTTGCCATTTAGACTGCGATAAAGTCGATAAATTCGGAATTTCTTCCATCACTTCAAGGCTAACAAGTGATATTATGAGTGTGCAAACATTCTCAGGAAAGTTAATGACAAAAGGTGTTGCCACAATAACTACTTTCATCGGAAGTATCGCAACAGCGAGCATCATGGATATTAAACTTGCGATAGTTATGTTTATTTGTGTGCCTTTCATCATGCTTACGGTTTATTTCACTATGACAATTGCGCTAAAACGCTTTGCTCTTACTAGAAAAGCTACCGATGATTTAGTTAAATCTATCAGAGAAAATGTAATGGGTATAAGGGTTATAAAGGCGCTATCTAAGTTTGAATATGAGGAAACTCGCTTTGAAACTATAAATGAAAGTCTTAAAAAATCGTATCTAAAAGCTGGTATTGTCGATGCTATCGGTTCTCCAACTATGAAACTTATCATAAATATTGGCATGGTGGCTACACTTCTTGTCGGTGCATATTTCATAAATTCTGGGCTTAGCGACCTTACATCACTTATTGCATTTATGAGTTATTTCACTATGGTTTTAACTTCTCTAGTTGGAATTGGTCAAATGTTTACGATGTATTCAAAGGCTGGCGCTGCTGCAAACAGAATTGAAGAAATTATAAACACTGAAAACCACGAATTTTCTAGCACATCTAAAAAATACACAAGTTCTGCCAACATTGAGTTTAAAAACGTAAGTTTTTCTTATGATGATAGTGGTGAAGTGTTGAAAAATATCTCTTTTTCTGTAAAAAAAGGTGAAACTTTAGGCATTATCGGTGTTACAGGTTCTGGAAAATCAACTCTTACAAGTCTACTGCTTAGATTATACGAGCCGACTTCTGGCGAAATTTTCATAAACGGACAGCCGATAAATAATTATGAATCACAAGAACTTTATGAAATGTTCGGAGTTGTATTCCAATCGGATATTATTTTTTCTGACAGTGTTAGTGAAAATATTAATTTTGGTAGAAATATTTCTGAAAATGATATTAAATCTGCTGCAAAATCTTCTCAAGCAGAACATTTTATCAGCAATTTAAAAGAAAAGTACAATTCTTTAATTAATATTAGAGGTCAAAATATTAGTGGTGGCGAAAAGCAACGTCTGCTTATTTCAAGAGCAATAGCTTCTAAGCCAGAAATTTTACTTCTTGATGACAGCACTAGCGCACTTGATTATAAAACCGATGCACTTTTACGCAAATCTCTTGCGACAGAACTTAAAAATTCGACAAAAATTTTAGTTTCAAGCAGGGTTGCGTCTATTATGAACGCCGAGCAAATCCTAGTTATAAATGATGGTCAAATTGTTTCAAAAGGTGTTCACAGCGAGCTTGTAAAATCTTGCGAAATCTACAAAGAAATTAGCAAGTTGCAACTTGGCGACTCTAAATTATACGCGTAAGGAGGGATTATATTGAAAGGAAAACTTGGAGGGCAAATGCCTTTTAAAAAGCGAAGTGGCAAAGAAAATGCAAAGACTTTATCGAAATTATATTCATATATAAAACAATATAAACTCTTCTTAATAGGAGCAGTAGTTCTTACAATTTTATCGAACACAGGTACCCTTATAGCCCCAAAACTTATCGAAAATTGCGTAGCTATCATCGAATCTGGTCTTGCAAATGCAGATTTTAGCACACTTATCAGTTTTTGTGTGATTATGATAGTTTTTTATATAGTAACTTATTTTTTAAGTATTTTGCTATCGTACACAATGATGAAATTCGGACAAAATGTCGGTTTTATACTAAGAAAATCGGCGTTTAAAAAATTCGACAGACTGCCTGTTTCCTACTTTGATACTCACCAAACTGGAGATGTTATCAGTAGATTTACTTATGATATTGATATGGTTTCAAGCTCTGTGGGTGGTACTTTTGTAAGCTTTGCTACAAGTATGATAACTCTTATAGGTTCATTTTTTATGATGTTTACATCAAATATGACACTTATGGCAAGTTTCTTTGTAACTATTCCGATATCACTTGTTTTAGGAGGCATTTGGGCTAAAAAAGTTCGTGAGTATAATAAAGAAAAATCGATTAAAACAGGCGAACTCAATGGTTTTGTCGAAGATAAAATCTCAGGTCACAAGACTATCAAAGTATATTCTCAAGAGAAAAATATTCTAAAAAAATTCTTTATTAAAAACAATGAATGGGGCAAGGCACAATATAAAGCCGATTTTCGTGGTGCTGGAATTTTGCGTGGTGGACTTCAATTTGTGTCGCAACTTACTACTACTTTTCTTTATATTCACAGCATATTTTTGCTTATAAATGGAAGTATTACACTAGCCGAAATCACAAGTTTTGTTCTTTATGCAAAAATGTTTACTGGAATTGTAAATGAACTTTCTGTAATTTACAGTGATTTACAAAGTGCGCTTGCTACCGCCGACAGAGTTTTTGATTTTATTGAAGAACCAGAGGAAAAAGACGACGATGAAGATGCTGTCGTATTATCAAACCCAAAAGGCGATGTTCATATAAAAAATGTGTCTTTCCAATATAACGAACACAGAAAAATTCTAAATAATATAAATATCGAGGCAAGTTCAAACCATGTTGTTGCAATAGTTGGCCATACTGGTGCTGGAAAAACTACTTTAATCAATTTACTTATGAAATTCTATCATGTAAATGAAGGTGGAATTTATTTTGATGGTGTGAATATCGAGCATTTAACAAAAAACAGCTTACGCTCGGCTTGTACTATGGTTTTACAAGATACGTGGCTTTTTAGTGGCACAATTTTCGAAAATATTGCTTATGGAAAAGAAAATGCAACACTAGAAGAAGTAATTCGCGCTGCAAAAGCCGTTTCACTCCACGAGTATATCTCTCACCTTCCTAATGGTTATGACACGCAAATCACCGAAAGTACGACAAATATTTCTAGTGGTCAAAAGCAACTTATAACGATTGCAAGGGCGATGCTATTAGATGCAAAAATATTAATTTTAGACGAAGCTACATCAAATGTAGACACTTTAACCGAGATAAATGTGCAAAATTCTATGAAAGAACTTATGAAAAATAAGACTTCTTTTGTAATTGCACACAGACTTTCGACTATTAAAAATGCCGACACTATTTTGCTGTTTGACAAAGGAGAAATCATAGAACAAGGCACACACGATGAACTTTTAGCACTAAATAAGAACTATGCGAAATTATACAATTCTCAATTTGATATGGTTTTGCAAAACTAAACAACCTGCACTGAATTTAGCAATACGCTAAGTTCGGTGCATTTTTTTTGTTTATATTTTTTAATATTTCGGTATGTCCTCGTTAAAAAATATAAATTTGCGAAATATTATCATATTTCCTGTTTACTTCTAAGCAAATTTATGTTAATATATTAACAAAGTTATTTATATAAAGGGGATAAAATTATGGAAATTAAAGTATGCATTGGTAGTTCATGTCATTTAAAGGGTTCAAGATTAGTGGTTGAAAAGCTACAAAACTTAATCCAAAGCAACAATTTGCAAGATAAAGTAGAACTTTCTGGAACTTTTTGTATGGCTAAATGCCAACAGGGCGTATGTGTTTCTGTTGATGATGCTATTCATTCTGTAAAACCAGAAACAGTAGATTCTTTTTTTGAAAATGTAGTTCTTTAGCCTTGAAAGTAGGTAAAAAATGGTCGAATATTTAAAGCTTAAAAAATCAAATTGCAAAAACTGTTATAAATGCATTCGCTGTTGCCCTGTAAAATCAATCCGATTTTCTGGTGGTCAGGCAAATATCGTAGGCAATGAATGTATTTTGTGTGGTCAATGTTTTGTTACATGTCCACAAAACGCAAAGGAAATCGCAAGCAGTGTTGAAGCTACTAAGGTGCTAATTTGTTCTGGTGAACCAGTTATTGCGTCAATTGCACCTGCTTTCATTGCAAATTATAACGGAATTGGTATAAAAACACTCGAAAAAGCATTAATACAGCTTGGTTTTAGTCACGCTGAAGAAACTGCCATCGGTGCTACAATCGTCAAAAATGAATATTCCGAAATGATAAATCGTGATAAAAAAAATATATTAATCACTTCTTCATGTCATTCGGTAAATTTGCTTGTGCAAAAATATTACCCAACTTTACTGCCGTTTCTTGCCGATGTAGTTTCACCTATGCAAGCACACGCAATCGACATTAAAAAGAGAAATCCTAACGCAAAAGTCGTTTTTATTGGGCCTTGTGTGGCAAACAAGGACGAAGCTGGATATTATTCTGGCATTGTAGACGAAGCTTTAACTTTCGAGGAGCTTAGCGAATGGTTAAGTGAAGAAAATATTACATTCGACTATTCTGACGAAAAAGATAGCATAAACGAAAGTTTAGCGAGATTTTTCCCTACTACTGGTGGAATTTTAAAGACAATTACAGATAAAAATCCTGATTACACCTATTTTGCAGTAGATGGTGTCGACAATTGCATGAATGTGCTCGACGAAATTTCAGAAGGTTCGCTTGAAAGATGCTTTATTGAAATGTCGGCTTGTGTTGGAAGCTGTGTCGGTGGCCCTGTTATGGAAAAGAAAAGTAAAAATATGCTTTCAAATTTTATGGATATAAATCATTATGCAGGTGAAAAAGATTTCGTGACATCCCCTCTTTCACCTGAATATCTCCACAAAAGTTTTACACCGATTGAGCGAAAAAATGCTACCCCATCTGATAGCGATATTGCGAAAATTCTTCTACAAATCGGAAAAGAAAGTCGCGAAGACGAGCTTGACTGTGGGTCTTGTGGCTATAATTCGTGTCGCGAAAAGGCAGAAGCTGTTTATTACGGCAAAGCCGACCTTACTATGTGTCTGCCATTTTTAAACGAAAAAGCAGAAACTTTCTCCGATTTAATCGTTAATAACACGCCGAATGCAATCATCGTTTTAAACGATAATTTAGAGGTTCAAAGGGTAAATCAAGCGACACTAAAGCTTTTAAATCTGCGTTCTGAGGGTGATATTTTAGGAGAACAAGTCGTTAAAATACTCGACCCGTTAGATTTTATAAATGTGCGCAAATCTGGCATTTCTATACGTGATAAAAGCGTATATTTAGCAGAGTATAACAAATATATACACCAAACGATTATTTTTGATAAGCAGTATAAAATGTTTGTTTGCATCATGAGAAATGTGACAGACGAGGAAGTTTCTCGTGCTAAAAAAGAAGAAATCAGCAGAAAAACCATCGAAACTACCGATAAAGTTATCGAAAAGCAAATGCGTGTCGTGCACGAAATTGCATCACTGCTAGGCGAAACTGCTGCCGAAACAAAAATTGCATTAACTAAGCTAAAGGAGTCGATTAAAGATGATTAATTTATGCCCAGACATCGGCTTTTCAAGTTTGAATAAATATTCCGAGGAGCTTTGTGGCGACCAAGTTTGTGTAATTGAAGGCGTAGATGATTCTATGACTATCGTTCTTGCCGACGGTCTAGGCAGTGGTGTTAAGGCTAACATTCTGTCAACTCTAACATCAAAAATTCTATCGACTATGATTTCGGCAGGACTAAGTATCACAGAATGCGTTGAAACAATCGCTGAAACTCTTCCTGTTTGTGCAGTTCGTGGTGTTGCATACTCTACTTTTTCAATTTTGCGTATATTAAACGGCAATAAAGAGGCTGAAATCATTCAATACGACAACCCTCAGGTTATTTTAATTCGAGATGGAGTTCATTTTGAATTTCCATACACCGAAACAATAATCAGTGGTAAAAAAATTCTCACATCAAAAATTAACCTTTGTGAAAATGATACTTTTTTTCTAATGAGTGATGGTTGTATTCACGCCGGTGTCGGTAGTATTTTAAATTTTGGTTGGGACAGGTCTGAAATTATTAAATATATGGAACCTCTCTGTCATGTTGGTTTTACTGCAAAAACACTAAACACGATACTTCTAAACGAATGTTATTCACTTTATGGTGCAAAACCTGGCGATGATACGACCGTTTGCACTGTAAAAATGCGAAAACGCGAACCGATGAACTTGATTATCGGACCACCATCTAACAGAAATGATGCAGACAAAATGATGTCACTTTTCTTTTCAAAAGAGGGAAAACGCATTGTTTGTGGTGGCACAACTTCGTCTATTGTTGCAAATTATCTAGGCAAGGATTTAATTCCGTCGCTTGATTTTTTCGACAATGATGTTCCTCCGACTGCAAAAATTGAAGGGGTTGACCTTGTAACCGAAGGTGTTATCACGATAAACAAAGTCTTGACTTATGCTAATGATTATTTAGGAGAAAACAACCTTTATGCCGATTGGAGCACAAAAAAAGACGGTGCGTCCTCTATCGCAAGATTACTTTTCGAGGAAGCGACAGATATAAATTTTTATGTAGGTAGGGCTATAAATCCTGCGCATCAAAACCCAGATTTGCCTATTAATTTCAATATTAAAATGCAACTTGTTGAGCAACTTGCTGAAAATCTTAAAAAAATTGGTAAAAAAATAAAAGTTAGCTATTTTTAAAGGGGAAGTTTATGAAAAAATTTGACACTAAAGTACAATATATTAAATATAAAGTTTTGCGTGAAGTAGCAAAAAATGCTTGGGATGATACTCTTTTAGACAATATTTCTGATATACCAAAAAAACTTATCACAGGTAAAGAATCGACTATGCGCTGTTGTGTTTATAAAGAACGTGCGATATTATCAGAACGAGTAAAAATCGCTATGGGTGGTGATAAAACTAACCCAAATGTTATCGAAGTTATTTATATCGCGTGCGACGAATGTCCTGTTTCTGGACACGTCGTGACATCTTCATGTCGAGGATGTCTTTCGCACAGATGCTTTGATTCATGTAAATTAGGCGCGATTTCGTTTGATGAAAACCACGTTGCACATATCGACAACGATAAATGTGTAAACTGTGGCGCATGCGCTAAAGTCTGTCCATATTATGCAATCATCAGCAGCAAACGACCATGTGAGGTTGCATGTAAAGTTAAGGCAATCAAAAAAGCAACTGACAATAGTGCCGAAATTATAAATGAAAAATGTATTGCCTGTGGGGCTTGTGTTTACCAATGTCCTTTCGGTTCAATCTCTGATAAATCTTTTATTTTGGACACAATAGACATCATTAAAAATAGTGATAATAACAAAAACTATAAAGTTTATGCCGTTGTTGCACCATCAATTTCCAGCCAATTTCAACACGCAAAACTAGGTCAAGTTGTTAGCGGAATCAAAGAACTTGGCTTTTACACGATAGTCGAGGCGGCTTTAGGCGCTGATGCTGTCGCTTTAGAAGAGTCGAAAGAACTTGCCGAAAAAGGCTTTTTAACGAGTTCATGTTGTCCTGCATTTGTTATGTTTATCAATCAAAATTTCCCTGATTTTGTAAAAGATATCTCGCATAATTTATCACCAATGGCAAGAATTGCGAAGTTTATCAAAGAAACTGACCCTACTTCAAAAATCGTGTTCATAGGCCCATGTACGGCAAAAAAAATGGAATTCCAACTTGAAAGTGTTCGTCCATATATCGATAGTGTTATCACTTTTGAAGAACTTCAAGCGTTATTTGACAGTAAAAATCTAAATTTAGAAGATTTACCACTCGATGTTCTCGATAATGCATCATATTTTGGTAGAATTTTTGCTAGAAGTGGCGGACTTTCTGACGCTGTAATGCAGGCTATGAAAGAACAAAACATTGAGTTTGATCTTAAAGCCGAAAAATGCGATGGAATTGAAGCATGTAAAATAGCGTTACTTAAATCAGCAAAAAAAGTCAGCGACTCAAATTTCATCGAGGGTATGGCTTGTGTTGGAGGTTGTATCGGTGGTGCAGGTTGTTTAACTCATGGACCAAAAGATAAAGCCGAAGTTGATAAATATGGAAAAGAAGCCTTTGAAAAAACGCTTTTAGACGCTGTAAAAATAATGAACTTCTAGTAATTTTAGTATTCTTATTTCATAAAATAAATATAAAAAAAGTGGCTGTCGTAATGTGACAGTCACTTTTTTATGTTATTTTACTTCCTTAAGTTTGCCTACTATTCTAAAAGTTTCTTCGTTTTCATCATAAATCGGCTTGCAATTATACGAGTAAAGTACATTTTCACCGCAAGGATGCTTGATATAGCACTCTCCATTACGTTCTCTTAAATCATTTTCATTTCCTAAAAATTCTATGCATTCAGGGAACATAAGATTTGCAGTTTCACTCGTTAGAAAATCGTCTATAATTTCAGGTATTCCAAACTTTTCGGCTAGTTTTTTTGATATATGAATACTCTTAGTCTTCATATTATAGTCGAAAAACTCATTATTTGTAATAGACGATATTAAATTGTTAAATGCTTTTTCCTGCTGTAACTCTGAAGATGCTGTAACATACGTCGTAATATCAGTGAACGTGAAATAAAGTCGATTTTCACCCTTTTCATTATGTGAAACCTTACCATTAAGTTTTGCGATTTTATATCCATTATTCTTGCTATGCACGCGTCCTACAAACTCTAATTGCCCTGTCGGATCTTCTTTCATTCGCTTCGTGAAATATTTCAATGCATTTATCCCATCTTCTGGATGCAGTAATTTAATCCCATGATTTTTGAATATCTCGGCTGTTTCTTGTCTTGTATATTCGATAATGTCAAAATACCCTTCATTCGCTTCTATAATTGTAAAATATTCATCTATTTTCGAAACAAGTATTCCACAAGGAACAAATGAACTTGCGTATCTTGCGTCATTTATGCTCTGAATAATTTCAATACTAGCATCAGCAGACGTCATTTCGTTCATCGCATTTTTATACTTCTCAAAAAACATTTCGTTTGGCATTGGTTTATCGAAAAAGTATCCTTGAACTGCGTCACAATTCATAGATAATAGCATTTCAACTTGTCCAGAAGTTTCAATTCCTTCGGCTATAACATACATACCTAAGCTGTGTGCTAATTTTATGATACCGTTTATAAGCATATCATCGCGTCGTTGGAATTTGCTTTCGCTAAAAAAGCTTCTGTCGAGTTTAAGCGTATCAACACTTAGATTTTTAAGCATAGCGAGCGAAGAATACCCTGCTCCAAAATCGTCAATAGACGTCTTAAATCCATGTTTATTAAGACTTGTGTATAGATTTTCTAGCTCTTCTTCTTTTTCCTCAGAGGCTGATTCTGTAAGCTCAATTTCGATAAGTTCATGAGGTATTTCGTGTCTATCTACGATTTCTAAAATCTCTGACACAATATTTGGATTATTCAAATTCACTCTCGATAAATTAACAGAAATCACCATATAATTTATGCCATTTTCCAGCCATTTTTTAAGCATTATACAAGTTTTTTCAAGCACATATTTATCAAGTTCAGTAATAAACCCATCTTTTTCAAAAAGTGGAATGAAATCGTTTGGGAAAATCATATTTCCATCTGTTTCAATCCAACGAACCAACGCTTCTGCACCAATAAGTTTATTATCGGCTATGCTAAATTTAGGCTGTAAAAAAATAGTAAATTCGTCATTTTCGATTGCAGCTTTTCTTTTGTTTGAAATATCGGCACCACGACGAACCTCGTTTCTAAAAGTATCGTCATAGTCCCATGTTTTTTTGTGTGGATTTTTCTTTGCCATACTGTGTGCAAGCGAAGTTTTATTGACAATATCGATGACATCAAATTCGCCTTTTTGAATAAAATATCGTCCATATCTAAATCTAAATTCGTGGTCTGCTAGTTCTGGGACAAGATTTTTAAATGATTTTTCATACTGCTCTCGTTCAAAATCACTACCATCAAGATAGCCATTTCCAGCGAACATTAAAAATTCATCTACACCAACTCTAGCAAAAATAAACGTTTCTTCCTCCACAGAAACCGATGCTTCGGCAACTTTTTTCAGCACTAAATTTCCACTTTCAAATCCATATACTTCGTTTATTACATGGAATTTTGCTATGTCCATTTTCTGCATAGTAAACTTCATATCTTGATTTTTTATTAAAGCTTCTTCGACCAATAGTTGAAATTTCACAAGATTAGGTAGCCCTGTTAGTACATCAAAATGGGCTGCGTGTTTAAGAGTTTTCACAGAACGGAAATGGTGAACTAAAATATAGCAAACAAGCATTATCAAAAACCAGTAAATTATTATGCAAGCTAGTGTTAGTTGGTCTACGGCATCAGTAATATCACCACTGATAACACTCGATTCAACATCCATAACTAGCGCCCAATTTGTATTGCTAATAGGCATATACACCATTGTTTTATCTACGCCATAATAGTCATAAATAAAGCCTCCACTTTGCTGATTTATGACATCTTCTTGTGCTTTTTCTACATTTTCACTGCCCATTTCAACAAGGTCACCCTCTGGAATTTCGCTTTTTCCTTCGTGAGTTTCACAGTTCGAATAAACTAAATTAAACTCTTGGTCTATAAGGTAACTCTGGCCTTTGTTGTCAGTTTCATTTCTATACTCAACAAAAAAGTTTTCAATAGACACTTCGCAAAGCAATATTGCAATAGTTTCACCGTTTTTTAAAACAGGAGTCGAAACATCAAGAACGATTTCATTTGTTTTCTCTGAAAGATGTGGATTTGTTACATAAATATCGTTTTCCAAAGCATTTATAAACGATTCATTGTCTGAATAATCAATTATTTGTCCATGTTTTGAAATAGCAGTTCCATCAGGTGTTATGTAATAAAAGGCGTCATATCTATCTACTTGGGTCTGATACACCATAAACCTTGACATATCATCTAGTGTTACATTAAATTCCACTACATATTCTGAAACTCTATTTAGAGTATCTTCAGCCTCGCTTATCGCACTTTCGACAATATATTCTTGTCGTTTTCCAATTTCTATTAATTCACTTAAGGCAGTCTTATTAACAGCCTCAGTTGCAGTATGTTGAAACCAGGCTGTCATAATTGCGATAATTATTGTGACAATTATTGTGTTTATCACTGAAGAAATCTTTGATTTTGATTTATATTTATTCATAGTTCCCTCATTCGTTTTTATATCGAAGTCAAACTCCAAATTCGTTAAATTTTCATCAATCTTTTTGTGCATTCTATATATTAACTATATCAAATTTTACCATAAAAGTCAATCTTTTGCCTTAAAAAGAATTCTATAAATCTCTAAAAATCTATACTTTTGAACAGTGAGTGAACAAGTGATTAAATTTATTATCTGTCCTCTGGTTTTACATATTTAAAGCAATCTGTCGAGTGGTCATTCATAATTCCGACAGCTTCAAGATAAGAGAAACAAGTGACTGTCCCCATAAATTTAAACCCACGCTTTTTAAGGTCTTTTGACACCCTGTCTGACAATTCATTTCGCGTTGTAACACCGTCAAACGGATTATAAACTACTTTATTATCTGTAAAACTCCACAAATAATTTGAAAAACTGCCGAATTCTTCGACCGTTTTGATATAAGATTTAGCGTTTTGAATTGTGGCTAGTATTTTCGCTTTATTTCGCACTATATCAGCATTTCCCATAAGTTCAGACACTTTTTCATCGCCATAATTTGCAATTTTTTCTGCATCGAAATTATCAAAAGCCTTTCTAAAAGCATCACGTTTTTTCAAAATCAAAAGCCACGACAACCCACAGTGAAAGCTTTCTAAAATAAACATCTCGAATAAATGAGCATCGTCATGCGACGCAATCCCCCATTCATTGTCGTGATAATCGATATAAATTTCTGAATTTTCTAAATTCGGCCAGCCACATCTATGCATTTCATTACCTCTTTCATTTTTTCTTTTATTATATCAATTCAAAGACAGGTTTTCAAGCTTTAGCGATGAATTTATATAGATTTGACTAAAATCGAAAAACGTTATATAATAAAATAATCACAAAAAGGAGAATTAATTTGGAACATACTTCAATACTAAAAAAATATTTCGGCTTTGATGCATTTAGGACAGGGCAAGAACAGCTTGTGCGCGAGGTGCTTTCTTCCAATGATGTGCTAGGAATAATGCCTACCGGTGGTGGAAAATCGCTTTGTTTTCAGCTCCCAGCCATAATGCTAGACGGAATTACACTTGTTATTTCACCTCTTATTTCGCTCATGAAAGATCAG
Organism: uncultured Oscillospiraceae bacterium; assembly: GCA_964370735.1. GTDB lineage: Bacteria > Bacillota > Clostridia > Oscillospirales > Butyricicoccaceae > CAYJLC01. Next base: position 19,638 of record CAYJLC010000007.1, read on the forward strand.
GTTTATTCGTTAAACCAAATCGGTATTAGAAGTGCATACTTAAATTCTTCATTAAATCAAACCCAAATACAAAAAGCATATCAAAATATACTAAAAGGTGAATATAAAATCATTTATGTCGCACCCGAAAGACTAAATACACCGAGTTTTTTAAATATAGTATCAAAAATTAATATTTCTATGATTACAATTGATGAAGCTCATTGTGTTTCTCAATGGGGACAAGATTTTCGACCGAGCTATACAAGAATTTCGGAATTTATCGAAACTTTTGACAAAAGACCAGTCATTTCTGCTTATACTGCGACTGCAACTGCAAAAGTTCAAAGTGATATTATAAAACTTTTAGGGCTTAATTCCCCTTTCGTTTCGGTGAATGGTTTTGATAGAAAAAATCTCTATTTCGAGGTTATTAATACTAAAAATAAAAACCTTTATATAGAAGAAATATTAAAAGAAAACAAAGGTAAAAGTGGCATTATTTATTGCCAAACGAGAAAGAAAGTCGAGGAACTTTCAGAAAATCTAAACAAATTAGGCTATAATACGACACGCTATCACGCAGGTCTTACAGACAGCGAAAAAAACAAAAACCAAGACGATTTCATCTTCGATAGGGTGAACATAATTATAGCGACTAACGCTTTTGGAATGGGTATTGATAAATCGAATGTGTCATTTGTAATTCACCACGCTATGCCCAAAGATTTAGAAAGCTATTACCAAGAGGCTGGGCGTGCAGGTCGAGATGGCACTAGTGCAAAATGCTATTTGCTATATGCGCCAAACGATGTTGCAACTGCAAAGTGGCTTATCACAAATTCAACTGATTATTCTGAGTTTGATGAGGAAACATCAAGAAAATTACTCCAAAATTCACTCGAAAGATTAAAACAGATGACTTTTTTCTCCACAACAGACGAATGTTTGCGCGAATTTATGCTAAGATATTTCGGAGAACGTTCGGAAAATTTTTGTGGAAATTGCAGTAATTGTGGAACAAAATTTGTAGAAACAGACTATACTTTAGAGGCTCAAAAAATTCTTTCTTGTATAAAACGTGTCAATGAAAAGTTCGGAATTTCTACTATTATTGAAATTTTAACTGGTTCTAGCAATGCAAAAATTAAACAATTTGGCTTAGACCAAATTCCAACTTATGGCATTTCAAAAGTAGATAACGTGACTTTAAGGAAAATTGTCGACCACTTAATTTTAAATGATTATATCTTTAGAACCGAAGAACGCTACCCTATTTTAAAGCTAGGCGAAAATGCAAACGAAATCCTATATAACGATAAAAAAATCATTTTAAAAACACCTATCGAAAAGAAAAAAATTCTGCTTAAATCTAGCAAAAATATAGAACTTTCTTCCGATAAAATCGAATTATTCGACGAACTTAAAGCCCTTCGTCAAAAAATCGCAAAGCGTCGAAGTGTTCCGTCGTATGTTATTTTTTCTGATAAAACACTCATCGATATGTGCCAAAAAATGCCTACAAACGACGATGAATTTTTGCTTGTTTTAGGGGTTGGTGAACTAAAACTTAAAAACTTTGGGAAAGAGTTTCTTGATTTAATCAAAACTTTTATCTCGAAATAACTTAATATTTTACCCTAAAGTAATACTTTGGGGTATTTTTTTGCAAAAAATTAGAGAACGCACAAAACGTTCTCTAAAAAATATTATTTTACTTCTACTGGTTTGATATCCCAAATTTCATTTGCGTATTGCATAATAGTTCTATCACTTGAGAATGCACCTGCATTTGCAATATTCATTAAGCACATTTTCGCAAAACGTCTTTTGTCAGCATACGCTTTAAACACTTCTTCTTGAGCCTCTTTAAATGCTTTAAAGTCTGCAAGAACGAAATATTCATCAGAGAACTGCCAGTTAATAAGCGAGTCGTGTAACTCCTTAAATTCACCAGTTCCACCGTCGTTTACTGTTCCATCTACAAGTGAATTTACAGCACGACGAATGTCTGAATGCTCATCATATAATCCATGCGGATGGTAATGATTGCGTAGCTCCTCTATATCTTCAACTCTTAAACCGAAGATAAAGTTGTTTTCTTCGCCACTTTCTTCAACTATTTCAACATTAGCGCCGTCATAAGTTCCGAAAGTTGGTGCACCGTTTAACATAAATTTCATATTACCAGTACCAGAAGCCTCTTTACCAGCCATAGAAATTTGTTTCGAAATATCTGCTGCTGGGAATAATTTTTCAGCCACAGAAACTCTGTAATTTTCAACAAAAAGAACATTAATTTTCTTATTAACAACAGGGTCATTATTGATTAAAGTTTGCATTTTGCAGATAAATTTAATAATAGATTTTGCACGTCTATATCCTGGGAAAGCCTTAGCTCCGAAGATAAATGTAACTGGTGGCATTTCTTTTTCTGGATTTTGTTTCAATGTTAAATATAAATCCATAATGTAAAGTGCATTTAAAAGTTGACGTTTATATTCGTGAAGACGCTTAATTTGGATATCAAAAATTGAATCTGGGTTTAATTTGATATCTTGTGTTTTAAGGACAAAATCACAAAGTTGTTGCTTTTTAATGTGTTTTACATCCATTATTCTGTTTAAAACATTGTCATCATCGATAAATTTCTCAAGTTCTTTTAGTTTTGATAAATCAGTCACCCAATCTTCGTTTCCTAAAAGTTCTGTTAAAAGTTCTGATAATTCTTTGTTACAAGAGCGTAACCAGCGTCTTGGAGTAATACCATTTGTTTTATTTTGGAATTTTTCTGGATATACATTATACCAATCACGAAGTTCTGAATTTTTTAAGATTTCAGTGTGAAGTGCTGCCACACCATTAACTGCTTTAGAACAGTGAATAGCAAGATTTGCCATGTGAACCGTAGTTCCTTGAACAATATGCAGTTTCCATAAATCGTGTCCATGAATGCCTTTTGCTTCTAGCGAACCTAGGAAATAATTATCAAGTTGATAAATAATTTCACCAATTCTTCTGAAAATTTTATTGATAAGGTAGATATCCCATTTTTCTAGTGCTTCTGATAAAATCGTATGATTTGTGTATGCAAATGATTTTCCAGCAATTTTAACAGCATCTTCTAAAGAATATCCTTCTTCGTCCATTAAAATACGAACAAATTCCGGAATGCCTAAAACTGGGTGGGTATCGTTTAATTGGAATGTATGGAACTCATGGAATTTATCGAAATTATCGCCATGAGATAATTTATATTTTCTAACAACATCTTGAATTGATGCTGATACTAGGAAATATTGTTGACGAAGACGAAGTAATTTTCCTTCTTCGTTTGTGTCATTTGGATATAAAACTCTAGATATATCTTCGGCACGATTTCTCATTCTAACAGCATCATCATAACGTTGACTGTTAAACATGTGGAAATCAAACTCTGATAACGCTTCACATTTCCATAATCTTAATGTGTTGATATTTTTTGATTTATACGAAATAATCGGAGTGTCATGTGGCACTGCTCTTACAACATAATCATCGAATTTAACCAAAACTGTATGGTGGTCTTTTCTAATGCTAAATGGATCACCATATCTAAGCCAAGTATCGGCTGTTTCATGTTGCGATTCATTGACAATTTTTTGCTCGAATAAACCGTTACTATATCTGATACCATAGCCCATCAAAGGAAGATGCATAGTTGCCCCTGAGTCTAAGAAACACGCAGCTAGACGACCTAAACCGCCATTACCTAAGCCTTTATCTTCTTCGATTTCTTCAACTTCGTTTAAGTTGAAATTCATTTCTTCTAAAAGTTTTTTTACTTCATCGTATTTGCCAAGATTAATAAGGTTGTTTCCTAAAGCACGCCCCATTAAATACTCAGCCGAGATATAATACGCTTGCTTTTGTTGTTCATAAGTTTCTTTTGACTCTTCCCAATCGTCTACAATATATTCTAGTAAAACTGCCGATAAACAGTTCCATACTTGGAATAATTTTGCATCTTCAAGTTTCCTGCCGAAATGCGCCTTGCAATAGCGTTCCATTCCAATTTTTAGTTCATTTGTTGTCATATAAGTCAACACCTTTCAATAATGTAATTTATTCTAAAGTATACCCATAATCGTACTATTGTACAATTAAATCGTAACACTAAATGCATAATGTGTCAAGAGTAAAAAATAGATGGATTAACTGATTTTTTGTGATAAAAACAGAACTTTACGATAACTTTGTTTGATTTGCACATTTTAATGTATAAACCTACTCTTTTTTTCCCTTTTTTTACACAATAAATTAAATATTTATAAATTCACCTTTTATTTTTTGGACAAATTTACCAATGATATTTTTTATTGATTTTTCTTGATTTTTCTTGATTTTTTGGGTTTCAATGCAGTTTTACCAAAAATTCAGTTTGTTCGCTTGCAAATTTACTCATCGATTATATTTTATCAGACACAAATTTGCAAACTTTAATTTCAGTATTGCAAACTGCTCCCTATTCATATTTTTTTCATATTTAGTATGTCATAGAATTACAAAAACCATATAAACAAGCCTATATTTAGGTATATGTTTACAATATGTTACTTTTTCACTTTAGTTATTTACAAGTATCGCGAATTATGGTATACTATTATAAATATATGTATATAGAGGTGTAATTCTTGAAAGATAAATCAAAAATAAGGAATTTTTGTATAATTGCCCATATCGACCATGGTAAATCGACTTTAGCCGATAGACTTCTTGAAGAATGTAAGGCAGTTACGCAAAGAGAAATGGAAAGTCAGCTTCTTGACAATATGGACCTTGAGCGTGAACGTGGTATCACAATCAAGGCTCGTGCTGTAAAAATTGACTATAAAGCGCTAGACGGAGAAGTTTATGAGCTAAATTTAATCGATACTCCAGGACATGTTGACTTTAACTACGAAGTTTCAAGGTCGCTTGCAGCATGTGAGGGTGCGATTTTAGTTGTCGACGCTGCGCAAGGAATCGAGGCGCAAACACTCGCAAATACCTACCTTGCACTAGAACACGACCTAGAAATCGTTCCTGTTGTAAATAAAATCGACTTACCATCAGCAGACCCAAAACGTGTTAAGGCAGATGTTGAAGAAATAATCGGCATCGAAGCTATGGATGCACCAGAGATTTCTGCGAAAATGGGTATCAATATTCGCGAGGTTCTTGAGGCTGTTGTAACAAAAATACCTCCTCCAACTGGCGAACTAGAAGCTCCGCTAAAAGCTTCAATTTTCGATAGCCAATATGATGTATATAAAGGTGTAATCGTTTATTTAAGAGTTGTTGACGGTGTTCTTCGTGCTGGTGACGAGATAGAAATGATGGCTACTGGTGCAAAATTCAATGTAGTTGAATTAGGTCATTTAAAACCACTTGGTCTAGAGCCAGTCGATGCACTTTACCCTGGTGAAGTAGGATATCTTGCTGCTAGTATTAAAAATGTTAAAGATACAAAAGTTGGTGATACAGTTACACTTGCAAACAACAGAGCAGACGCTCCACTTGAGGGATATAAAGAGGTTCAACCTATGGTTTACTCTGGTTTATACCCTGTTGACGGTGCAAAATATGTCGATTTAAGAGAGGCTTTAGAAAAACTTCAATTAAACGATGCGTCACTTACTTTCGAACCAGAAACATCTATCGCATTAGGTTTCGGTTTCCGTTGTGGATTTTTAGGATTACTTCACATGGAAATCATCGGCGAGCGTTTAGAGCGTGAATATAATTTAGACTTAATCACGACAGCACCTTCTGTTATTTACAGAATAACAAGAATGGACGGAACTGTTGAAATGATTGATAATCCACTAAATTATCCAGACCCAAATCACCTAGATTTTGCTGAAGAACCATTCGTTAAAGCGCAAATTATGACTCCAAAAGACTATGTTGGAAACATTATGGATTTATGTCAAGACAGACGTGGTGTTTTCAAAGATATGCAATATGTATCGACTGATAGAGCCGAAATCATATATGAATTACCGTTAAATGAGATTATTTATGACTTTTTTGACGTTTTAAAATCAAGAACTCGTGGTTATGCGTCACTTGATTATGAAATGATAGGATATAGAAAATCACATCTTGTAAAACTAGACATTCTTCTAAATGGCGATGTTGTCGATGCGCTTTCATTCATCGTTCATCGTGACAAAGCTTATGAAAGAGCTAGAAAAATTGCCGAAAAATTAAAAGAACATATTCCAAGACAGATGTTTGAAGTGCCAATTCAAGCGTCGATAGGTGCGAAAGTTATCGCTAGAGAAACTGTTAAAGCTATGAGAAAAGACGTACTAGCTAAATGTTATGGCGGTGACATCACGCGTAAGAAAAAATTACTTGAAAAACAAAAAGAAGGTAAAAAACGTATGCGTCAATTAGGTTCGGTTGAAGTTCCGACAGAGGCGTTTATGGCGGTGCTTAAACTTGATGAAGACTAATTTAGGAATTTATTTACACATTCCGTTTTGCAAAGAAAAATGCTCATATTGCGATTTTTATTCAAAAAAAGGCAGTACACACGATATGGATAGTTACACAAAATCACTATCTGAACATATTGCTTTTTATGGAAGTGTATCAAAAAATTATATAGTCGACACTTTATACATCGGTGGTGGAACACCATCTTATCTAGGGGAAAAAAATCTCGCACTTTTAATAAAATCGGTTAAAAAATGCTTTAAAATTTCAAAAAACATTGAAATCACTGTTGAATTAAACCCAGAAAGTACAACGAAAAAACTTCTGAAAGCACTTTATAAAAAAGGTGTAAATCGTATTTCTTTCGGTGTGCAAACTGCAAATGATGACAAGCTTTTGCAAATATCTCGATTGCACAACTTTGAAACAGCTAAAAATGCTGTTTTGATTGCAAAAAAGATTGGCTTTAAGAACATTTCAATAGATTTGATTTATGGATTGCCAAATCAGACTCTTGATGATTTAAAAAGTGACCTTGCAAGCTTTTTAGCGCTCGATGTTTCACATATTTCAACTTATGCACTCAAAATTGAAGAGGGAACAAAAATGCACACCGATGGTGTGTCCACCCTTGACGATGATTTAGTTGCTGATATGTATGATTTTATCTGCGAAGCTTTAAAAAATGCTGGCTTTAATCATTATGAAGTTTCAAATTTTGCAAAAAATGGCGCTGAAAGTAAGCACAATAATAAATATTGGAATTTATCTGAATATTTAGGGCTAGGACCTTCGGCACATTCATTTTTTGGTGATGTTAGATTTTCATATATCAAAGATACTTTGGATTATATGAAAAATATGACTATCGACGAAAAGGACGAAAGAGTTCCGAAAAAAACTCGTTTTGGTGAATATATTATGGTTAAACTTCGCACAAGTGAAGGAATTGACTGTAATGAATTTATCAAAATTTTCGATATTCCTTTCGAACCATATTTAACTAAAGCTGAAATTTTCATTAAAAATGGCTATGCTGTTTTTGATGGTGAACGATTTTTTCTAACTGAAAAAGGATTTTTTATATCAAATACAATTATAAACAAAATTTTGGAAGACTAAAGGAGAGTTAAAATGAGAGCAGTTGTAACAGTTATCGGAAAAGATACTAGAGGTATTATCGCGCAAGTTTCTGACCTTTTATGGAAGCAAAATATCAATATCTTAGACATTTCGCAACAAGTTATGGAAGATATTTTTTCAATGGTTATGCTTGTGGATATTTCTCAAAGCACAACAGAACTAAACGAAGTTCGTAGTATTTTAGAGAAAAAAGGCGAAGAACTATGCGTTAAAACTCACATTATGCATGAAGATTTATTTAATTCTATGCACAAAATATAGGGGTGGACGCTGATGTTAAATAATTATGATATTCTAGAAACCATAAAAATGATTGAAGAAGAAAACCTTGATATCCGTACTATTACAATGGGGATTTCTCTTATTGACTGTGCTGACGAAAATATTGACGTATGTGCTGAAAAAATTTATAATAAAATTACAACTTACGCTCGCGATTTAGTAAAAGTCGGTGAAGATATCGAAAAAGAATACGGTATTCCAATCATCAATAAACGTATTGCTGTAACTCCAATTTCTGTGGTTGGTTCTGCGTCAAAAACTGATAGTTATGTAAAGCTTGCTCATGCTTTAGACCGCGCAGCCGAGGCTGTTGGCGTTAATATTATCGGTGGTTTCTCGGCTTTAGTACACAAAGGGTTTACTAAATCTGACGAAATTTTAATCAAATCTATTCCTGAAGCTTTGGCTACAACTACTCGCGTTTGCTCGTCTGTAAACGTGGCTACTACAAAAGCTGGTATAAATATGGACGCTGTCGCTTTAATGGGTAAAATTATTCGTGAAGCTGCCGAACTTACTAAAGATAATGGCTCTTTTGGCTGTGCAAAGTTAGTTGTTTTCGCAAATGCTCCTGAAGATAATCCATTTATGGCTGGTGCTTTCCATGGTGTTGGTGAGCCTGAATGTGTAATTAATGTTGGGGTTTCTGGACCAGGTGTTGTTTATGCTGCTATTAAACGTGCCGGAAAAGAAGCAAATCTTACTGAAATTGCCGATGTTATCAAGAAAACTGCATTCAAAATCACTAGAATGGGTAGCTTAGTTGGTAAAGAAGCGTCAAAACGCCTAGGAGTTCCATTCGGAATTATCGATTTATCTCTTGCCCCTACTCCTGCTGTTGGTGACTCTGTTGCTCGTATTTTAGAGGAAATGGGACTTGAAGCTTGTGGTACTCATGGTACAATTGCAACTCTTGCAATGCTAAACGACGCTGTTAAAAAAGGTGGCACAATGGCATCTTCTCACGTCGGTGGTCTTTCTGGGGCGTTTATCCCTGTTTCTGAAGACGAAGGTATGATTGAGCGTGCTGTATCAGGTGCTTTAACTTATGAAAAACTAGAGGCTATGACGGCTGTTTGTTCAGTTGGTATCGATATGGTTGCTATCCCTGGTGATACTCCTGCCGATACAATTTCTGCTATGATTGCTGATGAAATCGCTATCGGTGTTGTAAACTTTAAGACGACTGCAGTTCGTGTTATTCCTGTTTTCGGCAAAAAAGTTGGCGATATGGTGGAATATGGTGGACTATTCGGTTCTGCACCGATTATGCCTATAAATCCACATTCTGCAAGCGTATTTATCAGTCGTGGTGGTAGAATTCCTGCTCCACTTCAAAGTTTAAAAAATTAGTATAAAAAAAGAAGCTGTCACGACAGCTTCTTTTTATTTTGGTTTGTTTTAACATAGTTTTTTTTAATTGCGAAATTTTTTCTATATAGTAGCATTTGCTGTTGCAATCATCACTAAAAATGCGAAAAGATTATTCGAAAAATGCAACCATATTGGTGCTATAATGCTATCTGTTTCCTCATAAAGTAATCCCATGACTATTCCTGGGACTAAATATGTTGGCAGAAATGCTAAATCCGATAAATCTCCCGTCATGAAAGTAACTAAAAAATGCATAAGCGCAAATGAACCTGAACTTATCAAAATCGATAGTATTACACCAACTTTTTGACGCATAGCCCTATAAATTGCACCACGAAAAACTAGTTCCTCGACAACTGGTGCGAAAATTACTATTGTGAAAAACATATAGCCTGCATTTTCAGCGACAGATGCTTGCAAAAGTTCTTGATTATTACTTTGGGTTTCCCCAGTAAGCAGTAAAATTATTCCTACCAATGCTAAATTTGATATAAACATTATCACATAGTATTTCACTAGGCTGATAAAAAATTTAAGGCTAATCCCCTTTTTTATATCAGCTTTAATTACACTAAAGCATACTGCAAAAATCGCAATAAACGTTGTTATTTCAAAGAAAATCACTATTGGCGTAATGCTTGCCAAAGCTTCTGATTCGGTATAACCCAAAACAATCAATATAGCCGCAAAAATCATCCCAACAATAGTTGAACCTATAAAATAATATCCAAAATAAGTGAGTAAGGTAGATATAATTTGCCACGGTTTAAAGGCTTTTTCTTTCATAATTATTACCTCTATAAAAAAACTGCTATCTAAATGATAGCAGTTTTGATTTATTATTCTTCGTCTGCTGAATCGTCTGCAGGGATATAATCGTCAAGTAACGCTCTGATACTTAAAGATACTTTTTGTTTTTCAGCATCGATTTCGATGATTTTAGCCTCAACTTCTTGACCAACTGATAAAACTTCTTCAGCTTTAGCAATTCTTTTGTCAGAAATTTGAGAAATGTGGATTAAACCGTCAACGCCAGGAACAACCTCAGCGAATGCACCGAAAGGCATGAATTTGATGATTTTAACTTTTGCAGTATCATCTAAAGCGTATGCATTTTCGAATACTTTCCAAGGGTTAGCTTGTGGGTCTTTGTATCCTAAAGAAATTTTTCTAGCTTCTTTATCAACAGAAAGAATGTAAACGTCGATGCTGTCGCCAACTTTTACAACTTCTGCTGGAGATTTAATTCTAGACCAAGATAGTTCAGAAACGTGAACCATACCGTCAACACCACCGATGTCAACGAATGCGCCGTAGTTAGTAAGAGATTTAACAGTACCTGTGAATTTTTGACCCTTCTCGATACCTTCCCAAACTTTATCAGCTAAAGCTTTTCTTTCTTCAGCTAATACAGCACGAATAGAGCCTAAAACTCTTCTTCTTTGACGGTTAACTTCTAAAACTTTAAGTCTAACTTTAGTTTTTAGAATTGTAGATAATTCTTCGCCTTTTAAAACACCTGTTTGAGATGCTGGCACGAATACTCTAACACCGTTAACTAAAACGATTACGCCGCCTTTATTTTCTTCTGTAACAAATCCTTCAAGGATTGTGCCTTCTTCTTTTGCGTTTTCAACTTCTTCAAAACCTTTTTGCATATCGATGCGTTTTTTAGATAGTGAAATCATACCGTCAACATCGTTTACACGAGTAACGATTGCTTCGATTTCATCTCCAACTTTAACGTTTGTTTCTACATCGTATGTAGGATCGTCTGAAAGTTCAGATGCGTGGATATAACCTGATTGCTTAACGCCTAGGTCAACTTGAACTTCGTTCGCTGCAACGCGTGTAACGATACCAGTTACCCTGTCTCCTGTATTTAAAGTTTTAAATGATCCTTCCAGTAATTCCTCAAAGCTTAATTCTCTGCTTTCCATAGTGTTTGTAACCTCCTTAATAATAAACTCTGGCGTTGATGCTCCTGCTGAAATTCCTATCCTTTTTGCGTCTATGTGAATGTCTTTCAAATCGTCTTTACATTCGACTAAAAAAGTGTTCTCCAAAATTTCTTTTGATATTTCAAAAAGTCGTTTTGTATTCGAGCTTTTCGGATCTCCAATAATTATTACCGCATCGTTTCCTAGAGCCAGCGACCTGACTTCTTCTTGTCTAATATGTGTCGCTCTACATATTGTATCAAATATTTTCGCATTTGTATACTCTTTTTTGATAATTTCTTTAATTTTTTGAAATTTTTTTTCGTTGATAGTAGTCTGCGCGACAACGCTTATGCATTTTGCACTAAAACCACTGTCGAATTTTGTGAATTTTTGCATTTCTTGTTCATCGGAAAAAACATAGCTCTCGTCGCACCAACCGCGAATTCCCAAAACTTCTGGGTGTTCCTTGCTCCCAATGATAAAAATCACGTCGCCTTTTTGACTTTGCTCTTTAACGATTTTATGGATTTTAGACACAAAAGGACATGTCGCATCTATAACTTTGCACGCCTTTTTTTCAAGGTTTACAAACAAGTTTTCTGGTGCACCATGCGCCCTAACAAGCACCGTAGAACCGTCTGGTATTTTGCTCAAATCCTCTTCATTAATCACACCATTTTCAAGCAACTTTTTGTTGATAAATTTATTGTGAATTATGTCGCCTACTGTGTAGATTTTTTTATCTTGATTTGCGTTTTCAAAAGCCAAATCGACAGCTCTTTTAACCCCAAAACAAAACCCTGCATTTTTAGCTATTTCTATTTTCATACTCTTGACCTATCTCGTAAATTCTATCGACAATCCTCTGTGAAAATTCGATAGCTGGGATTTTTTCTTGTGGTTTATAAATAGGTTCGCCGACCACAACCGAAACTTTTCCCCACATTTTATAATTTTCTGTAATATAAATCGGTATTATTGGACAATCAGCCTTTTGCGCAATTAAACCCAAACCAGCCTTTGCTTGCCCCCTATTATACCTCGTTCCTTCAGGAAAAATAACAAATTTTTTGCCACTTTTGACAATTTCAATACAAGTTCTTATGGTTTTTACATCTGCATTACCCCTATCGACAGGAAATGCACCCAAAAGAGTGAAAAACCACGCGCCGATTTTCAGTTTGAATAGTTCTTTTTTCGCAATAATTCCAACAGGATTTGAAGGTCCACTCGCAATAAGCATCAGCAAAATATCGTTTGCCGATTGATGGTTTGAGCACATTATTGCCCCACCCTCTGTAATATTCTCTTTTCCATACACAGTAACCTTGAAAAGCACTCTATATATCACATTCGTTGTAAAAATCGCAACTTTTTGAAATGATTTGCTATATGCCATTTTATTCACCTATTTTATTTAAAATTATTCCTAAAACTGCCTCGATACTTTGCTCAAGCGAAAAATCACCTGTGTCTAAAATAATTGCATCTTCAGCTGGTTTTAATGGTGCTACATCACGATTTTCGTCTTGAGCATCGCGTTTTTTCACGTCTTCAAGTATTTTTTCAAAAGAAAGTCCATCTTTTGCCTCTAAAAATCTACGCATAGCGCGTTTTTCCACATCTGCTGTTAGAAAAATTTTCACATCAGCATTTGGCAAAACCACAGTCCCTATATCGCGACCATCTAAAACACACGAAGTTTTGCTTGCAATATCTCTTTGCAAATCTAAAAGAAAAGTTCTAACTTCTGGATATTTAGACACGTTTGACGCCCCTAAAGACACTTCATTTGTACGAATTTTAGAACTAACATCTTCGCCGTTCACATAGATTTTCTGCTCATTTTCAATATATTTTACTTCGATTTTAATATGGTGCAAAGCGTCTAAAACATCCATTTTCGACGTGATTACAAAATATGCAATCGAGCGATATAACGCACCTGTATCAAGATATATTATAGATAATTTTTTCGCAATAGCTTTTGCAATTGTACTTTTACCTGCTCCAGCAGGTCCATCTAAAGCAATTTGAATATTTTTCATAACTTATTCCTCACTTTGTAACTCACTGATATATTTTGCACAAGAATATGCAGTCGACCACGCAATTTGAAGGTTAAATCCGCCGGTGTAACCATCGACATCTAAAACTTCACCTATGAAATAAAGTCCGTTCATTTTTTTAGATTCCATCGTTTTCGGGTTAACTTCCTTGATATTTACCCCACCACGAGTGATAATCGCCTCAGAAATATCGCCTTTTTCAACAATATCAACACGAAACTTCGTAATTACATCTATTAATTTTTTACGCATTTCTTTTGTAACTAAATTAACTTTAATCCTAGGGTCAATTCCAGCACGATTTATAACAACAGGGATTAATTTTTTCGGCAAAAGCTCGTTTAAGCTATTTGCAAAATCACTATTTATATTTTTTCAAAATCTTTTAAAATTCGTTTATCTAGCGTATTTTCGTCTAAAGCTGGTTTTAAATTAATAAAAAGTTTGTGAACTGTGTCTTTTGTTATATGAGCCGACGAACTTAAAATAACAGGACCAGACACACCAAAATGTGTAAATAGCATTTCACCAAAATCAGAAAAAATGTCCTTTTTACCGTCATTAAGTGTCACTTTTACATTTTTTAGTGCTAAACCTTGCATTTCGATAACGTCATCATCATCTGAAACCAGTGCCACAAGTGACGGTTCTGGTTTTACGATATCGTGTCCGAAATTTTGAGCAAATTTATAGCCATCTCCCGATGAACCAGTTTTCGGATATGAAAGCCCACCTGTCGCAATTATTACTTTGTCAAAATTGAATTTTTTCGACTTTGTAGCCACAAAACTCACGTTTTCTCCGTCATTCGAGCCAATTTCTGTAATATTTTCGAAAACAAATTTGACCTTATTTCTACGGCAGAAATTTAAAAGCTTGTCCACAACTTCCATCGCCTTATCGCTCTCAGGAAACACGCGTTTTCCACGTTCAGTCTTTAGTTTTACACCAATTTCCTCAAAAAAATCCATAGTATCTTGAGGTGTAAATGTTCTTATTGCCGAATATAGAAATTTAGAATTTCTCGGAATATTTTCTAAATATTCATTAACTTCGCAATTATTCAAGACGTTACAACGCCCTTTTCCAGTTATTAGTAGTTTCCTACCAACTTTTTCTCGCTTTTCAAAAACAGTTACATCTAGTCCATTTTTTCCTAAAAAACCTGCTGCTACTAAACCTGCTGCACCTGCTCCAATTACTGCTATTTTCATAAATCCTCACTATAAACTTGGCTTTCATGCCACATATTTTCTAATTCTTTAAAAGTTGTTTCAATATCTGTCGATTTTTTTCTAGCAACCGCCGCAATTATCGCATTTATCACGCTAAGAGGTGCAACAAGCGAATCTGCAAAACTCGCCATATCACTTTTAGCAATCAGCGTATAATCTGAAATTTCCGACAAAGGAGATTTGTATGAATCGGTTAAAGCAATTGTTTTCACACCTAGATTTCTTGCAAATTTCAGCATTTTTATAGTACGAACCGAGTATCTTGGAAACGATATCCCTATAAAAACGTCACCTTTTTTAGCCCTTATAGCTTGTTCAAAAATCTCCGACGAAGACGCTGTCGAAATAACTTTAACATTATCAAAAATAAGGTTAAAATAAAACGACATAAACGTTGCGAGTGCCGAACTCGACCTTGCACCCAGTATATAAATTTTGTTGGCATTAATAAGCTCATCTATAACTTTTTTGAACTCATCTTGGTTATTTTCTTCTAAAGTTTGACGAATTTGCTCAATATCAGCATGCAAAACTGCGTCAAAAATATCATCATACTCCACACGCTCATTTATTACATGCATACGCTCAATCGAATTTAATTTCGTCCTAACATTTGATAAAAGTTCTTTTTGAAACTTAGGATATCCATCAAAACCTAGCTCATTTGCAAACCTTACGACTGTCGATTCGCTTACATTTGATGCCTCGCCTAGCTTATGAGCAGTCATATAGGCTGCTTTTTCGTAATGATTTAGCACAAAATCGGCAATTAACTTCTGCCCTTTTGAAAAATCATCGTATTTTTCCTTAATTTTATGTAATATATCCAGCATAAAAATTCCTTTATTTGTTTCTGTATAGATAGTCAATTTCGCTCTTAGACATGTGACGCCATTTTCCGCGACTTAATTCTCCAAGCTCAAGTCTGCCGATATTAATACGTTTTAGCATTAAAACTCTAAGTCCACATTTTTCACACATCTTACGAATTTGACGATTTCTTCCCTCATAAATTGTCATATAAACTTCGGCATTTTTACCTTCTTTGTACAAAACTTCAACTTTTGCAGGTGTTATATCAACCCCATCGATTTTCATAGGATTTGAAAGTTCTTGTAATCTTTTTGTGTCACCTTCAACTTTTACATGATATCTTTTTGAAATTTTGTGTTTAGGGTGCATAACAATATTCGCAAAATTTCCATCATTTGTCAAAAGTAAAAGCCCCTCAGATTGCAAATCTAGTCTACCAATCGGATATACTCGAGTGCCAACATTTTTCACTAAATCCACAACATTTTTTCTGCCTTTTTCGTCTTTTAGCGTCGTAACATAGCCTACCGGCTTATTAAGCATAATATAAGTTTTTGTCGGTTTTACTTTAAGTTCCTTGCCATCAATACGAATAATATCGTCCTCCGACGCTCTATCGCCTAAATTTGCCACTAAATTATTTACAGTTACACGTCCAGAATTAATTAATTTTTCCGCTTCTCTTCTCGAGGTTATACCTGCATTTGAGATAATTTTTTGCAGTCTTTCGTTCATTTTTTCTCCTTAATAAAATAGATTTTTAACAAAATCAATGAAATTTTCAAACAAGTTCATTTCCTCTATATATTCAAGACTAATATCTTCACTATATAGCAAATTAGTTTGAAAAATCTCTTTTTCACCCAAACTAAAGACAATTTTTCCATAAATTTCGCCTTTTTTTATCGGTGCATAATTAATTTTATCAGCAATCACATCAATTTTTAAATTTTCCTTTTGATTTTGCGTGAGATATAAATTCACATTTTCTTCTACCAAAACGTGTGTTTCACTTTTATCCCCACTCATAACCTTTATTATATCATAAATTTCATCTTTTGTATAGAAATTATATTTTTCATATAAATTTTTTGCATATTCCATCATATTTGTGTGATCAGACCAATCCGAGGGCGCAGAAAGAGTCACAGCTATTAATTTTTTTCCATCAATATTATATGCTGACACCAAACATCGTCCAGATTTCTTCGTAAAACCTGTCTTAACACCGACGAAATTCTCGTCCATAAAAAGCAATTTATTGTGATTTTTCATTGTTCGTGTCTGAGAACTGTAATATTCACTCGATACAATTTGCAAAAAATAATCATTTTCAAGTGCATAAGCTGCAATTTTCGCAAGCTCATAGGCTGTTGTATAGTGATTTTCCTCGTCTAGTCCGTTTGGATTAGCAAAAGATGTGTTCAAAAGCCCTAAGTCAGTCACTTTTTCATTCATAAGCTGTATAAACTCATCATAATCACCAGTAGTTTCGTTTGCTATCGCTATCGCAGCATCATTTCCTGACATCAACATAAGTCCATGCAAAAGCTCGTCAAACGACAACTTTTCGCCTACTTTCAAATACATAGATGACCCTTCAATGCCGGTATAATCGCTTTTTACGGTTACTTCTTTACTTAAATCTGCATTTTCAATCGCTATAATAGCAGTCATAATTTTCGTGGTCGATGCCATCGTTAAAACTTCATTTTCGTTCTTTGAATACAAAATTTCATGTGTATCACCATCTATAACCACAGCCGATTTAGCCGATGTATTTATCGCAAATACGTTATTAACTCCTAATATTATACAAATTGTTAAGTAAATTGCAAGTTTTTTCATATAAGCCTCCATAAAAAATCATCTATCCAATTATACGGATAGATGACAAAATTTATGCTTAAAATTCAGGCTCTGTGTTCTCCTCAGGTGTCGTTTCGTCTTTTTTCTTATTAAACATATCGGAAATTTTATTCACAACATCTGGCACCATTTCAACAACTCTATCTGCTGTTGAATTTGCAGGAACATTTATCGGAAGAATTTTAACCTCGCCTTTAGAAATGCACACAAATGCCACCGGATTTACAGTAACACCAGCCGCACTGCCTCCGCCAAAACCGTCATTATTGTTTTTGACGTCGCCTTTTGCCTTGATATCTGCACCACCAGAACCAAGACCAATCGTGATTTTTGTCACTGGAATAAGCGTCGTTCCGTCTGCTGTTATAATTGGATTTCCGATAATCGTGTTTACATCAACAATTTGCTTGATTTTTTCAACCGTTTGCGACATTAAATCTGAAACATTACTCATTTATAAAACCCTCTTTCTTATTTCTATTATATTTTTATACTTTATGTGTCGAATTATACGCAAAATTCGTGTGTGAACGATAATTTCAGCATCGATTTCATCAATTTCCATAGTTTTTGCTTCCCAATTTGGCAAAACATCGACCTTGTAATCTTTTATTTTAAAGTTTGATATTAAAAACGCTGTCATAAAGCCATAAAAAACCCAAAACACTCCTAAAAGTTGACCTGTTTTTGCTGTATCGTCTGTCCCTAAGCGAGCCTTTACATCTATTTTATCAAAAGTTATCGAGTTTGTAAACTCTGAAAGTGCATCGATACCGAGCTCTATTGATTTCAAATAATCATCTTTTTTGCTTAAATCAAATTTAAACGACGACTTTTCCTCGTTTTTTTCGTCATTATCGTCACTTTCATTAACTTTTTCACGTTCTTTGTTTTCGGTGGATTTTTTTTCAATTTCTAAGATTTTATCTTCTAAATTCTCATCCTTAACTTCGATAGTTTCTTTTTTAGATTTCTTTTGCTTTTTTGTTTTTTCAGGTTTTTCTTTTGATTTTTCAATTATTTTTAATATATCGAACTTAAAAAACAATATTTTAGCCGTTAATTTCAACTTTTCATTGTAGTTTACAAATAAAGTAATTTTTAGGCATATCGCAATTAATAAAATCAGCAAAACTGCAAGCAAAACCCACAAAATCGCAATTAAAATCCATATTAAAATATCAACTACAATCATATTTCACCACCTAAATCGGAATGAATATTTGGCAAATCTTCTAGACTTTCGATATTAAATGTTCGAAGAAATCTCTCCGTTGTCCTATATAAATTCGGTTTTCCTAAAACATCAAGCTTGCCACAAACTTCAATAAATCCCTTTGCTAAAAGGCTTGAAACAGTGTAAGAACTGTCAATTTTTCGAATATCATCTATTTTTACCCGAGTTATAGGTTCATTATACGCAATAATTATCAAAACTTCAAGTGCTGCATTAGAAAGTCTTGCAGTTTTATGTTCCTCAACAGCCTTATGAACTAGCTCAGAAAATTCAGGTTTTGTGACAAGTTGAAAACTTTCGCCTATCTTAATCACCAAAAAAGGTGTGTCTTTTAGAATATTATTCATTGCAATAAATTCTAGTTCGACATAAAATTCCGAGTCTAAAATCTCAAAAATTCGCTTTATTTCAACAGGTTCGCCTGAGGCAAATAAAATTGCTAAAATTTTAAGCTCCATAACTACCTCATCTTAATATTAATATCTTCACCGTCTTGGTAAATTGTAATCTTTTCATCTCTACACATCATCAAAACAGCCAAAAATGCCACAATTACATATTGTTTTTCTGTTTTATCTTCAATTATTTGACGAAAATTCAACACGTCTATTTCGAAAAATTTGCTCTCGATATCTAAAATCACATCGGAAATATTTATCTCTGGAATTTTAGCTATTTTCTCAAAAATTTCATTACTCGGTGGCAGTTCCGACAGCCTTCTTGCGACAATTTGCTCCGCTATTTTAATTATGTCTGAAATTTTGTGTTTATATTCAATTTCAGCTTCAAAATAAGTCGGTGGCCTCTCTCCAAAATTCGAGCCTATGTCAAAACCATCTCTAAAAAAGCCCATTACTTCTTTAATTTTTGCATACTCAAAGACCTCGACTATAAATTCTTCTTCTAAAATTTCTGCTTCTTCTTTTAAAATCGGCAACAATTTTTTCGACTTAATATATAAAAGTCGGCTTGAAATATATACAAATTCACTCATTTCTCCAAGGTTTTTATCCTCGCTTTTTTCAATTACCTCTAAAAACTGGTCGATAATGTTGGACACAAAAATGTCTTTTATTTCGATTTTATTTTTCGAAAGCATGTATAAAAGCAGGTCTAAAGGACCTTCAAAATTGGATAATTTGTACTCCATAATTCACCTAAAATAAACCTAAAAAGAAACTTGAAATCATAAATGCACCTTGTAAAAGAGCGTTTGAAACTACGCTATTAAAGAAATATAGCACAGGATTTAAGAAATCTAGAAAAAGTAGAATAATTAACCCAAATTGGATAAATTGCATGTTTTTATAGATATTATATTGCCATTTTCGTGGTAAAAACGGAACAACTAAATGCGAACCATCAAGTGGTGGAACTGGTAAAAGATTAAATACGCCAAGACCTATGCTAATAGATGATATGTCTAAAAGCACATTTTGAAGTGAACTTAGCATTATATTGTTTATCGGAAGTGCAAACGAAAATGCTACAATTAAAAGGAATAAAAACGCTAAAATAAAGTTTGAAACTGGTCCTGCAAGCGCAATTAATGCACCATCTCTTCTTGGATTTTTAAGCCTTAACATATTAACAGGAACAGGCTTTGCCCACCCAAAACCGAAAATAATAAGCATCAAAAGTCCGACAGGGTCAATATGCGCAAGAGGGTTGAAAGTTGCTCTACCTTTATATGTCGCAGTTTTATCGCCTAGCACATTTGCCATCCAAGCATGCGCTGCCTCATGGACTGTAAGACAGATTATTACTGCAATAATTCTTATAAGTAAGTCGCCGATATTAAGACCTAACATTCTACATCTCCTAGAATTTTATTTTCAATAATTTCGAACAATTCTTCGCGTCCAGTACCTTTTTCAGCAGAAAATTCAATTATTTGAACATTATCTGTCAGTTCAAGTTTTTCACGAATTAAGTCGAGTTGACCTTGCTTTTGCATTGCACGAACCTTATCGGATTTATTTGCTATAACGATGAATGGTTTACCAGTTTGCATAAACCATTTCGCCATCACAATATCATCACCAGTTGGCTTATGACGATAATCTACGATTAAAACACCGAGTGCCATATCCTCATTTATTGCAAAAAATTGCTCTATCAAAGCTGCCCATCTAGCACGCTCACTTTTCGCAACTTTTGCGTAGCCATAACCAGGTAAATCAACAAAATACCCTCTTTCATCTAACAAAAAGAAGTTAATATGCACAGTTTTCCCTGGTGTGTTTGCCACTTTTGCAAGTTTTCTTCTTAAAAGAAGTTTGTTGATTGTCGACGACTTGCCGACATTAGATTTCCCTGCAAAAACGATTTGTGGCAAACCATCTGTTGGAAAATCCGATTTTTTTACAGCCGAACGAATAAATTCGACATTATTTATATTAATTTTCAAAATTAACCTCACTTTATTGTACAGTTAAAACATCTTTTCTGATTTCTTCACTAATCGAAAGATTTTCTTCTCTTTCAAATTCGAAATCAACCAGAGTATGCTCTAACACTGATTTTATGTCACGAACTGTAACAAATTCGATGTTTTCAAGCACTTCTTCGTCTAAATCAGCTAAATCTTTCTCGTTTTCTTCAGAAATTATAACCTTTTTAATGCCATTTATATACGCTGCCATTGATTTTTCGCGAAGTCCACCGATAGGTAAAACCTTGCCTCTAAGCGAAATTTCGCCAGTCATAGCAACAGATGCTCGAGCTTTTTTCTCTGTCAGTGCCGAGATAATAGCAGTTGCCATCGTGATACCTGCCGAAGGTCCATCTTTTGGAACAGCGCCTTCTGGG
This sequence comes from uncultured Oscillospiraceae bacterium, assembly GCA_964370735.1. Taxonomy (GTDB): domain Bacteria; phylum Bacillota; class Clostridia; order Oscillospirales; family Butyricicoccaceae; genus CAYJLC01. The sequence goes on from CAYJLC010000007.1 coordinate 40,858, forward strand.
AAATGTATGTGAATATCGTTTTTCTTGTGGAAATCTTCAGGAATATTAAGTATTTTTGCGATAGAACGTATATAACTTATCGCAATCATCGCAGATTCTTGCATTACTTTGCCTAAATTCCCTGTAAGTTGTGTTTTTCCATCACCAGCTAAAATATTAACTTCAACAGGTAAAATCGTGCCTCCAACAGAAGTATACGCAAGCCCATTCACGATACCAATTTCGCTTTTTTTCGAGAAATGGTCGTCAAGGTAGATAGGTTTCCCTAAAAATTCTTCCAAATTCGTGTTAATATTAAAAGATTTTTGCTCTTCTTTTAGAATTTTCACAGAAATTTTGCGAATTATTTTTTCAATCCTTTGCTCAAGTCTTCTAACACCTGCTTCGCGAGTATAGTTTGTAATTATTGAATTTACTGCAAAATCGCTAAATTTAATTCGTTTTAAGTTATATTTTTTTAAGATTTTCGGAATAATATGCTTTTTGGCAATATTCATTTTTTCAACAGTTGTATAACTTGAAAGTTCGATAATTTCCATTCTGTCTAAAAGTGGCTTTGGAACTGTCGCAAGATTATTTGCAGTCGCTATGAAAATTACTTTCGACAAATCAAACGGAATATCTAAATAATGATCAAAAAACGTGTTATTTTGCTCAAAATCAAGCACCTCAAGCATAGCAGCAGCAGGGTCACCACGCATATCTGACGACATTTTGTCGATTTCATCTAATAAAATCACTGGATTTTGCGTTTTTGCATCATTCATTGCACGAATAATTTTCCCACTCATAGCGCCGATATATGTTTTTCTGTGTCCACGAATTTCTGCCTCGTCACGAACTCCACCAAGCGAAACACGCGACATAGTTCTGCCCATTGCCTTTGCAACTGACGCTGCAATCGTCGTTTTACCAACCCCAGGTGGTCCAGAAAGGCAAATCACAGTGCCTTTTTCCGTACCTGAAACAGCTCTTAGCGCTAATGTTTCTAAAATACGCTCTTTTACCTTTTTTAAGCCATAATGCTCTAAATCTAGAACTTTTTCAGCCTTATTAATGTCTTTTTTGTCTGTTGTGCTTTTGTTAAACGGTAGTCCCAAAACGAAATCTAAATAGTTTCTCGTGATACCACCTTCTTGTGATGACGGCCCTAGTCTACGCATTTTTTTCGCTTCTGAAACAAGTTTTTCCTTGCTTTTATCAGAAATATTCAACTTTTCAATAGCCTTTAAATATCTATCATATTCTGCTATTACATTATCATCTTCGCCAAGCTCTGCTAAAACTACTTTTAGTTGCTCTCTTAAATAATAATCTTTTTGACCCTTATCAATTTTAGCCTTAACTTTTCTTGTAATCTCTGTTTCAATATTCAAAATTTGAATTTCATTTTCTAGAATTTCTATAAGCATCATGCATCTCTTAACAGGGTCGCGCTCTTCGAGAAGTTTTTGTTTTTTATCGTTGTCAATCGGAATATTTTGCGCTATAAAATCAGAAACTTCAGACGGTTCAACTTTGTCTACAACTGCCATTAAAATATCCGAAGAAACTTTTGTTTGTAGTTCTAAATACTCGTCAAAAGCCTCTAAAATCGTCCTAGATAGAGCTTTTTTCTGTGCTTCTGGCAACGGTGTTTCAAAATCAGGCGCACCCATAACTTCTGCTAAAAGATATGGTTTTTCTTTCATTCCTATCGAAATAACACCACGCGATAACCCCTCTACAAGTACTCTAACATCGCCAGATTGTAGCTTTAATATCTGTTTTACCACACAAATAGTTCCAACTTTATGCAAGTCTTCAAAAGATGGTTTTTCAAAAGAAAAATTCTTTTGTGTCACTAAAAATATTATCTGATTATCACGCATTGCGCGTTCTAGTGCTTTTATAGAAATTGTTCTGCCGACATCAAAATGTAAATGCATTTTCGGAAATGCAGTAAGTCCCCTAAGGGCAAGTACAGGGACAATTTTTGATTTTTCCATTTATGTACCTCTTATTCGTATCTTTCGTCTAATTTCCCGCTAAATCTAGCTCTAAACGTATCGAAAGTATCATTATCAATGTTTTCTCTAATTTTTTCCATCAAGTCATTGTAAAAATACAAATTATGCATAACACAAAGTCGCATAGCAAGCATTTCTTCTGCCTTGAAAAGGTGTCTGATATAAGAACGAGAAAAGTTCTTACAAGTTGGACATTCGCAATCTGGGTCGATAGGCATTTCGCTCTCTGCGTGCACCAAATTTTTCATATTAAGCTTGCCTTTCCAAGTAAATAGCACACCATGACGTGCATTTCTTGCAGGCATTACACAGTCAAAGAAGTCAACTCCCCTAGCTACCGCCTCGATAATATTCGACGGAGTACCAACTCCCATAAGATATCTCGGTTTATCGGCTGGCATATATGGCTCAACTACGTCAATAACTCTGTACATATCTTCGTGTGATTCACCAACAGCAAGACCACCGATTGCATACCCAGGAAGGTCAAGTTTTGCGATTTCTTTCATGTGTTCAATACGAAGTTCTTCAAAAGTCGCACCTTGATTTATGCCGAAAAGCATTTGTTTTTTGTTGATAGTTTCAGGAAGTTCGTTTAGTCTGTTCATTTCATCTTTACAACGAACAAGCCATCTTGTGGTTCTTTCGATAGACTTTTTAGTATAGTCAAAAGTCGCTGGATTTTCGATACATTCATCAAATGCCATAGCGATATCTGACGCTAAATTCGATTGAATTTGCATACTTTCTTCAGGACCCATGAAAATTTTACGTCCATCTATATGAGAAGAGAAATATACTCCCTCTTCTTTGATTTTGCGAAGTCCAGAAAGTGAAAATACTTGGAAACCACCACTATCTGTTAAAATAGGTCCGTCCCAATTCATAAATTTATGAAGTCCACCCATTTTATGAACCAGTTTATCTCCCGGTCTTAGGTGCAAATGATATGTGTTTGAAAGTTCCACTTGGCATTTGATATCTTTTAAATCTAGCGCAGAAACTGCTCCTTTAATAACACCTTGTGTACCTACATTCATAAATACTGGTGTTTGAATTTTACCATGAGGAGTTTCAAACTCACCACGTCTTGCTTTGTCTTGTTTTTTAATTAAATTAAACATATTATTCCTCGCTATATATTAACATACTGTCGCCAAAACTGAAAAATCTATATTCGTTTTCAATTGCGATATTATATGCATTTAGTATTTTTTCTCTGCTAGAAAATGCCGAAATCAGCATAATTAACGTGCTTTCAGGCAGATGGAAATTCGTAAGTTGGCAATCCACTAATTTGAATTTGTATGATGGATAGATGAAAATATTTGTAAATCCACTCTTAGGCTCAAGCATTCCATCCTCGTTTGCAACTGACTCTAAAGTCCTTGTCGATGTTGTGCCGACAGAGAAAACCCGTCCCCCATTTGCTTTAGCATAATTTACCACATCTGCACACTCTTTGTCAAGAACAAAAAATTCGCTGTGCATTTCGTGTTCTAAAATATTATCTGCTTTAACTGGTCTGAATGTTCCTAACCCAACATGAAGTGTCACATAGGCAATTTTCACACCCATATCTTCCACTTCTTTTAAAAGTTCCTCAGTGAAATGTAGCCCTGCTGTTGGTGCTGCTGCCGAACCATTTTCTTTTGAATAAACTGTTTGGTAACGCTCTTTGTCGTCTAGTTTTTCTTTGATATAATGCGGAAGTGGCATTGAGCCTAATTTATCCAAAATTTCTAAAAACACACCGTCATAAGTAAATTTTATGTGCCTATTTCCACCGTCAACCACCTCGACTACTTCTGCCTCTAGCACATCGCCAAACACAAATTTCGCACCGACCTTTGCTTTTTTGCCTGGTTTTGTAAGGCACTCCCATGTATTTGAACCTAAATCGCGTAATAAAACAAGCTCTATTGCACCACCAGTGTCTTTTTTCTCACCAATTAGTCTTGCAGGGATTACGCGTGAATTATTAAGCACCAAAACATCGCCTGCACGCAAATATCCTAGTAAATCTCTGAATTTTTTATGTGAAACTTCACCAGTATTTTTATCCATTACTAAAAGCTTTGACTCATCTCTTTTTAAAAGTGGAGTTTGTGCTATTAGTCTTTCTGGTAAATCAAAATTAAAATCGCTCTTTCTCATTTTTCTCCTTAATGTGATGTAACCTGTGTTCCATCGTAATAAAATGTTACTATGTCTTCGTAAGTAAAGCCAGCCTCTGCCATGTGTAATGCGCCGTATTGACTCATTCCAATTTGGTGACCCCAACCTCTACCACTTATAACAAATGTTCCGTCTGGAGTGTTTATAGGCACACTTTCCGTAGTTTCTCCCTCTGTTCCACTACTAAGCGCACTCGTACCAGACGCAGTTATTACATACGAGCTAGAAATTCCGTTTGTAGCACCTGTTCCACTTGCAGTTGCAACGTAAAATTCCTCGTTCGATGTAAACGACTGCCCGTTTACAAAAATCTCATTTTGCTCATAACTATTCGGAGTGACATCTGGCATAACCTCGTTTATACGATATCTTATGCTATTAACACCCAAAATTGTTCTGCAAGAATCTTTATAAAAGTTGTGTTTTTTGCCACTATCGTCGACTATTACAAGGTGATTTACATTGCCCATATCGGTAAGTCCTGCAATATACATGTCCGACACACCATTTATCGAGTACCCTTTAGACAAAAGCTTGCTTTCGACTTGCGCCTCGGTCATTGTATATTCCCAAACACCATTGTTAACCTCTTCCGAACGTTCATAAGGGTCAATTTTCCCTACTAGATACGGAATAGCCTCATTCCATACGTTTTCAGAGTTTTCTGTCGCACCACCATTTGATGAATAGAAAAACCCTGTCGCAATTTTGCCATCATAGCTAATAAATTCACCATAAGTGTCATCAACTGCCATATCAGAATTCGCACTCGCTTGCGAAGTACCTCTATAAACTTGGCAATCTGTTGTGTTACAAAGGTCAAAACCATATCTTGAATGCTTATTCATATTGTTAAACGCATACGACCTTGCCGTTAACGCTTGGGCTTTTAAAGCCTCTATATGCCAATTTGAGCTCATTTCATACGGAAGAACGCCTTTTATGTATTCCTGCATAGGAAGCACGTTTACAACGGTTAAATCGCCACCTGTAAGCCTAGCATACTCAAATGCACCATAATATCGATATCCTTTGTTCCATGTGATGTTCCCATCTGGCATAATTGCAAATTTATTATCATTTGAATATTCGAATAAAATTTTGTCTGTAAAAGTTTCTGTTACTGTGAAAGTATCATCTGTTGGATATGCAACATTCACACTCGCTCCACCTAGCGCTTGACTTAAAGCTTGACTATTTTCTTTAGCATCTGATTCTGAAATATATGAACCCACGCGAACTTTATAAACACCATCGATGTATGCTACAAACGCATCATTTATTGTAGATGCACGATATTCTGCATCATTTTGGCTTGAAAATGTTTCTGATAGTTCTAAATGATATGCACCAATAATGCTAGAATAGCTCGAAATTTTGTAGTCATAATACAAACCGTCTGTTCCAAGATAAATATTTGCATCTTTCATTGTAGTAATAGGTCTTGTTATTTCTGTGAAAACTGGGTTAAAAATATCTCTATCGTCAAAATATCCAAAATCGTATCCTACTCCTCCGTCTTCGTCGTAATTTAATAAATTCGTTGTTGGAACCGTATTCGAACCAAAGAAAAACCCGATTTTCAAAATTGGATTTGCCTCGTCATAATTTCCAGTAAATAAACTTATTGCACCGTCTGAACTTATCGACGATTTTTTTTCTATCACAATTTCGGTGTCATTGCCTTCACTTGCTAATACAGGTAAATTTAGATTTGATGTGTTAATTGCAAACACGCATGCCATTAAAATCGCAAGTGTTTTCGCTATTTTTTTCATATTTTTAAAATTTCCTTTCTTTTTCTCTTGACATTTTTCTCTATTTATCTTAAAATGTATTTAATTAAATATATAAAATAGAGGCGCGAATTTTATAAGTATCATAAGTTAGGAGGCATCCGAAAAGCTTTTGAAAAAGGAGAATTCGCCGAAGAATATAAATCGCAAATTTATACTCTGGACGTTTAGACAATATCTAAACGGCTGTCACCAGTTTTCGGTGTTGTGCTATTTACTTATGAACACTTCATATTATATTATAGTATATTTCACACCGGTATTTCAACCGGTTTTTTATATTTTTAAAAAAAATTTTTAAATTCATTACATTTTGTGCATATCTTCTGCATAAAATGGAAATGTGTGGGAGGAAATTATGAAAAAATTCAAAGTTGGTATCATCGGTGCGACAGGTATGGTAGGTCAAAGATTTGCTTTACTACTTGAAGAACACCCTTGGTTTGATGTTGTGTGCGTTGCTGCGTCTTCTCGTTCAAAGGGAAAAGCGTATAAAGATGCTGCAAAATGGGCGTTCACTGGCGAATATACTATCCCTAAAAATGTTGCTGATATGATTGTTCTAGATGCAACTGAAGATGCTCGCGAAATCGCCGATATGGTAGATTTCATATTCTGTGCTGTTGACATGGATAAAAAAGCTATTTTAGCTTTAGAAGAAATGTATGCAAAACTTGAATGCCCTGTTGTTTCAAACAATAGTGCAAACAGAATGAACTCTTTAGTTCCTATGATTATCCCTGAAATCAATGGTGACCATGCGAAAGTTATCGATTTACAAAGAAAAGAACTAGGCACAACTCGTGGTTTTGTAGCCGTAAAATCAAACTGTTCTATCCAAAGCTATGTTCCTGCACTTTCTCTTTTAGACGAGTTTAAACCAAAAGAAGTTGCAGTTTGTACTTATCAAGCTATTTCTGGTGCTGGTAAAACTTTTGAAACATGGCCTGAAATGATTGACAATGTAATTCCTTATATCGGTGGCGAAGAAGAAAAATCTGAAAAAGAGCCTATGAAAGTTTGGGGAACTGTTACTGAAAATGGTATCGAGCACGCTACTACTCCAGTTATCACTGCTCAATGTATCAGAGTTCCTGCAAAAGACGGTCACATGGCTGCTGTTTTCGTGAATTTTGAAAATAAACCAACAAAAGAGCAAATTCTAGCTAAATGGGCTGAGTTTGACAATAAATTTGCACATTTGCCTTCGGCTCCTGGTAAATTTATTACATATTTCGAAGAAGAAAATCGCCCACAAACTAAACTTGACCGTGATTTATATAACGGAATGGGCGTTTCTGTTGGACGTTTAAGAGAAGACCATTTATATGACTTCAAATTCATTTCGCTTTCTCACAACACATTAAGAGGCGCTGCTGGTGGAGCTGTTTTAATGGCTGAACAACTTTGTGATTTAGGTTATATTACTGTAAAATAATTTCACGCAAAAAATCCTCCGTCGAAACCTATGGTTTCGATGGAGGATTACCAACAAAATTTCAAGGAGGAAAAATATGAAAACCCCTATCTATACTGGTTCAGGAGTTGCAATTATCACTCCATTCGACCAAAATGACAATGTAAACTACGAAGAATTACGTAATTTAATTGAATTTCAAATAAAAAATGGCACAGATGCTATCATCGTTTGTGGAACTACTGGTGAAACATGTACGCTTACAGACGACGAACACAAAGAAGTTATGCGTTTTACAGCAGAGGTTGTTGCAAAACGTGTTCCTGTCGTGGCTGGAACTGGTTCAAATGACACAGCTTATGCTATTGAACTTTCAAAATACGCCGAAGAAGTTGGTTGCGATGCACTTCTTTTAGTAACGCCATATTACAATAAATCTTCTCAAAGAGGCCTTGTAGCTCATTTTAATGCAATCGCAAACTCTGTTGAAATCCCATCAATTTTATACAATGTTCCGTCAAGAACTGGTGTGTCAATTACGGCTGAAACTTACTTAGAGTTATCAAAAAACCCTAAAATCAACGGTACAAAAGAAGCAAGTGGCGATTTTTCATTAATTGCAAATACCATTGCTCTTTGTGGTGATGATTTACATATTTGGTCTGGAAACGACGACCAAGTCGTGGCACTTATGTCGATAGGTGGCAAAGGAGTTATAAGCGTTTTAGCAAATGTTGCTCCAAAAACTATGAAAACTATCACAGAAACATGTATTTCTGGAGACTACAAAAAAGCTACTGCAATCCAAAGCGAAAATATGAATTTAATCAATAATTTATTCTCAGAAGTAAATCCAATCCCTGTTAAAACTGCTCTAGGCGAAATGGGATACGATGTCGGCAATCTTCGTCTACCTCTATATGAAATGGGCGAAAGCAATAAAGAAAAATTAGTAAATGCTTTAAAAAATGCTAATTTAATGTAAGTTAGGACGTGTAAAATGACAAAAATTGCTCTTTCAGGTGCAAATGGACGTATGGGCAAAGCTATCACAGAGCTTTGCAAAAACAGAGAAGATGCAAAAATTGTTTTCGGAATTGATAAATTTTGCGAAAAAACAGCTGATTTCCCTATCTATGCAAGTCCTTTTGAGTACAATGGCAAATGCGATGTAATAATCGATTTTTCAAATACCTCGGCGCTAGACATGATTTTAGAATATGCTCTAAAAAACAAAACTCCTCTTGTTTTATGCACAACAGGGTTTGATAATGAGCAAAATGAAAAAATTTCGGAAGCTTCGAAAGAAATTCCTATTTTTAAATCAGGAAATATGTCAATTGGTATCAATTTAATCATGGATATGCTAAAAAAATGTGCGCATGTTTTAGGGTATAATTATGATGTTGAAATCATTGAAAAACACCATAATCAAAAACTAGACTCACCGTCTGGAACTGCGCTAATGCTTGCAGATTCTGTTAAAGATAACCTGCCTTATGACGCGCATTATGTCTATGACAGAACTACAAAAATGCAAAAACGTGATAGTAAAGAAATCGGTATTTCTGCTATTCGTGGTGGAACAATCGTTGGCGAACACTCTGTAATTTTTGCAGGTCACGATGAAATTATTGAGCTAAAACACTCTGCTTTATCTCGTGAAGTTTTTGCAAATGGTGCTGTTAACGCTGCTATATTCTTAGCTACTCAAAATGTTCCAAAAATTTACGATATGACCGATTTAATATCGTCAAAATAATAACAAAAGTCGTTTTTTTAAAAAACGGCTTTTTCTTTTTCTTTTTCTTTTTCTAAATGATAATTCTTAATATTCTCGTGCGTATTTCATTGTTAAATTTATCCATTTTATGATAATATTTCTTTAATAATTTTGTATCAACTCACAACTTATGTTATATTTTATAAATAAAAGAAAAAACTCTTTATTAAATTGGAATTTTTTGGTATAATATTAAAAACGTTATATTTAATACTTCTATAAAAAGATGTATTAAAGCCGAGGAGGTTTTTTATGTTCGATACCTCAGCACGAGAATATTTCAAGAATTTAATCGAAAATTTCGCAAAAACCACTAAACTAACCAGCTTACATCCGAATTTCGTCACTCTATTAGGGCTACTTTGTGGCTTAATCGCATTTTTTTCACTTTGTGTCGGAAAAGTTTATTTAACAATTTTTTTCCTATGTCTTTCTGCTTTTTTTGATATTTTAGACGGAACAGTTGCACGATTAACGAATAAAACTTCAAAATTTGGTGCTTATTTCGACCTTATTTCAGATAAATTAGTCGAATGCCTTATCTTAGTAGGCTTTTATTTCTATATGCCTCATTTTGTGGTTACTTATTTTGTCACACTTATCGTATTGATTTTTAACTTTTCTACCGTTTCGCTTAAAAATTCTTTATTTTATGAGAAAAATCCTATGCAAATTCAATATGATTTTTCAAATTTCGAACGAAACTCATGTTTTTTTGCATATATCTCAATGATTTTATTCCCAAAATATATGTTTATTCCATTAAACGTCTTGAATATTTTTCTAATTTTACTCGCAGTCGCACGAATACTTAAGTTAATTATCGTTGATTTAAGCTATGAAAAAAATGATGAATAATAAAAAAGTCTTTGAAATTCTATATCTAAACTGGTTATAAATCAATATTAACTTTAATTTACAAATCAAAAAAACACTCTTTTTTATGGTAAATAAACCATATTTAGGAGTGTTTTATAATCTTTATAGTAATTTTTTCAAATATTTGCCTGTATACGAGATTTCTGATTTAATAATTTTTTCTGGTGTACCTGAGAAAATAATCTCCCCACCTTTTTTACCACCCTCAGGACCGATATCTATGATGTGGTCGGCAGTTTTTATTACATCTAAATTATGCTCAATTACTAAAATCGTATTCCCAGCGTCCGTAAGCTTCGATAAAACATCCGTAAGTTTATGAACATCTGCGATGTGAAGTCCAGTCGTTGGCTCATCGAGAATATAAATCGTCTTCCCTGTCGAGCGTTTCGAAAGTTCAGTCGCGAGTTTTACACGTTGCGCCTCACCACCAGAAAGAGTTGTCGACGCTTGACCTAGCTTAATATACGAAAGTCCAACTTCATTCAAAGTATCTAGTTTTCTATGAATTTTCGGTATGTTTTGGAAAAATTCCAACGCTTCTTCGATAGTCATATCCAAAACTTCGTAAATATTTTTACCTTTATAGCGAACTTCTAGCGTTTCGCGATTATATCTCTTGCCTTTACAAATTTCGCAAGGAACATAAATATCAGGTAAAAAATGCATTTCGATTTTAAGCAAACCATCACCCGAACACGCTTCGCAACGTCCACCTTTTACATTAAATGAAAATCTGCCGTTTGTATAACCACGCATTTTAGCATCGTTTGTACTCGCAAAAAGTTCACGAATATCTGTAAAAACACCAGTATAAGTCGCTGGATTTGACCTCGGAGTACGCCCAATCGGTGACTGGTCGATATTAATAACCTTGTCGAGTTCATCAATTCCTTTTATTTCTTTGTGCTTCGCTGCCTTTAATTTGGCTCCATTAAGGTCGTGTGCGAGTTTTTTGTAGATGATTTCGTTAACAAGCGATGATTTCCCTGAACCTGAAACCCCAGTCACACAAGTCATCACCCCAAAAGGAATTTTTACATTCACATTTTTAAGATTATTTGCTTCAGCACCAATTACTTGAAGGAATTTTCCACTCCCTTTTCTGCGCTTTTTCGGAATATCTATCTTGATTTTACCACTCAAATATTTACCAGTAAGCGAATTTTCACTTTTTAGTAAATCGTCTATTTCCCCGGAAAAAATCACTTCCCCACCATGAATTCCAGCTCCAGGGCCGATATCAATAATATGGTCGGCTGCAAACATCGTATCCTCGTCATGCTCAACGACAATTAAAGTGTTCCCTAAATCGCGAAGTTTTTTTAGTGTCGCCAAAAGCTTGTCATTATCCCTTTGATGAAGTCCGATAGACGGTTCGTCCAAAATATAAAGCACGCCCATAAGATACGAGCCGATTTGTGTCGCCAGTCGAATTCTTTGGCTTTCACCACCAGAAAGCGTGCCAGAACTTCTTGATAAAGTAAGATATTCTAGTCCAACAGACGTTAAAAAGCCTAATCTTTCTTTGATTTCCTTCAAAATTCTCTCGGCAATCATAAAATCATTGCCAAAAAGCTCTAATTTATCGATAAATTCAAGCGCATCATCGACAGCCAGATGACAAAAATCTGAAATATTCATATCACCCACAGTTACAGCCAAAATTTCAGGCTTTAATCTATGCCCATCGCAATCTGGACACGAGTTTGCACTCATCGAATTTTCCATCTCAGAACGCATATACTCACTTGTGGTTTCTTTGTATCTTCTTTCCAAATTGTTGATTACACCTTCGAAACTACGATTTGTTTTGAAATATGAGGCATTTTTTGCATATTCTAAATCGAGCGACATATCTCCTGTTCCGTATAAAAGCGCGTCGACAGCTTCCGTTGACATATCTTTTATCTTTGTATCAAGCGTGAAACCGAAATGTTTTCCAAGCGCTGTGTAATACATATTTGCAATTGAGCCTTTGTCTGGAATTGTCCACCCTGAAGCAGAAATACCACCCTCTTTTAGTGATAAATTACGGTTTGGCATAACTTTTTCTGGGTCAATTTTTAGTAAAGTTCCAAGCCCTGTACACGTCGAACACGCACCATAAGGGTTGTTAAACGAGAACATTCTAGGCGATAATTCCTCCATCGAAATAGAACAATCTTCACACGCATAATTTTGCGAAAACAGAATATCTTCACCGTCAATTATATTCACAATGCAAACCCCATCTGAAAGGTGTAGCGCAGTTTCAAGCGAGTCTGTCAAACGTGATTTCACGTCTTCTTTTATAATAATTCTGTCGATTACTATGTCAATATTATGTTTTTTCGTCTTAGTTAGCTTGATATCAGGCGAAATTTCCATTATTTCACCGTCAACTCTCGCTCTCACATAACCTTCTTTAAGCGCCGAAGATAAAACCTTTGTATGTTCGCCTTTTTTGCCCTTAATTACAGGTGCAAGTATTTGAATTCTTGTTTTTTCTTCGAATTTTAAAACTTTATCTACTATTTGGTCGATAGTTTGTTTTTCGATAACTTTGCCACACTTCGGACAATGTGGAACACCAATTCTAGCCCATAAAAGCCTTAAATAATCGTAAATTTCTGTGACAGTTCCAACCGTTGAACGCGGATTTTTAGATGTAGTTTTTTGGTCGATAGAAATTGCAGGCGAAAGCCCCTCGATATACTCGACATTCGGTTTTTCCATCTGCCCTAAAAATTGCCTTGCATAAGAAGAAAGCGATTCGACATAACGTCGTTGTCCTTCTGCATAAATCGTATCGAATGCAAGCGATGATTTTCCTGACCCAGAAATCCCTGTTATTACCACGAGTTTATCTCTTGGTATTTCGATATCAATATTTTTAAGGTTATGCTCTTTTGCACCCTTAACTACGATATTTTTAGTCATTTTTTACCCTTTCGTAATGTAATTTATATGATTTTGCGTATATTTATAACGATATCCTTTGTTTTTGAGTTCAAAGTTTATCAGAATAGTCAATTTTAATTTCTTTAAGTTTTAAGACACCTACAAGCGTAGATGTCTTTTTTATTATGCTCTTAGTTTTTCGTCAACCATTTTTAATAATTTTCTAACTTCTAACTTTTGAGGGCAATTATCCTCACAAAAACCACAATCAACGCATTTTTCATAATTTGCACCTGGTTTTTCAGCATTTGTAATATAATCGTTGTAATTTTTCTTGCCAGCTTCTTTTAAATCATATACATTATAATTTGTATACGCTGCAAAAATCCTAGGAATATTAATATCCATAGGACATGGCTGACAATACTTACATCCTGTGCAATATAGTTCTGAGAATTTTTTAAGATTTTCCATAGCTGTTTTAATATCTTCACGCTCATCTTCCGTTAAATGCTCAGATAATGAAGCTAATTCGATATTTTGCTTAACCATATCAAGATTTTCCATGCCACTTAATGCACAATCGATATTTTCGTTACTTAAAACAAATTTAAACGCAAGCTCATAAGTTGCGATATTTTTCTTGCCTGTAAGCTTTGTATAAAGTTCAGACGGTGCTGAAAGTCTGCCTCCACCAACAGGACCCATAGCGACAACGCCTAATCCTTTTGATTTTGCATAAGCAATCATTTCTTCATTCGAACGGTCGATTAAATTGTACTGAACCAGCATACTTTCATGCACTTTGCCCTCGTCAATTATGTGTTTAATATTTTTTGATTCATCATGGAATGAGAACGAAATATGACGGATTTTTCCTTCTGCTTTTAATCTTAATGCCTCATCAATTAAACCAAGTTTTACGATAGTATTGTCAAAAGCGTCTTTGTTTATACCCCAAAAGTGATAAAAATCAACATAATCCATATCGAGTTTTGAAAGGCTTCTATTTAAAAATTTCTCAAAATCAGCCGTTTCTTTCACTTCACCTACTGGACATTTTGTCGAAACATATACTTTGTCACGAAAATCTTTAAGTGCGATACCCACTGCTTCTTCGGAATTTGAATTGCAATAATACGGTGCTGTATCGAAATAGTTTACGCCATTGTCATAGGCATATTTCAGCATTTCATTTACTTTTTCTTGAACAATTTTTTTCTTTCCATCGACATCTATTTCAGGAAATCTCATACATCCAAAACCTAAAGCTGAAATTTCTACGCCTGTGTTTCCAAATTTTCTGTACTTCATAATATTCTCCTTATATTTTTTTTATAAATACATTATATCTCTTATTTTTTAAAAAGTAAAGCATAATATCTATTTTTTCGAACAAAATATGTATATAAAATTTAGGAGGAAAAATATGAAAAAAAATATAGCTATACCTATTTTATCTGCAATTTCTGTCGTTTCTATTGCGCTTGCAATTTATTTTTATGCAAATTCTAGTGTCATGCTTTCAGCCGATAGACACTCCACCGACAAGGCATTCGCAGAGTTTACAACCAGCGTTTCAAAGCTTAGCACAGCTACCGAAAAAGCAAAATTTGCGACGAGCGATGAATACACAGTCACTATGCTCACAGAAATTGCTCTAGAGGCTGAAAAAGCAAAGGCAAATTTATCTGATTTAAGAATTTCTGAAACAGATTTAAGCAAAACGCAAGAATTTATGTCTAAAATTTCCGATTATTCTCAATCACTTATCAAAAAAATAGTTTCAGGGCAAGAATTAACCGACGAGGACAGGCAAAATATTGCTATGTTTGCCGAAAATTCGAAAATGCTGTCTAGTGATGTCGCCGAAGTTCAGGCGATGTATAATAATGGTGAAATCGAAGATTTATATATGAATATTAAAACTTTTGACGGAAAAGAAGTTCAAAATGTGTCTGGTTCATTTGCTTCTAGCGAAGAAACAACAGACGTAAACCCTGACCATAAGACACAAAATTTTGCAACTTTAGTGTATGACGGTCCGTTTTCTGCACATATTTCTCAAAGAGAGCCTGCATATTTAGAAGGAAAAGAAGAAATTTCTGAAGAAGATGCGAAAAAACGCGTTGCCGATTTTCTAGGAGTTGATACTTCTAATGTAACATCGCAAGGCAAAATGGCAGGGCAAATTCCTTGCTATAAATTTATGGTCGAAAAGGATAATAAGCAAATCGGTGTCGATATGACGATAACTGGTGGGTATATTTTAAATACGCTAATTTATCGCGAAGAAGTTGGAAATGCTGAAATAAATACCGAAGATGCTATTAAAAAAGCCGACGAAATTTTGAAAAATTCTGCTTTCACCGACTATAAAGCGACTTATTATACAGAGGCAAATGGTATTTTAACGATAAATTATGCATTCACTCAAGGTGAAACTGTTGTTTACTCCGATTTAATCAAAATGTCGATTTATTTAGACGATGGCACGCTTAAAGGTGTCGAGGCGAGTGGATATATAATGAATCATAAAGAACGCGAAATGGAAACTCCAAAACTTTCAATTTATGAGGCAAGACAACTTGTTTCAAGCGACCTTCGAATTTTAAGTGAAGGTATGGCTATCGTTCCTACTTCTTTTGACAGCGAAGTTTTAACTTATGAATTTAAGTGTGAATCCTATGACGGAAAGCATTATTTAGTGTATGTAGATGCAATAAATGGTGGAATTGAAAATATTTTAATTCTAATCGAAGATGAAACAGGTACTTTGACTATGTAACTGTTGATATTTCAAGCTTTTTGTGATAAAATCTAAATATGATATTACTAACGGTGCTGTTAATTTGTAAATTTCAATATATTTGACAGCACCATACTTATATAGGAGATTTTTATGCCTAAATTTCAAATTAAATCTGAATACAAGCCATCTGGCGACCAGCCTTCGGCTATTGATAGCCTTGTAGCTGGGCTAAATGAAGGAAAACGAGAACAAACTCTTTTGGGAGTTACTGGTTCAGGTAAAACTTTTACGATGGCAAATGTCATCGAACGCGTACAAAAACCCACGCTCATTTTAGCACACAATAAAACACTTGCTGCACAACTTTGCTCGGAGTTTCGCGAATTTTTCCCTGATAATGCTGTCGAATATTTCGTTTCATATTATGATTATTATCAACCAGAGGCATATATTGCATCAACTGATACATATATCGAAAAAGACTCGAAAATCAACGACGAAATCGAGCGTTTGCGTCACTCTGCGACAGCATCACTTTTTGAGAGAGAAGATGTAATTGTGGTTGCCTCTGTTTCGTGCATTTATTCGCTAGGTGATCCTGATGATTATAAAAATTTGATGGTTTCACTACGCGTTGGCATGGAATACTCACGAGAAACGCTAATTCGTAGGCTGACTGACATTCAATATGAGCGAAACGACATTGCATTTGAACGAAATCGCTTTCGCGTGCGTGGTGATAATATTGAAATTCACCCATCTTTCACAGATGATTTTGCATATCGAGTGGAGCTTGAATTTGATGAGGTCGCTAGAATTTCTGAAATAAATCCTCTTACAGGCGAAGTTTTGCGAGTGATTTCTCACGCTGTTATCTTCCCTGCATCGCATTATGTAACAACAAAGGACAAAATTGACAGTGCAATTAATGAAATAGGCGATGAACTAACTGAACGAATAGATTATTTCACGCGTGAACAGAAACTAGTCGAAGCTCAAAGAATTAGCCAACGTACAAAATACGATATGGAAATGCTAGATGAAATCGGATTTTGTAGTGGTATTGAAAATTACTCAAGAGTGCTTTCTGGTCGTGAAAAAGGCTCGACACCACATACTTTAATTGATTATTTCCCTGATGGATTTTTAATGTTTATCGATGAGTCGCATGTTATGTTACCACAAGTTCGTGGTATGTATTTTGGCGATAGAGCAAGGAAGGAAAGTTTGGTTGAAAATGGTTTCAGACTTCCCTCAGCGCTCGATAATCGTCCTTTAAATTTCAATGAATTTGAAGAAAAAATGCAAAATGTAATCTATGTTTCGGCGACTCCTGGAAATTATGAAAAAGAGCATTCTTTGCAAATTGTCGAACAAGTTATTCGTCCGACAGGGCTTGTAGACCCTGATATTTTTATACGTCCAACGGAAAATCAAATCGATGATTTAATCGATGAAATCAATGATAAAGTAGAAAAAGGCGAGCGTACATTAATCACTACTTTAACAAAAAAAATGGCAGAAGACCTTACAAATTACCTAAAAGAAGCCGGAATTAAAGTTTGTTATATGCATCATGACATAAAAACTATCGAAAGAATGGAAATTATTCGCGATTTGCGTCTTGGAGTTTATGATGTTTTAATCGGAATAAACCTTTTAAGAGAAGGGCTTGACATCCCTGAGGTTACGATGGTTTGTATTTTAGATGCTGATAAAGAAGGATTTTTGCGTTCAGAAACTTCACTCATACAAACAATTGGTCGTGCTGCGCGTAATGCTAATGGTAAAGTTATTCTTTATGCCGATAAAATCACGCCATCTATGGAAAGAGCGATTAAAGAAACGGATAGACGTCGTGCAAAACAAAAGGCATATAATGAAAAACATGGAATTATTCCACAGACTGTTAAAAAAGATGTTCGTGATATTATTGAAATATCTATGGACAATAAACTTCCGAAAAAAGACGCAAAAAAACGCCTGAACAAATCAGAGCGTGATAAATTAATAAACGATTTAACAAGACAAATGAAAGATGCTGCAAAAATGCTTGAATTTGAACTGGCAGCAAAACTTCGTGATGAAATCAAGAAAATACAAGAATAAATCCAAATATGTAGTTTGATGCAATTAAAAAACCCTGTTTGAAACAGGGTTTTTTATGTTTTCTATTTAATAACTTGAACACCTATGCCTAAAAGACCTGGTCCTGTGTGCACTCCTAAAACAGGGCTTATATTTGTGAGATATATTTTTGCTGCTGTCGGAAATTTTGATTTCACTAATTCTAAAAGATTAGATGCTTCATCAAAAACACCACTATGGCTTACACATATATTAAATTCTGTTGCATTTTTCAAGAATTTATCGGTAACATCAATTAATTTATTAATCGATTGTGCTCTTCCAAAAGTTTTTGACACAGTATGATAAATTCCGTTTTCATTACATGATATAATAGGTTTTAGGTTAAGTTTTGAACCAATTGTGCCCGATACTTTTCCTATTCTTCCACCTTTAATTAAATATTCTAATGTATTTACTGCGAAAAATACCTTTGAATTTTCTTTTTTCTCTGATACAAAATGATATGCTTCTTCTAGTGTTTTGTCTTGGTTTGCGACATAATCAGCCGCAAGCAAAGCCACAAAACCAGCACCCATTGCTATATTTTTCGTATCAATAAGCTTTATGTTTAAATCATCACGCTCGCTTGCCATAATGCTTACGAAATTAAACGTGCCTGAAAGCCCACTCGATAAATGTACACATAATACATCGTCATAACCGTCTGCTTTTATTTTATCGAATAAATCAGCAATTTCTTCGCCTGTTGGTAGTGATGTTGTTGGTATTTCTTTAGATAAATTCGAATATACTTCCTCTGGAGTGATATCAACACCGTCACTAAACTGCTTATCTTTATAATTCACTTTTAAAGGCAGAACATAAATACCCTTTTCTTTTGCAAGCTCTACTGGAATATCGCAAGTAGAATCAGCAATTATCGCTATCTTTTTCATCTTTTTCTCCTATTCTGCCATTCTCCGTAAGTCCAGTTACTTTTGTGGCAATGATTTTTCCTGTTAAAGCCATCGAAATAGACTTTACGGCTAGATTTTTTGGTGTAGTTTTTTCGTTAATACTGATACAATTATTGCTTATAATATCGTAAATTTGCTTGATTGATAGTTCCAATTCTTCGCAAAAACAATTATAAGCACCACGTCCCCCATCAAATCCCATTTGAATATCTATCGCATTCCTTATTAGTGAAATAACAGTCACTTGTTTTATAATGGTAATTACAAGCAATGTTGAAATGTGGATTTTTGAATATCTTTTTTTAACTGGTGATGGTATCAACCCCAGCTTTACATAGTTATTAATCATTGCAGGTGTTATCATTTTATGCTCGCTATCGTCTGCAAAAATTTCTACATAATGAGAAATATACTCAATAACTTGATCCATATATAAGTCCATTTCAGGAAGTTCGTCCCACCTAGGTAAGTGATAAACTTCAAATTGCTTAGACCATAATAAAAGCTCTTTTTGTATGTCTTTCATAAACTCTCTCCGAAAATTAGTATAGTATATTATCATTATATACTAATTTTTATAATTAGTCAATATGGTTATAAATACTAGATGACAAAATGCTCATTTATTAGATAAACGTTTGCACAGTTTTTATTTGCAAAATTTTAAAAAATATGGTATTATGTTATATAGAATTATTTTTAGAGAAGGTGTATAAAATTGGCAGGAAACGGAAATCTCGGCAAACAAATAGAACAATATGGAATAACAAGACTTATCATCAAATACTCAATCCCTGCAATCCTAAGCGGACTTGTAAACTCGGTGTATAACATCGTCGACCAAATTTTCATAGGGCAATATATGGGAACACTCGGAAATGCCGCCACAACAGTTGCCTTTCCCTTTGTAACAATTTGCACAGCGCTTGCATACCTTTTCGGTGTTGGTTCTGCTGCAAACTTTTCTATATCCCTTGGAAAAGGTGACATAAGCCGAGCAAAAAAATACATCGGAAACTCGCTCGCAATGCTTGCAATAATCAGTATTTCAATGGTGATTATCACTCTTCTTTTCGCCGACCAACTGCTACTTTTATTCGGTGCAACTGCTGAAAATTTCGAATATGCAAAGACGTATGTGCTAATATTATGTGTAGGTTTTCCGTTTAATATTTTCACAATTGGAACTGCACACACCATTCGAGCAGACGGCTCGCCCAAATCTTCCACAGCGTGTGTCGCAACAGGAGCAATACTAAACTGCTTTTTAAACCCAATTTTTATTTTTGGACTAAATTTAGGAATAACAGGCGCTGCAATAGCCACAATTATAGGACAATTCGTGTCTTTTATCATGGTTTTACATTACCTTTTTCGCTTTAAATCGTTCAAACTAACTCGCGATTTATTCAAACTAGACCGCGAAGTTTTAATCAATACCGCAAAACTTGGCATGGCTCCTTGTATAAACCAATTCGCTATCACAGTGGCTCAAATCACTATGAACAACACTCTGAAATATTATGGCGAACTTTCTATTTATGGTGCCGATATTCCACAGGCTTGTGTGGGAATTATTTCAAAAATCAATTCTATTTATCTTGCAATTACCGTAGGTATAGGTCAAGGTTGTCAACCGATTATCGGATATAATTATGGCGCTAGACGCTATGATAAAGTTATGGATATCTATAAACGAAGCGTTATAGTAGCGACAATAATTTCAATCACTGCTTTCGCTATTTTCCAACTATTCCCAAGACAGTTAACATCTGTATTCGGTACAGGAACCGAGCAGTATTTTGAGTTTGCTGAAAATTACTTTAGAGTATTTATGGGACTTATGTTCTTAAATGGTTTCCAACCAATTACCGGAAATTTTTTCACAGCAATAGGAAAAGCCTCTCGTGGTGCTTTAGTAGCCTTAACCAAGCAAATCGTGTTTTTAGTGCCTTTAGTTATCATTTTGCCAATGTTTATGGGCATAGATGGCGTATTATACGCAGGTCCTCTTGCCGATTTAGCTGCTTTTACACTTGCAATTACTTTTATAACAATAGAATTTAGAGAACTTAAACAAAAAATAAATGGAGGAAATACTCATGAAACAATTAATAAACTTACTTAACAAAAATGCCAGAATGCCTATTTGCGATATCGCCAAAACATTAAATATATCTGTCGAGGATGTAAATTTAGAAATTAAAAAACTTGAAGAAAAAGGCATTATCGCAGGATATGCGCCTATTATTAACTGGGAAAAAGCAGAAATTGATAATGTTACTGCAATTGTTGAAGTGAAATTTTCGCTAAATAATAAAATTGGATTTGAAGAACTTTCTACGTCTATCGCTAATATGCCTGAAGTAGATTCTGTATATCTTATGTCTGGTGGTTATGATTTAGCTGTCACTATCAAAGGTAAAAGCATCCAAGAAATCGCATTTTTTGTTAATGAAAAGCTATCTACTATGGATTGCGTTTTATCGACTGGTACTCATTTTGTTTTAAAATCATATAAAGAACGTGGTTTTAGAACACAAAATGCTATTATAGATAAAAGAGGTGCATATTAATAATGGATTTTTCAATACTAACATCAGATAGAGTAAAATCTATCAAACCTTCTGGTATTAGAAAGTATTTCGATATTGTATCAACCACAGAAGGAGCTATAACTCTAGGCGTTGGCGAACCTGATTTCGATACTCCATGGCAAGCAAGACAGGCTGCAATAAAATCTATTAATGGTGGTTATACTTTCTATACATCAAATTTTGGACTTTTAGAGCTTAGAAAAGAAATCGCTAAAAAATTCAAAGAAGATTATTCTTTAGACTATGATGTAGATAGCGAGGTTTTAGTAACCGTTGGTGGTTCGGAGGCGCTAGACAATGCACTTCGTGCTTTTATAAACCCTGGTGATGAAGTTATCATCCCTGAGCCATGTTTCGTGTGCTACACTCCACTTGCAATTTCTGCTGGTGCGACACCTGTTATAATCGAAACAAAAGAAGAAGATGAATTTCGTCTAATGCCTGAAGATTTAAAAAAAGCTATCACCGACAAAACAAAACTATTAATTTTGCCATATCCATCTAACCCAACTGGTGGAATTATGGAGCGCGCTGACCTTGAAGCTATCGCCGAAGTGTTGCGTGACAAAAATATTATTGTAATTTCTGACGAGATTTATGCCGACTTAAATTATGCCTCAAAACATACTTGTTTTGCCGAAATAGACGGAATGCGTGAGCGCACAATCGTAGTTTCTGGATTTTCTAAATCATTTGCAATGACTGGTTGGCGATTAGGCTATGCGTTAGCTCCTAAAGAGCTTTTAGAGCCAATCTGCAAATTGCACCAATTCGGAATTATGTCTGCACCAACAGCAAGCCAATTTGCAGGCATTGAAGCTATGAAATCGTGCAAAGATGCAATTGTCACTATGCGTGATGAATACGATTTGCGTCGTACTTATCTTTTAAACGAATTACGCTCGATGGGGCTGTCGTGTTTTGAGCCAAAAGGTGCATTTTATATGTTCCCATCAATCAAAAGCACAGGACTTACATCAGAACAATTCTGCGAAAAATTATTCACATCAAAAAAACTAGCCTTAGTTCCAGGCAACGCCTTTGGCGAATGTGGAGAAGGTTATATCCGAATATCTTATGCCTATTCTCTCGAACATTTAAAAGAGGCAATGTCTAGACTTCGTGCATTTTTAACCGAACTAGACTAACATTTGGAGGTACTCTTATGAAGTCAAAAATTTTAGATGCAATATCCGATGAATATAAAAACATCTCTCATTTAGAAGAAAGCGAACAAGAACTTCGTTTTAATCTGCTTGATAATATCAGACGTGAAGTTTATAGATACGAATGGCATATTCAGCAATTTAATTTTCTAGAACTTCTAAACTCATTTAAAAAAAGAGGCCTTGAATTCGAACTTTTTGAAAATTCAAACGAAATAAAAGAGCTTTGGGAAAATACTTTCACAAAAAATCTTACTACTGAACAAAAAGAAAAAATCTATTTTTCGCAATATCGTTGGCATATTTTCAGCTATAAAGTTTTTTCTGCTTTATCAGATAAGCAAGCAAACAAGGCATTTTCTGATGCAACAAAAGATGAGGTTTATCTTTTTTACCAAGATAGTAATAAATATTATAAGATTAAAAATGCGCATTTATTTCTACTTGATGACTTATTAAACGAAACTTTTTTAGACTTCAATCACGAATTCTTTATTTTTGATGCAAAGCAAAAATGGACCTATATCCACACACACGAACAACAATGTGGACCATATTTCTATCAAATTGACTAAATTAAAAAAGGCTGTCACAAATGATTTTCACCATTTGCGACAGCCTTTTTCTATAATCATTATTTTCTGCAAATACCTTGCTCTACTGCCTTTTGTCCAACAGCTTTTGCTACGATATCTGAAACATTTTTATCAAAACCACTCGGCAAAATAAACTCGCGAGATAATTTATCACCAACCATATCTGCAAGAGAAAAAGCGGCTGCAAGTTTCATTTCTTCTGTAATGTCTGTTGCTTTCGCGTCTAAAACTCCTCTGAAAAGTCCAGGGAAAGCTAAAACATTGTTAATTTGGTTAGGAAAATCTGAGCGACCAGTTCCTACGATATATGCGCCAGCAGCTAACGCCTCGTCTGGGTAAATTTCAGGAACAGGGTTTGCCATAGCTAGCACGATTGATTTTTCTTTCATGCTTTTAATCATCTCACCAGAAACAATCGAAGGAGCAGAAACACCGATAAACACGTCAGCACCTTTTAAAACATCAATAAGTTTACCACTTTCGTTGTTAGGATTTGTGTTTAAAGCAAGCTCATATCTTGCACTATCTAAATCGGTTCTATCTTTATTTAAAGCACCATCGATATTACAAACAACAACATTTTTAGCGCCAGCACGCATAATTAAATTTGTAATCGCAGTACCAGCCGAGCCATCACCATTTACTACAATTTTAATATCAGCGATATTTTTTTCGGCAAGTTTTAATGCATTTGTAAGTGCTGCTAAAACAACAATCGCCGTTCCGTGTTGGTCATCGTGGAAAATCGGAATATTACACTGTTCTTTTAGTGCTTTTTCGATTTCGAAACAACGAGGAGCAGAAATATCTTCTAAATTAATGCCACCAAAGCTGCCTTCTAAAAGTTTAATCGTACGAACAATTTCTGAAACATCTTTCGAATTTATACATAAAGGAATTGCATTTACATTGCCTAAAGCCTTAAAAAGTAGCGCTTTTCCTTCCATTACTGGCATAGATGCAGTAGCTCCGATATCGCCTAAGCCTAAAACGGCTGTTCCATCAGAAATTACGGCAATAGTGTTCCCACGACCAGTGTATTCATAGCTAAGATTTTCATCTTTTTGAATTTCTAAACAAGGTTCTGCAACACCAGGAGTGTACGCAATCGCCATATCTTCTGCCGTAGCACAAGGTGCAACTGGCACGAAATCTACTTTACCTTTCCATTCTTTATGCTTTGCAAGTGCAATTTCACGTCTGTTTTCCATTATTTTCTCCTTAGTTTGGTAAAAAAATCGTATATTTTTCTTCGCCCGAACTGATTTTTGAAATAATATCAGTTTTCGAACCATTTGTCAAAATCATCGGGATATCATAGCTCAAACAAATTTTCGCAGCGTCAAGTTTTGTCTTGATACCACCTGTTCCAAATTCATTTGTCGCACCGATTTGAATATCGTGGTCGTCAATATTTTTAACCACTTCTAGTAGCTTTGCATCAGAAAATTCCTTCGGATTTTTGTCATAAAGACCGTCTATATCGCTTAGAATTACCATTACATCAGCATTCCAAATTTTCGCAGTTAGTGCTGCTAGAGTGTCATTATCTCCGATTTTCAGTTCTTCGACACAAACTGTATCATTTTCATTGATAATCGGCACAACACCTTCGTCAAGAAGCGTAAACAATGTATTTCTGATATTCAAAACACGACTATTATCAGAAAAATCGTCACGAGTTAGCAAAATTTGTGCAATATTTGTTTCATACGGAGCAAAATACTTGTCATAAGATGCAAGCAAACGCACTTGGCCTATCGCACAAAGTGCCTGCTTATAATTCATATCTTCTTTTCTGCTCCATTTATTTATGGTAGACACACCAGAAATTTTCGCCCCAGAAGACACTATTACAACTTCTTTTCCTTTTTTAGTTAATTTTGCAACATTTTCACACAAATTTTTGATAAATTCTTCGTTTATACGCCCATTTTCATCCGAAAGAGTATTACTTCCGACTTTTATTACTATTTTTCTATAATTATCTAACATTTCTACCCTCTAACCTGTCCATTTCCTGTAATAATATATTTAGTTGAAACTAAATGCTCTAAACCAACAGGACCTCTAACATGCATTTTTTGGGTACTAATCCCCATTTCAGCTCCAAAACCAAACTCACCACCGTCGGTAAATCTAGTAGAAACATTGACATAAACACACGCAGAATCTATATTTAATGTAAATTTATCGGCATTTTTCAAATCATTTGTCACAATACACTCTGAATGTCCAGAAGTGAATTTATCTATATGCTCAATCGCCTCATCTATGTTTTCCACAACTTTAACGGCGATAATATAGTCTAAAAACTCAGTTTCATAGTGAGTTTCGGTAGCTTTTTCACATTTGATATACTTTGAAGTTTCGTCACATCCAAAAAATTCGACTTTTCCACCAATTCTATCAAAGGCTTTTTTCAAAAACTCATTTGCTATATTTTTATGTACAAGTAGCGTTTCTAAAGAATTACAAACCGACGGACGCTGAACTTTTCCATTTTCCAAAATATCTAATGCCATTTCTAAATCTGCATTCTCGTCTATGAATAAATGGCAGTTTCCAACACCAGTTTCAATAGTCGGAACTGTCGCATTTTTTACCACGCGATTGATTAAATCTGCTCCACCACGAGGAATTACAAGGTCGATATATTCATTTAAAGTAAGGATTTGACCGACAATTTCACGATCTAAATCATCAACGAGCATAACAGATGTTTCCGGAACTTCTGACTCGCTTAGTCCTTCTTTAATAGCCGAAACCAATGCAATATTTGAATTTATAGCCGAACTACTGCCACGAAGCAAAATAGCATTCCCAGATTTCAGCGCTAGAACAGTTGCATCAACTGTTACATTCGGACGCGATTCATATATTATAGATAAAACTCCTAGGGGAACTGTTTTTTCTAGAATTTGCATACCATTTTCCATAGTTCTTCCTGAAACACAAACCGAAACAGGGTCACGAAGCTTGATTACTACATCGATACTGTCGATAATTGCATCAAGTCTTTTAAAATCTAGCGATAAACGGTCTATTAAACTCTCTTTCATGCCTTTTTTTCTAGCATTTTCAATGTCGATTTTATTGGCATTAATAATATTTTCTCTATTGTTATTTAGTGCCACTTTTATGCACTCTAATGCATAATTTTTGTCATTAGTGTTTAGAGTTTTAAGGGTTTTTGATGCAGATTTTAGCTTTTTTCCATAAGAAATTAAATCCATTAAATCAGTCCTTTACATAATTATATATATTATCATATAACAATTAACCATTTTTGTCAATAAAATGTGTTGACATAAAGCTACATTTTTGTTATGATTTACTGAGTTACCAAAGGAGGAATTTTAAATGGATAACGAAATTTTAGGTTTAATATTAAGTATTTTACCACCAGTAATCGCAATTGTTCTAGCATTAATAACAAAAGAAGTTATTTCTTCACTGTTAATCGGTGTTTTAACTGGCGCATTTATTTATAGCAATTTTAATTTAATAAGCACTTTAGAAACTACTTTTGAAATTATGACAGGCAAAATGGCCGATAATTCAAGTATGATTTTATTCTTGGCACTTCTTGGTTCATTAGTTGCAGTCGTAACTCTTGCAGGTGGTTCAGAGGCGTATGGAAAATGGGCTTCTCGCAAAATCAAAACAAAGCAAGGTGCTTCTCTTGCAACAGCAGGTTTAGGACTTTTAATCTTTATTGATGACTACTTCAACTGTTTAACGGTTGGTACTGTTATGCGTCCTGTAACGGATAAAAACGGTATTTCGCGTGCAAAACTTGCATACCTTATAGATGCGACAGCTGCACCTATTTGTATTATCGCTCCAATCTCTAGCTGGGCGGCGTCAGTTATCAATGTTATCGAGGAATCTGGTGTCGAAGGTGGACTTTCGATGTTTATGTCGTCAATCCCGTTTAACTTCTATGCACTTCTAACGATTATATCAGTAATCTTTTTCAGTATTTCAAAAAGAGATATCGGAAAAATGGGTGACCCTGCTTTAATCGAAACTTCTGTAAACGAAAGTGCCGATGTAACTCGTGAATTTACGCCTTCAAACAAAGGAAAAGTATTCGATTTAATCATTCCAATCGCATCTTTAATCGTATTCACAGTAGCATCAATGCTTTATACTGGCGGATTTTTTGACGGTGGCGTTACGCTTGCAGACGCTTTTGGTAACTCTGCTGTAAATGCTTCTTTAATTTATGGTGCATTTTTAAGCTTACTTGTTGCATTTATCATGTATGTTCCTAGAAAATTAGTATCATTCAATGATTTTATGCACGCATTTGGCGTTGGTGTTAAATCAATGATTCCAGCAATTTCAATCTTAATTCTAGCTTGGTCTATTGGTGGAATTTGTAGTGCAGATTACTTAAATGCCGGTGGTTATATCGGTGAATTAGTTCGTACAAACAATGTTTCTCTTGCATTATTGCCAGCGATTATCTTTATTGTAGCAGGATTTTTAGCATTCTCAACTGGTACTGCGTGGGGAACTTTCGGAATATTAATTCCAATTTTAACTACAATTTTAGCAGAACTTAATGCTTTAGAATTCTTACCAATAATCCTAGGTGCTATCTTCTCAGGTTCAGTTTTAGGCGACCACTGCTCACCTATTTCTGATACAACTATTTTATCTTCAGCAGGCTCTGGTTGTGACCATATCGCCCACGTTTCTACGCAAATACCGTATGCACTTACAGTTGCAGTCGCTGCATTTGTAGGATTTTTAGTAGGTGGTATCACAAATAATGTATATATTAGCTTTAGCTGTGCATTTGTTACTCTTGTAATCAGCACATTTGTCGCTATTAAATTTACAAATACAAAAAAATACTCAAGTTAAAATAAATATACCAAAAAGGGCTGTCGCAACTAAAGTAATATTGCACAAAATGTTTGTCAAGTTTTCTAAAAACTTGCTCAATCCAACCGAGTAGGCTGGTTGCATTCGCAAATGCGAAACACTTTTTTGATAAATTTCCAAAGTATACAG
>CAYJLC010000008.1:0-65698 GCA_964370735.1 uncultured Oscillospiraceae bacterium
CGACGATATCGATGATAATGATGATTTAGACGACGACAACGATGATATCGATGATATTGACGATTTAGATGATGACAACGATGATGATAATGACGATGATGACGACGACAACGATGATGATAATGACGATTCAGACGACGACGATGACAACGATGACTAAGCATTCTTCTATCCCTACCTTACTATAAAATGTATAGCCGATAATTGCGTCGGCTATATATTTTTTTTACAAAAATTTTAAATGTAACTAAAATGTAACGATTTTGTGATATAATGTAAATAAGTCAAAATGGGAGTATTATATATTTTATTTAAAAATTATATCATTATTTGTCAAAGACTAAATTGTCTGTGGACAAAAAAATCCTAATTGCAAGCATATTTTAAGCTACAAACGACAGTAAATGTTAACAAAATATGATTTATTGTAACTTTTTAAAATAATTGTGATTTGGTATTGATATTGTTTGAAATATTTATTATAATAAAAGCAAGGAGGGGAAGAATGGAAAAAACTATAATAACAACGTTTGGCGATTTCAATATAGTTTCTAATGACAAGCAGTATGCTGAAAAATTGGCAATCGCTAGGAAGAAAAAGATTTTTTTAGAATTATTAATAGCGAATAAAGACAACCCTACTTCGGTTGATGATATTTGTTTTTCTATAAATAATAGTGATTTTGCAGATGAAATGAATGCAAATACATTAAAAACACTTGTGAGTAGAATTAGAAAAGAACTTTCCGAATATGGGCTAGAGGACAGTATTAAAACATCTCGTATGGCATATAATTGGCAATCGACAGAAAATGTAGATTTAGACTGTGAGATTTTTGAAAATGCTTGTAACATTATCAAAGAATTAACTCATTTAACACCAGAATATCACTCGGCTATGAAATCGATGATAGACGTTTATAATGGGTACTTTTTAGAAAATACTGATGCTATTAATGACATTTTGCAAAAAAGAAATGATTATCATAAATTATTCTTGGAAAATGTGAAAAAATATATAGGTTTACTTACGCTATCGAACAATAATAATGAAATTATCAAGGTATGTAAGAAAGTAACATCGATTTTTCCAGATGAAATCTTTATAAATGTAGAACTTATGATAGCACTGCTTAAAGCAGGAAAAACGTCGGAAGCTATCACTCAATTTAGATATATTTCTGCATTTGATAGAAGTGTTTTGAGCGAAGAATATAAAGAAAAAATCGTAATGTTTTACAGACAGCTTTCTAAAAATGATAAAAAATCAAAAAGCAATTTAGAATTTATCTGCGAGAGTTTGAGCAAGAGTAGCGACGAAACGGGTGCTTTTATCTGTGATTATTCTTTGTTTAAAGATATATTTAAAATTTATATGAGCAATTTATCGCGAAAAAGTCTTGGCATATACCTTGCAGTTGTAAGCATTAGGCCAAAAATTGACGAAGATATTAACATTGTTGATGAGGCAATGGAGCGACTTCTTGAAACTTTAAGAAGTGGACTTCGTTGTGGAGATACTATTTCACGATATAATTCTACGCAATATTCGATTTTATTGCCAACGATTGGCTCAAATGAAATCGGAGAACTTGTTATGGGTCGTATTATCGAAAGATATAAAAATAACCAATTTGATGTATCTTACAAGTTAACACCACTGAAAAATTAATTAAAGGAACGATTTACTCGTTCCTTTTTTGCGCACAAAAATGGCTGTCGCTATTGCAACAGCCATTAAATTTATAAAGTTTTAGGCATTATATCTGCATATTTTTCTTCAAAATCTGAAATTGACATTGGTTTTGCATAGTAATAACCTTGAATAGCATCACAATTTATCGATTTAAGGAATTCGATTTGTTCAGTAGTTTCAATACCTTCAGCGACAACATAAAGATTTAAGTTATGAGATAATTTCACAATACCATCGATAAGCATATCACTACGTTCGTGAGAGTTATCAGTATTACTAAAGAAACTCCTATCCATTTTTAAAATATCTACTTTAAGATTTTTCAAAAGACTTAAAGAAGAATATCCTGAACCGAAATCATCAATCGAGATTTTGAACCCTAAATCATGCATTTGCTTAAATAATGCTCGTATAAGGTGTTCGCTTTCTATCGCAGTAGATTCAGTTAATTCTATTTCGATAAGATGATGAGGGATATTGTATTTGTCGACAATTCGGACTAGTTCAGAAAGGAAATCTGGAGCATGTATAGTAAGTCTAGAACAATTTATTGAAATTGGAAGATAGGAAATTCCTCTATCCATCCAGTCTTGCATTAGTATACAAGTTTGTTCTAGAATATGTTTATCAAGCTCGATTATGAATCCATTTTTCTCAAATAGAGGGATAAACTCATTAGGATAAACAATATTTCCATCAGACTCAAACCAGCGAACTAGTGCTTCGGCACCGATAATTTTTTCATTATCCACACTGAATTTTGGTTGCAAGAATACTTTATACTCGTTGTTTTTAAGAGCAAAATTCATTTTATTAGAAATACTTACATCTGAAATAAGTTTATTTTTGTAATCTTCGTCATAATCATAAACTTCGGAAGTTTTCCCAGTTTTCGACATACTATGTGCTAAAGTGACTTTGTTTATGATATCCGAAACATCGGTTTCAGAATTTTCAATATTATATCGTCCGTATCTGAATAAAATATTATAATTACCGATTTCAGGAACAGTCTTCTGATAAAACTGCTCATAAATAGATGTTCTTTTTTCTACATCGGCTAAAAATTTAGTTTCTGCAAAAGCGATGTATTCATCAACTCCTACTCTTGCAACAATAAGCGAAGGTTCGTTTGCACTGTCGCCGACAAGTTTTGCAACTTTTAATATTTTATTGCCGACTTCAAAGCCGAATAGTTCATTTATAATTTTAAAATTTACGATGTCGAATTTTAAAACGGTATAGTTTTTGGTTGGATTTTTAATAAGAGTAGATTGAATGTCTTTTTTTAGTTTAACCATATTAGGTAATTCTGTCAGTTGGTCGTAAAAGGCAGTTTTTTCTAATTTTTTTACAGAACGTGATTGAGAGAACCAAATATAAACAATTAATATGATTAAAAACCAGTAAATTGCTTGACAAATATATTGAAGTTGCTCTACTGCAACAGAAAGTTCGTCATTAATTACGCGTTGCTCAATACTTACAGCTAAAGACCATTCGGTTTTATCGATAGGAGCATAAACTAAGAGTTTTGGTATTCCTTCGTGTGTGTATGAAAACCCACCACTATTTCCAGCTTGGGCATTTTCTAGCGCTACATTAATATTATCGTATCCAAGGTATTTTAAATCTTGTGTAGACACGTTATTTCCGTCTAAATAAGAATGGTCAGATGTGAAAATTACTTCTAAATCATAGTTAACAATGAAAGTGACCCCATATCCATTGGTCGTAGTCATAACATCTTGGTAAAAATGCTCAAAGCTCTCTTCGCTTAGTAAAACAGCAACAGTTTCGCCATTTTTTGCTATAGGAACTGCCAGTTTGAAGACATATTCCGATGGTGCAGTTGAAGAAACACATTTTGAAACAACAAAATCATTGCTAAAAGCACCTAAATAGGAGTTACAATTGTTAAACTCAAGTTCACTTCCGTTATTTGAAATACCAGATCCATCAAGGTCGATATAAAATAAGTTAGGGAATTTTTGTGCGTGTGATTGGCTTTCGAAATATTCTAAGGCGTTATCTTTTGTGATATTTTGTGCTGACATAGATTGTGCAATTAAACTCAAATCAGTTTCACGTTCATCGATAGTTTTCTCAAGAGAAAGCTCTAATTGTGCTACGATTTCTTCCATTTCTCTCATAGTAGAGTTTAAAACTGCTTGACCAGCAGAGTATTGGAACCAGTTTGCAAGAAATGCAATGACAAGTGTTACAAGCACAACTGTGATAGTTGTAAACATTTTAGATTTTTGTTCATAAGAATTCAATATATCAGCTCCTTTCGCTAAATTTATATAAAAAGAATAACAATTTAAGATTTTTCGTACCCTATATATTGTATCGAATTTTGTCGAAAAAGTCAATGCCTAAGAGCAAAAAATGCTAATTGTTTCACGACTTTTAAAGCCTTATTCACAATATTGCCAAAATTTTACAATAGCAGAAAGATATTGTTGTGAGTATTTATGCAGAATTAAAAAATGCTATTTTACAACGAAAAATTTATTATACTAAATGTATAATAATTGCAAAAATTCCCTGTGTGTAAACAGGGAATAAAATTAACTCACAAAGTGTTTGTCTAAGTGTTTTTTAAATTTTAGAAGTAAAATTATTGATACAACTGATGTTAATAAATCGGCAAATGGCTGTGCATAATAAATGCCGTCAATTCCTATTGTCATACAGAATACAAAGATTGCAGGGATGTATAAAATTCCTTGACGAGATACGGCGATTATTGCGCCTTGTTTTCCGTTGCCTGTCGCTTGGAATGTCAGCATTGAAAAATAAGTTAGTCCGATTAATATGAAGAATATATTGTTATAACGAATAAATCTAGCGCCGACAGCGATAGTTTCTGCATCTGTTGTGAATGCACCGATTAAATTAGGAGCGATAAAGTGAATTAAAACAGTCATTGAAATTGTAAAGATTGTCAGCGTTGAAAGAGTAAATTTGAACGCATCGTTAAAGCGCTTGCGATTTTTTGCACCATAACAATAAGAGGCGATTGGTTGGTAGCCTTGCAAATATCCTAAAATGCTGAATTGTAGCATCATAGTGATTTTTAAAACTAAACCATAAGCCGATTGAATGGTAGCACCCACATCAACGCTTGGTGCGAAGGCTACGGCAGCATTATTTGTAATAGAAACAGCAATTGTGCTTAAAATCTGCGTAACACCGATTGGTGCGCCAGAACGAAGAACTTCGCCCATTACATTTTCTTTAAATGTGAAGTATTTAAACTTAAGTTTAGACTTCATTTTTCCTGTGAAATAGAAGAAACTTATGAAAGCAAAACTAAGCCCTTGTGCGATAGTAGTAGCAAGAGATGCGCCTTCAAGTCCCATATTTAAACCAAATCCGTTTAAATCAAACATAAAAATTGGGTCTAAAATGATATTTGAAATTGCACCGATAGAAAGTGCCGTCATAGAAAGCATGGCTTTTGTTTCTGCCCTTGCAATATTATTAAAAGTTTGGTTTGGAATAGAAAAAACAGAGCCGACATACATCCAAACACCATATTCTTTCGCGTGTTCCATAACAGCTTCGGTAGTACCGAAAAGGGTGAAAATAGGTTCAATAAAAATTAGACCTAAAAACATAAACAAAAAGCCGGAAATAAATGAAATAAATATCGATGTAGACGCAAGTTTATTTGCATATTCATCTTTAGCAGCGCCGAAGGCACGTCCGATAGCAGCGGCAGAACCAGCGCCTAGAATTTGTCCAATTGCAGACATTAATGTCATAATAGGGAATGCAACAGCAATTGCGTTTAGTGCGAGTTTATCGTCTAAAAGACCGATGAAATAAGTGTCAACAAGGTTATAAATTGCCATAATCAGCATACCAGCGATAGCAGGCAGGCCTATTTTCATTACTGCTTTAGGGATGGGCATTTCGCCTAAAACATCATTATTTAATGTGCTCATTAAATTCTCCTTAGAATGTGATAAGATGATTATATCACATAATTTAAGAAAATTCAATAAAAATCATAAAAAGGGAAAAAATCTACAATTTTTTTATACTTTTTCTAAAAATATATGATATACTATTTAAAAACGATAAAAAATATGATATACTTAAGAGCGATTAAAGAAAAGGGTAAAGTATGGAAAATTTAGCAAATATAATAAGTGAATTAAAAGAGTATAATGATATTATAAAATCTTTGCAGAAAAACGAAAGTCCTGTGCTTGTTTGTGGTATTTCTGGTGTGCATAAAGCAAATATTGTATCGAACATAAACCTTGAAACCAATAAACAATGCCTCATTATCACTGCAAACGACAGTGTTTCGCAGAGAATGGCGAAAGATGTAGAGGAATTTACATTAAAAAAACCACTTGTTTTGTCGATGAAAGAATTTGTGTTTCACAACATATTGTCGTCGTCTAGAGAACAAGAGAGAAAGAGAATTTCATCACTTTCGAAGATAAAATCACATAAAGGCGTGATTATCGCGACGATTGATAGCATAATGCAGGCGACTATTCCACCGAAAGTGCTAGAAAATTCGGCTTTTGAGATAAAATCGGGTGAAGAATATAAAATAAATGCACTGCTTGAAAAATTGGTGTCCTTAGGATACACAAGATGCATGCAAATAGAGGGCGAAAGCCAGTTTTCGCTTAGGGGAGGTATTTTGGATATCTTCCCTGTGTCCTATGCCCATCCTATTAGAATTGAATTTTTTGACGATGAGGTAGACACGATTTCGTATTTCGATGTGCAAACACAAAGAAGAACGACTAGCGTAGAAAGTTTTAAAATTCTGCCCGTTTCAGAAGTTTTACCTCATTTTTCTGACGATGGAGTTTCTGGTTTAATTGAAAAATTAGAGCAAAAACTATCTGGAAAGCTTACAGAGGAGCAAAAATTTAATGTAAACTCTGATATTGAAAAACTGAAGAATTTAAGCACTTTTCCAACTATTGACCGTTATACTCCGATGGTTTATGATAGGATTTATACGATTTTAGACTATTTGCATGATGATGCTTTTGTATTTTTTGATGACTTAAATCGTGTGAATGAGCAGGCCGATATTTACTACAAACGCTTTTATGAGGACTTTGTTTCGCTTTGTGAGCGTGGTATTTTACTGCCTGAAAACAAAGAATTTTTAGTGGATTTCATTCATTTAAGCAAAAAAATGAAAAATATCGTAGTGTTAGACACTTTTTTACAAAAAAACCATAATGTTTTGCCGAAAAGTATAATTAATATCACAACAAAACAACTTCCGGCATACTCGGCAAATACTGAGCTTGCAAAAAATGACATCGAGTATTACCACCAAATGGGGTATAAAGTAATTATTTTGTGCAAAGGCGATGTAAAAGCGAAGGCGCTGGCTGGTATTTTGCAACCACTTCCAGTAAAAATCACCCAAACTCCGAAATATGACATCAATATTATCGACGGTAGCCTGTCGGCTGGTTTTGAATACCCTGAAATTAAGCTTGCTGTAATTACCGAAGGGCAGATTTTTGCGAAAAAAGAAGTGAAAAAGGTTCGAAAAACCAACAGAGAGCATGTTAAGTCATACACAGACCTTGTGGTGGGCGATATTGTCGTTCACGAGGAGCATGGTATTGGAAAATTTGTCGGTATGGAGAAAATATTAGTCGACGGTTTTGAGCGTGATTATGTGAAAATGGCATTCGCAGGGACAGATACGCTATATGTTTCGGCTGGAAATCTTAATTTAATCTCGAAATATATCGGTTCTGGTGGCGAAGATAAGCCAGTTCGACTTACAAAGCTTGGTGGTGCCGAGTGGCAGAAAACCAAATATAAAGCGAAGTCTTCGGCGAAAGAACTTGCGAAATATCTTATTGAATTGTATGCAAAAAGACTGAAACTAGAGGGTTTTCCGTTTGAAAAAGACGATGTTTGGCAAGAAGATTTTGAAAAATCGTTCCCTTATGAAGAAACTGACGACCAGTTGCGTTCGGTAGCTGAAATCAAAAAAGACATGGAAAGCACTGTTCCGATGGACAGACTGCTTTGTGGTGACGTTGGTTTTGGTAAGACGGAAGTTGCGTTAAGGGCTGTTATGAAATGCATAATGAGTGGCAAGCAATCGGCGATTTTAGTGCCGACGACAGTTCTTGCAAGGCAACATTATCTGACAGCAAGTCAGCGTTTTAACGGATATCCTGTAAAGATTGAGTTTATTTCTAGATTTAAAACGAAAAAAGAAGAATTTGCAATTTTAGAGCGACTAAAGCAGGGGAAAATAGATTTAATTATAGGAACTCACAAACTTTTCTCGAAAGAAATAAAATTTAATGACCTAGGGCTACTTATTATAGACGAGGAACAAAGATTTGGGGTTGCCCATAAAGAAAAGCTTAAACAAATTGGCGAAAATATAGATGTTTTAACACTTAGTGCAACGCCTATTCCGAGGACGCTTAATATGGCGCTGTCTGGAATTCGCGATATGTCGGTTCTAGAAGAAGCTCCGCATAATAGGCAACCAGTGGAAACTTATGTGCTTGAATATGATTTTGGGGTGATAATCGACGCTATAAGACGTGAGATGCTTAGAAATGGGCAATGTTTTTACCTGTATAATTTTATTGATAGTATAGATATTGTCGCTGGAAAAATTGCACGCGAACTTCCAGAGGCAAATATTGCAGTAGCGCATGGACGAATGACACAAAAAGAACTTTCGAATATTATGTCGCGAATGAATGACGGCGAAATAGACGTGCTGGTGTCGACGACTATCATTGAAACAGGGATTGATATTTCTAATGCGAACACTTTAATTATTGAGAATGCCGATAGGCTTGGGCTTGCGCAATTACACCAAATTCGTGGTCGTGTTGGACGTTCAAATCGTGTGGCTTATGCATATTTAACTTATCAAACAGGAAAAGTTTTATCGGAAATTGCAAGCAAAAGGCTGTCGGCAATACGCGAATTTGCTGAATTTGGTTCAGGGTTTAAAATTGCTATGCGTGATTTAGAAATTCGTGGTGCTGGTTCTGTTTTAGGAGAAAGACAGAGCGGACATCTTGCAAATATCGGTTATGAACTTTATTTAAAACTGCTTGAAGATGCTATTTTAGAAGAAAAAGGCGAAAAACCAGTCGAACTTCCAGAATGTACGATTGATTTATCGATTGATGCACATATTTCTGATAAATTTATCTCGGATATTGGCCAAAGGATTGATTTATACCGTAGAATTGCTATGATTAAAACCGACGAGGATATCGAAGAAATGCAAGACGAAATCATCGATAGATACTCAGATGTGCCAAAATCTGTTTCAAATTTATGTTTAGTTGCAAAATTACGTCATTTAGCGATGAAAAACGGCATAATTAACATCGCTCAGAAGTCCGACAGAATACAAATCGACTTTGACACACCGAATTTAGAGAAATTATCTAAATTGTGTTCAGTTTATGACAAGCGAATGATGTTATCAGTAGGCGATAAATCTTATGTGACATTAAAGATGCTTAAAGGTGAAAAACCGCTCAAGTTATGTTCGGAAATTATTGAAAATGTCGAAAAAATGTCGTAAATAGTTTTCTAAATATAAATATATTAAATTTTTCTTGACAAGAAAAAGAAAAATGTGGTATTATTGCTTTATCAGTGTAAATTATTCTAGAAAATCTAGTTTAACTACTGTGATAAAGGAGGAAAAAGATGAACTTTAAAAAAATTATTGCTAGCCTTTTAGTGGCTACACTTGCATTAACTTTAACTGCTTGTACAAACGAAACAGGCGAAACTACCGAAGGTGATGTAGTAAATACTGATGCTAAGGTTTATAACATCGGGATTTTACAACTTGTAGAACATCCAGCGTTAGATGCTGCGACGCAAGGTTTCCAAGATAAATTAACAGAGCTTTTAGGTGACGAAGTTTCTTTCGACGTGCAAAACGCACAAGGCGAAGCTTCAAACACTACAACTATTGCTGCAAAATTTGCTTCTGATGAAGTGGATTTAATCATGGCTAACGCTACTGGTGCTGTTCAAGCAGCAGCTTCTGCAACTGGCACAATTCCAGTAATCGGAACTTCTGTAACAGACTACGCTACTGCTGGTGTTGTTGATTCAAACGACGCTCCTGGTAGAAATGTTACTGGTATTTCGGACTTAGCTCCAATCGACCAACAAATCGAAGTTTTAACTACGGTTGCACCAGAGGTTACAAAAGTTGGTATCGTTTATTGTTCTGCTGAGCCAAACTCAGTTTACCAAGAAGAACTTGCAAAAGCTGAACTTGATGCTAACGGCATCGCGTATGAAGTATATACAGCTGCTGATTCAAATGAAATTCAAACAGTAGTATCAAAAGCAATCGAAACTTGTGATGCTATTTATATCCCAACAGATAATACTATGGCTTCAAATATGGAAATTGTAAAAAATATCACAGTTCCAGCTAAAATTCCAGTAATTACTGGTGAAGAAGGCATGTGTTCTACTGGTGGTGTTGCTACTTTAAGTATCAGCTACTATGAATTAGGACTTGCAGCAGGCCAAATGGCTTATGAAGTATTAGTGAATGGTCAAGATCCAGCGACAACTCCAATCGGATTTGTTTCTGAAAATATTGTTCCAAAATACAACGCAGAAATTGCAGCTGAATTAGGTATCGAAGTACCAGAAAATTATGTTGCAATAGAGCAATAGAGCTCAAATTATTATATGATATTTAGGGATGCAGGCTACCTGTGTCCCTATTTAACAATACTCAGGAGGAAAAAATGGACTTTTTGTCATCTTTGAACGGACCTATCGCACAAGGACTTATTTGGGGACTTTTAGCTATTGGTGTATATATTACTTATAAGGTGCTTGATTACGCAGATTTAACTGTCGATAGTAGTTTATGTACTGGTGGTGCAGTTGCAGTTATGCTAATGCTTGGTGGAGTAAATCCATTTGTAGCTGTGGCTTTGGCTGGTGTTGCAGGAATGATAGCTGGATTTATTACAGGCACACTTCACGTTGCATTTGGTATTCCACCAATTTTATCAGGAATTTTAACACAAATTGCATTATATTCAATAAATATGAGAATTATGGGCGGCAGGTCTAATCAGGCTATCTCTGTCGATAAATTTCCATTAATTTTAAGTTTAAGAAACCTACCTCAAGCTATTTTAGTAGGCTCGATATTCTGTGTGGCTATAATTGCATTTTTGTATTGGTTTTTTGGTACAGAAGTTGGACGTGCTATACGCGCGACTGGTAATAATGAAAAAATGGCAAGAGCACAAGGTATTAACACAAATGCAAAAAAAGTTATCGGTCTTATGCTTTCAAATGGTTTAGTAGGTATTGCTGGTGCATTATTAGCACAATATCAAGGAAATGCCGATGTAAATATGGGTCGTGGTGCTATTGTTATCGGTCTTGCATCTGTAATTATCGGTGGTGTAATATTTGATAAAATATTCAAAAACTTTGCATTACGCCTATTAGCAGTAGTGTTTGGCTCGATTTTATACTATATAATCATAGATTTCGCATTAGATTTAGGTCTTGCAACATCAGATTTAAAACTTGTAAGTGCAATTATTGTTACAATTTTCCTTGCAGCTCCTTATTTAGGCGCAAAATACTTTCCTAAGAAAAAGACGGAGGTTTTAAAATAATGTTAGAACTAAAAAATATTCATAAAACCTTTTTTGCTGGTACTGTAAACGAAAAACGTGCTTTAAGAGGGCTAGATTTTAGACTTGAAACAGGCGAATTTGTCACTGTTATCGGCGGTAATGGAGCTGGTAAATCGACTATGCTTAATATGATTGCAGGAACTTATTCTGCTGATTTTGGCTCAATTAAAATCGATGAAACAGATGTTACAAAGCTTTCTGAACATAGACGCGCAAAATATTTAGGTCGTGTTTTCCAAGATCCGATGGTTGGTACTGCCTCGGATATGTCTATCGAGGAAAATTTAGCCCTTGCATATAGACGTGGGAAAGTTCGTGGCTTAGGTTGGGGAATTTCAAATAAAGAGCGAGTTTTGTATAAAGAAGTGCTTAAAATATTAGATTTAGGGCTTGAAAATCGTATGACATCGAAAGTTGGACTACTTTCTGGTGGACAAAGGCAAGCGTTGACTTTACTTATGGCTACATTACAAAAACCACGCGTGTTGCTTTTAGATGAGCATACGGCTGCACTAGATCCAAAAACAGCAGCAAAAGTTCTTGAAATTTCTGAAAAAATTATCGAAGAGCATAAATTAACGGCGCTTATGATTACGCATAACATGAAAGACGCGATAAAATATGGAAATCGCTTGATTATGATGTGTGATGGCAAGATTATTTACGACGTTAAAGGCGAAGAAAAGAAAAATTTAAAAGTTGAAGATTTAATCAAAAAATTCTCAGATGCAAGTGGCGAAGAATTTTCTGACGACAAGACTTTATTAGGATAAAAAAACAGTGTGAACATAAGTTCGCACTGTTTTTTTACGTTATTTTCGAGTAAATTACATATTTTGATTTAAAATAACCATGTGGATATGGTCTTCCCAAATTCCATTTATGCGAAGATATTTCGGAGAAATACCCTCATTTTTAAAATTACATTTCTCTAAAACTTTTATCGACGCTAGATTTTTCGGCATTACATTTGCTTCGATTCTGTGAAGATTAAGCTCAAAAAAAGCAAATTCAGTAATTTTTTTAACAGCTTCAGTCATAAAACCTTTATTTTGATTAGAAAAATCAAGCTTGTACCCTAAATGGCACGACAAAAATGCACCATAAACGATATTAGAAAGTGCAATCATACCGATGATTTCATCTTCGCTTTCTTTGCAAAAAATATTAAATCGATAGCCAAGTTTTTGCTCACGCAATTTTTGGTCGGCTTCAAGCATTTTATACTGTTCTTCGACTGTATAGAATGAATTTTCGCGATAAGGTTCGAATTTTTCTAAAAAATCACTATTATTTTTGTAATATTGCAACACTTTTTCAGCATCATTGGGTGAATTCAGCTTTAAAATAAGATTTTGTGTTTCTAAATGCATTTGTTATATTCCAATAATTTTCCTAGAGCACTTTCGATAAATCTTTGACACAGAATAGCAGTGTTTTCATCAAATTCTTGCCCTAAAATCTCATTATTTGCAACAATTCTAATTGCAATGAACGGAGTTTCTAGCATATTGCAAGTAAGACCTACTGCAAAAGTTTCCATATCTTCGCCTAAAACACCTAGATTTTTGTGTAAAAATTCGATAAACTCGTTTTCTCTGTTCCATACATCTCCAGAACCGACAGTTCCGATACAA
This sequence comes from uncultured Oscillospiraceae bacterium, assembly GCA_964370735.1. Lineage (GTDB taxonomy): Bacteria > Bacillota > Clostridia > Oscillospirales > Butyricicoccaceae > CAYJLC01. The sequence goes on from CAYJLC010000008.1 coordinate 13,026, forward strand.
GTTTTGCCTAAATAGTATGGGCTTTCGCTGAAAATTTTCACTAAATCTGTGTCCGAAAAAGCATAATTTCTATCTTTGTCAGACATATTTCTATCTTTGTGAATCCAGTTTGAAAAATCAACTTTTTCGCCCTTAGGTTTATCAAAAGCGTTAATATTCAATGATTTTTCCACGATAATTATATCATTTTGTTTTAAATCGGCATATCCACCAAGCGTGCCACAATTAATAACCATAGAAGGGCTATAAGTGCTTACAGCAATGCTAGTCGCAAGGGTTGAATTAATCATTCCCATGTGTGTTTTTAATATGATTATAGGCAATTCCTCTGCCTTGTAAAATTCGAAATTTGCAACTTTTTTGTCTAGTTTAGCGTTTAATTTTTTAATTAAATAAGATATTTCGATATCCATTGCGCCTGAAATTAAAATAGGTTTCATGTGTTCCCCTTAGTTGTCTTTTAGTAAATTTAAAATATCGTCTTTTGTAAATGAGTATATTACATCGCAAAATTGACATGTCATTTCGATAGGTTTTCCATCGTTTATGATTTCTTCAAGGTCATTTTTTCCGATTGAAAGTAGAGCACTCTCTACGCGTTCTTTAGTGCATTTGCAGTCATAATAAATAGGATATGTTTCTAAAATATCAACTTCAAAGCCGTTTAAAACTGCGCAAACGACCTCTTCAAGTGTAAAACCTTCCTCGAAAAGTTGAGTTATCGGTTTAATCGCTGAAATATTATTCTCTAAAATCCTAATTTCAGAATCAGTTGCATTTGGCATAACTTCTACAATATAGCCACCAGCTTGCTTGACAGAACAATCAGTATCCACTAAAACACCAAGCGCACAAGCAGCTCCAACTTGCTCAGATTGAGCATAATATGAAGTGAAATCTTCGGCAATTTCGCCTGAAACAAGCTTAACTGTGCCGATAAATGGGTCTTTTAGACCTAAATCTTTGATAACTGTTAAAAAACCATCTGTGCCGACACCACCTGAAACATCAAGTTTACCGTTAGGTTTAAGTGGAATATCAAGCGCTGGATTTTGCAAATAACCACGCACATTTCCGGTGCTATCGCTAACACAAACAACAGAGCCTAGTGGTCCGCCACCTTTGATTTGAGTAGTTACACTATTTTTTTCGCTCTTTAAATTCGAGCCAATAATAGATGTTGCACAAAGCGTTCTGCCTAGTGCTGCTGTCGCAACCGGCAAAGTTTTGTGTATATTTCTCGCTTTTTCAACGATTTCTTTAGCAAAAACAGCCGTAATACGGATATTTGCATCACGAGTAATTGCTTTTATTAAAATATCTTGCATTTTTTATCTCCTTTGGACTTACACACGAAAAAGACGCGCTCGTCATCTTCGCATGCTTCTGAAAAACTGAACTCTTTGTAGCAATTTATGTCGTAAAAACCACTTTTTTCGAGTAATTTTGTAATAAAATCAATCGAATAAAGTCGCTGTTTATGTTCTTCTTGCTCGCGTTCATAAAAACCATCTTCTTCGGTTTTTAAAAAGATATCGAAGAAATATGTGTTGATATCTCCATCATTTTCACACTGCCACACCAAAAAAGAGTCCTCATCTTCACAAACAAAGCTTTTTTCGTTTAAATTTCGAAGTTTTTTAGCTGTGTTTATATCGAAAATGAAAATTCCATCTGGGTTTAGGAAATTATCAACTTTAAGAAAAGTTTCTTCGAGTTCCTTTAAATCTGTGATATAGTTTATGCTATCTAGGCTAGAAATACACGCGTCAACAGTGCCAAAAAGGTCGATTTCATTCATTTTTTGGCATAAAAATACAGGCATATTCGAAATTTCTTCGTTATATGCCTTATCCCTAGCTTCCATAAGCATTTCGTAAGAACCATCAACGGCTATCATTTCATAGCCCTGAGTCGACATTTTTAGGCTGATTGTGCCTGTGCCACAGCCTAAATCTAAGATAAGTTTTGGATTTTTGTTTTCTTTTTGAAAAATTTCTTCGTAAAAACTAATAAATCTTTCGTACGGAACATCTGTCGTAAAACTGTCGTAAAAGGCGGATAATGTACTATACGCCTTCATCGTCTAACCTATCTAAGATTGTTTTGTAGCCATCGTTTCCATATTCTAGGCATTTGTTTACTCTTGAAATAGTTGCAGTCGACGCGCCTGTTTTAGCAACAATTTCGTTATAAAGCATTCCGCTTCTAAGTAAAGTGGCAACTTCAAAGCGTTGTTTTAACGCTAAAAGTTCGGAAACTGTACATACATCTTCGAAAAATGCATAGCATTCTTCTACGTTTTCTAGACTTAAAATTCCTTTGAATAATCTGTCTAATCCTTCGCTTTTAATTTTATTCATAATTACACCTCGCTAGTATAATTATATTTTAACACATTAAAGTGCAATTAGTCAAATACTTTAATACAAAATTTTAAAATTTTTAACATTTTTTTCAGATATGAATATTTTGTTAATATTTAAAGATGTCAAAAGTTCAATTTTTTTTTGCAAAGTATTCATATCATCGAAGGCAGTGAAATGGCATTTTTCCTTTGAAATCATGGTTGTATAGTAGTTTAACATAAGATTTTCGGAGAAAAATATGTTCTGTCCTGTTAAATCAGGCAAAATATCGAGTGTAAGTGGTCGTTTTTCGTCAGATGGTATCTCAAAACGGAAAATATTGTAGCTGATTTGTGCTGAAATTCGGTCTTTTCCATGCTCAAGTATCGCATATTCTAAAATATTTTTCATATTTCCAGCAGAAATGGTCATGTCGAAAACTAAATTTGCATAGCTTACCGATTTTGCATAGGAAAATGGAACAAATAGTGGGATTTTTTGTTTTTCGCATAATTTATCTAGCTTAAATGCAAGTTCAGAGGCTTTTGAGGTGTATATTTCAAGGAAAATGCCCTTATAATTGTGCCTAAGGCATTCAAAAATGATATTTCGTGCAATTTCATTAAAGTTTTTGGTTTCAGATAAATTTTCTTCAAACACACCTAAATATGCATTTTTATGATAAAAATTTAATTGGGCTTTTTCAAGGATATTGTTATTAATTCTGTAAATAAGTCCCACATTCTCCTTGAAATGACGACTAAAAGTTTTAAAATTATCGAATGTTGATATGCATGTTAAAATATCTTTCATAAAAATTTCTCCTTTTTTTGTAGACTAATTCGAATAAATGTATTACAATATATAAAGATAAATATGGTATTGAAAAAAATTTGTTTATAAAATATATGATTTCAATGCTTTTGTTATGATTTTATTACATACGGAGGATAAAATGTTTTCAAAATTAGTGCCGGACAAGTTCGTAAATCACTTTACTGAAATTACACCGGAAATTATAAAAAATATTGGCGGAAAAGTGGTTTTTGTTGATTTAGACGGAACTTTGGTTTCAAAAGATGAGCCTTTGCCTACAAATGAAGTTCGTAAGTGGTATGAAAGTTTTATTTTAGCCGGTATAGAATTTATTCTTGTTTCAAATAATTGTTACAATAGAGTTTCAAAATTCGCAAACGATTTAGGTGTGCCTTTCGTTTATTCGGCAAAAAAACCATTCAAATTCGGATATAAACGTGCATTTCTTATGGTTAATGCAAAATATAATAACAATGAGATTATTATGATAGGCGACCAAATTTACACAGACACGCTAGGTGCAAGACGCATAGGTGCAAAGTCGATTTATGTCTATCCTATCGATGTTTCGAGCACTTATACGAAATTTCGTCTGAATTTTTCAGAAAAAGCATATTTAAAGGAGTTTAAAAAATGAGCATAAAATTCGGTCCTGGGGGAAATAGTGATTCATTTGCACTAGAAGGCTTTAAAAAAACAGCCGATGCGCCAAAATGGATTGCAAAAAAAGGACTTAGTGCATTTGAGTATCAATGTGGCAGAGGGATAAATATATCTGACGCAACTGCGAAGCTTATCGGTGATAATGCAAGACAAAATGGCATAGAAATGTCACTACACACGCCTTATTTCATTAATTTATCGAAAATTGATGAGGAAAGAGCGACAAAAAACATAAATTATATATTAAATAGCGCGCGAGTTATTGATATGATGAGCGGAAATAGATTGATAGTTCATTTGGGTGGACTGTCAAAACTTAGGCGCGAAGTGGCTTATGAGAATACAAAAATTAATCTTAAAAATATGCTAAACGCATTAGAAGAAAGTGATTATTCGCATATAAAAATATGTATCGAAACTATGGGCAAGATAAATGTTTTAGGGGATTTGCATGAAATCTCGGAACTTTGTGCTATGGATGAACGTCTTATTCCTTGTATAGATTTCGGTCATTTAAACGCAAGGGAACATGGGAAATATAAAGAAAAAGAAGATTTCGATGAAATTTTCAAAACCCTAGAAAATGACATTGGCTATGAGCGTACAAGCCTATTTCATGGACATTTTTCGAAAATCGAATACTCAAATGGTGGGGAAGTAAGGCATTTGACTTTTGAAGATACGATTTATGGACCTGAATTTTTACCACTGGCAAAATCACTTAAAGACAGAAATTATAAAGCGACGATTATTTGCGAATCGGCAGGAACACAAGCCGAAGATGCTGTTACTATGAAGGAAATTTACGAGGAGGTTTTGAGAAATGGCTAAAATTTTAGTTATAAATGGTCCAAATCTTAACATGTTAGGCAAAAGAGAGCCTGGGATTTATGGTTCTATGACACTTTCAGATGTCGAAAAAATGTGCAAAAATCACGCGAGTGAATTAGGTTTCGAGTGTGAATGTGTACAGTCTAACTTTGAAGGAGAAATCATAAATTTCATACAAAACTCAAGCGAATATGCAGGAATTGTATTAAATGCAGGTGCTTTTACGCATTATTCAATAGCAATTCGCGATGCAATAGCATCAGTTTTAACACCGGTAATAGAGGTACATATTTCAAATGTGCATAAACGCGAAGAATTCCGTCATACTTCTGTGATTTCAGCAGTTTGTGTTGGAGTAATCGCTGGTTTTGGCATAAATTCTTATAAATTAGGCATTAATTCATTAAAATATATGGAGGAAAAATAAATGCAAAATTTCTTAAAAACAATCAAAAACGCCGACGCAACACTTATTGTGTCACCAATTAACAGACGTTATTTTACAAAATTTAATTCATCGGCAGGCATGCTTTTAATCACGAAAGACAAAAATTATTTTCTGACTGATTTTAGATATATTGTAGATGCAAATGCACAGATTAAAAATTGTGAAATAATCATGATTGAAACAGGAAAAGGCTATTATGACATCATAAATGGTATTTTAGCAGAACAAAAAATTGAAACTTTAGGCGTAGAATTCGACAGACTTACTGTGGCTGAATTTAATACCTTTAAAGAAAAATTACCTGTGAATTTTGTGGATATTTCTCGTGAAATTTTACTTGCAAGAAATATTAAAACAGACGATGAAATCGCAAAAATGCGTATTGCTGAATCTATTGGAGATAAAGCATTTACTGATATTTTGAATTTTATAAAGCCTGGTATCACTGAAAAGGAAATCGCAAATAAAATTATGAGCCTTATGAATGAGCATGGTGGCGATGGAATTTCGTTTGACCCGATTATTGCGTCTGGTAAAAACGGTGCTAGCCCTCACGCGAAACCTACTGATAAAAAAGTTGAGATTGGCGAATTTATTACGATGGATTTTGGTTGTACATATCAAGGTTATTGCTCGGATATGACTAGAACAATTGCATTAGGCACACCGACTGCTGAAATGAAAAAAGTGTATGATTTAGTATTAGAAGCACAACTTTTAGGGGTTTCTATTGCAAAAGCTAATATAAAAGGTTCAGAAATTCACAATGCAGTGTCTGATTTCTTCAAAAAACACGATGTTTATGATAATTTCGGTCATGGTTTTGGTCATGGTATCGGTTTAGAAGTTCACGAAGGTTTTGGCGCTGGTGGAAAATCAGAAGATTTACTGCTAGAAAATATGATAATTTCTGCCGAACCAGGGCTATATTTTGAAGGTTTTTGTGGCGTAAGAATTGAAGATATTTTGGTTCTTAAAAAAGACGGCAACGAAAATCTTACAAATTCGAAAAAAGAACTTATTATTTTATAACCCAAATGACATCTTCTTTTATGAGAGATGTTTCTGCTCGCATATATTTTTTTCAGTTCTAATAACTTTTACTTGCAATATTTTGCATTTTAGTATAAAATATATATGTAGATTAATTTTATGGAGGATTATATATGATTTCCGCAGGCGATTTTAGAAACGGTGTAACTTTTGAGATGGACGGTCAAGTTCTTCAAATAATTGAATTCCAACACGTTAAACCTGGTAAAGGTGCAGCTTTCGTTAGAACAAAAGTTAGAAACGTTATTTCTGGTTCAGTTATTGAACGTACGTTTAACCCAACAGAAAAATTTGAACAAGCTTTTGTTGATAGACGTGAAATGCAATATCTTTATAACGATGGTGAGCTTTGGTACTTTATGGACAACGAAAATTTTGAACAAATTCCAGTTGCTGAAGACAAATTAGGCGATGATTTCAGATTTATCAAAGAAGATACTACTGTTAAAGTTCTATCTTACAAAGGATCTGTTTTCGGTGTTGAAACACCAATTAGTGTTGTTTTAGAAATTACTGAAACTGACCCTGGATTCAAAGGTAATACTGCAACGAATACTTTAAAACCTGCTGTTTTAGAAACAGGTGCTGAAGTAAGAGTTCCACTTTTCATCGAACAAGGTGAAAAAATTAAAGTTGACACTAGAACAGGTGAATACATTGAGCGTGCGAAATAACTAACGCATGGCTTTAAAATTGAAAGGAGAGTTGTTATGTTAATTTCAGAAAAAGTAGCGTACCTTAAAGGTCTTTTCGATGGTTTAGATATCGACGAGAAGAAAAAAGATGGCAAAATGTTAAAAGGAATTTTAGATGTTTTATCTGATATGGCAGCAGCTATCGACAATATCGAAATGGATATTGAAGATATCAATGAAACTCTAGAGGATTCTTTTTTAGAAGATGATGATTATTCTTTCAACGACGATTATGACTATGATGACGACCTTTATGACGATTTCGAAACATTAGACGAGCTTGACGCTTTAGATAGCGACGATTGCGGATGTGGCGATGATTGTGGTTGTGGCGATGATGATGAAGACGAAGAAGGCTGTGGCTGCGGATGCGGTTGCTCTGACGGCGTTGAAGTATTAGAAGACAGCGAATTATACGAAGTAATCTGTCCTACATGTGGTGAAGAAATCTATTTCGATGAAGAAATATTAAAAGAAGGCACTATGCTTTGTCATTCTTGTGGCGAAGAGCTTGAATTTGATACAACTTTAATCGACGAAGAAGACGCACAAGTATAAAAATATAACCAGCATTGAGAATTTCTCAGTGCTGGTTTTTTTTATTTTAAAGCAAGTTGTGAACGCTCGATTTTTTTAAGTCGTAAAGAAATAATTAACGACAAGACAAGTTTGCATAAATCTGGAACAATAAAAGGTATAACACACAGGAAAAGAGCAGCAAAAAAGCTATAATGTGAACCTTGCCCTGATTTTATAAACATAAACCAAAATGTCCCGACGGTATAGCACGCGATTTGCCCTATAATGCAATTTAGTGTTTTTACAAACAATTTATCGCCGAAAAACTTTTCGATTATAATGTAAATTACACCTTGTAGCAGAAAACCGACAATATATCCACCAGTTGGGCCTAAAAGCGAGCCTAAACTACCGAAATTTGAAAAAACTGGCAATCCTATTGCGCCGAGCATTATATAAGTTGCAATTGATATTGTGCCTTTTTTTCCACCTAGAAAATTGAGTGCAGTGAAAATAGCAAAGGTTTGCATAGTGAATTGAACTGGACCTAAGGCAATACTTAACCACGAACACACTACTATAAGAACAGTGAACAGTGAAATTTGCGTAATATCTTTTGTTTTCATTTAAAACCTCGTTTATTTAATGATTTTAGTGCTGATTTCCCCAGAATTTAGCCTTTTAACTGTGCCATTCTCTAGTTTTACAACAAGAGAACAATTTTCATCAATATCAAGCACAAAAGCTTTTGTTTTTTTATCATCATTTATAATGTAAATTTCTTTACCAATGACAAAACTTAGACTTTTATAGGCATTTAAAATGCTTTTTTCATCAAAATCAGTATATTTTTCATAAAGTTCATCCAAAATACAAGCAACTAGTTTGTTCCTTATATCATCAAGTTCGTTTTCTAATATAAAACCAGCAGTTTCGATGATTTCTTCTGGAAAATTGCCTTTTGGCTTATAAATATTGATACCAATTCCTAAAATAACATAGTCAAGAGCAAAATTCTCTACTGTAAACGATGCTTCCGACAGAATTCCACAGACTTTTTTGTTTTCCACAAAAATATCATTTACCCATTTAATTTTAGCATCAGCTTTTGTGACTTTTTTAATGGCGTGACAAACGCACACACCTGCGAGTGCTGTTATGAAAGATAGTTTGTCATTAGAGATTTCTGGTCGCAAAAGGACACTAAAATACACACCAGTGTCACTCGGAGAGTAGAAACTTCTGCCCTGTCTGCCTCTGCCTTCGCTTTGGTGCGCTGACACGATAACCTTCCATTCACACTCCTGATTTAATGTATATGCTTTTAGCAGGCTATTGGTAGATGTGACAGAATTATGAGTTTCGATATCGAAATTTTTATTTAATATGTAATTTTCAATACCAACAGTCGAGAGCACATCACTTGACGGTAAAAGCATATAACCCTTGTTTGTAGTGGCTTCGATTTTATAGCCATCTTGGATAAGTGACTTGATAGCTTTCCAAACGCTATTTCTACTAATTTCTAGTGTTTTAGCGATTTCTTCTCCTGAAATATAGGAATTTTGATTCTTAATTAATAAATTAAGAACTTTTTCTTTTGTCATAATAGCATTACCTCCTAGCATAATTATAGCATAATATGCGTATAATGTCAACTTAAAAATAAATCTAGGGTGACAATTTGGTAGGCAAAAATATTACTTTGGAAAATGAGTTAATTCACAGAATGTTCACAAAATTCTTTATTGATTAATTTGTCAGAAAATGGTATAATATAACTATATGCAAGCAAAAAATATATAGTGTTTATTGCTTTGAAAAAACTTAATACGAGAGGATTAACTTATGAAAAAAATTTCAAACAAAATTGCTTTGTACATAGGTGCTATTTTAGCAGCTGTTTTTATTGTATTATTAACAGTTAATGTATTTTTAGTAATGAATGTCGTAGAAACTCAGGTAAATGCACACTTCTCTTTAATTGCGAGCTCAAATGTTGACACAGTAGAAAAACTTATGTCTAAAGCAGACGAGGTAAACAGCGGTATTGAAGATTACTTCACAAAGAGATTTACAGATTATGCAGCTGAAAATGAAATAGTTATTAGAAGCGAAGCCCTAGCTAATGGCGAAACAGCAGCAACTGCTCCAGAGGTTCAATTTGTTGATAGTATAATTTATGACAATTTGAAAGTTAGTCCACTCTCAACTGAAACAGAAAAATACATTATAAATTCTTTGTGGTCGAGCGTTAGAAATAATAGTGTTGTAAACGGTGCAGCAGTAATTTTTGCTCCGTATTCGTTTGACCAAACAATAAAAGATTATGCGATTTACGTTGACCAACCAATAGCAGAAGCGCAAAGCTATGATGCGGCTTTCACAGACGATTATTACAACGAAGATTATTATATCATCCCATCTACTACGGGAAAAACATATATTTCTGAACCATTCCTTTATAATGGTCAAAATATAGTTACAATTGCAAATCCTGTTATTGTTGGTGGATATACAATCGCCGTTGTTACGGTCGACATTTTAGCAGAATCGCTAGAAGATATCAATGTTTCTGATGAAAATTATCCAACATTACAAGTAGCTATAACAAATGATGCTGGAAAATACATTATGAATTCAGTAGACGAAAGCGTTATTGGCTCTTCATATTTTGATACTATTCCAAATGCAAATGAGCGTTTGACTTTAGAAGCAAATAAGGAAAAAGGAGTTGCTTTTACTCAAATTGTTAACGGATATACAACTTATTTCGCTCCAATTAGCGTTGGCGAAAATGTTTGGTGGGTTCAAAATGGGGCTACTCAAGCAGATTTATATAAAGATGTAGCTTTTGGAACAATTGTTTTAGCCGTTATGATTATCATTGCATTTATAATTTTATTATTAAATGTATATTTCATTCCGAAAAAAGCATTATCTAACCTTGATTATATCGTAGAAGCTGCTGACGCAGTATCAAAAGGCGATTTACCAAAACCAATCGAAATAAATTCAAAAGATGAAATAGGACTATTAGCAGAGAAATTCAATGCTATGTCTAGTATTTTAGGTGGATTAATTATTGAAATCCAAAGAGTTTTATCTGAACTTGCCGATGGCAACCTAGATGTTAAAATTGGTGGAGATGATATTTATGTAGGTTCGCTTACTCAAATTAAAGAATCGTTCGATAAAATTCTTAATTCATTAAATTCTACTATGAATCAAATTAAAGTTGTATCAAAACAAGTAAATGATGGCTCGAACCAAGTTGCTATGGGAGCTCAAATTTTAGCGCAAGGTACAATTAAACAAGCTGCAAGCATTGAAGAACTTCAAGAAACTATGAAAAAATTATCTGAAAGAGTTTCTGAAAACGCTGGTAATGCTAAAGAAGCAGATTCATTCTCGACGCAAACGCAAACTGTTGTAGATAGCAGTACAGAAAAAATGAATCAATTGCTTTATTCTATGAAAGCTATCCAAGAAGCATCTATGGATATCGAAAAAATCATTAAAACTATCGATGATATCGCATTCCAAACAAATATTTTAGCACTTAATGCAGCTGTTGAGGCAGCAAGAGCAGGTGAGGCAGGCAAAGGATTTGCTGTTGTTGCCGATGAAGTAAGAAATCTTGCGCAAAAATCTTCTGACGCTGCAAAAAATACTTCTGAACTTATTAAATCTTCTCTTGAAGCTGTTAATAAAGGTGCCCAAATTGCAAATAGCACAAATGAATCGTTCAAAGAAGTTGAGTCTAGTGCGAAAAATTCTAGCGAACGTATTAAACTTATTGCAATTGCATCGGAAGAGCAATCTACATCTATCAACGAATTATTTGTAGGTGTTCAAGAAATTGCAAGTGTTATCCAAAATAATACTGCGACAAGTGAAGAAAGTGCTGCTGCGAGTGAGCAATTATCGGCGCAATCTAATACATTAAGTACGCTTGTTGAAAGATTTAGCATAAACGACCAACACAGTGACACAAGTTTTGATATGCCAATGAGTGAATATAGTTCATACGATTATTCATTTGATGAAATGCAAGACGACAAATATTAATATTAAAAAGACTGTTGCGTAGCGACAGTCTTTTTTTGCGTATTTTTTCGTTCTGAAACAAAGCAATATTTAAGAAAAACCATTAGGCTTGAAGCTTGGTGGTTTTTCTTATTTGCATCAAATATTCTGTAAAATTTTGGAATTTATAGGAGGTAAAATTTTGCGTGATTTGTTTAATATAACAAAGTTTGAGATTAAACTGATTATTTTGTTGTTTGATATGCTACCCAAAGGTTACAAACATAAATTATCTTTATTAAGTTACTGTGAAAATGTGAATTTGGAATTTTAAAATTAACTAAAAAGGCAGAAAAAAGAGTTGAATATGAATAAAGTATTAATAAATTAAGATGAAATTTTGATGTTTGAGCAAAAATAGCGTATTTACTTTGAAAATCAAACTATATTGCTTTGAATTTCAAAGTAAAGTGTGAACAAAGTTTACAATTGGAATATCGATGTGTTAATGATTTGTTAAAAAAATATATAATATTAGTATAGCAATAGGATAGAAGTATATGCGAAAATAACATTATTGACGAAACTTTGTTTTGCTTTAAAAAATGTAAGCCATGTAACTAAAATGTAACGATTTCAAGTCTATAATAGTTGAGTACGAAAAAAGCTCTACTAAAGAGTTATAACTAAGGAGGAATAAGATGAGTAAGAAAAAATTTCTTGACTACAAAAAAAGAATTGTAGCCGGAGTTTTAGCAACAGTGCTAACACTAAGTAGCACAAACTTTGCATACGCTATTGATGAGCCAACAGATTTGAATACGTCAAACAATCAAAGCGATGTAATTCCAAATGACACGAATGAGGAGAACGGCAATACAGGCAACCAAAATGGTGGCGAAAACCAAAATAATGGTGAAAACCAAAACAATGGTGAAAACCAAAACGGTGGTGAGAACCAAAACGGTGGCGAAAACCAAAATAATGGCGAAAACCAAAACGGTGGCGAGAACCAAAACGGTGGCGAGAACCAAAACGGTGGCGAGAACCAAAACGGTGGCGAAAACCAAAACGGTGGCGAAAACCAAAACAATGGCGAGCACCAAAACGACAACAATAAAATGATAGACAATAAAGCTAGTATTGATGATGAAAAACTAGCAAAGTATGAAATATCATTAATACCTGACTTTGATGACATATTAACTCAGGTTTATAACGGTGAAGCGTTAACAATTTCAGTAGATAACCTGATAGTTAAAAGAAATGGCATTATTCAAGAGAATACTTCAGTAGAACAATTTAAGTATATCGCGAGTAAAGATGAAATAACTAATGAAGAATTGAATGGTACTTCTTACGGAACAGGTCTTCCAACAGCTACAAATGTAGAAGATGCAGGTAGCTATTGGATGTATATTAAACCAGCAGGTGGTACTGCATCACAACCTATTAAAATTGATTTAATAATTACTGCAAGACCAATTATTGTAACAGCAGATAGTGCAGAGTATGTATTTGACAATACAGAAAAAACGCTTAGTGGATTCGATTCAGAAGCAAGCACAACAGTTACTAATGGTGATGAAGAAGTTTCAGCATCAGGTTTACTAGCAACACATGAATTAGCAGGTAATACAAATGAAGTTTCAAGAACTGAAGTAGGTGAAGTGGAACATACAATCACTGAAAAAAATGTTATTATCAAAGCTGGTGACGTAGATGTTACAGGAAACTATGAAATTAAAGAAGTAGTTTCAGGTTTACTTAAAATAACTTCAGAAGAAAGAACAATCACTTATATTGACTATGCGAGTGGAAACGAATTCACTGAACTTACACCAAAAACATACGAAACTGGTATAGGTGCAACATTGCCGACTTCGGCAGATTTTACTCTTGAAGATGGGTATGAATTAAAAGGGTTTACAGCGTTAGATGAAGAATATAACGAAACTACAAACCCGTATGTTACAAATATTTCAGCGACTGAAACAGGTGATAAAACATTCTACGCTCATTTCGGTGAGGTAGATGGAGCATGGGCAAATGTTACATTTGTGGCAAGCACAGGTGTTGAACAATTTGCTTCAGGTGTGAAAACTACTTTTAGAGTATTAAAATCAAACGGTTTTGCAGATGTTATTGTTCCAGAAATAACAGCGAAAACTGGATATGAAAATGCTTCTTGGGATAACGCATTCCCAACAGGTGCTTTAACAGAAGATAATTATATTTTCACAGCGACTGCAACTTTAAAAGAATACACAGTTGTAGCGACAGCACAAGAAAAAGAATATAATGGAAATGCCCAAAGCTATGATGGAACGATTACAGGCGCAGAAGAGCTATCGAATAAAACTATTACTTACACGTTAAATGGTGTAAGTGTAGCAAATCCAACAGATGTAGGCGTGTATCAAGTTACAATTACTTATGACCACCCATCTGGAGTTAAAACGATATCAACTAATACTACACTTGAAATCACAAAACGCGATGTTACAATAATTGCAAAATCTGAAATAAAAGATTATACAGGAAGTTCGATTACTATTTCTGGCACAGAAAGTGTTTCAGGACTTGTAAATGGACATAGTATTATCGGTGATACAGATGGAGCAACTGGAACAGATGTAGGCGAATATACTCATAATGTAGGAAATAATATTAAAATTATGAGTGGTTTAGAAGATAAAACTGGAAACTATAATATAATTACTGAATCTGGTAAATTAATAATTAGAAATGGTGAAGCAACTATCACTTATGTGAATGCAACGACAGATTCTGCCGACGCAACAACAGTAGTATTAGAGGCTTTAAGACCAAATAAATACTCAACAGGTAGCAACGATGCAGTAGATTTACCAACGACTGTTTTAGCACCAACAGGCTATAAATTCGTAGGTTTTACAGCTGAAAATATTGCAATAACTGACTCAAACAAAGTAACAGCTATCGCACCAAATTCAGTTGGTGACAAGACTTTCTATGCGCATTTTGCGATTGATGAAACACAAAAAATCACGATTAATTTTGAGGCTGGCAGAGGAATTGGTTCTCTAAGCGGTGAAACTACAATCGAAATTTTAGTAGCAGAACTTTCGTGGGAAGCAATTAAGAATGCAGCTCCAACAGCAGTTTTAAAAACAGCGTATGAAAACCCAGTTTGGAATATTCCGACTTCTGGAAACCTACCAACGAGCGAAGTGACATATACAGTAGAGGCAACTCCGATTGAGTATACTATCACTTATAAATACAATAATGGAAATGCAGATACAACTAGCACATATACAATTGAATCTCTAGCGACAATTGTTACAAAAGATGATGCAGGCGTGTATGCAAACTACAATTTCAGACAATGGGTAGCTGGAACTTATGGTGACGAAACATACCCAGAAAACCATGCTGATTACTTTGTTCAAAACTCAGATAATGGACAACTTACTATTAAGCAAGGCATGTATGGCGATATTTTTGTAAGCGCTATATGGGAAGGATATGCTACATTTGATGCAAATGGTGGTATATATGCAGATAATACAGCCGAAAAAGTGATTAAACCAGAATTACCAGCTGGCGATTTTAACTTTACATTTGTAGAACCAACTAGAGAGCATTATGACCTTGTTGGTTGGTCGACGAACTCAGCTGACACGGAAGGTGTAACACTTTCTGAACTAGAAAAAAATCATACATCTAAAGACGGAAATGTGACTTTCTATGCAATTTGGAAACTAAAACCAGATGGATATTATGCTTTATCAGCAGAAGAGATGAAAACAACTTATAACAGTGAAATTCACTATTATAATGAAGATTTAATCAAAAAATCGTCTGAATTAGTGGGCGTGCCTACTATTACTTATACTTTAAACGGTGAAGTTGTGATAAATCCGACAAATGCAGGCACATACGACGTTACGATTTCATACCCACACCCATCAGGTGTAGAAAATGAAGTTGTTTCAGTAACTACTAAACTTATAATTGATAAAGCGAAAGTTACGCTATCAGTATCAGATGTAGGTGTACCTTTAGGTCAAAAAAGATATGACGTATTGAATGCTAATATTGTTAAGTCAGGTGAAATCTATAATAATGAGATTCTTTATAGCCCAGTACAAGTAACAGGCAAAAATATTGATGAATTTTTATCAAATGCTGTATCTGCAAGCACATATAAAGATGCAATTACAGTATCGTATAACGAAAACAAAAACTATGAAGTAACAGTTTTTGACGGAGATATAAGCGTACTAGAAGAAGGTACATTAGCTATTAGCTCAAGTTCAATGACTAAAACTTATGACGGAAATGCTTCAAATTTATCTGTTAAAGTATCAGGTGCAAAACTTGGTGATATGATTATATTGACATATACAACAGAGGGTGTGGACGGTTTAGCAACTTCGACTAACACGATTACATTAACTGTTGAAAATGTAGACAACACAGAGCTTACATTTGAATTACCAGCACATACAAATGCTTCAAGCACAATGTATCATTTTAAAGCAAATGCGCTTGGTTATCAAGAAGTTTCAGGAAATGCGACAATTAACATCTCACAAAGACCTGTAACTATCACAGCGAAAGACCTTTTTGTTCCTTATGGACAAGTGTCAACATACACAGTTCCAGCTAATCATTATGAAGTTTCTGAAAATGGCTTTATAGGTTTAGATAATGCTGATGATTTAAGTATCCAAGTTACAATTGATGCATCTATTACTGACGCGACTGGTGCTGGCGAAAAAATTGGTAAAGCATTAATCACTGGAAATCAACATAGCTCAAATAACTATAAGATTACTTATGTAAATGCTGATGTTACAATCACAGAATTAGGTTGGGAAGCTTTTGAGGGAATTTCTACATCGAAAGAAAAAGTATACGATGGACAAGCTTTAGAGGCTACTGAAGCAGAAATTTTAGCGAAATATCCTGAAAATTCAACTATCGTATTTACTGAAACACCTAAAGTTACAGATGTAAAAATCGATTCTACTGGAAATGTTTTAGATAATACATACGGATATGTAGTTTCAAATCCAAATTATGTAGGAACAGTTTCAGGAACAGTTGTTTTAAAAATCACTCAAAGACCTGTGACTATCACAGCGAATAGCAGTGTGAACAATGTGTTTAACAATACAGAATATAAAGTTTCAGGTGTGACAGCTAGCGCATTAAACGAAGTTTTAAAAACTGGTTTACTAGCGGGTCACAGTGCAACTACATCAAATACTGGTGTGGCTAGAACTGATATCGGAACTGTTGAGCACATAATTTCAATCGAAGAAATTTCAATTAGAACAGCCGAAAATGATGTGAAATCTAATTACGCAATAACAATCGTTCAAGGTGTATTAGAAGTTATTGAAAACGATGATTTATTAGTAGGCGTTTCTGACGCTACTTCAGAAAACAGAACAAAAATTTATGATGGTAAAGAATTTGTAGTCGATAAATCTATGTTCAAAGTTACTGGCGTTGATAATGCTGATTTATTAGACGAAGCAGTATTTACTTTTGCGCTGTCAGACGATATCGATGGAAATGCTCAAAACAATGCATACTCAACAGATATTCCAACAGTAGGCAAAGATGTAGGCAAAATTTACTTCGATGTTAAGGTTTCTGTTGCAAATTATGGCACAAAATACATCGAAAACGTATCATTAGAAATCATTCCAAGAAATGTTAGCATTGTTATAAACGATGACTCGAAAAGAGCTGGAGCACAAGATGCTCTAGGATATAAAGGCTTTGTTTTTGAAAATGCAAGCTATACAGAAGGCGAACTTTCAAATGAATCAGGTGTATTAGAAGGCGAAGTAATAGACATTCAAAACACTGATATCGAGCGTATTCCGTTTGATAACTTATTAGAAACTCCAGAAGAATCAGTTGGTCAATACATCGGTGTATTAACTTTACATACTGACACTGACTTTATCTATGGAAACTACAAAGCAGTAGTTACAAATGGTGACTACACTATTTCAAGCAACATTCGTCCAGTAACTTATGGTTCTGTAACTATTGAGTATGTAGATGAAGATGGAAATACAATCAAATCTGATTATAGCATTTCTGGAGAAGAGGGCGAAAGTTACGACCTTTCTTCTATGATAAATCCATCAATTGACGGTTATACTTATGAAAGTACGGCTGGTGAAGTTACGGGTAATATCTATGGCGATATTGTAATTACATCAAATTACACAACAAATATTGTGAACCCAGAACCAGAAGTTCCGGTAGAGCCATTACCAGTTGACCCAACTCCAGTTGACCCGACACCTGATGTTGATATAGAAGATGACAACACTCCTTTAGCACCAGCTCCGGATGTAAATGACGATGAAACTCCTGATTTAATAATCAAGGATGATGAAATTCCACTTGGAAAAACTCCTCAAACAAGCGATAAAAACTTCTTAATGCTTTACATTGCAACGGCAATTACGCTTGCAGGTTTAGCAACGCTTTCTTTATTTTCAAGAAAGAGAAAAGAAGATTAATAGCTAGATAAAATTCGAAATTTTAAGAAAAACCTTCTAAGTCGCAAGATTTAGAAGGTTTTTTGGTTCATTTTTGCGAATAAAAAATTGACTATTTTGCAAAAATGAGGTATAATCTAAATAAGAAACGAAAGGAGTATTTTATGAAAATAGGAATAATATTACGAGTTATACTAATAGCTTTCACAGTCTTAATTCAACTTGTTTTCTGGGTAGGACTTATCTATGTTTCAGGCGATTTTGCAGATTTTTTAGTGCTTATTTTACTTATAGTAAACCTAGTTGCAACAATAAATATAATCATAAGCGACACATATCCTGAAACAAAAATTTCGTGGATAATTTTGCTAAATGCAATGCCACTTGCGGGAGCAATGATTTATCTGATTTTTGGAAAACCGTATATGACTAAAAAAAGAAAAGCTACACTTGAAAAGATAGATATTGAACAAAAAAAGGGAATAGAAGAGCATAATGTGTGCAAACCAGAATTTTTTGGAGATAATTTAAGCATATTGCGTCAGTCTGAATACATTAGAAGAATTGCAAATTCACCTGCTTTTACTAATACTGAGGTCGAATATTATCCGCTCGGTGAAGATAAATGGAAATCTATGTTGCACGAGCTTGAAAAGGCTGAAAAATTCATTTTCCTTGAGTATTTTATAATAGAAGAAGGTAAAATGTGGGGTGCAATCGAAAAAATCCTCATAGAAAAGGCTCAAAACGGTGTTGATGTAAGAATTATGTATGATGATTTTGGTTGTCTTGCGACACTTCCGATGAATTTTTCAAAAAGGCTAATAAGTCACAAAATACAGGTAATTCCATTTAATAAATTCAATAATCTTTTCAGTGCGAATTTTAATAATCGTGACCATAGAAAAATTTGTGTTATCGATGGGAATGTAGGATTTACAGGTGGGGTGAATTTAGCCGACGAATATATAAATCAAGTGGAAAAATTCGGTCATTGGAAAGATACTGCCGTAATGTTTAAAGGCGAGGCAGTTTATAATCTGACTGTAATGTTTCTTTCTATGTGGAGTGCACAAACAGGGGAAATCGAAGATTTTTCGAAATATGCACCAACAGAAAAGTTTAAACCAGACGGAATTATTCAGCCGTTTGCAGACACACCTTTAGACGACGATGCCGTTGGCGAAAATGTGTATATGGGCATGCTAAATAGTGCGAAAAACTATGTTTATATCACATCACCGTATTTGATTATCAGCCGAGAAATGATGGTTTCTTTGATGACTGCTGCAAAATCTGGTGTCGATGTTCGTGTGATGCTTCCGGGGATTCCTGATAAAAAAATGGTGTTTTTCCTGTCGCGTTCATATTACAAAACGCTAATAAAAGCAGGTGTTAAAATTTATGAGTATACACCTGGGTTTATGCACTCAAAAATGTTTGTTTGCGACGATGAATCGGCTGTTGTGGGCACAATAAATCTAGATTATAGAAGTCTAGCACTTCATTATGAATGCGGTGCTTTTATGTATAAATCATCGGTAATCTCAAAAATTAAAGAAGATTTCTTGAAAACACAAGAGATTTGTAAGGAAATAACCCTTGAAAATCACCCATATCAAGGAAAACTTAAATTTGTGCAATTTATTCTATTAGGAATTTTAAGAACATTTTCACCACTTATGTAAACTGATTTTTTTGCCGAAAATTTAAACATATAACGGTGGAAGAATGATTGCAAAATACATTTTTACACACAGTAAAACTTCAGTTTTTAGACGGAATATCTTTTAGATATCCGTCTTTTTTTGGGGCTTTTGCATCTTTGAGAAAGTATACTTAAGTTTGTATGAATTTTATATAGTTGCATAAAAAAACTATAAAAACTACCGTTTGAATATCAAAAGTCACAAAAAATTTATTACTAATAAGTGATTTGATATACAAAGATAAAAAATTTAAAGTGCATTGTGAAAGTGGTTAGTATGAGCTAACAAAGATTGGGAAATTTTTCTTGACACTTAAAAAAATAGGATATA
This sequence comes from uncultured Oscillospiraceae bacterium, assembly GCA_964370735.1. Classification (GTDB taxonomy): domain Bacteria; phylum Bacillota; class Clostridia; order Oscillospirales; family Butyricicoccaceae; genus CAYJLC01. The sequence continues at coordinate 32,985 of CAYJLC010000008.1, forward strand.
TAATGAAACCAACAAAACTCTCATTTATGTGAAGAGTTTATTTTAGAAGTCTAGGTTAGCGTAAGCTAACTAAAATGATATTTTCTTTATAGAAGATATTAATTGACAAAGTGCAAAGGAGCTACTTATGAAAAATTACGGAAAGTCTATTACAAAACGTGTTATTTCGATATTAATTGCGTTTGCATTAGTGTTTGGAATATTTCCAACCTATGTAATAGCAGAAAAACACCGACTTATACCGAGGATGACAATCCTGGGGACATATTCACAGGTGTCTCTACAAGCGTGTAGCTTGATTGTGCTACCGAAAGTGCGGCAATATACTACACAAAAGATGGAAATGACCCTGTCGCAAATGCAGATGGGACATATTCATATACAATTGACCCTAATAACTATATTGACATCACAGTTGACTGGTCTTCTCAAGTTAAAGTGCAACCACAAGTTGAAACACCTGTATTTAGCCCAGCTGACGGAATAGTTTTCGATGGAAGTGGCGAAGTTACCATCACTTGTGCGACAGAAGGCGCAAGTATTTATTACACAACAGATGGAACAACACCAACGGCAAGTTCGACACCTTACACATCTGCAATCACATTAGACAAAACAACAACAATCACAGCTATTGCGATTAAAGATGGAATGGACGACAGTGAGCTTAAAAGCGTTGAATTTATTGTAAAATCAGCTCCAGAATTTGAGTCGAACAAAAGATACGAAGTTGAAATTGCAATGTCTGAAAAAGATGGCACAGCAGGATATGGCGACGCATTTTATTCTTATTATACTGATAAAGCAATTATAACTACTGATGACAGCAAAAACCCAACAATGGAAATTGAGTTTATTTATAGAGGCACTTACGAGGGCAAATTAACTGATATTAGTATTTATGATGCAACAACAGGTACAAATGAAACAACTGTAACTTATACTGATAATCCACCTAATGGTGACGACTATACAATCACTGGTGAGCTAACTGGAACTGCAAGTTTTGTTTTACCTTATCTTGATGCAAACGGAATATACTATGGTAAAGGCACAATAAATGCACTTCCTAGCTATTCTGCAACAGAAAAAACAGATGCAGTTCATGACGTTGAATTAACCGTTGACTGGGGAACAATTAAAGAAGTATTAGACCCTGTTTCGGCACCTGTTTTCTCACAACCTAACGGACATACGTTCGAAGATAGTGTGAAAATAGACAGAAACTCTATTGAACTGGAAAAATGTACACTGCTGAATTTACAGCGATTAAAACAGGCACACAAGACGAATCTATGCTTGCTGGATTTTTTGAACCAACAGCAAAAATCGAAGTACAAAGTTGACATTACCTTTAGAAATATGGTTATGCCAGACCAATTACAAGACTTTGTGTTAAAAGGTAGTGGTGAGTGGACTTCGGCAGTAAAAGATGGCGATAGAACTGAAAATGGTGTTACTTCGGCAATTTTAAACCTAGAACTTACAGCACATAATGATAAAATCTCGTATACTCAAGATTTATCGATATTTGATTTATATTTCTGGAATTTAGCAATTGAAGAGCCAGAGGAATTACAAAAAGTTTTAGGAAAAGAAACGATTGATAGTGTATCTGATTATAAAACATTCAGACAAGCTAATTTACCTTCATTTGATGCTGAAGCCTTTGATAATTCAATACTAGGCGATAAAAATAGTTATGTTCGCGATTATGAAATTGAAATTACGATTGAAAAATTAATCGGAGATAACTGGGTAGAATTATCAAACGAAGTATTATATGGTGGAGAAGATGCAAAATAGGAGAAATTGTCGATACAAATATGTCAAACGGCAATAAATATCGAATTATTAAAACTATTGACACATATTCTTCTGGTGGCAGTTCAGGTGGCGTTAGTGACTCGACAGATACAGATGAGGATAATGCATTTGAAAGTGGCGACGATATTACACATTCTGATATTAGCGATTTAATTCAAGATAAAAACGAACTTATCGTTAAAAATGATGATGGAATTTCGGCTACATTTGATGTAAATTCACTTGAAGAAATTTCAAAAGTCGCAGGTGCAAATTCAGTAGAAATCACTATTGAAACTGTTGAAATTGATGATTTGACTGACGAACAAAAAGAAATAGTTTCTGATAGACCTGTATTTGATTTTAAAATTTTAGTTGGGAATAAAGAAATTACCGATTTTGAAAATGGAAAAGTTAGGATTTCTATTCCTTATGAGTTAAAAGCAGGTGAAAATCCAGATGGGCTTATTATTTGGTATGTAGCAGACGATGGCACAGTGGAAGAAAATGAGCCTGCTACATCAGAAGAAATCATTGTAGAAACTGATGAAAATAACGAAAGTTCAAATGTTTTGATATACATATTCGTAGGTGCTGTTGTTCTACTTTTTATCGCGTTTATTGTCATTAGGAGGAAAAAATAATGCGTATTAAATTTGCGTTTATTAGTATTTTATGCGTGTTTTTAACTGGTTGCGTCGACCAAAATCCCGAGATAGAAGTCACTGAAACCATTGAAGAACCTAGGATAATAGCGACATCTTACGCAACTATGGAAATTTTAGAGGCATTAAACCTAGATATTGTCGCAAGAGTGGAAACGACTGGTGAACTCTCAGCGGAGTTTTTAAGTTTGCCGACAGTTGGAACTGCAATGGCACCAGATGCCGAGGCGATAGTTATGCTAGAACCGACTGATATTATAGGCCCTGACACGCTGATTGATAGCATAAAACCGACCTATGATGTAGCTGGAATTGAAGGGACTTTTATTGATTTACAAAGCGTTCATGGTTTATATGAAAGCATCGAAATGCTAGGCGAAAAATATGATAGACAAGAGCAAGCCGATGATTTAATTAATGATTATAACGATACTTTAGATGCTTTTAGCGAGAGTATTAAGGGAAAGGAAAGCCCTCGCGTGCTTGTACTCATGGGACTTCCAGGGTCCTATATTGCCAGCACAAATAACTCTTATGTAGGCTCGCTTATAAGTCTTGCTGGTGCAACCAATGTCGTGCAAGTTGACACTGTGGAAAACTATGTAAACTGGAACACGGAAGAATTAATTGCACTAGAACCTGACATTATTTTGCTAACAGCCCATGGTTTACCAGAGCAAGCGATGGACATGTTTAATGAAGAATTTCAAACAAACGATATTTGGAAAAATTTCAGTGCAGTTGAAGAAGGCAAAGTGTATTCTTTAGACTATGAAATATTCGGAATGAGCGCTACTTTTGAATGGAAAAAATCACTAGAAGTGCTTAAAGAAATACTTTATGATGAAACTTATGAAAGCTTTATAAATGAGGTGGAAAGTTGACTATTACAAAAAAACCACTTTCAAAAGGGGTGGCAGGTTGCATAATTTTAGCCGTTTTAATATGTATTTTAGCACTTTTAGCGATGAAACTCGGTAGCATAGATGTGACATATAGTGAGATTATAAACGGTCTTTTTGTTGAATATGATAAAAAAGTCGCAACGATTTATAATCTTCGTTTTCCACGAATTTTGGTATCAATTTTTGCAGGTGCGGCACTTAGTTTGAGTGGTCTTTTGCTACAAGCAGTGCTAAAAAATCCACTGGTTGACCCTGGAATTATAGGGATTTTAGGTGGTGCGTCGCTTGCGAGCATGATTATGTTAGCACTTTTTCCGACTTTGTATTTATTTGTGCCTTTATTCGCGTTTTTAGGTGGATTTATAGCATTTTCGCTAATTTATTCACTTGCTTGGAAAGGTTCGCTTGACCCTACTAGAATAATTTTAGTCGGTATTGCAGTTTCGGCAGTTTTTATAGGAATTTCAGAAATTTTTGATGGAATATCGAATAGAACTGGCGTTAGTGTTTCTATGAGCGGTTTGTCGCAACTTGTGTGGGCAGATGTCGAAATTATCGCAATTTATGGAGTTATAGGCATCATTATTTCGATATTTTTATCACCAGCTTGCAATTTATTATCACTTGAAGACAAAACAATTCGTGGGCTTGGTGTGAATGTCGATAGGCTGAGATTTTTAATTTCAATAATCGCAGTTTTACTCGTGGCAGCTGCTACTTCGGTGGTAGGAGTGATTGGATTTTTAGCACTTATTGTTCCTCATATTTCAAGAAAGATAATCGGCTCTGACAATAGAATTTTAGTACCGTTTTGTGTACTTTTAGGTGGATTTACATTGCTTTTAGCAGACACAATAGGAAGAATTATCGCATCACCTTCGGAAATTTCAGCGTCAATAATTATGAGCGTAATCGGTGGACCGTTCTTTATAATTCTTTTAAAAAAGGGGGATAAAAATGCTAAATATTAATAATCTCTCTTTTTCGTATGGAGATACAAAAATTCTTGAAAATATATCTTTTTTAATAAAAGAAGGTGACGTTATAAGCCTACTTGGGTCAAATGGTTCAGGAAAATCCACTCTTTTAAACATTATTAGCAAAAATCTGAAAAATTTTACCGGCGAAGTATTGCTTAACGATAAAAATATTGATACAATAGGACTTAGGGACTTTTCAAAAAATGTCGCAATTGTGCATCAAAAAAACACAGCACCAGACGATATTACGGTCGAAAGACTTGTCGCTTATGGCAGAACTCTATTTAAAAGGAAAAAAGTTATGAAAATTATATTTATGATAATCGGTTTTATAACCCTCGGACTTGGAATAATTGGAGCGATATTTCCGATTTTGCCAACAACTCCGTTTTTGCTCGTTTCTGCATTTTGTTTTGCGAAATCATCGGAAAAGCTTAACATTTGGTTCAAAAACACAAAAATATACAAAAACAACCTCGCTTCTTTTGTAAAAGGCGAAGGTATGACCGTTAAAACCAAAGTGAAAATTTTAATTTTTGTTACAATTTTACTTGGATTTGCAGCGTTTATGATGAGAAATGTGCCGTATGGATTTTTGTTTATCGGAGCTGTTTGGCTTGCACATATAATTGGATTTGTTTTCTTTCTGAAAACAGCAAAGGAGGCAAAAAATTGTGATAAATAAAAGACTTATCGCCCTAGGTGAGAAAAAAGTTGTTGCAAAAGTCGTTTTATGCCAGTGGATTTCGATGATTTTAAACGTATGTATGATTTTCAGACTTGCATACCAAATAAGAGAATTTTATTTAGAAAATTTTAACACACGCGACATAATTTTAACGGTAATAATTCTCGTTTTAGTTGTAATTTTCAGAGGAATTTTAAAGCAAATTTCAAGTAAAAATGCCCATCTTGCAGGTGCAGGTGTAAAAGCGAAAGTTCGCACTAAATTATACGAAAAACTACTAAATCTAGGTGCTACATATACAAAAAAGTTGTCAACTGCAGAGATTATGCAGGTGAGCTGCGAGGGTGTAGACCAGCTTGAAACATATTTTGGCTCGTATTTGCCACAGTTTTTTTACTGTATGATAGCGCCGATAACACTCTTTTTAATCGTCGCACCAATTGACTTAATGACAGCGATGGTACTCTTTATTTGCGTTCCATTAATTCCGATTTCTATTATAATTATCCAGAAAATCGCAAAAAAACTCCTTGCAAAATACTGGGGACTTTATACGGCTTTGGGCGATAATTTTTTAGAAAACGTTCAAGGAATGACAACGCTTAAAATCTATGAAGCCGACGAAAAATATCATAAAGAAATGAATAAAAGTGCCGAAAATTTCAGAATTATCACGATGAAAGTGCTTTCTATGCAGTTAAATTCCATAATTGTTATGGATACCGTCGCTTATGGTGGCGCAGCGCTTGGTGGAATTTTAGGTGTGACGGCACTTGCAAGTGGAAATATCGATATTTTTGGCGCAGTTGTTATAATTTTGATTGCGTCAGAATTTTTCCTACCAATGCGTGCTTTAGGTAGTTTTTTTCATATTGCGATGAATGGAATGGCGGCTGCCGATAAAATGTTTAAAATTTTGGATATGGAAGAACCGAAAGACGGAAATATAGACTTTCCAAGTGGTGAAATTTGCATAAAAGCTGAAAATTTATCATTTTCTTATAGCAAAGATAAAAAAATACTTGAAAAAATTAATTTTGAGGCGAATGTTGGGCTAACTTCTCTAGTCGGAATTTCTGGTTCAGGAAAAAGCACAATAGCGTCAATTTTGTCGCTAAAAGAGATAGCTTATCACGGAAGTATTAAGATTTCTCACGTAGAACTTTCGGAAATTTCACGAAAATCACTTCGTGAAAATATCACAAGAGTGTCTGATAATGGCTATATTTTTTCGGGAACAGTTTTTGAAAATATGCAAATGGCGAGTGAAAATGCTACTGAAAATGAGATGATTGAAGCACTGAAAAAAGTTCGACTTTGGGACTTTTTATCGACACAAAATGGGCTTTTGACTAAAATATCGGACAGGGGAAGCAATTTTTCTGGTGGTCAAAGACAACGTCTAAACATCGCAAGGGCATTACTTCGTGACAGTAAAATCTATATTTTTGATGAAGTGACAAGCAATATTGATAGCGAAAGTGAAGATGCGATTTTATCAGTTATTTTTGAGCTTGCAAAGTCTAAAACGATAATTTTTATATCTCATAGGCTTGCAAATGTTGTGTGTTCAAATCAAATTCTATTTTTAAAAAATGGCGAAATTATGGAGCGTGGAACTCACGAAATGCTTTTGAAACAATATGGAAATTACGCAAAATTATTTTTAGAACAGAAGTCACTTGAGCGATATAGAGAGGGGGAAAATGCATGAGAAAACGAAGTTCAATTTCGATTTTATCGCAGATGATTTTACTCGTGAAACCATTAAAATGGCAAATGTTAATCGCGATTTTATTCGGAACACTCGGTCATTTATCAGCAATTTCCATACCAATTTTAGGTGCTGTGGCAATCCTTTCAGCACTAAAAATTATTTCGATTGACCTAAATACCATCTTTGTTTTAATGTTAATTTTAGGTCTTTTAAGAGGTGTTTTTGCATATATTGAGCAAAATCGCAACCATTTTATTGCATTTAAACTACTTGCATTAATAAGAGATAAAATTTTTGCATCACTTAGAAAACTATGCCCTGCAAAGCTTGATGGAAAAAATCGTGGGAATTTAATTTCGATTATTACATCAGACATTGAACTTTTAGAAGTATTCTATGCGCATACAGTTTCGCCTGTTGCAATTGCCTTGATTGTAGGAATAATTATGACGATTTTTATGGCTAAATTTCATATGATTTTTGCAATTACAGCGGCGAGTGCCTATTTAATTACAGGGTTTATTTTGCCGATTTTAATGTCGAAAAATGCTCGGAAACTTTATATTTTAGAGCGAAGTGTTTTTGGAGAGATGTCTGCATATTATATGGATAGTTTGCGTGGAATTAACGACATTTCTCAGATGAATTGTGGCGAAAAACGTCTGTTTGAGATAGGAAAAAAGACGGAAAATCAGCAAAAAATGATGGAAAATATCGCTGAAGAAAACGGAAAAGTTTCGGCTATTGCAGACGGTCTTGTTATCGGTTTTTCGCTTTTAATTTTAATTGAAGCATATTTTTTAAGTGATAATTTCATTCAAATTCTATTGCCAATAGTAGCGATGATTAGCAGTTTTGGACCGTTTCTCTCACTTTCGAGGTTGTCGACAGGGCTTTCGCGAGTGCTTGCAGCTGGCGAGAGAGTTTTAGATTTACTAGATGAAAAACCTGAGGTTTTGGAAAAAATAGATGGAGAAACACCAGAATTTGACGGAATTTCTATTGAAAATCTAAATTTTTCTTATTGTAATGAAGAAATACTTAAAGATTTATCTATTGATTTTGAAAAAAGTAAGATTATAGGAGTGTTTGGAAAAAGTGGCTCTGGAAAATCAACGTTGCTGAAGCTTTTAATGAGATTTTGGAATTCGCCTAAAAATTCAATAAAGATTTCGGACACAGAAATTTCAGAAATTTCGACAAAACATCTTCGCAAAATGGAAAGTTTTATGACACAGGAAACTGATTTATTTTGCGCGAGTGTAAAAGAAAATATTCGCGTAGCAAAGCTTGATGCGAGTGATGAAGAAATAGAAAATGCGTGTAAAAAAGCGTCAATTCACGATTTTATTATGACTTTAGAGCAAAAATACGACACAAAAGTTGGAGAACTAGGCGACACTCTTTCAGGTGGTGAGCGACAACGAATCGGTCTTGCAAGGGCATTTTTGCACGATGCACCGCTTGTGCTTCTTGACGAACCTACGAGCAATTTAGACAGCTTAAACGAGGCAGTAATTTTGAAATCGCTAAAAGAAGAAATGGAAAATAAGACGATTATTTTAGTGTCACATAGGGCATCAACACTCGGAATCTGCGATGAAAAAATTACAGTAGAAAATGGCAGATTGGCATAAAATATCATTATTATTTGAAAATAGACAGAAAAAATCCCCATAATATTTCAATTTGCACGAAATATTATGGGGATTTAGCTTATTTGCCCTGTACATCAGTTTGTTTCTGTGAGCTTCTAGTCCTAGAAAAGTTTGAAATATTGAGAGCTGTTTTACTAAAATAGCTCTTTTTCTATATAATTATGAATTAAATAACAGTTTTATGTTCTTATAATCGCCGAAAACAACGATTATATCGTCTTTTTGTAAACAATCATCGGCATTTATGATACTTTTTGTCACACCACTACGTTTAATCAAAATTAGCTGGATTTTGTACTTTTCCTTAAGTCTAGAGTCCTTTATTTTGGTATTAATTAAGGTTTCTGGCATTTTTTCAAGGCTTATTTCTGCCATAACATTATTTTCATAGATATCCAGCAAAATAATCGGGTTTGAGTTTTTGCCAAACATCATTTTTTTGCCTATTTTTGCAATTTTTCTATCAATAAACTTTTGTAAAACGCGAAAACGCTTCAAAAGTAGCAATAATCCGATTGAAACGCAGATAATTATCCCAGAAATCCACATATCTTGAAGTTCGGAGTTGCTTAGAGATAAAAAGATGTTGACTACACTCGACATAATAACCACTGTGAATAAATAGCCGAAAATTATGGTGAGTTTTGCAATTTTTCTTCGAATTCGTGACGAAGTTATCGCTTCGCTATCTTGTGTTGTGAAACCACTGTTTGTCAGCATAGAAATTACTTGGAAATTCGATTTGTCGTAAGTTAGTCCGGTTAATCGGAATAAAATTGTAAAAACCTCGATAATGAGTATGTAAATGAATGTCAGTACGAAAAATAGCATTAATGCAGAAGATATATTCATAAAAAACCTCCAAAATATTACTTATATATAAAATTATACCAAAAAAAACTAAAAAAGTAAAGTTTAAAAATTTTAGAATATAAATGGACAACTCGTAATATGATTAACTAGGTGATGTATATGAAAGAATTTAAAAACATAATTCCGAAGAGAATTTATGAAAAAATCAGTACTTTTTATCCAGAAGAGATAAGAATGCGCGAAAATCAAATATTAAGCATTAAAATTAACAACGAAATCAAATATTTTGATGAAATTTTGATTAATGCGAGTGATATCTCGTTTGTTTTAATGAGAATTACAGAAAATTCTGTGCAATCGTATATGGAAAGCATTAAAAATGGATTTATAACGCTTCTAAATGGACATAGGGTAGGGCTTTCGGGTGAGGTTGTAATTTCAAATGGTGAGATAGCAAATTTTAAGAAAATCACATCAATTAACATAAGAATAGCAAAAAAAGAGGTGGATTTTAATGGTTTGGACTTAAATTGCATAGAAAAATCAAATATTTTAGTTATTTCTCCACCAAATCTAGGGAAAACAACATTACTTAGAAAAATTGCAAATCATCTTTCTAATTGCGATTTTAATGTGTCAATAATTGATGAGCGTTTTGAAATTTCTAGCGGTTTTGACTTGGGGAAAAATGTAGATAAAATTTTAGGTGTAAAGAAAATTCAAGGTGTCTTGATGATGTTAAAAACAATGTCGCCAGATTACATAATTTGTGATGAAATAACTGGTGAAACGGAGATATTAAGGCATATTTCTAATGCTGGAGTTCGGATTATTGCAAGTATTCATGCAGATGATATTTGTGATTTAGACCGAGAGATTTTGAAATACTTTAATAAATGTATTATTATAACTTTTAGTGAAAACAGGCGAAAATATACGATAAAGGACGTGGATTTATGCTGAAAATAGCAGGAATTGGTATGATTTTAAGTAGCTTTATAACTTTAGGCGTAATGGCAAAACATCGTCTTTTTTTAAGGCAAAAATTGTTAACTCAAATGATTGAATGCATAGAAATTATGCAAAGGGAGCTTAATTTTAATCAAATAAAGACGAGAGATTTGATTTTTAAATTATTTAAGCATTCAAAGCCACCACTAAAGACAATTTTTGCTAGAATTTGTGAAAATGAAGTATTTGAGTTTGACGAATGCTTTGAGAATTATTTTCGAAAATATGGTGTCGAAATAGGATTTTCTAAGGAAGATATCGAAACTATCGTATTAATTAGTGGTGTTTTGGGGAAATTTGATTGCTATGAGCAGATTAAAACGTTGGAATTTATTAAAAATGAACTAGAAAACAATAAAAAAGACGCAAAAAGCAAATTTCTTAAAGAAGGAAATATTTTGCGAACAACAATTTTTATGATTGGTGTGTTTATTGTAGTAATTTTATTTTAAAGGAGTGTTTAAAATGGATTTAGTGTTTCAAATTGCTGCAATTGGAATAATAGTTGCAATTTTAAATCAACTTTTGACGCGTTCGGGACGTGAAGAACAGGCGTTGCTTATGACTTTGGCGGCACTTATCGTGGTTTTGATGATTATTGTCGAAGAAATTAGCCATCTTTTTGATTACATACAAACGTCATTCGGGTTTTAAATATGGAAGACATCATAAAAGTATCTATTTTGGGAATAATTTCGGTCATTTTGGCATTAGTAACTGCTGAAAAGTCACCGGTTTTTGCGATGTGTACGATATTAGTTTCAGGGATTTTTGTGATATTTGTAGGGCTTGAAATTTTATCAGAAATTCTATCCAGCCTAGACACACTTATGAAACAAGCTGGAATTGAAAGCGATGTTTTCGAGCCGATTTTAAAGGTGTCAATCATCGCAGTTATCACGAAAATCACTTGTGATTTGTGCAAAGATGCAGGTTATTCGGCAGTTTCTAGTAAAATTCAATTTGTAAGTTCAGTAGTGAGTATTGCTACGATTTTTCCACTTTTCTTGCAAATAATTGCAATTTTGAGGGATATTATATGAAAAAAGCTGTTAAAATTATGTGTATCACTGTGGTTTTGCTATGCTTTAGCATGAATTTCGCGTATGCGACGGAAATTTCCGATTTGGAAACTAGCATAGTGCCGGAGAGTTTGATTGATGATATAATTTCAGGCAAATCGCAAGATATTTTGGGTGAAATCGACATAGATATTAGTGCAAACATCGCCGAAAGTGGACTTACTATCGCTGAAAATGCTAAAAAGTATGTAAACGAGGCTATATATAGTGTTATGTCTACTATGGTTCAGGTTTTTGTTATACTGATAATTTCGTCGCTCGCACTCGGTTTTGCAAATTCAAACGAGTTTAAAAGCATAAATAATTACATAAATATGGCGACAGCAATCTCGATTGCGACAGTGATTTTAAGCGATATTAGAGGTGTTTTTGCAATTTCTATGGATGCGATTTTCGAGATTGAAACTCTTGCAAATGGCATTGTTCCGACTATGGTTACTGCAATGTCGGTCGCTGGTGTTCCTACAACGGCAGTTTTGTCACAAACAGCGAGTATGTTTGTATTAAGTCTAATAATTATGCTCATTTCAGACATTTTATTTCCATTTTTATATATTTATATTGCAGTAATAACGGTAAATGCATCGATTGGGAACGATATTTTGACAAAATTGGCTGAATTTATAAAATGGATTACAACTACATCGCTCAAGCTAATTTTGACAGGTTTTATTACATATTTGTCGGTCGCAAGCGTTATTTCAGGCACAGCCGACTCCTTCGTCTTGAAGTCTGCAAAGTTTGCAACAGGGCTAATTCCGTATGTCGGTTCGATAATTTCGGACGCGTCAGAAACGATAGTCATAGGCGCGAGTGTCATCAAAAATGCAGTTGGAATTTTTGGAATTTTTGCGATAATCGCGATTTGTATTATTCCTTTAACGCAGATAATTACAAACTTTTTTGCGTTTAAAGTGATGTCAGTTGTGATTTCTCCAATAAATACAAAACAAATTGCAAATTTACTTTCAGGGATATCAGATGGATACAGCATGGCTCTAGCAATGGTTTTTTCTAGTGGTGCGATACTTTTTATTATGCTTGTGATTTCAATAATGATGGCAAATGGGTGAAAAATATGGAAATTATTAAAAATATAGTGATTATGATTACAGTTGTGTCGATTTTTTCGACGATTTTACTTAATTTTATAGGAGAAAATAATCCGCAACGCGAAATAGTTAAAATTGCTTGTGGTTGCCTAATGATTATAACAATTATAGTGCCATTTAGAGCGTATTCATTTGAAATTGAGAATATTATTGAACTATATGATAAATATGAAGTGACAGCAGATATAGCAAATGAAAAAGCTTTAGAGATTAAGCTTGATATAATATCGACAGAAATTGAAAATAAGGTTTTTTCTGAAATTAATGTAAAATGTGATATAGTTTTGACAGAAGAGCTACAAATTGATAAAGTTTTCATTGAAAAAGGACAAGATACAAGCCAAATTTGCGAGTTTTTAGGAATAAAGCTTACTCAAATAGAATATATAGAAAGTAGATGATATTTTGGAAAAGGTAAAAGTTCTATCGTTTTTAGAGAAATACAAATATTTTGCGATAATCATTTTGGTGGGCATTTGCTTTATGATTTTGACACCAAATTATTCGAGTGAAGAGGAGAATATTGAAGAAACTAACTTTTCAATAGACGAAATGGAACAAAAACTCGAAGATATATTGAGTGAAATTTATGGTGTTGGGAAAGTATCTGTAATGCTTACGACAAAAGGAACTAGCGAGGGAATTTATGTGAAAGACGAGGAGAAAAATGCTGAAAATGGAGAGCAAAATTTACAAACTATTGTGATTTCACAAGGGGGAGGTGGGGAAACGCCTATTAAAATTATGGATATTTATCCCGAGTATTTAGGTGCATTGATTGTCTGTGAAGGAGCGGATAATTCGGCGATAAAACTTGAGATTATAAATGCTGTTTCGTCACTTTGCGACATTAAAAGTGATAAAATTACTATTTCAAAAATGAAATAATGGAGGGTTTATTTATGAAAAAGTTAAAATTCAAACTAGACAAAAAACGCGGTGCGGTCTATGGTGCGGTGGCTTTAATGCTCACTACTGCGGTGTACTTAAATTGGGATTACACAAATGATTTAAGCGAGGTAAATAATCTAGAATCGAAAAACTATGGTGATGTAAAACTGGTTGATAATATTAGCGCAGAAACTCCACAAACTGTTTCTGTCGAAGACCCTTTTGCGTCAGCGAAGTTATCAAAACAGCAAATTCGTGACGAAGCTATGTCGATTTTAGAAGAAACTTTGAATAATATTGATTTATCCGACGATGTGAAGGCAGAGGCAGTTTCGGCAATGGCTGTGCTTTCGCAAAATGCACTTTCTGAGGGTGCTATTGAAACGATGATTTTAGCTAAAGGCTTTGAGGAAAGTGTCGTTTTAATTACGGAAACTGGCGTAAATATCCTTGTTTCTAAGGGAGAAGATGAATTTACAGCAGTAGATGCATCTGTTATTAAAGATATAGTGATAACGGAAACTGGTGTGTCGGCAGACCGTATAAAAATTGTTGAGGGAAATTAAAAAAAGCTTTATTTTTTTAAAAAAGTGTGTTATAATACATAATATATAAATTTCGCGTATATAAAAATGAGAATTTTAAAGGAGAGGAAATTTATGATAGAAAATAAAGAATATTGGTCAAGTGCAGAAGATAAAGGAAGTGTGAAAATTTCCGAAGATGTTATAAACACAATCGCTTTAGTTGCAACAAACGAAACTGACGGTGTTGCTAGCGTGTTTACAAGTGTTACATCGGACATTGCAAGCCTTCTAGGTAAAAAAGTCAGCACAAAAGCTGTTAACAGTACTTTTGTTGATGATAATGTTGAAATTGCAATATCAATTGTTGTAAATTTCGGTATTTCTGTGTTTGATACTGCAAAAAGTGTTCAAGAAAACGTGAAATCGGCTATTGAATCGATGACAGGACTAGTTTGTGATACTATTAATGTTACTGTTTCTGGAATTTCTTTTGAAAAATAATTTTAACGGGTGGACGGAATGTTCGCCCATTTTTTTGGAGGCATTATGAAAATTGGAGATTTAAGTAAAGTTGAGCTTTATTTTGTCGGAATAAAATCGAGATTAGAGAAAAATGCAGACTATTTCTTGTCTATTGAATGCATTTTTAAATCGGGCAAAAAAGACGTTTTAGCAACTTTTAAAAATGGTGTTTTAGATTATTTAGGCACAAAAAAAGATGTAGATGCAACATTTATGTTCGATTTTTTCAAAGAAGAGGCTCAAAAATATGAGCAAAGTGAATTTCTTTATAATGAGCGTGGCAATAGCCTTAGTGTGCTTTGTGGTGCAAAAGGTGTAACGTTTAAGCAATTTGAAAAAGAAGTTACGAAGAGTGAAACGGTAAACCCTCTTTTAAAAGACAAAGAATATCTTATAAATATCGATAAAGCAAGAGATTTACTTCGTGCAATCGGCATTTTAACGAAAGATTATAAGCTTAAAAACGATAATATCAGAAAATATAATCAAATCGATAGATTTGTAGAGCTTGTAGCGCCGATGTATGAAAATGAAAAAGGTGAAATCGTAATCTTAGATTGTGCTTGTGGAAAATCTTATCTAAGCTTTGTTATGAATTATTATTTGCGCGATGTTTTGAAGAAAAAGTGCAAAATAATTGGCATAGATATCAGGCAAGATGTTGTAGACGCGTCGAACAAAATTAAAGACGAACTTGGGTATCACAATATGGAATTTATTAAGGCAGATTTGCGTCAATATGAGCCACCAGCGAATGTTACAGGGGTAATTTCACTTCATGCGTGTGATATTGCGACAGATTTAGCGCTGAAAACTGCGATAAAAGCGAAAGCTAAGAATGTTGCGTGTGTTCCTTGTTGTCATAAAGAGCTTTTAGGAAAGTATGAAACAGGCGAGTTTTCAGAAGTATTTAAACATGGTATTTTTAAAGCTAGATTCAATGATATTTTCACCGATGGATTTCGTGCATTAAAACTTGAGGCTAGTGGTTATAAAGTGAATGTTTTAGAATATATTTCGCCACTTGATACACCTAAAAATATACTAATTCGTGCAGAAAAAGTAGCTGAATATAATGAAAAAGCAGAAAATGAATTGCAAAAACTTATTTCAAATTTAGGGATTTACCCTGAGATACTTATAGATTAATACTGTATTTATTAAATATAGACAAAGCCTGTTTTTAAGACAGGCTTTTTTGTGTGCCGAGGCGATGTTTACATCGTCTTTTTTTGATTTTTGTGCAAAATATATAAGAAAAAAAGTGTAAAATTTACCTTTAAAATATTAAGCCACTGAACAAAAGTGAAAACACCCCTAAAACCTTGATAAATACAGGGAAAAAGGCTACTTAACAAAACTGAACAATTATGATATTAAGTGGAAAAAATGTGTAAAATCAAGCAAAAACTTTTAAAAAAAATGGGTATGAGTTTTTAGTTTGCTCGAATTTGTTGACTTCAAAAAAACTTTGTTGTATGATGGTGATAGAAAATAGAAATCAGGAGTTATGCTATGAATTACCATGCTATAATACACGAACCGAAAAGCAATATGTCGTATGCTTTTGACAACGACACACTTCATATTAGACTTAAAACTGCACGAGGCGAAGTTAAATCGGTAAAAGTTAATGCTTTAGACCAATTTGATATGAAACCAAACAGAAAAGGTGAATATGTATTCAATTTACAGTCGATTAAGTCGTTTAAAATGATAAAAGAGTATGAAACAGAGCTTTTTGACATTTGGTTTGTTGAAATTAAAGATTTTCCATGGAGAAGAATTCGTTATGCTTTTACTATCGAGGGGTATGATGAGAGTGTATTCTTAGGATCGCAAGGTGTAAGACAAGATGTTAAGGAATTTGAGAAAAAATGGTTTTCATATTTTAACTTCCCATATATAAATGGCGAAGATGTCCACAAAAAACCAGCTTGGGTTAAAGATACTGTTTGGTATCAAATTTTCCCTGAAAGATTTAGAAGAAATGCTTCTGATGATGGGTTTTTGGCTTGGGGCGATACAAATAATGACATTCCAGATATTAAGAGAAAATATGGTGGAGATTTAAAGGGGATTATTGAAAGCTTAGATTATATTAAATCTATGGGCTTTTCAGGAATTTATTTCACTCCGATTTTTGAGTCACCAAGCACACATAAATATGACACGATAGATTATTTTAAAATTGACCCACAATTTGGCACAAACGAAGATTTTAAAATGCTTGTCGAAGAGGCGCATAGACGCGATATA
This sequence comes from uncultured Oscillospiraceae bacterium, assembly GCA_964370735.1. Classification (GTDB taxonomy): domain Bacteria; phylum Bacillota; class Clostridia; order Oscillospirales; family Butyricicoccaceae; genus CAYJLC01. The sequence continues at coordinate 49,621 of CAYJLC010000008.1, forward strand.
AAAGTTATGCTTGATGCTGTGTTTAATCACTGTGGTGATATGCACCCATTCTGGCAAGATGTTTTGAAAAATGGAGTAAATTCTGAATATATAGATTACTTCTGCATATTTGATAAGTCAAAACCGATTTTATCAGACCATTATGACACGCCTTATGATATAAATTTCAGAACTTTCGCATTTACAACAAGAATGCCGAAGTGGAATACAGAAAACAAAAAAGTGCGTGAGCATCTATTAAGGGCATCGAAATATTGGATTGAAGAATTTGACATAGACGGTTGGAGATTAGATGTTTCTAACGAAGTTTCGCATGATTTTTGGAGAGAATTTAGAAAAGAAGTTCACTCGGTTAAAGAAGATGTATATATTCTTGGAGAAAACTGGGACAATTCTTATCCATGGCTTATGGGCGACCAAATGGACGCTGTTATGAACTATGGTTTTTCAGATCCAGTTTGGAATTTACTTGCGTGTGATTCTTATAAAAAAGAGCCAATGTCAGGCGAGCAGTTTAAATTTGCGATAAATAAATTACTTTCAAGCTACCCGATTTCGCTTAACGAAGCGATGTTTAACCTGCTAGACAGCCACGATACGCCAAGGATTATGACAGTTTGTGGTGAAAACCGCGATAGAACGATGCTTGCTTATGTAATTCAAATGACAATGGCAGGTTCACCATCAATTTATTATGGCGGAGAAATAGCTATGACAGGTGATGGCGAAAACAATAGAAAATGCATGGTTTGGGAAGCTGGTAGTCGTGATGATGATTTTGCGACAGAGCTTGTGAAACTAATTTCATTAAGAAAAGAATATGAGGCGTTTAAAAACGTCCATGTAGAATGGATTTTGACAGACGAAACTGGTGTAATTTATAAAAAAAGCGGAAAAGAAGATATTTATGTTGCGATAAATTATACTGAAAACGAACAAAATTATTGCCTAAATAGTGGTAAATATGTTAATATTATTACAGGGGATAAAGTTGGCGAAAGCTTTACTTTAAAACCATTTGGATATGCCATATTTAAAAAATAACCAAAGGTGTGATTTTGTGAAAAAAGAAAAAGTAACCATGCGAGATGTCGCCGAAAAACTGAATATGTCGCTTGCAACGGTGTCTTATGCGCTGAATTTTTCTGATAAAGAGAAAATCAAGCATGAAACACGAATAAAAATACTAGAAACTGCAAAAGATATGGGATATGTACGATCTAAAACATCAAAATCGATTGCAAGTAGGAAGAGTTTCCTTGTGGGAATTGTCCTTTGTTTTGACGAAAAAGCATCGATTAACACAAAAACTATGCAGTTTGAACTAGCATTAAAGCTTGAAAAATACTTAGACGAGCTTGGATACTCTTCGGTTCTAATTCATTTAAAAAACGAGAGCGAAATTAAAGATTATGCATTTTCAAGCCAGTTTTTAGAGTCATACTTTATAATTAGACCAAAAAAAGAGCAGTTTAAAGCACTTTCGAAGATGTTTTTTACTCCTGTTGTAATTTTGGATGGATATTTGGATGATATTTTGTTTTATAAAGTCATTTTTGATTATAAATCTGCAATATTGCGTGCTAAGGACTATTTGAAGAGTGAAAAAGTTTATATTTTGGTCGATAATATCATAAATGAAGAACTTAGACAGTATTTTTATGATGAATTTGTAGATGTCATTGAAGTGGATAGAAATTTCAGTGTAGAAAAATTTATAGACAGGCTAAACGGAAAAAAATGCATTGTAATCGGTGATATTTTAGGCTCAAAAATGGAGAGATATTTGTCGAAAGACGATTTTTGTGTTATACATTTTTCGGACGATGATATTTTAGAAAATGATACAAAAAAAATAAAGCTTTCACTTGAAAAGCTTGCAAAAAAATCTGTTTTGCTTATGGAGGACTTAATAAACCTCGATAACATAGATTTTTGTCAAAAAATAATTAAAATTGATATAGATTAAGGAGATTTTATCATGAGAGGTGCAGGAATACTACTTCCAGTGTCGTCGCTACCATCAAACTACGGTATTGGAGCATTAGGGAAATCAGCTTATAATTTTGTTGATTTCTTAGAAAAATCAGGTCAAAAATTCTGGCAAATACTACCTATGGGACAAACAAGCTATGGAGATTCACCATATCAATCGTTCTCAACTTTTGCTGGAAATCCGTATTTTATTGATCTAGATGTACTTATTAGCGAAGGTTTATTAGAAAAAGCAGACGTAGAAGACATTAAATGGGAGTATATCCCAGAAAAAGTTGAGTATGCTATTTTATACGAAAACAGATATGTTGTGCTAAAAAAAGCCTTTGAAAACTTTAAGAAAGAAGCTTGTGAAGATTTTGAAACATTCAAAACTTTAAATGCAGATTGGTTATACGATTTTGCATTATTTATGAGCATTAAAGCGAAAAATGACGATGTTTGTTGGTTAGAATGGGACGAAAATGAAAAACTTCGTGACGAAGCTACCATGGAAAAATTAGGCGTAGAGCTTAAAGACGAAATCGAATTTAGACAATTTATTCAATATAAATTCTTTGAACAATGGAACAAATTAAAAGAATATGCGAACAAAAAAGGCATTAAAATAGTAGGGGATATTCCGATTTATGTAGCACTTGATAGTGCCGATGTTTGGACGAATAGGGACGAATACGATTTAGATGATAACGGATATCCTAACACTGTTGCAGGATGCCCACCAGATGCGTTTTCTGACGATGGACAGCTTTGGGGAAATCCAATTTATGCTTGGGATAAAATGGCAAAATCAGGTTTTAAATGGTGGATTAAACGTATTAAATCTGCAAATGAAATGTATGATATCACAAGAATTGACCACTTTAGAGGGTTTGATGAATATTATTCAATTCCATTTGGCGAAGAAACCGCAAGAAATGGCGAGTGGGTAAAAGGTCCTGGATATAGTTTATTTGAAGTTTTGAAAAAAGAACTTGGAAATATAGATATCATCGCCGAAGATTTAGGTTTCCTTACTGATTCTGTAAGAAAAATGCTTAAAAAATGCAAATATCCTGGCATGAAAATTTTACAATTCGGCTTTAACCCTGAGCACGCAGACGGAGAATATTTACCTCATAATTATCCGAAAAACTGCATAGCTTATACTGGTACACACGATAACTCAACGACAGTTGGTTGGCATGCGTTACAAAATAGAAAGACGAAAAAGCATATTGCAAATTATCTTGATATAAAATCATCAAAACAAACTACTTCTAAGATGATAAAAGTTCTTTTTGCGTGTGTGGCTGACACTGTTATCATTCCAATTCAAGATTATTTAGAGCTTGACGATAGCGCAAGAATAAATATTCCTTCTACTTTAGGCGGAAACTGGGAATGGAGAGCAACTGATGAGCAAATTAGCAATGAACTTGCTGATTATATAAAACAATTGACTGAAAAATACTATCGTATTTAATAGAAAGGTGACAAAAATGGAAAAAAGAATAATCGAGTTATTAGGGAAAGATATCTCTAAAGCTACTGACAAAGAAATTTATATTGCTTTATTAAAATTAGTTAAAGAAATGTCTAACGACAGACCGGCTAAAGTAGATGGCAAAAAAGTTTACTATATCTCAGCTGAGTTTTTAATTGGTAAATTATTATCAAATAATCTTATAAACCTAGGTGTTTTTGATGGTGTTTCTAGCATTTTAGAAGCAAACGGCAAATCTTTAGCAAAAATTGAAGAAGTTGAGCCAGAACCATCTTTAGGTAACGGCGGCTTAGGTCGTCTTGCAGCTTGTTTCTTAGATTCAATCGCAAATTTAGACTTAAATGGTGACGGTATCGGTCTTAACTACCACTATGGTTTATTCAAACAAAAATTTGAAAACAATGCTCAAAACGAATATCCAAATGAGTGGATTGAAGACACTTCTTGGCTGACAGAAACAGATTTTGTTACAGAAGTTGCGTTCAAAGATTTCACTTTAAAAGCAAAAATGTATGACATCGACGTTGTTGGTGGCAAGGAAATTGCAAACAAACTTCACCTATTCGACATCGAAACTGTTGACGAAAGCATTGTTCGTGATGGAATTTCTTTTGACAAAGCTGACATCGCTAAAAACTTAACTCTTTTCTTATACCCAGATGATTCTGACACAGCAGGTCACCTACTTCGTATTTACCAACAATATTACATGGTATCTTGTGGTGCGAAATTAATCTTAAAAGAAATGGAAGACAAAGGTCAAGATATTCGCGAAATGCACAAATATGTGTCAATTCAAATCAATGACACTCATCCATCTATGGTTATCCCTGAAATGATTAGACTTCTAACCCTAAAAGGCTTAACTATGGACGAAGCATCTGATATTATGGCTAAAACTTGTGCATATACTAACCATACAATTTTAGCAGAAGCACTTGAAAAATGGCCTCTACACTACTTAGAAGAAGTAGTTCCTATGCTAGTTCCAATCATCAAATTCTTAGATGAGAAAGCATTTAAAGCTTATCCTAAAGCTGAACTTAAAATCATAGACGAAACTGACAGAGTTCACATGGCTAGAATGGATATGCATTACAGTTACAGCATTAATGGTGTTGCTGCACTTCATACTGAAATTTTAAAAGATGTTGAACTTAATGATTTTTATAAAATCTACCCAGAAAAATTCAACAACAAAACAAATGGTATCACTTTTAGAAGATGGCTTAAACATTGCAACAAACCACTTGCAAAATGGATTGAAAATCGTTTAGGCGAAGCTTCGAATGTTATCTATTCTACAAAGCCAGAAATGCTTGAAAACTTAAAAGTTTTAGCTACAAATGAGCAAGCTAAAGCTGAAGTTTTAGCGATTAAAACTCAAAATAAAATTGCTTTAAAAGAGCATATCAAAGCTTTATATGACATCGAAATCGACGAAAATTCAATCTTTGATATCCAAATCAAGCGTCTTCACGAGTATAAAAGACAACAAATGAACTTATTATACCTTATCAATAAGTATCTTGAAATCAAAGAAGGCAAATTACCAAAAACACCAATTACTGCAATTTTCGGTGCGAAAGCTGCTCCTGCATACACAATTGCTAAAGATATTATCCACGCAATTTTATGCTTACAAGAAGTTATTTTAGCCGATAAAGAAGTTTCTAAGCACTTAAAAGTTATTATGGTAGAAAACTACAATGTTTCTTTTGCTGAAAAACTAATCCCAGCGTGTGATGTTTCAGAGCAAATCTCTCTTGCATCTAAAGAAGCTTCTGGTACTGGTAACATGAAATTTATGTTAAATGGTGCGATTACTTTAGGTACTATGGACGGTGCTAACGTTGAAATTGCTGAATTTGTTGGTAAAGATAATATTTATATCTTCGGTAAATCTTCTGACGAGGTTATCGAAATGTATGACAAATCTTCTTACAAATCTAAAGATTTCATTGTAAACGATAAACGTATCGCAGAGCTTGTAAACTTCTTAACTGGTTCAGAAATGCTTGCAGTAGGTAACCCATATATGTTAACTAGACTTCATTCTGAACTTATCGTTAAAGACTGGTTTATGACTTTACTTGACTTAAATGACTATATCGCAGTTAAAGACAAGTGCTTTGAAGATTACGCAAATAGAGATACTTGGGCTGAGAAAATGATTGTAAATACGTCTATGGCTGGGTTCTTCTCATCAGATAGAACGATAAAACAATACAACGACGATATCTGGAAATTATAATTTATATTAAAGAGGCTGTCGCATTGCGACAGCCTCTTTAAATTTTCCGAAAAGTGAGTTTCACATTTATGAATACGACCAAAATAGAGCAAGTTTGTCAAAAACTTGCTCTATGCACTTTTTCGGATATACTCTTTAGCTAAATTTTTGTTTTAATGCGTCTACTTCTTGCATTTGACCCTCTTTTACAGGGTAATAGCCTCTTGTTTGCATTTCTCTGAAAATATCTTGGCAGATATCATGCTCTTCTTTTAAGATATTTAGATATTCTGAGCGTAAATTCTCGTGGGTACACTCATTTGACCAATTATTATAGGTGTCTGTCGTTTGTTTTTGTGTCATTAAAAAGTCTTGTAACGTGAATTTTTCATTGCTTTGCATAATAACCCCTCCATTAACCTATATAATTTTTCAAAGAATCGTAATGACATTGGTGTTTCGACGCAATATCATTGAATTTTTGTTCTAAAGATTTGTCTGTTGCTTGCGAAGCCATCGCCTTATATTTTGCGACAAGCATTTGTTCAAGCCCTAATTGCTCACCCAGCCCAGTTAATTCTTTAGCAGATAAATTTGGCATAAAAATTTCTCCTTAAGTTAAGTTTCAAAATTATTATGCGTAAGTTTTTAGAAAATATTCTAAATTTTTATCATTATGCCTGCAACATATTTTTCGACTAATTCACTGTCAAAACTGTTATAAATCAATCTTTCTAAACGTTCTGTAATATTAAAATTGCGTGTGGTTTGTAAATTTTTATCATCGATAATTATAGCGTCAAATTCATATCCACTATCAAAGCTACCGACATTACCAAAAAATTTTCCACCGCCTAAAGTCGCCATATAAAGGACATCGGCGATAGAAAGGCTGTTTTTTGTGCTGTCAACATATCTTTTGTACATCTTAGACATCTGTATCGAAACCATCATTTCGTTGAAAATAGACAGGCTATTTCCTCCAGCGACATCGCTACCAAAACCTATCGAGATACCTTCGTCTAAAATCCTTCTAACAGGCGCAATCCCAGATGTAAGGTTTAAATTTGATGACGGACAATGCGCCACAAAAACACCATTTTTCTTTAGTAGTGCAATTTCTTCTTCGCATGGTAAAACGACATGCGCCATAATGGTTTTATCGTTAAACATCGAAAATTTATCATAAGCATCGCCATAAAATTTGCTTTCAGGGCAAAGTTCACTGACCCATTTGATTTCGCCTATATTTTCTGATAAATGCGACTGAATAGGCAAGTCATATTCCTTAGAGAGTTTCGATAATTCATGCATTAGTTCGTCCGTACAAGTCGGAATAAATCGTGGAGTAATTATCGGTTTTGAATTTTCAAAGTTGCATGCTAAAATAAATTCATTTGTGTCATTTATTGAAGAAATAGTATCCTCGATATAAAAATCAGGCGAATTTCTATCCATATTCACCTTGCCTACATAAGTTTTAAGCCCAGTTTCATCGAGTAATTCCATAAGCTTTATTGTAGCCTGTTTATGAATTGTCCCAAAAATCACAGCTCTTGTCGTTGGACTTTTTTTAAGGTGCGATGCAAACAAACTATAAGCTTTTTTCGCATAATCTACATCTTTATACTTGCTTTCCGTCGGAAAAGTATAGGTATTAAGCCAATCAATAAGTTCCATATCCATAGCTGTCGCACGAAACTCGTATTGAGGTGCATGGACGTGCAAGTCTATAAGTCCAGGTAAAATCAATTTATTTTCGTGATTTTTCAGTTCAAAATGTGCATATTCTTCTGGGATTTTACTAAAAATCCCTTGTGAAACACCATTTTCACACACTGCATACATATTTTCTTTGATTATAAGGTTTCTTAAGTTGTCTGTATAAACAAAGTTACCAAATAATATAAAATTCAAATAACTTCCTCCATTTTCACATTCTTAAGGACAGTCTTGTCGACTGCCCCTAATATTTTTAATTATTAGTTTTCAATAATTCTTTTAGTATCTCTTGCGATAACAAGCTCTTCATTAGTTGGAACAACTAAAACACGAACTCTAGAGTCAGGCATTGAAACATCTCCTCTAATACCTCTAGTTTTATTATTAAGTTCTTTATCGATAGAAATTCCGAAAAATTCCATTTCATCACATATATATTCACGAATTAGGCTTGAATTTTCACCAACACCAGCTGTAAATACTATTGCATCAACACCGCCCATTTCAGCGATATATCCACCAACAGTTTTCTTAACATTTGCAACGAAAATACTTCTAGCTAGTGCTGCACGCAAGTTGCCGTTAGTAGCTGAAGCGTCGATATCTCTAAAGTCAGAAGAAACACCAGAAACACCTAAAACACCTGAAAGTTTGTTTAAAATATTGATAACTTTATCGGCTGTTAAATTTTCTCTTTCGCAAATAAAGCTTACGATTGAAGGGTCGATAGAACCAGAACGAGTACCCATTGGCAAGCCGTCTAGAGGAGTAAAGCCCATTGAAGTATCAACTGATTCGCCACCGTTAATAGCTGTAATTGAAGAACCATTTCCTAAATGACATGTAATAATTTTAGTATCTTCGATTGGTTTTCCAAGCATTTCAGCTGCTTTTTGCGCAACATATTTGTGCGATGTACCATGGAAACCATATTTTCTGATTTTGTGTTTTTCGTAGTATTCGTAAGGAATTGAGTACATATAGCTAGTAGCTGGCATAGTTTGGTGGAAAGCAGTATCAAAAACTACAACTTGAGGAACATCTTTTCCTAAAGCTTCTGATACAGCAGAAATACCCGTTAAGTTTGCAGGGTTATGTAAAGGAGCTAGTGGAATACAGTCTTCGATTGCTTTGATAACTTCATCAGTAACTAAAACTGAGTCAGAGAAATATTCGCCACCATGAACAACTCTATGACCAACAGCACCAATTTCTTTAATATCTGAAAGAACACCGTTTCTATCAGTTAAAATGTTTATAACTTCTTTAATCGCAACCGCGTGATTTGGCATTTCGATGTTGATTTGTAATTTATCACTGCCTGTAACTTCGTGAGTAAGCCTGCCATCAATTCCTATACGTTCACACAAACCCTTTGCAAGAACTTCTTCGTTTGACATATCAAATAGTTGATACTTTAACGAGGAGCTACCTGCATTAATAACTAATACTTTCATACTTTTTCTCCTATTTATTTAAAAAATCTTGTATTTTGATTCCTAATGTATTACAATATTATTAGGAAAATTACACTAATATTATTTTACATCATTTTTTGGATAATTTCAATAGAAATTTGATAAAAACTTTGTTATTTTTTAAACAATGTTAACATTAAATATAGAGGTACACTATGAAATCAATCGCAATTATCAGTGAATATAACCCGTTTCACAATGGGCATAAATACCAAATTGACGAAACTAGAAACATTTTCGGAAATAATATCAACGTTATTTCGTTAATGAGTGGGAATTTTGTACAAAGAGGGGATTTAGCCATCTTTGACAAACATACTCGTGCAAAATGTGCAGTTTTCGGTGGTGCAGACCTTGTTTTAGAGCTGCCAATCACTTTTGCACTTTCTTCGGCAGAACTTTTCGCGAAAGGTTCAGTTTCGATTTTAAACGAACTAAATTGCGTAGATTATATCTGCTTTGGCTCAGAATGCGGAGATATTGAAACTTTATATAAAATTGCAAATATTCTTTTAAGCGATGATTTTAACAATGAGGTCAAAGAAAATCTAAAACTCGGTTTGTCATATCCGAAAACACTCGACCTGACTTTAAGTAAAATCGATAGTAGTTTTGGCGAAATCATCAAAAATCCGAACAATACACTGGGGATAGAATATATAAAAGCGTTAATTTCTTCGAATTCTAAAATAAAGCCGTTGACTATTCTTCGAAAAAATGTCGACCATCATTCAGAATTTGAAAATGACAACTTCGCTTCTGCGTCTTATATCAGAAAAAATATTGACAATAATATTTTTCATTTGCTTCCAAAAAATGTTACAAAAGAACTGGAAAACAAAACTCCAGTTTCAATAAAAACCATTGAAAATTCTATTCTGTCGCATTTAAAACGCAAAGATGCTAGTTTTTTTGCAAATATCGCAGATGTTTCTGAGGGACTTGAGCATAAAATTGTGAAATCGCTAAAAATTGCAACTTCTCTTGAAACGCTTTTTGATTTAATTAAATCAAAGCGATATACAAAAAGTCGAATTCGTAGAATAATATTAAATTCTTACCTAGAAATTGATAAATCATACCAAAAAAATATGCCAAGATATGCAAAAGTGCTTGCGTTTAATAATAAAGGGCGTAAAATTTTAAAAAATATGCGTGAAATTTCGCATTTGCCACTTATATTAAAACCCACTTTAAACTATGATTTATGTGAAATTGGTAGAAAACAATTTGAGCTAGATTTACTCACTACCGACCTGTATTCAATGGCTTTTAGCGATAAACAAGAAAGAATTAGCGGTTTAGAGCTTAGAAAAAGTCCGATTTTTATAGATATAGAAAATTAAATTTTTTCTTTATTTCTAAACCATTTTATGGTAAAATGTTCTTAAATATAAAATTATGGAGGATTTTTTATGCGAATAGGTATTTTAGGCGCTGGTGGCATTGCCAAAAAAATGGCTGACACTTTGCGTAATATGGATGAACATGTATGTTTCGCTGTTGCATCGCGTGATTTAGAAAAAGCGAAGGATTTTGCAAAGGAATATGACGTAGAAAAGGCTTATGGAAGCTATGAAGAGATGATTTCGGATGAAAATATCGACTTAATCTATGTTGCGACCCCACATTCGCACCATTATGAGCATGCAATGCTGTGTTTGCGTGGCAAAAAGCCGATTTTAGTGGAAAAAGCTTTCACAGGGAATGCAAAACAGGCTCGTGAGATTTTAGAATATTCGAAAAAGTATAATATTTTTGTTGCAGAGGCTATTTGGACTAGATATATGCCTTCTCGAAGAATAATTCAAAACATTCTAAATTCAGGCATTATTGGCGAATTTTCTTCGCTTACAGCTAATTTAGGTTCGCCTATTGACCATGTACCACGAATTAGAGAACCAGAGCTTGCTGGTGGTGCTTTGCTTGATTTAGGCGTGTATCCACTGAATTTTTCATCGATGTTTTTTGGAAATGATATTGAAAAAATCGATGCAACTTGTGTTAAAAGTGAGCTTGGTGTCGATTTAATCGATGGAATAATTTTGACACATAAAAATAGAAAAGTATCAACTATTCACTGCAATGTCACTGCCATTACCGATAGTTTAGGCATGATTCATGGCAGAAATGGCTATATTATCGCTCGTAATATCAATAATATTTCAAAAATCGATGTTTGCAAGCGTGGTGGAGAGGTTTTAGAATCTTACGATATTCCGTTGCAAATTAGTGGCTATGAGTACCAAATTTTAGCGTGTGCAAAAGCGATTTCAGAGGGGAAAATAGAATGTGAAGAAATGCCTCATTCTGAAATTTTATGCATAATGGAGCTTATGGACGAAATCCGTAGAATTAATGGTGTTAAATATCCGTTTGATTAATAAAAGGGCTGTCGCAAAAGCGACAGCCCTTTGTCATATAAAAAATTGCGACTAATTAAAAAGTGAAAAATCTATCTGAAACTATTAAGAAAATGCCTAAAGCTGTTAAAACTGTGCCTGTTGCCTTGTTTAAAATCATTGGTTTGGCTTTATTTGCAAAACGTGCGCCTAATAAAGCAAATACTAAGGTCGATATCACGCATAGCGTTAAAACTGTTAAATCTGGAACTATTTGCTGTATTGAGAAGTGAGAAACTGCCCCAAATAACGCTGTAAATGTCATAATGAATACACTTGTGCCGACAGCTTTTTTATGTTCATATCCCAATACGCTCATCATTAATGCAAGCATCATAATTCCACCGCCTGCTCCTATAAATCCGCAAATAAATCCGATTACTGCGCCACATAAAATCGGTAAAATTATTTTAAGCGGACCTTCGACAGCTTTTTTTTGCTTCGGTGTGTCGGTTTCTTTTTTTCTTAAAAACTTAATTCCCAAAATTAGTGACATATAAATTGCGATATTTCCCATAGACTCTGTTGGTACTAAACTTGCGATAAATGCACCAATGAAAGTGAATGCTAAAACGCTAATCAATAGCACTTTGCTGTTTTTTATGTCGATATTTCCACTTTTTCCGTAAGTATAAGCCGAAATAGCACTCGCTAGAACATCAGATGCTAAGGCAATTCCGATAGCCTCATACGGATTCATTCCTAAAAAAGTTATAAGCATCGGTGTTATTACGACCGCGGCACTCATTCCTGCAAATCCTGTGCCAAGCCCTGCGCCAACACCTGCCAAAATACAAATTAATATCGTTTCCATTATTATTCTCCTTTTTTCATTATTCTAAGCCAGTTCTAAGTCCGTTTAGAAAGATTTTCGTTATTCGCACAACGGAATCTATTTTGGCATTTTTTGTTTCTTCGTCCATAGTTTCAACAAATAAAAACGCCGAAGTATTTTGCAAAATTTCTATAAAAGAGATGATATCGTCTTCAAAAATCCCATCGCCAATATCCATTTCACTGATATTTTTTTTAATTTGTTCAGTATTATTATCGATTAGTTTTTTTCGAATTTCCATAAGTTCAGAAGATAAATGGTTCGGTTTTTTTGAAATTATATAATTATAAAGTATTCTATATTGCGGATTTTGTTCGAAAAAATTCATTCGCAATCTTACATTTTCTGTGATTAAATCAGTGTTAGATGCAGGGTTTTTTAGGTTTGCTTGTAAAAAATCCAAATATTCATCTATGCACATTCTAGTACAAAAAAGGTATAAATCGTCTTTGTTTCTGAAGTAATGATATAAAATACCTTTCGAAAGCTTTGCTTTTTTAGCAATTTCACTTATGGAAGTGCCAGAATATCCATTTATATTAAAAAGCTCTATGGCGTTTTCGACTATTTTTAAAACGGTTTTGTTTTTTAAATCTATTTCTTTCATATTTTTCTCCTTAAGCCATATTGACCAATCGTTCAATGAAACTATTTTAACATAAATTGAACGATTGGTCAATAAACTCCGTCTAAACAATTTATAAATTAATTATGATTAATATGTGAAAAACCCAGTATTCGATTGAACACTGGGTTTCATTATAATATTTTATATTGCTTATCAGTTTTGAGTATTTCAAGGAAATCGTCTACTTCTAAAGGTCTTTCGAAATAATATCCTTGAGCGATATCACAGTTCAATCGTTGCAACCAAAGCACTTGTTCTTTCGTTTCAACGCCTTCACAAACTACTTTCATATTTAAGTCTTGAACCATATCTATTACAGATTTCATGATAATATCGCCTTTTTTGTGGTTACTATTGCTATCTAAAAATACTTTATCAAGCTTTACAATGTCCACATCTAGCGAATGCAAGCGATTTAATGAAGATGCACCTGCGCCAAAATCATCCATTGAAACTATAAAACCTTCTTGTCTTAAAAAATCAACGCTGTTTAAAAATGCAATAGAGTTATCAATAAGTGCACTTTCTGTCACTTCAAGCTCGATTACCGAAGTATCAAGTTCGTATTCTGAAAGTGTTTGTTTTAGTTTATATGCAAGATTTGGCTTATTTATTGTTTTACCTGATAAATTCACAGAAATACGCGGAATGTCAATTTTATCTTTGTTTTCATAAATAAATTCACAAACTCGCTCAAAAACATACAAATCAAGCATTGCAGAAAATCCATTTGCTTCAAAAACAGGGATAAACTCATTTGGATAGATAGTTTTTCCGGTTCTCGTTTTCCATCTAACCAAAGCTTCGGCACCGTCTACGCGAAGTGTTTTGAAGTCGATTTTTGGTTGGTATAGAAGATAAAATTCCTTATTTTTCAGAGCAGTTTCCATATTAAATACAATTTGCGTCCTTGTTTCGAAGTCTTTTTTCATGTCTTCGTCGAAGTAAATATATGTATTTTTATGAAATTCTTTACCTTTGTTTCTTGCGACATTTGCCCTGTCAATAAGAAGATTAATAGGTGCTTTATTGTCGTCTACAATATAAATTCCTACTGAAATTGCTAAATTATAGCCTTTTCCTAGGATATCTTTAACGGCTGTGCTGAGATTATTTTTGCAAATATCACTAATAGATTTGTCGTTATTACTTTTTCTTAAAATTATAAATTGGTCACTTGTAATACGGCTGATTAATGTTTCGTGGCTACCAAAAGCATTTTTAAGTTCGTTAGAAACGGCTTTTATTACAGAAGTACCCGTTTCATATCCAAAAATGTTATTAATAATTCTAAAATAGTCGATATCCATCGTGATGATTTCATATTCACTCGGCACACTATTTTCTAAAATATGCTTTGCACTATCTCTGAACTTTTGGATAGATATAAGCCCTGTTACATCGTCGTGATTTGCAATATACGAAACTTCTTTACGCTTTTTCAGCTGGAAACTGAATAGGAAGATAAACAAGGCGCTGACAGAAAGCAACACAATTGCGATAATTTCGTAATAATGATTTTCGATTATATCCGACAAGGCGTATTCATTTGTGTTCACTGCCGATTCTTTTGCAATTATCTCGTTTACATATCCAATATCAATGCGATTAACCATAATATCGAAAGCTGTCAATAATTCTTTTGATAAATCACTTGAAATGTAAAATCTTAAAGGATATTCGATACTTGTGCCTTTTAAGATTACATCTTCGTCAAAAATCGATAGAGAATAATATGCACTTACTTCGTTTAAAAGCACAGCGTCAATATTCCCTTCAAAATACTCCTGTTTCAGTTTATCTAGATGTGAATATCCAATTATTTGGCTATTAGGATAAAGTTCGCGAATTTCGGAATAATCGTAAGAAGCATCTGACGGAACACCGATTTTATTTGGAGAAAGCAAACTTTCTTCTTCTCCTACAAGCATTAAAGGCAATGTAATATATGGTGCAAGTGATATGTATTTTGACGTGTCTAAATCATTCGAATATAGCAGAATATCGTATTGAATGTCGCCTGAATCGCCGATATTTGGGTCATAAGGATAAAACTCGACATTAAAACCATGCATCTCGGCAAGGTGTTTAATAACATCGACACTCACGCCACTCGGCTCTAATAACTCGTTTTGGTATTGTATTGGCGTATCGCCTATCGAGTATCCGACTTTCAACGTGGCATTTCTTACTGCCTGCGATTCTTCTCTTGATAACGAGCGATTATTAAGTTCAGATTTTGCATAATAATCTAGATATAGCGACGATACTATCGGCATTTCACGAATAATCATCTCATTATAGGCAGAATCAAGCTTATTTGCAAGCTCGGTGTTTTCTTTGTTTGTAATCAAAAATAAATCACTAGCGCCAACATTTAAAATTGTTTTGTAGTCTAAAAAAGTGTTTAGCGATGTGACTAAATATAAATCAGCATCTTCTCTAAAATAAAATTCGCTCGATATGTTTGAATAAAGAGGGTTGTATGTTATGCCATTTTCTTTTGCATACTCTTCTAAATCATCGTTGCTAGTAGCACCAGTATAAAGGGAGATATTTTTTCCATCTATACTTAAAGGGTCGTTGTAAAAACAATCATACTCCGTATTTGGTGACGCTAAAATCGTTTGTTCTCTTAAAAATACATTCTCTGTGAATGTAAATTTCTCGCCTCTTTCCTCGGTGTATGAAACAGGACCAAAAACATCTATTTCGCCATTTTCTAATGCTTCTAGCCCGTCTGTAAACTCAAAAGACTTAAATTCAAACTCAAGATTTGAATATTCTTCCATCTTTTTTAGCAAATCGTAGCCATAGCCTTTTTTGTCAATTGAATTTATATCATCAATAATTCCATAACCAGTTTCATATCCTACAACAACTGTTTCTTTGTCGATTGTATTTGCGAAAGTAAAGTTAGATGTAAAAAAAGCAAAAAGCAAAATTAATAATGTAATATTTAAAAATTTCCTAAGCATTCTTATCTCCTACTGCTTAAATTCTATAATTCGTTTAAAATATATTATACCATAAATCACGATTTAGGGCAACTAAAATTTGTAAATTCATTTATTTTTCATATAATTTTAAATATTTATCATTTATTAGTAGGATGTTTTCGTAAAAAAGAAGGGGCTGTCGCACTCGCGACAGCCCCTTGACATATTGTCTAAAATCTACGTTTTGTGACTATGTCACACTTTTGTATTTTGATAAATTTCTTGTGAAAAACAAGTTTTTCACGCTGTATACTTTGGAAATTTATCAAAAAAGTGTTTCGCATTTGCGAATGCAACCAA
>CAYJLC010000009.1:0-18965 GCA_964370735.1 uncultured Oscillospiraceae bacterium
AAATAAAATGATTTTTTAAAAAAATTTACACAAACGCGTCCACGTCAGGTGGTTAGGTTTCCAAAGGGAGAACCCCTTTTGGTCGCATACGCAATGCGAAATACCCTCTTTCAACGCAGTTCTCCCCTGCAAATTCGGCGAAAATTTAAAACTGTAATAAAGCATATCAGAAAATTTTGAATAAACGCGTCCACGTTAGGTGGTCACAAAAAAAGCCCCGTCTTGCGACGAGGATTTTGTTATCTTTTATTTTTTGCTTTAAAGCAAACCACGATAGCGCCAGGCCCTACATGAGAACCGATTATGCTACCAAGATATTCAGAATATACTTTGGTTACTTTTGTGTTTTCTTTGATAGAAGCCTCAATTTTTTCGCTTAAAGCTTCATTATCTGCGTGAGAAATATAAATTTCCGAAGTTTCGTCTGCGTGTTCATTGATTTTTTCAATAAAGAATTTCACGCCATTATTCATCCCACGAACCTTAGTGAAAGGCTCTAGTTTACCTTCGCTTGTTACAGCGACGATAGGTTTTATGCCAACAACAGTGCCGACAAGTGCCGAAGTCGAAGAAATTCTTCCACCACGTCTTAAATGGTCAAGGTTATCTATGATTGCATAATGATGGATATAGTCTTTTTCTTCGTCTAAAATTTTAGCGATTTCGCTTATATCATCCATAGTTTGAGATAATTCGTAAGCGCGTTTTACTAAAATTCCATGGCCTAAAGCAGCACATTTCGTGTCAAAAATTTCGATTTTTCCACCTAATTTGTTCATAACATCGCGAGCAACCATGCATGCTGTATTGTAAGTACCACTTAAACCAGAAGTGAAACACACATATAATACATCATATCCGTTTGAAACTGCCTCTTCAAAAACAGAATACATTTCGTCCATACGACCTTGGAGTGTAGAAAACATAGTACCATTTCTAAGCATATAATAAATTTCTTTTGTAGATAAGCTTTTGCCGAAAGTATCGAAAATTTCTTTATCTCCATAAGAAATACCATGTAAAATTGGTTTAACACCATTGTCTAGAAAATATTTTTCTCCTAAATCGCATGTTGCATCTGCAACAATTTGAATTTTTTTCATACAAGCTCTCCTTTTATATTATCTTGCAGGCACAATTTCAAGCCAGTATCCATCAGGGTCGGCGATGAAATAAATACCCATAGCAGTGTTTTCATAACAAATGACACCCATCTCTTTGTGTTTTTCATAAGCTTTGTCAAAATCAGCAGTTTGAAAAGCAAGATGAAATTCGTTGTCCCCTAAGTTATATGCACGCTCCCAGTTTTTAAGCCAAGTTAGCTCTAAAAGATGAGAACTTTCGTTATCACCTAAATATACAAGTGTAAAATCTTCTTTTTCCACTTTTCTCATAACAATAAGTCCTAATGCCTCTTTATAAAACGCAAGCGATTTTTCTAAATCGTATACATTAATATTGTTATGTACCATTTTAAAATTCATAAAATAATTCTCCTTCGAAAACTTTTAAAGCTTTTCCCTTTAATAACACATTAAAATTAGAATCTACAAAAATTATTAGTTTACCACCCAGCACATTTACCGTAATTTCCTCGCCGAAATTTAAAAATCCATTTTTAATAAGCACACAAACGCAAGCCGACGCACCTGTTCCACAGGCTAGAGTTTCGCCAGAACCACGTTCATAAACGCGCATAAGGATTTCATTTCTTCCGATGATTTTTACAAATTCGGTATTTATTCTCTCCGGAAATAGTGGATAATTCTCAAAATGCTTGCCGATTTTATCTAAATCTAATGTTTCAAGGTTATCGTCCATAATAACTAAATGGGGATTTCCTATCGAAACACAAGAGCCGATATAATCTTTTCCAAGTACAGAAAAATGCTCGTTTAAAAGCTCAGGTTTTTCGGTACTTGCCGGCAAATCGCGGGTATTAAAAGATGCCTTTCCTAAATTTACACAAACATAATCGACTAAGCCGTTAGAAATATTAAGTCGCAAAGTTTTAATGCCACTTAAAGTTTCAACATATATAGTGTCATCGTCGATGATTTTTTGTTCATAAAGGTATTTTCCGACACATCTTATGGCATTGCCACACATTTTCCCCTCGGAGCCATCGGCGTTGAACATTCGCATTTTAGCGTCAGCAATATCAGACGGCAAAATAAGAACAATTCCGTCTGCACCGACAGAAAAATGACGACGACTAAGCGAAATTGCAAGAGATTCAGGGTTTTTCACTGTTTCTTCAAAGCAATTTATATAAATATAGTCGTTGCCGGTGCCATGCATTTTTGTAAATCTCATATATATCACCCCTTTTTTTACTAGTATATGTTACTATAAAGCAAAAATGAACGATATATTTAGTACAGTATACCACAAATATGTCTATTTTGTAAAGACCCTTGACGTTTTTTTGTGCACACAGTATAATTAAAGCAAAAGGACAAAGGAGAGAAAAAATGAAAATTTTAGCGATAGATTATGGCGATAGCAGAACAGGGATAGCAATTTCAGACCCACTTGGAATATTAGCAGGAAGAAGTTTTGTAATTCATGAAAAGTTTTTTCCAAAGCTTGTGGATAAACTGGTGGAAACTATAAATATAGAAAAGCCGACAGAAATAGTGTTAGGAAATCCGAAAAATATGAATAACACAGAGGGCGAACGCTCTATTAAAACAAAGGAACTCAAAGAAAAATTAGAAAGTCTTATAGAAATACCGATTGTTTTGTGGGACGAACGTTCAACGACGGTTACTGCGCATCAAATTTTACACAGCACGGGGAAAAAACAAAAACACCATAAAAAAACAGTCGATGCAGTAGCAGCGTCTATAATTTTGGAAAATTATATGAGATATAAAGCACTTAACAAATAAATATATTAGGCATATTTACAAATAAAAGTTCTTATGGTACAATATAATTGTAAGAGAGGTGAGGCTTTTGACTAAAGAAAAAGGTATTTCTGTTGGACGATATAAAGCAGAATATAATGATATTTTACAAACCGATATCCCACTAGTTAAAATATATTATTCAAAAGGGCTAAAAGCGCATTTGATTAACAAAAAACACTTTGATTGCATAAAATATATAGAAAAACTCGAAGAAATCATCAAAAATCCAGACTATATTGGCATAAACGAATATGAGCATGGAAAAAGCTTTGAAATTGTCAAAGTCTTTGAAGATACGATTTTGGTCGGGATAAAATTTAACGAAACACAAAACTATCTTTATGTGTCGACTATTTATAGGGTTCACCCATCGAAACTTGCGAGAAGATTACATAGTGGAAAGATAAAAGCTTTAAAAAGCTATTGACAAATTATTACAAATGTAGTATAATATTTATACGAAATAAGATATTTTTTTATGACGATTGAGGTCGGAAATGGTTCCCGACACACTCTTTTGAGTACCTGAGATGATGGATACACCGCCCATCCTGTTGTCCTAAACAAATATATTTAAACCACCTGTTCTAGGTGGTTTTTTAATTTGTAAACACTGATTTTCGCGGACAAAAGCTACAAAAAATCAAGTTTAGTCAAAAAATGGTAACTATATCCATTTTTTGATAAAAATCAACAAAAAAATTACTTTATTTTTGTAAAAATACTAGCATTAAACTTTAATGTATGGTATAATGTACAAAGTATAGACGAATTTTTATTTATTTTACCTAAAATTATACAAAGGGAGTTGTAATTATGTCAGCCAAATTATTTCAAACAATGATTCTTCAATTCAAAAACGAGCTTTCAAGAGATGTTGCAGTTTTAGATTCAGGGTGCGTTGTTATTGCATCTACGGATTTAAGAAAAATCGGTAATATGGATTACCAAGCGGTGGAGTTTTTAGACAAGCCTAATGAAAACTATTATGATAATATCTATAAAAAAGTTTTCGACGACGCTGGGAATTTAAAAAATATCGTTTTAGTTTCGGGGAGAGATGAAAAAGCGAGAGAACTATGCGCAATTTTAACAACGTCTGTTTCTAGCCTAAACACGCTTTATGATAACAAATACGATAAAACTACGTTCATCAAAAACGTATTATTAGATAATATTTTACCTGGGGATATCTATATCAAATCAAACGAGCTTGATTTAGACGAAAAAAGCTATAAAGTTGTATTTTTAATCAGACAAACAAATTTAACTGAAACAAAAATCTTAGATTGCGTGTCTAAACATTTAGAAACTGAAAATCATTTTGTAATTCATATAAACCAACGTGATCTAGCCGTAGTTTATAATCTTAAAAAAGAATTAGAAGAAACAGCTGTAAACAAAATTGCACAAGACCTTAAAAAGGCAGTTGAAAAAAATGGCATTACCGATGTTTTAATTGGATATGGCTCTGTTTATGCTACTTTAGAAAATATTTCAAAATCATATAAAGAAGCGCAAATCGCTTTAGAAGTATCAGAAGTTTTCGATACAGAAAAAACGATTATTGGCTACCAAAACCTAGGAATTGGCAGACTTATCTATCAATTACCGACTACATTATGTAGAATGTTTTTAGGCGAAGTGTTTAAAAAAGGTTCTATTGAAAATTTAGACGAAGAAACATTATCTACTATAAAAGCATTCTTTGAAAATAACTTAAACGTATCTGAAACATCAAGACGTCTTTTTGTTCACAGAAATACATTAGTATACAGACTGGAAAAAATCAAAAAAATTACAGGTTTAGACCTGAGAGAATTCGACCATGCAATCGTTTTCAAAGTAGCTTTAATGGTTAGAAAATACCTAGAAGCTAGAGATGATGAGAAAATTTTATTCTAAACGGAGGAACGGATGATAAAATTAAACGACGTTAGTATGACTTACCCTAACGGCACTGTTGCACTATCTAATATTGACCTCACAGTTGAAAAAGGCGAATTTGTATTTATCGTAGGATCGTCTGGTTCAGGAAAGTCAACTCTTTCGAAAATACTTACAGGAGAAGTTCGCGACATAGAAGGCGATGCAATCATCAATACTTTTAATGTCAGAAATATGAAAAAAAGGCATATACCTGTACTTAGAAGAAGTCTTGGCGTTGTTTTCCAAGATTTTAGGCTTATAGATAAAAAAACAATTCATGATAATGTTGCATTTGCAATGCGCGTTGTCGGTGCACCACAAAAATTCGTTGAAAAACGAGTTTCTTATGTGCTAGAGCTTGTTGGTCTTTTAGACAAGATGAAACAAAAGCCTACACAGATTTCTGGTGGTGAAAAACAACGTGTTGCTATTGCAAGGGCGCTTGTAAACAATCCAGATGTTATTATTGCAGACGAGCCTACTGGGAATTTAGACCCAAATCGTTCGTATGAAATAATGTCACTGCTAGAAAAAATTAACGAACTCGGAACGACTGTTGTCGTAATCACACATGAAAAATCGCTGGTAGACCAATTCTCGAAGCGAGTGATTTCAATTGAAAAAGGCGCAATTGTATCTGATAAGATGGGAGGATACAATAATGGCTAGAACTAGAGCGAAAATTGGCGGAAATCCATTTTATTTTGCTAAAGAAGGATTTAAAAACATAATAGCAAATGGCTTTATGAGCTTTGCAGCACTAAGCATTATCGCACTTTGTATTCTAATTGTCGGTTGCTTTGGGCTTATCTCTTTGAATATTGAACACACAATTCAAACGATTAAAGACGAGAGTCAGGTTCGTGTATTTATTGAAGAAGACTATACATTAGAAAACGAAGATTATTTCGCACTAGAAGAAGAGCTTACGGCAATTTCGGGCGTGAGTCATCTAGAATATCTATCAAAAGAGCAGTCTATTGAAGATTTTAGAGAAACTTTAGGCACAAATGATTATATGCTAGAAGGTTTTGAAGGCGCAGAAAATCCTCTTCGTGATGGTTACATAGTATTCATCGAGCAAATTGAAGATATTGATAATATCACAAATGAACTTGCTGAAATTAAGGGAATTGGGCATGTTCAGTCGGACAATGAAGTTTTAACAGGGCTTTCGGATTTAGAATCAGGTATGAGAATTATTTCAATGGCACTAATGATAGCATTAGGTTTTGTTGGAATATTTATCATTTCAAACACTGTTAAACTTGCGATGTACTCTAGACGAGAAGAAATAGCTATTATGAAAATGATAGGTGCTAAAAATGCATTTATCGTGTGGCCATTCATTTTTGAAGGCATGATTTTAGGGCTAATCGGATCGATTATCGCATTCGGAGTTCAATGGTTGATTTATTTAGAATTTATAAATATTTCTGCCACTTATTTAGGATTTGTAGAAATAATTTCATTTGAAAGTATTCTATATTATGTGTTAGGAGCGTTTTTGATAGTCGGAACTCTTATGGGAATTTTAGGAAGTACGCTTACGATTAGAAAATTCCTTAATGTATAAAAGGAGAAAGAAATGCAAAAGAAATATGTAAGAGCTGTTGCTATTGCTATTAGTGTTCTAATGACATTATCTGTACTTGCAGGAGTTTTATACCCTATTGTTTATGCAAGTGAAACAGAAGAATTGCAAGAAAGGCTAGAATTAGCACAAAATAATCTTGATAATTTAGGCGAAGAATTAGATAGAATCGAAGACGAGATTGCAAGTATTGAACAAAGCAAACAAAATACTTATGCAGAGCTTAAATTATTAGATACACAAATAGCAAATTTAACAGAGCAAATAAGCATCATAACAACAGTTATAGACGGTTTAACAGAAGATATTGCAGTGCAAGAACAATTATTAGAAGCTGCTGAAAAAGCACTTTTAGAGCAATATGAACTATATAAAACTCGTATGAGAGTTATGTATGAAGCAGGAGAAGCATCTACGCTAGAAATACTATTTTCTTCGGATGATTTCTTCGATATGCTTTCAAAAGTTGAAATTACAAACCAAATTATGGAATATGACAAGAATTTATACCATGATTTCCAAGAAAATGTTCGACTTGTAGAAGAAGCAAAGGCGAAACTTGAAGCCGATAAAGCAGCTCAAGAGGAGCATAAAGCCGATTTAGACGCAAGTAAAGCAAGTCTTGAATCAAGCGTTTCGGCAGCAGAGCAAATGATTAAAAGCTTAGTTGCAAAACAAGAAGAATCAGAAGAAGCACAAGCAGAAATGTATAGACAAGAAGAGCTTGCAGCACAGGCAGTAGCCCAGCTTGCGCGCGAACTTGCATCATCAAAAATTTATGTAGGTGGCGACTTTGGCTGGCCACTTCCTATGACATATACGGATATTTCATCGCCTTATGGATATAGAACACACCCAGTTACTGGCGTTAAAAACTCGTTCCACTACGGAACAGACTTCCCAGCACCAGGTGGAACACCGATATATACTGCAAATACAGGCGAAGTAATCATCGCACAATTCAATTCGTCTTATGGATACTATGTAGCAGTAGACCATGGTGGTGGAAAAGTAACTTTATACGCCCACATGAGTCAAATGGCTTGTAGTGTTGGCGATACAGTTGTAAAAGGTGAAACTATCGGTTATGTAGGAACAACGGGAAGCTCGACAGGAAATCACCTTCATTATGAAATCCGTATTAATGGCGAACAAGTCGACCCTATGAGTTATTACGGGGGATAAATAGTTAATGAAACAAATGAAAATATCAACAGCGATAGCTATAATTATTTTAGCTATGGCAACAACAGTTCCAGCAACACTTATGGTATATATTTCGTATTTAGATTCAAAACAAGCGTCGTTTATCTCTATGGAAGACGAGTTTGGCAAGCTAAGCGAAATAAAAGAAATCATTGATGATAAATATGTCGGAAATGCAGACGAAGAGCAAGCTATTGACTATGCTGCCGCAGGATATGTTTCTGGAATAGGCGATAAATGGTCTTATTATTTATCTCAAGAGCAATATAAACAGTATAAAGAAGACGCAAAAGAAGACTTAGTTGGAATTGGCGTGAATGTTGTTTATGATAGTGAGCGCGAAGGAATTTTAATTACAAATGTATATCCAGATTCGCCTGCAATAGAAACAGGGCTTTTGCAGTTTGACCTTATAACAGAGGTGGACGGAACGCCAGTTTCAGAAGTAGGATACACAGAGGCTGTCGATATGGTTCGTGGATTAGAAGGAACTAAAGTAACGCTTACTATCGAGCGTGAAGAAAAAGAAACCCAAGTTTTCACATTAACAAGAAGAACTGTTAAAAAAGTTTCTGTTATAAAAGAACTTATTGGAACAGTTGGGCATATAGAAATTACTGATTTCGATTCCGATACAGCAAATCAATTTAAAGTAGCAATTGCAGAACTTCAAACAGAAGGTGCGACATCTTTTATCTTTGATGTCAGAAATAATCCGGGTGGATATCTTTCAACTCTTGTAGACATTCTAGACTATATTTTGCCAGAAGGCGACATTATTTCTACTGTAAATATCGAGGGTGAAGAAACAGTGTACGCATCAGATGCTGACGCGTTTGAGCTACCTTATGTAGTGCTAGTAAACGAAAGCTCAATATCGGCAGCAGAGTTTTTTGCAGCGGCTATTCAAGACTATAACCTAGCAACAATTATCGGCACAAAAACTGGTGGAAAAGGATATACCCAACAAATTATAGAACTTTCAGACGGTTCTGCGATAAATCTTTCTACTAATAAATACTATACTCCAAACGGAGAGAGTTTAGCAGAAACAGGTATCACACCAGATATCACAATCGAACTTTCAGAAGAGGAATATCTAAACTTTCATTACCTAGATGAGAACACAGATCCTCAATTAAAAAAGGCTATCGAAGAATTAACGACGCCTAAAGAATAATTGTAAAAAAACAAGCATATATTAAAACAAAATAAAAAGGGACGATGACTTTATCGTCCCGTTAAAAATTTTATTGACAGCGTTTAATTTATTAAAAAAGGACTACAAATTTCGCAATAAAATGACAAAAATTTGCGAAAATTAACTTGTGTACAACATCAGTGAGATAAAATTTTACTTGACATTTTACCCAAGTGAAATTATAATATTCTTTAATGAAAAAAATAAATATTATTAGATAAAGAGGGAAAATTTATGCAAAAAGTATTTAAGCTAACACAAGCAAGTATTGATAAACTATCAGAAGAACTTGATTTTTTAAAGACTGTTCGTGAAAAAGAAGTAGCAGAACTTATCAAAGAAGCTAGATCTTTTGGCGACCTTTCAGAAAACAGCGAATATGATGAAGCTAAAAACGAACAAGGAAAAGTGTTCTCTAGAATGGCTGAAATCGAAAATATCCTAGCGCATGTTGAACTTATCACAGACGATATGTTTAAAAAAGACGAAGTTTCACATGGAGCAAAAGTGGTATTACTTGACAAAGAATTTAACGATGAAGAAACTTATTATCTTGTAGGTTCACAAGAGGCAAACCCTGCTGAGATGAAAATTTCAGACGAATCTCCTTTAGGGAAAGCTCTTTTAGGGAAAAAAGTTGGCGAATGTGTTGATGTAGCAGCACCAGTCGGCACAATAACTTATGAAATAATATCGATTAGTAAATAAAGGAAGTGTAAAAATGGAAGAAAACAGAGAACTTACGACGGAAGAACTTAGCGAACTATTGCAAATTAGACGTGATAAATTAAAAACTTTGCAAGAAGCAGGTCGTGACCCTTTCCACGAAACGACATATAAAGTAACAAATCACACTCGCGATATCATCGACAATTTTGAAGATTTCGAGGGCAAAGAAGTGTCTGTTGCTGGTCGTTTAATGGCAAAACGCGACATGGGTAAAGCATCGTTTATAAATATCCTAGATAGATATGGCAATGTTCAGTCTTATGTTAGAAAAGATGCATTAGGCGATGAAATTTATGCTGAGTTTAAAAAATATGATATCGGAGATATTGTTGGTATAAAAGGCGTTGTTTTCAAGACGCAAAAAGGCGAAATTTCTGTAAAAGCGTCAGAAGTTACTCTTCTTTCTAAATCATTATTACCACTTCCAGAGAAATGGCATGGATTAAAAGACCCAGATTTAAGATACCGTCAACGTTATGTTGATTTAATCGTAAATCCAGATGTAAGAAGAACTTTTGAACTTCGTACAAAAATTGTAAAAGAAATCAGAGCGTTTTTAGATGCTAGAGATTATATGGAAGTTGAAACACCTGTACTTAACACGATTTCAGGTGGTGCGTCAGCTCGTCCATTTACAACTCATCACAACACATTAGACCTTGATATGTACCTTCGTATTGCGACAGAGCTACACTTAAAACGTCTTATCGTTGGTGGTTTTGAAAGAGTTTATGAAATTGGTAGATTATTTAGAAATGAGGGTATGTCTATTAAACATAACCCAGAATTTACAACGATTGAACTTTATGAAGCATATACTGACTATGTTGGTATGATGAACATTACAGAAGAATTAATCAGAACAGTTGCACAAAATGTTTTAGGAAAAACAACTGTAAATTACCAAGGAACAGACATTCATTTAGATAATTTCGAAAGAATTTCTATGGTTGATGCAGTTAAAAAATATTCAGGCGTAGATTTTAACACATTTGAAACAGACGAAGATGCTATGGCAGCTGCAAAAGCATCGGGAGTTCACATAGATGGACACAAGTCTTGGGGCGATGTTTTAAACCTAATGTTTGAAGAAAAAGCAGAGGAAAATTTAGTTCAACCTACTTTTATCACAGAATACCCAGTTGAAGTATCTCCTCTTGCAAAAAGAATGGCATCAAACCCAAAACTTACTGAGCGTTTTGAATTATTTATCGGTGGACGTGAGTATGCGAATGCATTCTCTGAACTTAACGACCCTATCGACCAAAAAGAAAGATTTATGCGTCAAGTGGAACTTCGCGAAAAAGGCGATGAAGAAGCAAATATGATGGATGATGACTTTATTACAGCTTTAGAATACGGTATGCCTCCAACAGGTGGTTTAGGTATCGGTATCGACAGACTTGTAATGCTTTTAACTGATAGTTTCTCTATTAGAGATGTACTTTTATTCCCAACGATGAAACCATTAGTATAAAATTTTAGCCTGAATACTTTGGTGTTCAGGCTTTAGATTTAGTGAGGAATTTTTTATGGGACTTAAACATTTAGATGTTAAAAAAAAGAAACCACTTAATGTAAGCGCGAAAATCGTACTTGCATTTCTAGGGATAATTTTTATAGGTGCAATCTTGCTTTCGATGCCGTTTTCATCGGCTAGTGGACAAGCAACACCGTTTTTAACATCGCTTTTCACAGCCACATCGGCAACCTGTGTTACAGGGCTTGTTTTGGTGGATACATATACGCATTGGAATATGTTTGGCGAACTTATAATCCTAGTTTTAATTCAGATTGGTGGATTAGGATTTATGACAATGGCGACACTTTTTTCGTTTATTCTTAGACGAAAAATCACCCTGTCTGAAAGAATTGTTATGACAAATGCCATGAATATCACAAGCATTTCTGGCGTGGTTAAACTTACAAAAAGAGTTTTATTTGGAACATTTTTTTTCGAGGGGCTTGGCGCGCTGATACTCACGATTAGATTTATGCCAGAGTTTGGTTTTTTAGGAGCGTTAAGGCGAGGGATTTTTATTTCAATTTCGGCATTCTGTAATGCAGGATTTGATATTTTAGGACATGAAACACAGTTTAACAGCCTAGTAGATTATGCAACCGACCCTGTGATAAATATTACAATCGCACTTTTAATTATAATAGGTGGTCTAGGATTTTTCGTATGGGGCGACCTTTATGGTAGAAAAAGACTGTCTACACACACAAAGCTTGTTTTAATCACGACCACAGCGTTAGTTTTCGGTGGAATGTTTCTTTATTTCTGCTATGAATTTAATAACGAAGCGACTATGGGAAGCATGAATATTGCAGAGAAACTTCTAGCGTCATTTTTCCAATCTGTAACAGTTAGAACAGCAGGGTTTAACACAATTCCTCAAGGGGAACTTACCGACCCATCATTATTTTTAACATATATTTTAATGTTTATAGGTGGTTCACCTGGGTCTACTGCAGGTGGTATTAAAACAGTAACAATTGCAATTTTAATCCTTGCAGCATTCGGTGCAATCAGAGGAAAAACAAAATTTACTTTCTCAGGAAGAAATATCAACATAAATGCAGTTTTAAATGCAATGAGTATTTTTGTGATTGGTATTTTATGCGTAATTGGTGGAACGCTTATCATGCTAGCTGTCGAACCATTCGAGTTTAACGCAATTGTGTATGAAGTAATCTCGGCATTTGCAACAGTAGGCTTAAGTTTTGGTATCACACCAGATTTATCGATAGTGTCGCAAGTTGTTATAATAGCCTTGATGTTTTTAGGCAGAGTAGGTATTCTAACACTAGGATTTAGCCTATTTATGGGCAATAAAAAAGAGGCAAGAATATCATATCCAGAAGGAATAATCTTAATCGGCTAATGTCTTAAAATATAGCAGATATTGCAAATTAATCGCTTACGCAAGAGTTAAAATCACTTTTGCAAAAATCACAAATAGTAACCGAAAGGAATTAATTATGAAATCATTTATAGTAATCGGCTTAGGTCGATTTGGAAATTCGGTAGCGCGCGAGTTACATAGACAAGGAAATGAAGTTCTAGTAATTGATGACAACGCAGAAAATATTCAACAAATAGCAGACGATGTGACACATGCTGTGTGCGCAGATGCCATGGATACTGTTGTACTAGATCAAGTCGGTGCTAGAAATTTCGATTGCGCTATTGTATGTCTTGCGTCAAATTTAGACGATAGTATTTTAATCACACTTATGTTAAAAGAAATGGGCATTGAAAAAGTTGTTTCTAAGGCTAAAAACGAACTTCACAAAAAAGTTTTGCTTAAAATCGGCGCAGACGAAGTCGTTTTCCCAGAAGATGAAATGGGCGAACGTTTAGCACAAGTTTTATCTGCAGATAAAATAAAAAACTTCCTAGAATTATCTGAAGAATATAGTATCACAGAAATTGCTACACCAGAAAGCTTTGTAGGAAAAACATTAATCGGACTTGATATTCGTGCAAAATACGGTGTTACAATTATCGCAATGCGTGATAGAAAATCTGGAATTCTTTCAGCATCTATTGACCCGCATACACCGATTGAAAAAGATGTAGACCTGATTATTTTAGGCAGAAATGAAGATATTAAGGAGATTGACAAGCTTTAATGGAATATATTAAAAGTCGAGATAATGCGAAAATAAAACATTTTGTAAAACTTGTTTCTGATAAAAAAACAAGGACAAAAGAGGGACTTTTTGTCTGTGAAGGCAAAAATTTATTAAATGAGGCTTTGGAAAATGGAATTTTTGTCGATACTATAATTATATCGGAAGAATTAGACATTGATTTAAGCCAAATAAATGCAACCAAAATTAAAGTCCCATTTTCGCTTTTGAAACATATTTCAGATACTGTAACTCCACAAGGAATAATATTTTCGGCAAAATTTCCACAAATAGAGCCGAAAAAACTCGATAGAGTTATTATTTTAGATGGAATAAAAGACCCTGGCAATATGGGAACAATAATCCGTTCGGCTGTGGCTTTTTCGATAGACGCAATTATTTTGTTAAATGACTGTGTAGACCATAAAAGCCCAAAAGTAATTCGCTCAACTATGGGAGGGATATTTAAAATCCCTATAATGAAACTAAGCGTAGAAGACTGCTTTAATCTAATAAAAACGCCTGTATATGCGACGTATCTTGCAGATGAGTGTAAACTTATAGGCGAAGTAAATCTTCAAAAATCGGCTGTAATTATTGGAAATGAAACAAATGGCGTTTCAGACGAAGTTTTAAAACATGCGACAGAAAAAATCATAATACCTATGAATAACACCGAGTCATTAAATGCAGGAGTTGCTGCAAGTATAGTAATGTGGGAGATGTCAAAATGTCAACTTTAAGGGATTATATCTGGCTTAACGAATGTATAAGCTACACAAATATTAGTAAAGTTTTAGACAGATTTTTCGAGCCGAAAAATGTTCTACTAGCGTCAGAAGATGAGCTTTTAGACGTTTTATCAAGGCAGGAAGCATCTAAAATTTTAGAAAGAGATTATACACGAGCAGATGAAATTTTAAACGATTGCTTTAATAAAGAAATCAAAATTTTCACAGTGCATGACTCTGGATATCCGTCTAGGCTTAAAAATATTGAAAATCCCCCACTCGTTTTATATGTCAAAGGGCGAATTCCAGACATAGACAATCGACCTACGATAACTGTTGTCGGCACGCGCGATGCGACGAAATACGGCGAAGCTGTGACGAAAAATTTATCGTATAATCTTGCAAAAAGTGGAGCAATAATAGTTTCCGGTTTGGCTTTGGGAATAGACTGTATTTCCAATAGAGCAGCGCTAGAAGCAGGAATGCCTACGATAGTGATTATGGGTTGTTCGGTTGATATCGAATATCCATGGGAAAACAAACGTCTTTTAGACGATATAAAAGTAACAGGCGCATTAATTTCCGAATTTCCACCAGTGACAAGACCACTTCCCGGTAATTTCCCAAGGCGAAATCGCATACTTTCCGGCATTTCCCAAGGGGTTTTAGTAACAGAAGCGCCAGAAAGGTCTGGGGCATTAATCACTTGTGTGCATGCAGAAGAACAAGGACGAGATGTTTTTGCAGTTCCGGGAAATATCGACGGAATAAATTCTAAAGGGTGCAATAGGCTGATTAAAAACGGTGCAAAACTTGTGACATCTGCTATCGATATTATCGAGGAATATGTCGATGAATTTGGAAATATACGGAGCGTTGACGAGCTTTCGGAAATAAAAGACCCCGATACTCATTTACATAAAAGAAAAAATCCATATAAAGAAATCAAAGAAATCAAACAATTAAAAGAAGTTAAAGAAAAACCAAAAGAAAAGCCCAAAGAGCGCGAAGGCAAAACACCAAACGAACAGCTGATTTATGACAGGATAAAGCAGGGGTTTGATACGGCAGATAGCATCATTGCAAATTGCGACTTGCAAACGGCAATGGTCATGTCGACGATAACGCTACTTGAAATTTATGGCGATATCGAAACGGTTGATGGCAGAATTAAAATTAAGGAGAATTAGAGTTATGGCAAAACTTTTAATCGTGGAATCACCTGCAAAAGCTAAAACTATCGAGAAATATTTAGGCTCGGATTTTAAAGTTTTAGCGTCTAATGGACATTTAAGGGATCTACCAAAAAGCAAAATCAGCATTGACATAGAAAATAATTTCAAGCCTATTTATATGGCAATAGAAGGAAAAGAAAAAATTATTGATAAACTTAAAGAAGCTGTATCTATCAGCGACCAAGTTTATCTCGCAACCGACCCCGATAGAGAGGGAGAGGCTATCTCTTGGCATTTAAAAGAACTTTTAGCACTAGACGATAGCATTACAAAAAGGGTTACATTTAACGAAATCACAAAATCAGCAGTAACAGAGGCTGTATTAAATCCTCGTGAGATTGATATGGATTTGGTTGATGCACAACAAGCAAGAAGACTTCTTGACAGAATTGTGGGCTATAAACTTTCTCCGTTTTTATGGAAAAAAGTTAAAAGAGGAATTTCCGCTGGACGTGTTCAATCGGTTGCAACTAGACTTGTAGTTGAGAGAGAGCGTCAAATAAGAGCGTTTACACCAGAAGAATACTGGTCACTTGATGCAATGCTTAAAACAGGCGACAAGGCTTTTAAAGCATATTTTTATGGCGACCCTAAAAAGAGAGAGCTTACAAACGAAGGCGAAACAAACGAAATCGTTGATACCGTGAAAAACACTCCGTTTAAAGTAGATACAATAAAAAAAGGTAGCAAGAAAAAATCTCCATCACCACCGTTTATTACATCAAGTTTGCAACAAGAGGCTTCAAGAAAAATTTCTATGAATCCGAAAAAGACAATGGCAGTTGCACAAACTCTTTATGAGGGTGTTGATATCGATGGAATTGGAATGACAGGTCTTATTACTTATATGAGAACCGACTCATTACGTCTGTCAAACGATGCACTTCAAGGTGCAAAAGACTATATTTTATCGACTTATGGCGATAATTTCTATAAATCAAGAGGATTTAAGACGAAAAAAGCGTCACAAGATGCCCACGAAGCAATTCGTCCTACTCATCCTGAACTTTCTCCAGAGAAAATCAAAAGTAGCCTTACTCCAGACCAATTTAAACTTTATAAGCTTATTTGGTCGAGATTTATCGCGTGTCAAATGTCAGACTGTTTAATGGATACTGTTACAGCCGATATTAAAAGTGGCAAATATGTATTTAGAGCGACTGGTCATGTTGTGAAATTCACAGGGTTTACAGCCGTTTATGAGGAGAGCACTGACGATTCTTCTGACGATGGAAAACAAGGTGGAAAGCCACTTCCAGAACTAAATGAAGGCGACACCTTAACGCTTGATAAATTAGTTCCAGAGCAACATTTTACAAAGCCACTTCCACGCTACACAGAGGCATCTTTAATCAAAGTATTAGAGGAAGAAGGAATCGGCAGACCGTCTACTTATGCTCCGACAATTACAACAATTATTGACAGAGAATATGTAGAAAAAGAAGGCAAGGCACTAAGGCCTACGAATTTAGGCGAAGCTGTAACCGAGCTTATGGAAGAACGCTTTAAAGACATCGTAAACCCTAAATTTACAGCGGGAATGGAAGATAAGCTTGATGAAATCGAGCAAGGAAAACGTACATATCCAGAAGTTTTACACGAGTTTTACGGTGATTTTGACGATAATTTGCAAACAGCAGAGCGTGAAATGGAAGGCCAAAGAGTAACTATTAAACCAGAAGTTTCAGATGTTTTATGCGATGTTTGTGGAAAAGAAATGCATATTAAATCAAGTAGATTTGGAAAATTCTTAGGCTGTTCTGGTTACCCAGAATGTAAAACAACAAAACCAATATTAAAACCAACAGGTGTTTTATGCCCACTTTGTGGTGGTGATGTTGTTAACAAAAAAACGCCTAAAGGATACGCATATCTTGGTTGTTCGAATAACCCTGAATGCACATTTATGGTGTGGGACAAAGTGACAAAACTTACTTGCCCAGATTGCGACAAGCCACTATTCAAGCATTTTGACATGGAAACAAAAGAAACGTCAAATGTTTGTTATAAAGAGGGTTGTGGATATAAAGTTATCACTAAAAAAGCTCCAAAAGAGAAATTAGATAAAGACGGAAATCCAATTAAAGCAGAAAAGAAAACGACGAAAAAAGCAGCGACTAAAACTACAAAAACTGCTACTAAAAAGACCACTACAAAGAAAACCACGACGAAAAAAGCAAAGGCTGAAACTTCTGACGGTGAAGAAAAACCAAAAAGAGGCAGAAAGAAAAAGGAAGTAGCAGATGAATAATATTACTAGCGTAAATGTAATTGGAGCAGGGCTTGCTGGGTCGGAAAGTGCTTATCAGCTTGCAAAAAGAGGGTTTAAAGTAAAGCTTTTTGAAATGAAACCAAAACAAAAATCCCCTGCTCACTCGAGTGATTTATTCGCAGAGCTTGTGTGCTCAAATTCGCTTAGAGGCGCCGACATTTCAAACGCAGTTGGTCTTTTGAAAGAAGAACTTCGCAGATACGATAGCTTGATTATGAAAGCTGCCGACGCAAATTCGGTAGAAGCTGGTGGAGCGTTAGCCGTTGACAGGGATTTATTTTCTTCATATATAACAGACGTTCTTAGAAACCACGAAAATATCGAAGTAATCGAAGGCGAAGTGACGGAGTTTGACACATCTGTTCCGACTATTATCGCGACAGGCCCACTGACTACCGATGCACTTTCTGAAAGCATTAAGAATTTTCTTGGAAACGATGAATATTTGCATTTTTATGACGCAGCAGCACCGATTATTTCATTTTCGAGCGTCGATATGGAAAATGCGTATTTCAAGTCGCGTTATGACAAGGGTACTGCCGATTATATCAACTGTCCGATGACGAAAGATGAGTACGAGCATTTTTGGAACGAGCTTTGCAATGCCGAGGAAGCGCCTGTTCATGAATTTGAAGACGCGAAAGTTTTCGAAGGGTGTATGCCTGTCGAAGTTATGGCTAGACGTGGCGAAAAAACACTTCTTTTTGGACCATTAAAACCAGTCGGACTTCGCTATCCTGGAACTATGATAACTCCACACGCAGTTGTGCAACTTCGTAAAGAAAACAAACAAGGCACGATGTATAATTTAGTAGGTTTCCAAACTCATTTGAAATGGGGCGAGCAAAAACGCGTATTTTCGCTAATTCCTGCACTAAAAAATGCAGAATTTTTGCGCTATGGCGTTATGCACCGTAATACTTTTATTAATTCGCCAAAAAATTTAGAGGGAACTTTTAAATCGAAAGTTTCGGATAATATTTATTTTGCAGGGCAAATTACTGGTGTAGAAGGATATGTTGAGTCGACAGCGTCTGGATTTTTAGCAGCGATTAATTTATCAAGACAGCTTAGAGGTATAGAAAAAATCGAGTTTAGCACAAAAACAGCGTTAGGTGCATTGTCTGCGTTTGTTTGTGACACGACGACAGATAATTTCCAACCGATGAATATAAATTTTGGTCTAATAGACCCACTTGAAACAAGAATTAAGGCAAAAAAAGAGAAAAATACAGCGATTGCTTTGCGCGCATTAGAAGAAATTGATGCAAAAAAAGAAGAGGTAATTTTGTAGGGGACGGGTTTTCCGTTCCGTTATGAGAATTTGTGAAAAAATCGTTGCAAAATCCTCAGTCACTGCGTGACAGCTCCTTTAATAAAGGAGCCAGTTAAAGCCTCCTTTTAAAAAGAGGTGGCAAATGGAACATTTGACGGAGGATTATGAAACCGAAAAATATAAAGAGGTGAAAGATGAGAATTGTAGTTGACGCTATGGGTGGCGATAATGCACCGGA
>CAYJLC010000009.1:19065-56845 GCA_964370735.1 uncultured Oscillospiraceae bacterium
AGAGGTGAAAGATGAGAATTGTAGTTGACGCTATGGGTGGCGATAATGCACCGGAAAGCACTGTCAAAGGCGCTATAATGGCGAAAAAAGAGTTCGGAGTCGACATTATTTTAGTCGGTGATGAAAATAAAATGAAACCGTTTTTAGACGGAGAAACAGGCATAGAAATCGTTCATACTGACGTTTTAATAACTATGAAAGACGAGGCTACTGCTGTTTTAAAAGAAAAAAGAAATTCGTCTATGGGTATGGCACTTGACATTTTAGCAAGAGGCGATGCAGACGCATTTGTGACTTCTGGTAGCACAGGGGCTACAATCTCAGGGGCAACATTAATCGCAAAGCGTATCAAAGGCGTTAGACGTGCAGCGTTAGCTCCGATTTTACCGACAAAAACTGGTGGAGCACTTCTTATTGACTGTGGCGCGAATGTTGAATGTTCAGAAGAATTTTTAGCACAATTTGCACTAATGGGCAGTATTTATTACGAAAAAGCGTGTAATAAACAAAAACCACGCGTAACTTTAGTTAATAATGGCGCAGAAAGCACTAAAGGCACACCTGTTTTAATTAAAACATATAAAATGCTTGAAGAAATGCACGAGAAAAAGCTAATTAATTTCATCGGAAATATCGAAGGACGTGATATAGCACTCGGTCATGGTGATGTTTTGGTTGCAGACGGTTTTACAGGAAATGTACTACTCAAAACTTATGAAGGTGTTGGACTTTATATTGCAGGCGAAGTTAAAAAGATATTTACAAAAAATATTTTTACAAAAATAGCTGCGCTTATGGTTAAGAGTGGAATAAACGACTTTAAAAAGTCTATGGACTATAAAGAAATCGGTGGAGCACCACTTATAGGAATATCTAAACCTGTAATTAAGGCGCATGGTTCGTGCAATGCGTATGCATTTCGTTCGGCTATAAAGCAAGCAATGGAATACAAAGCAAGTGGCACAATCGAAGAAATTGAAGCAAGAATTTCGTAAAAAATAAAAATATTTTCAAATATCTATTGACATATTATGTTCTATATAATATTATTTGTATATAGATGCATTGGAGGTGAGATGATGATATTTGAAAAAATGCGTGTATTAATTTCTGAGCAATTTAGCGTTTCGGAAGATAGTCTAACTTTAGACACTTTGTTCGAGGAAGATTTGAATGCTGATTCTCTGGATTTTGTAGAACTAGCTATGGCTATTGAAGAAGAATTCGACCTTGAATCACAGTTAGATGAGCAAGCGATTGAAGAAATCAAAACAATTGGCGACGCAGTTGACATGATTCGCGAACTTATAGGGTAATTTAGGCTCATAAATAAGTTTAAAAATTAATTGTAGGGAGCAGTCTTGACTGTTCCGAAAAAAAGGTTTAAGCCTAGTTCGGAATTATCAAGACCATTCCCTATGTTTTATTATAGGAGCCAAAAGAAGGGTAAATATATGAATAAAAATTTTAAGTATAATTTTAAAAATCCAAGCCTTTTTGAAACAGCAATGACGCATAGTTCTTATGCAAATGAGCAAAAAAATATTGAAAGCAATGAGCGTTTAGAGTTTTTGGGCGATGCGATTTTAGGAATTATTTGTGCAGAATATCTATTCAATAAACATACAGATTTGCCAGAAGGCGAGCTTACAAAACTTCGTGCAGCGATAGTTTGCGAGCAATCTTTATATGAAGTTGGCACATTTTTAGGGATAGAAAAAAGCATTATTTTGGGAAAAGGCGAAGAGCTTAACGGTGGGCGTTCGCGTCATTCGATAATCGCCGATGCAGTAGAGGCACTTTTGGCTGCAATTTATCTTGATGGTGGTATGGAGGCAGCAAAGGGTTTTGCGCTGACATTTATTCCAAAACAAGAAACTTTGTCGCAAACAGGCAAAGCTTTTAAAGATTATAAGACAATTTTGCAAGAAATCGTGCAAAAAAACCGTGAAGAAACGCTGACTTATAGACTAGCGCGCGAAGAAGGTCCAGACCATAATAAGGTTTTCACGATTGAGATTTTATTAAATTCGAATGTTTTCGCCGAAGGAAAAGGCAAAAGTAAAAAAGAAGCCGAGCAAATGGCAGCACGCGAAGCATTAGAGCTTATGGGTAAATAAATGAAGATTGTGCCGATTTTTGTGCCACATTTGGGCTGTCCTAACGACTGTGTTTTTTGTAATCAGAGAGCAATTTCTGGAAAAATAAAGCCGATGACACCAAATGATGCGTATCTTGAATTAAACAGAGCAAAGGAAGTCATAAATGGCGAATTTGAAGTCGCTTTTTATGGTGGAAGTTTTACAGCTATATGTGAAAGCTTGCAAGACGAGCTTTTAGATGTAGCTTTAAAATTTTCTGAAAATATTCGTGTTTCTACTCGCCCAGATTTTATATCGAGCGAGATTTTAACACGCCTAAAGGCAAAAGGTGTTAAAACTATCGAGCTTGGCATTCAGTCTATGGATGACAATGTGCTTTTAGCGTCAAAAAGAGGGCATACAGCAAGCGATGTATATAAAGCGTGTGAAATTATTCATGAACATGGTTTTACGCTAGGTGCGCAAATTATGATAGGTTTACCGATGGATGATTTTTCGACACTGAAAGAAACGACTGATAAAACAATCAGCCTAAAGCCACATATTGCGCGTATTTATCCCGTCGTGGTGATTTCAGACACCGAGCTTTTTTCGATGTATCAAAGAGGAGAATATCAGCCGATAAGCATTGAGGAAGCTGTGGAAAAATCGGCGTATGTGCTAGGTAAATTTACTGAAAACAATATCAAAACCATTCGCGTGGGATTAAATCCGACGGAGGATTTATCAAACTCTAAGGCGATAGCTGGCGCATATCACGAGGCTTTTGGGCAACTTGTTTTGTCGAAAATATATCTTAATAAAATGGAAAAACTAATTGGAGAAATTAGAAATGCCGAGATTATATTCGGTGTGCATCCGTCTGAAATATCAAGCGCAGTAGGAAATAAGCGTATAAATACAAAGATGTTATACGAAAAGTATAAAATAAAAGCAAAATTCAAACCAGTAGAAATAAAAAAAGGCGAAATAAAAATGTTAAGGTAACTACCAAAAGCATTTTTATTTCGTCTTTTTATTAGCTATAAATAGAAAAAAACCTTGCCATAAGGCAAGGAATTAAATTAGTTTTTCAAAGCGCGCGACAACCAGATGTCTGCGATATCTAAAGCTTCATATAGCCCATGTTTTTCGGCAACTTTTTCAGTTCTGTCTTTAAAAGATGCAGTTTCGTCTGTTAGTTGAAGTTGAACCATAATTCTGTCAGAAACTTCATCATCACCGATTTTTTTTGTAGATAAAATTTGTAGCATAGCGATATGTTTATCAGCCATAGAGCCATAATAAATAATGTTTTCTTTTCTTATAAGAGGTCTGCCTTTATAAGTCATGAATGTTCCTCCTTTTAATTTTCGAGATATTGTTTAACAAGTTCGCCTAAAAGTTCATCTCTGTCGATTTTACAGATTAAACTTCTTGCGTTGTTATGATTTGTAATATAAGTTGGGTCTTCGGTTAGTAGATAACCTACGATTTGGTTTATAGGATTATATCCTTTTTCTTGCAATGCATCATAAACTGAAACTAGTGTTTTTTTCATTTCATTTTTATCTTCTGCTAAAACAGAAAATCTGCGTGTTCCATTTAACATAAAATCAACTCCCTTTAATTATTCTTCCTATTAATAGGATAATACAAAATCGTGCAAAAGTAAAGAAAAATTTTTAATATTAATTATAAATTCTGTAAATTACTAAAAATTGTCCAAAGTTTAACAATCTTGCTACTTCGCAAGCATTAAATCAAAGTTTTCAAAGATGATAGTGTCTAACTCGTCTGCTTCTGCAATAAGGTCTGGTCTTGATGCAAGATAGTCTGAAAGTTCTTCCCTTGTGTTAAAATTCGTCATCTGAAAAGGAAGATACGGAGAGAATTTCTCTAAAAATACAAGTCCATCTTCTGTTTCAAATAAAACACCAGTGTGACCTACAAAACGAAAGTCGTCGAAAGTAGAATGCAGATAAATATTTATAATAGACATATTATCAGGCAGATTAACGTCGACATTTGCACTTTCGAGATAAGTTTTTATTGCAGATATATGCTCGTCCGTCGTCTGCAAACCGCTTATGTCAACAGTGCCGAAATAGTTCATAAAAGCGTCGATTTCGTGCTGTTCTTCGATGTAAATTGGGTCGTGGAGTAAGGCATCTTCGTCAAACATTAAAAATGTGTCGTTGAAATCGCGAGCAATATCGGTGCTCATAAAATCTTTTGTAAGCTCAAAAGTAGCAAGCCTGCAATTTGTTTCATAGGTATTAACCGTCGTTAAGAACACATTGGAGTAATCTAGCGTATCTATCGCCAAATAACCTTCGCTAAGTGTAGATATATCTTCTATTCTTGCGTTAAAATCGTTAACTAAAACAAAATACTCACTAGCAGTTTCGTCGCTAATACCAACGTCTGAAAGCAAAGTTTTCAGTTCGTTTTGTGATGTTTCATCGATTAAATTAGTGTATTCAACTGGTTTTGGTTCTACATTTTCGGCAGTTTGTTGCGAACAACCCATTAAAAATGCAAGCGCTAAAGGTAATATAAGTTTTTTCATTTTTGCTCCTATTTTGGTTTTTTCATAGTAAGTGCGATACGTTTTTTCGGAACATCGACAGAGATTACCCAAACTTTTACGATATCCCCTACTTTTAGCACTTCAGATGGGTGCTTGATATACTTATCAGTGATTTGAGAAATATGAACTAATCCATCTTGGTGGACTGCAATATCGACAAAAACACCGAAATCTATAACATTTCTAACAGTTCCAGTAAGTTCCATACCAGCTTTTAAATCTTTCATATCTAAAATATCAGAACGAAGTGCTGGTTGCTCTAAATTATCACGAATATCACGACCCGGTTTTGAAATCTCTGCAATCATATCGATTAAAGTAGGCTTACCAACTTCAAACTCCTCGCAAAGTTTATCAATTCCGTAGTCAGTGCATTCTTTTTGCAGTTCATCAATACGTTTTAGGCTCTTATGTCCGAATTTAGTTAAAACTTTTTTGGCAACATCATAGCTTTCTGGGTGGACAGCCGTATTATCAAGAACGCTTTTTCCGTCGGTAATTCTAAGGAAACCTGCACATTGAAGGTAGGTTTTCGGACCTAATTTTGCGACTTTAAGAAGTTGTTTTCTGCTTTCAAATTTTCCGTTTTCTTCTCTGAATGCAACAATATTTTTCGCAATAGCCGAAGATAAACCAGAAACATACGATAAAAGTGATGGTGACGCAGTATTTAAGTCAACGCCGACCTTATTTACGCAGTCTTCGACAGTGTTTGAAAGAACTTCGGTAAGTCTTGCCTGTGGCATATCGTGTTGATATTGACCGACACCGATACTTTTAGGGTCGATTTTAACAAGCTCTGCAAGTGGGTCTTGAAGACGTCTTGCGATAGAAACTGCCGACCTTAGCGCAACATCGAAATCTGGGAATTCTTCAGCACCAAGTTTTGATGCAGAATATACAGATGCCCCTGCCTCGTTTACCATAAGGTAGCCTAAATTTTCTTTATTAGCAACCTTAATCGTGTCAACAGCGAAAATTTCAGCCTCTTTTGATGCAGTTCCGTTACCGACAGCGATAACTTCGACATCGTATTTTTTGATTAAAAGAAGGATAGTTTTTCTAGCATCTTCAACTTTGCTTTGTGGTGGTGTTGGATAAATTACACCAGTGTGAAGAACTTTACCAGTTTTGTCACATACAGCAATTTTACATCCAGTACGATAAGCAGGGTCGATGGCTAAACACACCTTGTCTTTAATCGGTGGTTGCATAAGAAGTCCTACTAGGTTTAAACCAAATACAGAAATTGCTTGTTCAGAGGCTCTTTCTGTTAATGTAGAGCGAATTTCTCTCTCGATTGATGGAAAGATAAGTCTAGAAAAGCTATCGTCAATAATTGCCGTCATTAGTTCTTTATCGGCTAAATTTGTGATATATAAATCGGCGATAATATGCAAAGATAAATCGTTTGCAGCAGATAATTTTACCTTTAAGAAATCTTCTTTTTCACCACGATTTATCGCTAAAATTCTGTGGTTTTGGATTTTTGCAACTGGCTCGTTATAATCATAATACATTTCATAAACAGAGTATTCTTCTTTTGCTTTTTTGCTTTCGATGATACCATGTTTGAAATAGTAATTTTTAAGTTTTTCTCGAACTTTTGGGTCGTCTGAAATCATTTCGCAAACAATATCCGAAGCACCCTGTACAGCATCTTCCGCGGTTAAAACTTCGTCGGTAATAAATTCAGAAGCTTTCTCTAGTATTTGCACACGCGTGTGCTTCTGGTCTAAAATTTCTAGTGCTAGTGGCTCTAAACCTTTCGCTTTTGCGATAGTAGCCCTAGTTTTTCTTTTGTCTTTGTATGGACGATAAAGGTCTTCGACGCGTGCTAAAGTTTCAGCTTTTAGTATTTCATCGCGAAGTTCATCTGTCATTTTGTCTTTTTCAGTGATAGAGTTTATAACTTCTTCTTTTCTTTTTTCTAAATTACGAAGATAATTTAGTCTATCGGCAATTTCACGAATTAACTGGTCGTCCATTGTGCCATGTTGTTCTTTTCTATAACGTGCGATAAATGGCACAGTATTGCCTTCGTCAAGAAGAGTTATGATATTTTCAACATAAAGTTCTTTTACGTTAAATTCTTTAGCTAAAATTGTTTTCATAATTTGTTCCTTTGTATTTTTTAATAATCCTACGTCAAACCAAATGGTTTGCAACTTTAATAAAGATGGTGGCGACGAAGCCCACGGGTGATTGTGTTGTATGAAAAATAGGGAGAACAGAATTCTCCCTATATATACTTGTCGATGCTATCGACTTGCCTGTCGGTGTTACCGACTTATAATATGCCCACGCAATCATAATGCGATTTTGCTTTAATTCTGTCTTTATTTTCCTTGAAAATCGTATGCCCTAAAGTAACGACCATATAGTCGGCTTTTTCCATACACTCTTCGAAAGAAAGGTTTGTAATTCCGTCGACATCATAGTCAACAAATGGCTCACAAGCGACAACATTTACGCCTTTGTCTTTTAAAATATGGCAAAGTTCGATAGATGGACTTTCTCTTAAATCGTCAACGTCGGCTTTATAAGACAAGCCTAAAACAGCAACAGTTTGACTATTTTCGATATTTTCCATAATTTTATTGGCAACAAAACGTGGTTTTGCTTCATTTCTTTGACGAGATGCTAAAATAACTTTCGCTTCATTTGGAAACTGCTCATAAATAAACCAAGGGTCTACTGCGATACAGTGTCCACCAACGCCAACGCCAGGAGTTAAAATATTTACTCTCGGGTGACAGTTTGCAAGTGTAATTAATTCAAAAACGTCAATTCCCATTTTATCACAAATTACAGAAAGTTCGTTTGCATAAGCGATATTAACATCACGGAAAGTATTTTCAGTAAGTTTACACATTTCTGCTGTTAAATCGTCGGTAACTTTACAAGTTCCTTTGTCTAAAACTTTGTCGTAGATAGATTTTGCGATTTCAGATGCTTTTTCGCACATTCCACCGATAACTCTATCGTTATTTTTAAGCTCATACATCATATTTCCTGGGATTACACGCTCAGGGCAGTGTGCCACATAGAAATCACCGTTTTTCATATCGGTATTTTCTTCTAAAATATCAGAAATCATTTTTGTTGTATGAGGTGCAACAGTAGATTCTAAAATAACTAAATCACCTTTTTTTAGGACTTTTGATATCATTTTAGTTGCAGAAATAACGTAATCTAATCCAGCTTTTGGCACGCCATCTTCACCGAAATAAACAGGTGTAGGAACTGCGATATAATAAACGTCAGCGATTTGAAGTTCTGTGCTAAATTTTAGATTTCCGTTTTTGAATGCACCGTCAAATGCTTCTTGCAAACCTGCTTCTACAATATGGATTTTGCCACCATTTAAACTGTTTACAACATCAGCAGATACATCAAATCCATAAACGCTAAAACCAGCGTCTGCCAAGGTTATAGCCGTTGGAAGTCCGATATATCCAAGCCCTAAAATAGAAATTTTCATTATTCGTTTTATCTCCTCTTATTCGTTAATAGCTTTTTTAAGTTCGTCAACTTTGTCTAGTTTTTCCCAAGGTAAGTCAAGTTCTGGTCTACCAAAATGTCCGTAAGCTGCCGTTTGTCTGTAAATTGGACGTCTTAAACCAAGTTTTTTGATGATTGAAGATGGACGCATATCGAAAACTTTACGAACAGCAGCTTCAATTTTTTCTTGAGAAACAGTTTCTGTGCCAAAAGTTTCAACAAAGATTGAAACAGGGTGAGAAACGCCGATAGCGTAAGCAACTTCGATTTCGCATTTTTTAGCAAAGCCAGCTGCAACGATGTTTTTTGCAACATAACGTGACATATAAGCTGCAGAACGGTCAACTTTTGTAGGGTCTTTTCCTGAGAAAGCACCACCACCGTGACGCGCGTAACCACCGTAAGTGTCAACGATGATTTTACGACCAGTAAGGCCAGCATCACCATGAGGACCACCAACAACAAATCTGCCAGTTGGGTTTATGAAGAATTTCGTGTCAGCATCAACTAACTCAGGTGGTAAAACAGCTAAAATAACGTGTTTTTTAATTTCTTCACGTAGTTTTTCTAATTCGATATCGATTGTATGTTGAGTAGAAATAACAACAGTGTCGATACGTTTTACTAGACCATTTTCATCATATTCAACAGTAACTT
Source organism: uncultured Oscillospiraceae bacterium (assembly GCA_964370735.1). GTDB lineage: Bacteria > Bacillota > Clostridia > Oscillospirales > Butyricicoccaceae > CAYJLC01. The sequence goes on from CAYJLC010000009.1 coordinate 27,901, forward strand.
GGCTTTTTCCGTCTGGGCACAACCATTTTAACGTTCCATTTTTTCTAACTTCTGCTAGTTTTTTAGAAAGTTTATGAGCATAAGTTATTGGAGCAGGCATAAATTCTTCGGTTTCGTCACAAGCGTAACCAAACATCATTCCTTGGTCGCCAGCGCCGATTAAATCAGCCTCGTCTTTATGTGTTTCTTTGAATTCGTAAGATTGGTTAACACCCATTGCGATATCAGGCGATTGCTCGTCCACAGTAGTTAAAACTGCGCAAGTTTTCGCGTCAAATCCCATATCAGCACTATTATAACCAATTTCCTCGATAGTTTTTCTTGCGATAGACGGAATATCAACATAACAATTAGTTGTGATTTCACCCATAATCATAACCATACCAGTAGTAGCACAAGTTTCACAAGCGACACGCGCATTTGGGTCATTTTCGAAGATAGCATCTAAAACAGCATCAGAAATTTGGTCACAAAGCTTGTCTGGATGCCCTTCGGTAACAGATTCAGATGTAAATAATTTATTCATTTTTTTCCTCCTAGTATAATTTTCATTACCTTATATTATATCAAATAAATATTAAATTTGCAATGTTATATTAAAAATATTATAAGAGAAATTTTGGAAATTAAAACCAACCTTTGTTATATTTTTTCTGTGCTATGTGCATAATAATAAAAGATGCTGCCAATATGCAATACAAAAAGGTTAAAGCGACATAAATGAGATTGAAAAAAGTTAGAAATGAGTAAGAGAGTATTGAAATGCCAATCAAAAATTGCGCAATGCCCATAAGCCGTGTATAAGGCACTATGTCGTCACTTTTTACCTTTTTCCAATGATATGCGTGGACAATTGAGATTTTTTGCTTAAAATAAAGCAGATATCCAAAGAAAAATGCAATAAAACTCACTGGTAGAAGTATTAAAAAAATCCACATAAAAGACCTCCTATATTATAATGTATATACTAACAAATAATCATCGGTAATCACTCTAAGCAAATTATACCATAAAATGGGAAAAAGTCAAGTTTGCACAAAATAAGCGAAAAGCGTATAAACGATTGACTTTTGGGCATAAATAAGGTATAATAAACAAGCACGAAAATATTATAAAATAAATTATGAAAAACTGTTGACACAGGGGTTTATATGTGATATAATGTTAGCACGCTGTAAAAAGCGAATTTTATGCTGTGAAGCCGGAGATTGCTACGAGAGTAGGTCACTTCGGTGGAGTATGTCCGTTAATCGGGCGGTCGAGATGTTTAAACATGTGCGTTCTCTTATCTTTTGGGACTACTACTTCTGGTAGAAAGCCAAATATGAACCAACTCATGTCCGACCGGGTTTACATAAACCGGTTAATTTTATGCCCAAAACGCGATACGCGTGGACGGGTGGGTTTTAAAATCTCGCTCCCGTACGACGTCTAAAAAACGAAACGTACAAATTTGTAGGAGGAACACACAAATGACAAAGTTAAGAATCAGACTGAAAGCTTACGACCATCAATTAATCGATGAAGCAGGTAAAAAAATTGTTGAAACAGCAACTAGAACAGGTGCTAAAGTTTCAGGACCAATCCCATTACCTACTAAAAAAGAAATCATCACGATTTTAAGAGCGGTTCATAAGTACAAAGACAGCCGTGAACAATTCGAAAGAAGAACTCACAAAAGATTGATCGATATCCTTGGCCCATCTAAAGAAGCAGTAGAGGCTCTTATGACTCTAGACCTTCCAGCTGGCGTTGAGATTGAGATAAAAATGTAACCCTAATCCTTAAAATTATAATAAGGATGAGGTCACGTTCACAAAAGTGAACCAATAACCTGTAAGGAGGAAAACAAAATGCAAAAAGCAATCATCGGAAGAAAAGTTGGAATGACTCAAATCTTTGATGAAATGGGAAAAGTAATCCCAGTAACGGTAATTGAAGCTGGACCATGTGTTGTTATTCAAAAGAAAGACATGGAAAAAGACGGTTACAACGCTGTTCAATTAGGTTTTAGTGATGTTAAAGAATCAAAACTAAACAGACCTGAACTTGGACATCTTAAAAAAGCGGGTGACGCTATAAAAAAATACCTTAAAGAATTCAAACTTGAAGGTGCTGAAAACCTAAACGTTGGTGACATCATCAAAGCGGACGTTTTCACAACAGAAGATAGAGTAGACGTAACTGGTATCTCTAAAGGTAAAGGTTTCGCAGGTTCTATCAAAAGATGGAACAACTCTCGTGGTAGAATGTCTCACGGTGGTGGTCCTGTACACAGACACGCAGGTTCTATGGGCGCAAACTCTGACCCTTCTAGAATCTTTAAAGGCAAAAAAATGCCAGGTCACATGGGTCACGAACAAGTTACAGTTCAAAACTTAGACGTAGTTTCAGTTGATGCTGAACTTAATCTAATCGCTGTTCGTGGTGCTATTCCAGGGCCTAAAGGCGGAATAGTGTTCATTAAAAACACTGTTAAGAACGCATAAGATTTTAGGGAAGGAGGATTTTTAAAATGAACGTATTAGTTTATAATATGAAAGGCGAGAAAGTTTCTGAAATGGAGCTTAACGATGCAATTTTTGCTATCGAGCCAAACCAAGTTGTTTTACACGAAGCTGTAAAGAACCACTTAGCAAACAGAAGACAAGGTACTCAAAGTACTTTAACTCGTTCTGAAGTGCGTGGTGGTGGTGCAAAACCTTGGAGACAAAAAGGAACAGGTACAGCACGTCAAGGTGCTATCAGAGCTCCTCAATGGATCAAAGGTGGTATCGCTCTTGGACCAAAACCAAGAAGCTACTCATACCGTTTAAACAAAAAAACAAAAAGACTTGCTATGGTTTCTGCTTTAGCTGCAAAAGCTCAAGCTAACGAAATCATCGTAATCGATAACATCGAAATGTCTGAAATTAAAACAAAAGCTTTTGTTGCTTTCTTAAGCGCTTTAAAAGCTGAAGGCAAATCTATGGTTGTTATGCCAGAGGTTAACAAAAATGTTGTTAAATCTGCAGCTAACATCCCAACAGTTATGACTACAATTTCTTCAACATTAAATGTTTATGATATCTTAAATAACAAAAACTTTATCGTTGATAAAAAAGCTTTAGAAAAAATCCAGGAGGTGTATGCATAATGAGATCTGTTTACGATATTATTAGAAAACCAGTTATCACTGAGAAATCAATGACTGGCGTTGCGATTAATCGCGAATACACTTTCGAAGTATTAAGAGATGCTAACAAAGTTGAAATCAAAAAAGCTGTTGAAGCTATCTTTGGTGTTAAAGTTTTATCTGTTAACACTATCAATAAAGATGGTAAAAACAAAAGAATGGGTGTTCACCAAGGTAAAACATCTAAATCTAAAAAAGCTATCGTTAAATTAACTGCTGATTCAAAAGATATCGAAATCTTTGAAGGCATGATTTAGTAGATAATCACAATAAACATTAAATAAATTTTTCCAAGAAGGAGTGAATAAAATGCCGATAAAGACCTTTAAACCGACTACTCCGTCAAGACGTCACATGACTACAATCCAAAATACGGAGCTATCTAAGGTCAAACCTGAGAAATCTTTACTTGTAGCATTAAAGAAACACGCAGGTAGAAATAGCTATGGCAGAATTACTGTTCGTCACCGTGGCGGCGGTAACAAAAGAAAATACAGAATCATTGACTTTAAACGTAACATCGTTGATATCCCAGCGACAGTTTTAACTTTAGAGTACGATCCAAACCGTTCTGCTAACATTGCATTAATCCAATACGAAAACGGTGTTAAATCTTACATCATCGCACCAAACACTTTAAAAGTTGGTGATACTGTTATCAGTTCTCAAACTGCTGATATCAAACCAGGTAACTGTTTACCAATCGCTAATATCCCAGTAGGTACAATCATTCACAACGTTGAATTATACCCTGGTAAAGGCGCTCAATTAGTTCGTTCTGCTGGTGCTTCTGCTCAGCTTATGGCTAAAGAAAACGGTATGTCACAAGTTAGACTTCCATCTGGCGAAGTTCGTTATATCCGTTTAGATTGTAAAGCAACTATTGGTCAAGTTTCAAACTTAGAACATGAAAACGTTCATATCGGTAAAGCTGGTAGAAAACGTCACATGGGTATCAGACCAACAGTTAGAGGTTCTGTAATGAACCCTTGTGATCACCCGCACGGTGGTGGTGAAGGTAAATCACCAATCGGTCGTTCAGGACCAGTTACACCTTGGGGTAAACCTGCTCTTGGTTACAAAACTCGTAAGAAAAACCATAGAACAGATAAATTCATCGTTAAACGTCGTAACGGTAAATAAGAAAGGAGCTTAGATTATGGGAAGAAGTATTAAAAAAGGACCTTTCGTAGCTCCTAAATTACTAAAAAGAGTTGAAGCTATGAATGAGGCAAACGAAACTAAAGTTTTAAAAACTTGGTCTAGAGCGTCAACAATTTTCCCTCAATTTGTAGGTCATACTTTTGCTGTATACGATGGACGTAAACACGTTCCTGTATATGTAACAGAAGATATGGTTGGACACAAATTAGGTGAATTTGCACCAACAAGAACATATAAAGGTCATGCCGGAAGCAAGACTTCTAATAACGGTAAATAATAGGAGGGTTAAAATGAAAGCTACAGCACACGTAAAACATATACGCATAGCGCCTCGTAAGGTGAAAATCGTATGCGATATTATACGTAACAAAGATATAGGTACTGCTGCTTCAATACTGATGAACACTCCTAAAGCTGCATCTCCTGTTGTGTTAAAACTTTTAAAAAGTGCAGCGGCAAACGCTGAAAACAACCACAACATGGACGTTGAAAAACTTTACGTTTCAGAAGTATTCGTTACACCAGGACCTGTAATGAAAAGAGTTATGCCAAGAGCTCAAGGTAGAGCATTTAGAATATTAAAAAGAACATCGCACATAACAATCGTTCTTGAAGAAAAAGCGAAATAGGAGGAGGTAAAAATGGGTCAAAAAGTACATCCACACGGTCTGCGTGTTGGCGTTATTAAAAACTGGGACTCTCGTTGGATCGCAAGAGATGATAAATTCGGCGACCTTCTTGTAGAAGACTACAACATCCGTAAAGTTCTTAAAAAGCAACTTTATGCTGCTGGTGTTCCAAGAATCGAGATCGAGCGTACTGACGCTAAAGTAACATTATATATCCACTGCTCAAGACCTGGTATCGTAATCGGTAAAGGTGGAGCAGATATCGAGAAACTAAGAAACCAAGTTGAAAAAATGATTGGTAAACCAGTTTCAATAAACATCGTTGAAATCAAAAATCCTGATTCTTCTGCACAATTAGTTGCTGAAAGCATCGCATCGGCTTTAGAAAAACGTATTTCTTTCAGACGTGCTATGAAACAAGCAATGGGCAGAACAATGAGAAGCGGTGCTAAAGGCATCAAAACTGCTTGTTCAGGTCGTTTAGGTGGAGCTGAGATCGCTAGAACTGAGCACTACCACGAGGGTACAATCCCACTTCAAACTATCAGAGCTGACATCGACTACGGTTTCGCTGAAGCGGATACTGTATACGGTAAAATCGGCGTTAAAGTTTGGATTTACAAAGGCGAAGTTCTTAAAGGTGGTCCACGTTTAAACCGTAACATCGAAGCACCTCGTCCAGATAGAAAAGACAGAAAGCCAAGAAATGACAGAAACAACAACCGTCGTTTCAACAACAACCGCGAAGGTGGCTTTAATAAAAGGGAAGGAGTGAACAGATAATGCTTCTACCAAAAAGAGTAAAACATAGAAGAGTTCAAAGAGGTCGTCTTAAAGGCAGAGCAACAAGAGGTAACCACATTTCTCATGGAGAATTTGGTATCGTAGCTCAAGAAGCTGCATGGATAACTTCAAACCAAATAGAGGCAGCCCGTATTGCCATGACACGTTACATTAAACGTGGTGGTAAAGTATGGATCAAAATATTCCCAGACAAACCTATTACTGAAAAACCTGCTGAAACAAGAATGGGTGCCGGTAAAGGTAATCCGGAATATTGGGTAGCTGTAGTAAAACCAGGTAGAGTAATGTTCGAAATCGCTGGTGTATCTGAGGAGCTAGCTCGTGAAGCTATGCGTCTTGCAATGCATAAATTACCGATTAAAACAAAATTCTACACTAAAGAAGCCCTAGAAAAGCAGTTAGGTGGTGAATAATGATGAAGGCAAATGAATTAAGAAAATTAAGCGCTGAAGAGCTAAACACGAAGCTTTCTGACCTTAAAAAAGATCTTTTTAATCTAAGACTTCAGCATGCAACCAACCAGCTTGATAATCCAATTAAAATAGCTGACGTTAGACACGATATTGCTAGAGTTAAAACTGTTATTCGTGAACTTACGGATAGAGCATAGGAGGTAAGAGCGGTGAGTGAAAGAGCATTTAGAAAAACGAGAGTTGGTCTTGTAGTTTCAGACAAAATGGACAAAACAATCGTTGTTGCTATTGAAGATAGAGTAAAACACCCTTTATACAAGAAAATTGTAAAAAGAACATACAAATTAAAGGCGCATGACGAACAAAACACTTGTGGTGTTGGTGACAGAGTTCGTGTAATGGAAACTAGACCATTATCGAAAGATAAAAGATGGCGTCTTGTAGAAATCATTGAGAAAGCAAAATAAGGAGGATTTAAAATGATACAACAAGAATCATACCTTCGTGTTGCTGACAATACAGGAGCTAAAGAGGTTAAATGTATTCGCGTTTTAGGCGGCTCTACTAGAAGATACGGTAACATCGGTGATGTAATCGTGTGTTCAGTTAGAAAAGCAGCACCTGGCGGCGTTGTTAAAAAAGGTGACGTAGTGCGTGCTGTAATCGTTAGAACTGTTAAAGGCGTAAGAAGAGCTGATGGTAGCTACGTTCGTTTCGACGAAAACGCTGCTGTAATCATCAAAGAAGATAAAAACCCAAGAGGAACTCGTATATTTGGACCTGTTGCTCGTGAGCTTCGTGATAGAGATTACATGAAAATCCTATCTCTTGCTCCAGAAGTATTATAAGGAGGTGTCGTAATGAATAAAATGAGAATTAAAAAAGGCGACACTGTTGAACTTATTTCAGGTCGCGATAGAAACCAAAGATTAGAAAACAAAAAAACTATTCGTGGTACAGTTATCGAAGCTAACCCTTCAAAACAAACTGTATTAGTTGAAGGTTTAAATCAAGTAACTTGTCACACTAAACCTCGTCGTCAAGGCGAAACTGGTGGAATCGTTACTAAAGATGCTGCTATTAGAGTTTGTAAAGTTGCATTAGTTTGCAAAGCTTGTGACAAAACTACAAGAATTTCTTACAAAATCGAAGGCGACAAAAAAACTCGTGTTTGTAAACACTGTAATAAAGAAGTATAAGGAGGAGTAATATAATGGCAAGACTTAAAGACACATACAAAGCATCTGTTGCTCCAGCTCTTATGACTAAATTTGGTTATAAAAGTGTTATGCAAATCCCAACAGTAGATAAAATTATCTTAAATGTTGGTTGCTCTGAAGCAAGAGATAACTCAAAAGTTTTAGACGCTGTTGTTTCTGATTTAACATTAATCACAGGTCAAAAAGCTGTTAAAACTAAAGCTCGTAAATCAGTTGCGAACTTTAAACTTAGAGAAGAAATGCCAATCGGCGCTAAAGTAACTCTTCGTGGTGAGAGAATGTGGGAATTCTTAGATAGATTATTCTCAGTAGCTCTTCCTCGTGTACGTGACTTTAGAGGTATCAACCCTAACTCATTTGATGGTCGTGGAAACTATGCGTTCGGTATTAAAGAACAATTAATCTTCCCAGAAATCGAATACGATAAAATCGACAAGTTACGTGGTATGGATATCATTATCGCTACTACTGCAAAAACAGACGAAGAGGCAAGAGAATTACTTAAAAATCTTGGTGCCCCTTTTACAAAGGCATAGGAGGAATTTTAAATGGCTAAAAAAGCTATGGTGCTTAAGCAACAACGTGAGCCTAAGTTCTCTACTCGTGCATACAACAGATGTAAAATCTGTGGTAGACCACACGCGTATCTTCGTGATTTCGGTGTTTGCCGTATCTGTTTTAGAAACTTAGCGCACAAAGGTCAAATCCCTGGTGTTAGAAAAGCATCTTGGTAGTCGATAACATCGACAGGTAATTAAATTTGCCTGACCAAAATCTTGATTTTATTATATGTAGGGAACGCATTGTATGCGTTCCGATAACCTACATTTCTTGAAATCTAACGGAATGCAAAAAAACATTCCCTACAAACCTAATATTAATTAATTTTAATATAAAATCCTTTTGGTTACTCATTCGCCAAAGTGGTGAAGCCAAAAAGGTCGAGCTTTTTGCTCGGAAAAGTGCAAGGTAAAGCCTTGTAACTTCAATAGGAGGAAAAAAATGCATATTACAGATCCAATAGCAGACATGCTAACTCGTATCAGAAATGCTTCAAGTGCAAGATTTGATACTGTTGATGTACCTGCTTCAAAAATGAAAAAAGCTATTGCTGAAATCTTACTTAACGAAGGTTACATCAAAGCTTACAAATTAACGGAAGACGGCGGTCAAGGTATGATCACTATCACGTTAAAATACAATGGTCGCGAAAAAGCTATCGTTGGATTAAAAAGAGTTTCAAAACCAGGTTTAAGAGTTTATGCGGGTTCTTCAGAACTTCCAAAAGTTTTAAACGGTTTAGGCACAGCTGTTATTTCAACTTCTAAAGGTGTTATGACAGATAAAAAAGCTAGAGAACTTCACGTTGGTGGAGAAGTTTTAGCATTTATTTGGTAAGGAGGTACTAGATTATGTCAAGAATAGGTAGAGCACCTATTACAGTACCTGCTGGAGTAGATGTTAAAATCGAAACTGGTTTAGTTACTGTAAAAGGTCCATTAGGAACTTTAAGCGAAGCTATAAACACTGATATCACAGTTACTTTAGCTGACGGTATCATCACTGTAACTCGTCCTTCAGACGAAAAAACACACAGATCTCTTCATGGTCTTTCTAGAACATTAATCGCTAACATGATTACTGGTGTAACTGTTGGTTATAAAAAAGTTTTAGAAGTAAACGGTGTTGGTTACAGGGTTGCAAAAAAAGGAAACGCAATTGATTTCACATTAGGTTTCTCTCATCCTTGTTCGATGGAAGAAGTTGAAGGTATCAAACTTGAAGTTGAAGGTACTAACAAAATCATCGTTTCTGGTCCATCTAAACAAAAAGTTGGCCAATTTGCAGCAGAAATTAGAGAATTAAGACCACCTGAGCCTTACAAAGGTAAAGGTATAAAATATGCCGATGAGGTTATCCGTCGTAAAGAGGGTAAAGCCGGCGGCAAGAAAAAATAAGAGGTAGGTGTTTAAAATGGTATCAAAAATAGATTCAAATAAAAAACGCCTTAAAAGGCACAAAAGAGTTCGTGCGAAAATTAGCGGTACAGCTGCTAGACCTCGTCTAAATGTTTTTAGATCTAGTAAAAACATATACGCTCAAATCATCGATGATGTAACTCGTGTTACTTTAGTTTCAGCTTCTTCATTAGATATGGAAAACGGCGGAAACAAAGATGCTGCTAAATTAGTAGGCGAAGCTGTTGCTAAAGCTGCTATTGAAAAAGGCATCAATGAAGTAGTATTCGACAGAGGTGGATATGTATTCCACGGACGTGTAAAAGAGTTAGCTGAAGGTGCAAGAGCTGGCGGACTTAAATTTTAATCGGGAGGTAAAAGATGGCAAGTATTATAGATGCAAGCACACTTGAATTACAAGAAAAAGTTGTGTCATTAAACAGAGTATCTAAGACTGTTAAAGGCGGACGTATCTTTAAATTTGCAGCACTTGTTGTTGTAGGTGACGGAAACGGCACAGTTGGTTATGGTCTAGGTAAAGCCTCTGAGGTTCCTGATGCAATCCGCAAAGGTATCGAAGATGCAAAGAAAAACTTAGTTAAAGTTTCTACTTTAGGCACATCTATCCCACACGAAGTTGTTGGTAGATTTGGTGCAGGTTCTGTATTATTAAAACCGGCTGGTGAAGGTACAGGGGTAATCGCAGGTGGTGCGGTTCGTGCTGTTGTTGAACTTGCTGGTATCAAAGATATCAGAACAAAATGCTTACGTTCTAACAATCCACAAAACGTTGTTGCTGCTACAATCGAAGGCTTAAGCTCTTTAGTTAATGCAGAACAAGTTGCTAAAAGACGTGGTAAAGACGTTAGCGAAATTCTATAAGAGGAGGGTAATATAATGGCTAAATTAATGATTACCCTAAACAAAAGCTTAATCGGGAGAAAACAATCTCATATCGATACAGCTCGCTCTTTAGGGTTAAAGAAAATTGGTGATGCTTCAGCACAACCAGACAATGCACAAACTAGAGGTAAAATTCATCATATCCAATATCTAGTTTCTGTTACAGAAGTTGAAGAATAAGGAGGGTCTTTAAGTGAAATTACACGAATTAAGTCCTGCACAAGGCTCTACTAAAGAAGCGTTCCGTAAAGGACGTGGTAAAGGTACTGGTAACGGTAAAACAGCTGGTCGTGGTCATAAAGGCCAATGGGCTAGATCTGGTGGCGGTGTTCGTCCTGGATTTGAAGGCGGTCAAATGCCTTTAGCACGTAGACTACCAAAACGTGGCTTTACAAATATTTTCGCAACTAAATACGCAACTGTTAATGTTTCTGCTTTAGAAATCTTCGAAGAAGGTTCAGTAATCGGATTTGAAGAGTTATACGTTGCAGGTTTAGTATCTAAAAAACTTGACGGAGTTAAAGTTTTAGGAAACGGCGAAATCAGCAAAAAACTAACGGTTAAAGCTACTGCTTTCTCTAAATCAGCGATTTCAAAAATAGAAGCAGCTGGCGGGAAAGCCGAGGTGATCTAGTTTGTTTAAAACACTTGCTGGAGCATGGAAACAAGCTGATGTAAGAAAGAAGATTGTTTTCACTCTTATCGCTATTGTTATTTTAAGACTAGGTGCTGCAATTCCTGTACCATTTATTAACCTAGACACGCTAAGCACTGCGTTTCAAGCGTATAACGGTACACTTTTAGGATATATGAATATCCTTTCAGGTGGTGGTTTATCTACGGGTAATATATTTGCTCTAAGTATTTCACCATTCATTAACGCATCAATCATAATCCAACTTTTAACGGTAGCAATACCAGCCCTAGAATCGCTTGCGCGTGATGGTGGCGAGGTTGGAAAAAAGAAAATTGCGAAAATTACTAAATGGGTAGCGCTAGTTATAGCTGCTGTTCAAGCTTATGGTTACTATTTACTTCTTAAAAATCAACCATTATTAGGTTTCCTACCTGTACTGGAAGATGATAGTATTTTAGTACTATTAACAATCGTTGCAACATTTACAGCCGGTTCTATGGTTGTTATGTGGATTGCAGACAGAATTACTGAAAGAGGAATCGGAAACGGTACTTCAATCGTTCTTTTTGTTAATATCGTATCTAGTTTACCTTCTATGGGTCAAACTATCTACAATATGATTGCAACTCCAGTAATTGCTTTATATTACAACATAACTGACCCTGAGTACATCGTAGATGAACGTTTATTACCAGACTACTACTTAAACTTCGTTTTAGGTATTATATCTATCGTAATCTTCATTGCAATTATTGCTTTCGTTGTTATTATGAATCATTCTGAAAGAAGAATACCTGTAAACTATGCAAAAAGAGTTGTTGGACGTAAAATGATGGGTGGTCAAAATACTCACCTACCAATTAAAGTTTCAGCTTCTGGTGTTATGCCAATTATCTTTGCATCGTCTATCGTATCTCTTCCTGGTACAATTGCTTTATTCTTCGGCGGATATAATCCTCCAGCAGATATGGCAGATTGGCAACTAACAGACCATTTAATGGCAACAACTCAACAAAATAGCCCAGTATATATAGTTGTATTCTTCTTATTTATTATCGGATTTAGCTATTTTTACTCAGCTATGCAATTCAATCCAATTGAAATTGCAAACAACTTAAAGAAAAATGGTGGATTTATCCCAGGTTTCAGACCAGGTAAACCTACTACGGACTTTATCACTAAAGTGTTATCAAAAATCACATTTATCGGTTCTATGTTCCTAGGTATCTTAGCTACATTACCACTTATTTTAGGTGCTATCTTCCCAGTTTTATCTGGTTTAGCTCTAGGTGGTACATCAATCGTAATCATGGTTGGTGTTGCGCTAGAAACTATGCGTCAACTTGAATCACAAATGATGATGAAACATTATAAAGGCTTTTTAGAATAATAGGAGGCAACTTATGAAACTTATATTATTAGGTGCTCCAGGTGCTGGAAAAGGAACAATAGCTGGTGCTTTAATCGAAGATTTAGGTATTCCAACCGTTTCAACAGGCAATATTTTAAGAGAAGCAATCAAAAATGAAACCGAATTAGGGCTTAAAGCTAAATCATTTATGGATAATGGCGATTTAGTTCCAGATGACGTAGTTATCGGAATGTTAAAAGCTAGAATTGCTGAAGATGATTGCAAAAAAGGTTTTATCCTTGATGGTTTCCCAAGAACAATTCCTCAAGCAGAAGCATTAGACGGTGTTACAGATATTGATGTTGCACTTTCTGTCGAAGTTCCTGACGAAGAAATTGAAAGACGTATGACTGGTCGTCGTGTGTGTTTAACTTCTGGTGCTACGTACCATATCGAGTTTAACCCACCTAAACAAGATGGAATTTGCGACATTAGTGGCGAGAAACTTGTAATTAGAAAAGACGATAAACCAGAAGTTGTCAAATCTAGACTTGAAACATACCACAAAGAAACAGCTCCGCTGAAAGCATTTTATGATGCTAAAGGCAAGTTAAAATCTATTGATGGTACAAAATCTATTAGCGAAGTTTTAGCACTAGCTAAGAATGCTCTAGGAGTTTAAATGATTACTATCAAGTCAGAAAAAGAAATCGAATTTATGCGTATTTCAGGTAAAATTGCTAAATCTGCTTTGATTAAAGCAGGTAAGGCGATTACACCTGGAATAACAACAGCCGAGCTTGATAAAATCGTTAGAAAATCTATTGAAGATGAAGGAGCTATTCCATCATTTTTAGGATACGGCGGTTTCCCGGCTTCGGCTTGTATATCAATAAATGACGAGGTTATCCATGGAATTCCTTCGGCAAGAATTGTAAAAGAAGGCGATATCGTGTCTATCGATGTTGGTGCTTTTATAAATGGATTTCATGGCGATTGTGCTATGACTTTCACTTGTGGAAAAGTTTCAGATGATGCTCAGCGATTAATTGATGTAACAAGACAGAGTTTCTATGAAGGTATCAAGTTTGCCAAAGTAGGCAATCGTATTTCAGATATATCAAATGCTATTCAAACTTATGCTGAATCTAATGGATTTTCAGTGGTTACTAAGTTTATAGGTCATGGTATAGGAGCGAAACTCCATGAGTCGCCTGAAGTTCCGAACTACGGAAAACCTGGTAGAGGTCCTAGACTTCTAAAAGGAATGACTTTAGCGATTGAACCAATGATTAATGAAGGTAGTTTAGATGTTTCGATTCAAGCAGACGGTTGGACCGTACTTACGGACGACGGTAAGCTTTCGGCACATTATGAAAATACAGTTTTAATAACAGATGGTGAGCCAGAAATTCTAACTTACCATGAAGAAGATAAAAACAATTAATTATACTTGGAGGGAAATGATTATGGCAAAAGAAGACGTAATCGAGCTAGAAGGTACCGTCATAGAGGCGCTGCCAAATGCAAATTTTCAGGTGGAGTTACCAAATGGGCATGTAATCCTTGCTCATATTTCGGGTAAACTTCGCATGAACTTTATCAAAATATTACCAGGAGACAAAGTCACTGTACAAATGTCACCTTATGATTTAACACGTGGACGTATCACGTGGAGATCGAAGTAAAGCCTAAGGCTTTATAGTGAAAAACAAGATGGAAATTGAAAAGTGAAAAATGCAGTTTATCTGTTCACTATTCACTGTTCACTGTTCACTTAAAAAGTGGAGGTATTAAAATGAAAGTAAGACCATCGGTTAAACCGATTTGCGAAAAATGTAAAATCATTCGCAGAAAAGGCAGAGTTATGGTAATTTGCCAAAACCCTAAACACAAACAAAAACAAGGTTAACTTAGGAGGTGCAATAAATGGCACGTATAGCCGGAGTGGATCTTCCACGTGAGAAGAGAGTTGAAATAGGCTTAACTTATATCTATGGTATCGGTAGACCTCTTTCAAATAAAATCTTAGCTGCAACAGGTGTAAACCCTGACACTAGAGTTAAAGATTTAACAGAAGAAGAAGTTTCAAAACTTCGTGACGCTATCGATAAAGAAGCGATCGTTGAAGGTGACTTAAGAAGAAAAGTTGCTCTTGACATTAAAAGACTTGTTGAAATCGGATGCTACAGAGGCATTCGTCACAGACGTGGTCTGCCAGTAAGAGGACAACGTTCTAAAACAAATGCTAGAACAAGAAAAGGTCCTAAGAAAACAATCGCTAATAAGAAGAAATAGGAAAGGAGAGATAATATGGCAAAACCTGCAAAAAAAGGTGCTAGAACTAAGCGCCGCGAACGTAAAAATATTGAAAAAGGTGCAGCACACATTCGCTCTTCTTTCAATAACACTATCGTTACTATGACAGATACAAATGGTAACGCATTATCTTGGGCATCAGCTGGTGGCTTAGGCTTCAGAGGTTCAAGAAAATCTACTCCATTCGCAGCTCAATCAGCTGCTGAAACTGCTGCAAAAGCGGCAATGGAACACGGATTAAAAACTGTTGAAGTTTATGTAAAAGGCCCTGGTTCTGGTAGAGAAGCAGCAATCAGAGCATTACAAGCTGTTGGTCTTGAAGTATCTCTTATCAAAGACGTTACTCCAATCCCACACAACGGTTGTCGCCCACCAAAAAGAAGAAGAGTATAGGAGGAATATTTAAATGGCAAAAAATAGAGGTCCAATTCTTAAAAGATGTCAAACTTTAGGTATCTCTCCATCTGTAATGGGTGTATTTAAAGAATCTAATAAAAGAAAAGCGGCAAATAGAAAAAAACAATCTGAGTACGGTTTACAACTAAACGAAAAACAAAAAGTTAAATTCGTTTACGGTGTATTAGAAAGCCAATTCAGAAAATACTATGAAAAAGCTGAAAAAGCACATGGTATCACTGGTGAAGTATTACTTCAATTCTTAGAATTAAGACTTGACAGCGTTGTTTACAGACTAGGTTATGCTAACACTAGACGTGAAGCAAGACAACTTGTAAACCATGGACATTTCACTATCAATGGTTCAAGAGTAAATATTCCATCTTACATCGTTCGCGTTGGAGATGTGATCGCAGTTTGTGAGAAATCAAGACAAACTACGAAATTTAAAACTTTAATCGAAACAAAAGGCAACCAAGCTACACCATCTTGGATGTCTAGAGAAAAAGACTCTTTCGAAGGTAAAATTTTAAATAAACCTGTTCGTTCTGAGCTTGACTTTGAAGTTCACGAGCATTTAATCGTAGAGCTTTACTCTAAATAATAACCCCCTTGTAAAAAAGAAACCCACAATTAGCGAGAAACGCCGAAACTTTAGGGAGGGTATAACAAATGATCGAAATAGAAAAACCACAAATAACTTGCGAACATTTAGAAGAAGACGGAAGTTATGGGAAATTCGTAGTAGAGCCGCTTGAAAGAGGCTACGGCACTACTTTAGGAAATGCGCTACGTCGTGTTTTACTATCATCACTACCAGGAACAGCTGTAACTAGCGTTAAAATTGCTGGTGTGTCACACGAATTTTCTTCAATTCCAGGTGTTAAAGAAGACGTTACTGAAATCGTTTTAAACGTTAAAGGAATTATTTCAAAACTTTACTCAGAAGGTGTAAAAACACTTTACATCGACGCTTCGGGTGAAGGAAAAGTTACTGCTGGTGATATTAAAGCCGACAGTGATGTTGAAATTTTAAACCCTGACCATCATATCGCAACACTTATGAGCGACGCTAAATTCCAAATGGAACTTACGCTTTCTCATGGTAGAGGATATGTAACAAGCGAGAAAAACAAGGAACATATTCCAAACATCATCGGAGTTATTCCAATTGACTCGACATATACGCCAGTGTATAAAGTAAACTACAACGTTGAAAATACGCGTGTAGGAAATGTTACTGATTTTGATAAATTATCTCTTGAGTTATGGACAGATAAAACAATATCTGCTAAAGATGCTGTTTCATTATCTGCAAAAGTATTAACCGACCACATGGCTTTATTTGTAAACCTATCGGAAGAAATCGGTCTTAAAAACACAATTGTTGAAAAAGCTGAAGCAGAACATGTTAAAGTTTTAGAAACAACAATCGAAGATTTAGACCTTTCAGTTCGTTCGTTTAACTGCTTAAAACGTGCAGGAATAAACACTGTTGACGATTTAGTTAATACTTCTGAAGAAGATATGATGAAAGTTCGTAATTTAGGACGTAAGTCACTAGAAGAAGTAATGCAAAAACTAGAAGCAATGGGCTTAAAGCTCTCTGCTAATAGAGATGATTAATATTATCTGATATAAAACCTTATATTAAAAAAGGAGGTATTTTTGAGATGCCAGGTACTCGTAAACTAGGAAGAAAAACTGACCATAGAATGGCAATGTTACGTGCAATGGTTACGTACTTACTAGAAACAGGAAGAATTGAAACAACTGTAACAAGAGCGAAAGAAGTTCGTCCACTTGCTGAGAAAATGATCACATTAGGCAAGAAAAACACTTTAGCTTCAAGACGTCAAGCGATGGCTTTTATTACTAAAGAAGCAGTTGTTGCTAAAACTTTTTCTGAAATTGCTCCAAAATATGCAGAAAGAAACGGTGGTTATACTCGTATAATCAGAACTGGCCCACGTCGTGGGGACTCTGCTGAAATGGCAATTATTGAATTAGTATAATTTCAAAAGACAGGATTTATTCCTGTCTTTTTTTTTATGAAAAAAAGGAGCTGTCGATTTGACAACTCCTTATTTTTTTACATACAAAATTCTTCTATAATCTTCTCGAAATGCATAATTTCATCTTTTAAAGCGCTCGCAGAAACACGATGCGCGCCATGCCCCCAGATGATTAATTGCTCTAAAGCATCAGAAGTGGCAACTCGAACACGACGTTTTTTCGCAAGGTCTTTAGTGACTTTTTCGATATACATATCGGCAGTTTCAGCCTCTTTTGTGTATACAATATTTATATTATGGTATTTTTCAACCTCTCTATGCTTGCCTTTAACCTTGTAAGCATCAAAAACAACAACAACTTCGGAGCCTTTAAATCCCTTATAATTACACATGGTGTTGATAAGTTTTTCTCTAGCAAGTTCGATATTGTCTTTTGCAATAGCACTTAAATCATCCCACGCAAAAATGATATTATATCCGTCTACAAGCAAATATTCATCGCCATCGAAATAACCAATACTAGCTGTCGTATCGACAGTTTTTTGCGCTTTATTAAAGGCTAAAAACTTGTCGGTTTTAATAGTTCCATAAGTTTTTTCAAATATTTTAAGCAGTTCTTTATCCATTTCTAGCGAAGATGAATAACGAATTGCATTGCTTTTAACAACCTGTGGAGAAATCTGTTCGCGAATAATAATATGCTTTGGGGTGTGTGCAAAATCTTCGACCTCATCCCATTTTACATTAAATCCACTGCCATGCGAACAAAATACAGAATCAGGGTTACAGTCGGGGTGATTTGTATAGTCAAAGGCAATATTTTGAATAATTTCGTCACTATTATGGCATTTAAAATACCCTTTAAGTTCTGTTTGAAATTTCCCAACACCTTTTGTGAAAGAAATAATGTCCTTATGATAATTTTGCATAGTAAAAACAGGGCACATCCCAGTGATAATAGATTTGTCATCCAAAGTTTCAGGCGAAGTAAACTCCCCTTTCATCTTTGTGATATCAGACATTACACGACCGATATTTTCCGACGGAACTTCTATCCTAAATGCATAATACGGCTCAAGAAGGACGGATTTTGCGCGTCTAAGCCCATTTTGCACAGCGCGAAGCGTGGCTTGTCTAAAATCCCCACCTTCAGTATGCTTTTTGTGTGCCCTACCAGACACCAGCGTAATTTTCATATCGGTGATTTCGCTACCTGTTAAGGCGCCACGATGAGTGCACGAGTGCAAATAATGCAATACTAAATGCTCAAAATTTTTGTCCAAACCTTCACATTTAGAAGCAATTTTCAGCCCAGTCCCCTCTTTTTGTGGCTCAAAAAGTAGTCTAACCTCGGCATAATGGCGAAGTGGCTCAAAATGGCCGACACCCTCTACCCTATCCACAATTGTTTCTTTATATAAAATCGAACCAGTATCGAACGAAACATCAATGTTATATCGCTCTTTTATTATATTTTGAAGAATTTCTATTTGAATATCGCCCATAATACGAAGATTTATCTCGTTTTCTTCCCAAATTATATTTAAAAGAGGGTCTTCTTCGGCAAGTTCTTTTAATTTTTCATACACTAAAATAGGGTCGTCATTTTTGTTTAGAATGATTTTATAGTTCAAAATCGGTCGCAAAACAGGCATTTCGTTGTCATTTTCGCAAAAACCTTGGCCGATATAGGTATTATTAAGCCCTGTTACAGCGCAGATAGCCCCAGCAGGAACTTCTTTCACGCTTTCAAACTTTTCACCACTGTAAATGCGGATGTTATCTACTTTTTCATTAGTTTCAGACAGAATTTGTTTGACTTTCAGCGAACCACCAGTAATTTTTAGATGGGTAAGTCGAGTACCGTTTAAATCACGAGAAATCTTATAAACTTTTGCACTAAAATTATTGCTATAAGTAGGGATTTTTGCGAAATCACAGATACCATCAAGAAATTCTTGAACGCCAATTAATTTTAAAGCAGAGCCAAAAAAGCAAGGGAAAATATTACGTTTCGTTATATTTAATTTAATATTGTTGATATGTATTTTATTATTTTCTAGATATTCTTCTAGCAATTTTTCGTCACATAGAGATATATTTTCAAAAAAATCTTCCATGTCAGTGAAATTCACACATTTTTCAGAAAGTTTTTGAGTTATTTCATTAAAAACTAATGCCTTATCAACATTATCCATATCAATTTTATTTACAAAAATAAAAGTCGGAATACTGTGTTTTTTAAGTAGCTTCCAAAGTGTTTGCGTATGATTTTGCACACCGTCTAAACCGTTTATCACCAAAATCGCATAGTCCAAAACAGACAGCGTTCGCTCAGTTTCGGCAGAAAAATCTGTGTGTCCAGGGGTGTCTAAAAGAGCGATGTCGAAATTATTATAAAGTATCTTCGCTTGTTTTGAAAAAATGGTAATTCCACGCTTTTTTTCTAGGTTATGCGTGTCTAAAGTTGCGTCTTTATTGTCTACCCTACCGAGTTTTTTAATATTCCCCGATGTATATAGCAAAGCCTCCGACAAAGTAGTTTTGCCGGAGTCAACGTGCGCAAGTATTCCTATTGAAAGTGGTAGCATTTAAAAAACCTCGTTAATTTGATGTTTTACATTCTCGTAAATATCAATAAATTTGAACGCAAATTCAATATCCTCGCTCGATATAAAATCCAGTTCTTTTGTAGTCAAATCTTTAGTATCATAGGCAATTTCGTTGCATAAAGGCGGAAAAAGTACACAAAAATAGTTTTCACCCTTTGCATCTCCTATGTTTATTTTAAGCCCAGTATAATGGCCTGCTGGCAAAGAAAATTCCCCATAATTTTTCTGTGGGAAGTATTCATTTTCAAAATCAATATTAATTTCATAGTCATAGCCATTTTCAAAAACGATTTTTTCAGCCATATCGGAAATAACGTCTAAATTTTCTGAAATTTTGATATAAGCATCCTCATTTGTAGCTAAATTTTCTGTAATATCAGAAATATAGTAGAAAACTTCGTCTTTTACCTCAAGCTTTAGTTTCTGGTCGAAATCTTCGTTTGAATTTGCGACAACGTGAAACCTTATTAGCTTGTCTGAAATATTATCAAACGAGGTTGAGGCATTCGCAGTGAAAATAAGCGTGAAAAATAGTGAAACGATTAATGAAATATGTGATTTAGTCATAAATTATGTCCTTTCAAGATGTAATAACTTAGTATGGACATAATTTATAGGTTTTATACAGTCGCTTTATTAATATTATTTGAAATATCAGTAATATGTGTGTCTTTATGAATTTTTCTTAGATGATGACATGCTTTTAGCGCTTGTTCTTCGTCAGAAAATAGCCCAAAAACAGTAGGGCCAGAGCCACTCATAAGAACGCCGTCTGCGTGAAAATCAAGTAAAATTCCTTTGATTTCGTTGATTTCTTTATGGTCTTTTGCCGTAACTTCCTCTAAAACATTGTAAATTCGCTTTGTTAGACCGTCATAATCGCGATTTTTAATGCAATTTATCATACCATCAGTATCGGGTCTTTTTTCGATTTTATCGGCATTTAAAGACGAATAAACTTTCGCCGTCGACACTGCAAAAGAAGGCTTGCAAAGCACAACTTTCGCTCGTGGACATGGTGGAAGTTTTGAAAGTTTTTCGCCAATTCCTTCTGAAAGCATAGTGCCACCGTGTAGGCAAAATGGAACGTCTGCGCCGAGTTTCACTCCGATTTCCATAAGTTCTTTTAGCGAAAGATTTCCGTTATAAAGTGTGTTTAATGCGATTAAAACACCGGCAGCATTTGTGCTACCACCTGCAAGTCCAGCAGCGACAGGAATTTTTTTGAAAATTTCAATTTTTACACCAGAAAAAGGTATATTTGTGTGCGAAAAAAACAATTCACAGGCTTTATACGCAATGTTTTTATTGTCTGTCGGCAAATATGACAGGTTTGTTTGAAGTTCAATTTTGCCGGTATTTGTTTTTGTAACATCGATGATATCGGCAAGCTTAATTGTTTGCATAATCATTTTTACTTCGTGATAATTATCTTCACGTTTTCTTAAAACATCAAGAGTTAGATTTATTTTTCCTCTTGAATATATTTTTACAGTTTCCATTTAAAAAATTCCTCAATTTTATTTTCTATTATAATAGCATATTTTCGCGAAAAATGCAAATACTTATATTGAAGTTAGAAACGAAAGGAAGAGTATTATGCTTCAAAAAATTGCGTTAGTTCTTGTAATAATCGGTGCATTAAACTGGGGTCTAATCGGTTTTCTAGGCTTTGATTTAGTGGCATTTTTATTCGGTGGAGGCATGTCTTTAATCAGCCGAATTGTATATGGTTTAGTCGGTGTTTCCGGTGTTATCACGTTGATTTATCTTATAAAAGATTTTGCGAATGTAGATTAATTTTAAAGGGACGGAAAGCCGTCCCATACATATTTTTTGAAGCAATGCGTCATTGATTTTCAGCTATATTTAATAAAACACGCTCTAAAAGGCCATCTTTTGTGATATCATCATAAGAAAAATCTTTAAGATTATGCCTCGTACTATCATCAGTATTTGTGAAATAGATAGAAATAGTATCAAAACCGATATCTTCGTCGTCTAAACTATCTTTTATATTAAGAAGAATATCACAAATTTCTTCGGTAGTATATGTTTCATCAAGCCACGCCGAAACTACACCGTGTTTGTAGGAAATATCTGTATAATCAAACTCGGTGTCTAAAACTAGTTCGCCCATGCGTTCATTATCTATATTGAAATTAAACTGATTAATAATAGGATAACCTTGCAAAATTTCTCTACAAATTGCCTCATATTCTTGTCTTAATCTCAAGTGAATTGTGCTTCCAGATAAAACATAGCGCTCATAAGTGTCATAAGAAACTTTATTGCCTAAAACATCGATTGCCACAAGAAATGCAGTGTCGACACTCGAGTTTGAACGAACGCGTGCATTATAATTACCCATTTTAAAGTCGTACGCAACGCTATCTATATAAAAATCTGTATTGGGATAGGTTTCTTCCATATAATCTTCGGCTATATTTTTTGCGATATGGCTTGAAATAGGGTTTCCTAGTAGAGAATTTCCAGCTATAACGATAAAACCGATTAAAATCGTTGCAAATATAAACGATAGCACTTTTAGTATTACATATTTTTTCTTTTTTATACCAAAATATATCAAAAAAGAAATTAGCATTCCGAGTGCAAAAAAACCACAATGCAACAAAGCGATACCTGCCGAACCTGCAATTATATTAAAATAATCTTGGGTAAAATCAGCGAAACTTATGGATATATAAGCAAAAGAAAATAAAATAAAAGTAAAGATAAACATAAAAATTGATTTTTTCTTGAGTAAAGCAAAGCTTAAAGCGCCGAGTATTGGAAGAAGGAGCATATTATAAAATATATTTTGAGAAATAGAAAAAGATGCGCTTAAAAAAAGCAATAAAACAACGATTACTGTCGAAAATATTTTAAAAATTTGTTTATTAAAGTTCATAAAAAATGCCTCCTTTTAGAAAAATTACTATTTATTACATATAAATTATACCATATTTTGCAAGTTTATAAAATAAAGAGTTTCTAAAGATTTGCTTAGTTTTTTTCTAAAGTAACCACTCGTTTTGCTTGCAAATTGGAAAAATTTATGTTATTATTTGGTTATAATAATATAAATTAATATTAAAGAAGGTGTATTATGAAATCAATTTCAATAACCGAAACAGTGCTACGCGATGCCAACCAATCATTAATTGCAACACGAATGACCTTTTTAGACTTCGAAGCAATTTTGCCAGAGATAAATAAAGCAGGATATAGGGCGATAGAGTGTTGGGGAGGTGCAACTTTTGACAGTTGCATGAGATTTTTAAACGAAGACCCATGGGAAAGACTTAGAAAAATTAAAAAAGTCTGCAAAGATACCAAATTGCAGATGCTTTTAAGAGGACAGAATTTACTAGGGTATAAACCATATTCCGACGATGTTGTCGAGAAATTTGTCGAACTATCTGTTAAAAACGGCATAGATGTAATTCGTATTTTTGACGCATTAAACGATGCAAATAATATGAAAGCAGCCATAAATGCGACTAAAAAGTATGGAGCAGAGGCTCAAGGCACAATTTGCTTTACAATAAGCCCAGTCCACACATTAGAAAAATATGTAGAACTTGCAAGAGAACTTGAAACTTTGGGTTGTGATTCTTTGTGTATCAAAGATATGAGCGGGATTTTAGGTCCAAAAGAAGCGTTTGATTTAGTTTCTGCGATAAAATCGAGCACAAAAATACCACTTGAAGTCCATACGCATTGCACAACAGGAATAGCGCCGATAACACTTTTAAAAGCAGTGGAGGCTGGTGCAGATATTATTGACACTGCGATTTCTTCTTTTTCAGGCGGAACTAGCCAATTTGCGACAGAAAGTATGGTATATTCGCTTGACCAACTAGGATATAAAACAGATATAGACGAGGTGTCGCTTTTAAAAATAAACACGTTTTTTAAAAATCTTAAAGATAAGTATTTAAAAGATGGCACATTAGACCCGTATGTGCTTGGGACAGACACGCATGCGCTGACATATCAAGTGCCTGGTGGAATGCTTTCAAACTTGGTTTCACAACTAAAAATTCAAAATGCTCACCATAGACTTAAAGAAGTTTTAGAAGAAGTTCCTCGTGTTAAAGCAGATTTAGGACACCCACCACTCGTGACGCCTATGAGCCAGATGACAGGTGTTCAAGCAGTTAATAATGTGCTTTCAGGCGAGCGTTATAAGACGCTTTCTAATGAAATAAAGAATTATATTAAGGGTGAATACGGAAGAGCACCAGGAGAGATTGATGCCGATTTAATGCGTGAGGTGCTTGGTGAAAAGAAACCAGACTATACTCGACATTTCGACAATGAAACTTTTGAAAAAACGCGTAGACTTCTTGAACAATCAGGGCTCGCAAGATGCGATGAAGATGTGCTTTCTTATATAATGTTCCCAGTTGTTGCAAAAAATTTCTTTGAAAAACGTGAAGAAAATGAGAAAAATACGGTGAAATACGCGATTAGAAAGGTGGATTAATATGAGTGTTACAGATGCTTTAAATCTATCTTTAACAGGAATAACAATTGTTTTTATAATGCTTTCGATACTCGCGATTTTTATTGCAGCGCTTAGTGTTGTTTTAAGAAAAATTTATGATAGTATTTATAAACCTAAATATCATGCAGACATCGGTATTGTAAAAGTTGAAGAGGTAAAAGAGATTATAAACGTTGATACTGTTTGCATTCATGATGTGCCAGATAGGACAGCTGCAATGCTTATGGCTATTGTAGCCGATAATTTAGGGGTAGAACCATCAGAACTTTATTTTAAATCGATTAGAGAAATTAAGGAGTAATTATGAAATATATTGTATCGTTAAATGGTCGTGATTATGAAATAGAAGTGGAACAAGGCGAGGCTAGGGTTCTTAGTGAAAGCGAAAGTGTGGCTACGGCAGGAAAGCAAAGTGCAGCTTTAGATTTAATTGCAGAAGAGCATAAATCGCTTAGTGGCACGCCAGTTCCTTCGCCTTTGACAGGATTAGTAGTGAAAATCAACGTTAAACCTTCTGATAGGTTAAAAGAGGGAGATGTTATTTTAGTGCTTGAGGCAATGAAAATGGAAAATGAAATTGTGGCTCCTAAAGACTTAGAAGTTTTAGAAGTATTGGTTACTAGTGGTCAAAATATACGCAATGGCACACCACTAATAACCTATAAATAAGGAGTTTTTTATGGATTTAATAACTATTTTGCAAGAACTGCTTATGGATTCTGGTTTTATGCAAATGACAATACAACAAGGGATAATGATTTTCATAGCGTTTGTTTTAATGTATTTTGCTATTATCAAAAAAAGCGAACCTATGCTTTTGCTCCCTATCGCGTTTGGAATGCTTTTAGCAAATCTTCCTATAACAGGGATTTTAGATGCGCCACCAGCAGATGATTTTACAAAGGGTGGACTTGTATGGTACCTTAGCCTCGGTGTTAAAACAGGGGTATATCCTTCGCTTATATTTTTAGGTGTAGGAGCGATGACAGACTTTAAACCACTTATAGCAAACCCTATTTCGCTTTTATTAGGAGGTGCAGCTCAAGTTGGGATATATGTTGCATTTATCATGGCAATTGTTTTAGGATTTCCGGATAATGTTGCAGCTGCAATTGCAATAATCGGTGGAGCAGATGGGCCTACGGCAATTTTACTTGCAAATATACTTGCACCAGAATATCTAGGGACAATAGCAGTCGCTGCGTATTCATATATGGCGTTAATTCCGTTTATTCAACCACCTGTAATGCGTCTTTTAACAACGAAAAAAGAACGTGCAGTTACTATGGGTCAGCTACGCGAAGTATCAAAACTTGAGAGTGTTATTTTCCCAGTTGTAGTAGCTACGCTGTGTATATTATTTTTACCGTCGGTAGCACCACTGATAGGGATGCTGATGTTTGGTAATTTACTTCGTGAATCAGGTGTTGTAGAAAGATTATCAAACACTGCGCAAAATTCACTTATTAATATTGTAACTATAATGCTTGGCTTGTCTGTCGGTGCGACAACAAATGGAAATGTATTTTTATCAAGAGATACACTTTTAATTATAGCACTAGGATTAGTGGCATTTATCTGCTCAACAGCAGGAGGTGTATTGCTTGGGAAATTATTATATGTGATTACTCGTGGCAAAATAAACCCATTAATCGGCGCAGCAGGTGTATCGGCAGTGCCAATGGCAGCAAGGGTTGCACAAAGTGTCGGCAGAGAAGAAAATCCGTCAAATTTCCTACTTATGCACGCAATGGGT
This sequence comes from uncultured Oscillospiraceae bacterium, assembly GCA_964370735.1. Lineage (GTDB taxonomy): Bacteria > Bacillota > Clostridia > Oscillospirales > Butyricicoccaceae > CAYJLC01. The sequence goes on from CAYJLC010000009.1 coordinate 53,766, forward strand.
CCGAATGTAGCGGGAGTTATCGGTTCGGCAGTGGCAGCAGGATTTTTACTTGAAATTTTAGGATAAAAAAAAAATAGGCTGTCGCACTAAAGTAATATGGAACAAAATGTTTGTCAAGTTTTCTAAAAATTTGCTCAATCCAACCGAGTAGGTTGGTTGCATTCGCAAATGCGAAACACCCTTTTTTGACGAAATTTGCTTGCTTTTTAGGGAGAACACAGTTCTCCCCTACAAATTCGGCGAAAATTTAAAAGTGTGACGAAGTCACAAAGCGTAGATTTTTATGCAATATGTAAAGAGGCTGTCGCAATTGCGACAGCCTCTTTGTTTTTTTATAGTTTTTAGGATTAACCAAAGTATCTAGCAAGAAGACCTGCAAAAGCTTTACCGTGTCTAGCTTCGTCTTTAGCCATTTCATGAACAGTGTCATGGATAGCGTCAAGATTAGCAGCTTTAGCACGTTTAGCAAGGTCAAATTTACCATCAGTAGCACCGTTTTCAGCAGCAACTCTTAGTTCAAGGTTTTTCTTAGTGCTGTCAGTGATAACTTCGCCAAGTAATTCAGCGAATTTCGCAGCGTGTTCTGCTTCTTCCCAAGCAGCTTTTTCCCAGTACATTCCGATTTCAGGGTAGCCTTCTCTATGAGCTACACGAGCCATAGCAAGATACATACCAACTTCAGTACATTCGCCTTCGAAGTTTGCTCTTAAATCAGCCATGATGTCTTCTGAACATCCTTGAGCTACACCAACAACGTGTTCTGCTGACCAAGATAATTCACCAGCTTGCTCTTTAAATTTATCAGCGCCTACCTTACATGTTGGACATTGCTCCGGAGCGTGATCTCCCTCGTGAACATAACCACAAACAGTACATACAAATTTTTTCATTTTAAAATCCTCCATAATATTATTTTATAATTTAATTTATTTTTATTGGTTTTCTTAACCTGTTATTAGTATACAATACTATTTAGGATTTGTCAACACTTTTTTTGAAAAATTTGAAAATTTATTTTTTGTTAGTTTTGATACTTAAGCGAACTCCAGCGAATATCGCCGTACTCCCCCCATTTAACCCATTTAATTCGTGACCAAATTCCATACATATATGCAGTGTTTACAACTACACAGGCAGGAATTATATTATATAGTTCTTTAATGCAATCAGATAAATCTAGTTCTGTTGTCAAAGATTTATATTTTAGTTCTAAGTTAAAGTTTTCTTGTTTGCTAAAGCTACACTCAGTGACATATTGCAAAGCAATCGCTTCTAAATGCTCAAAAGAAAATGGTGGCAGGCTAGATAATTTTGCAATTATGCTATCGCGAATATTATTTGAAGAATAAATATCCATGATATTATAATATTTAAGCAAGGTTTCTTCGTTACAAGTTGAAACGAATAGGTTATCTTTGAAATTTTCAGCACTATTTGAGATATTATCAATTTCTTGTTGCAATACCTCGTATAATTTTTCAATTTCATATATATTTTTAAAACTTTCGGGTAAATAATCTCGAATTTGTCGTGACATTTGCACTTCCTTTCTACTATCTCTCATTATAATAATAACACGTTTCGTGTAGAAAGTAAAGAAGATATTTTTTTTCTTAAAAAAGATGGCAAAATATTGAAGATTACTATTGACTTTATAACTTTTTTGCTTTAGAATTGAATAACAAAACATAAACTATTATAGTTTAGGAGAATTTTTATGAAAAAAAATATGACAGTAGGAAACCCATTCAAGCTTATCCTATTATTTGCAATTCCATTATACCTTGGAAATATGTTGCAACAGCTTTATAGCACCGTTGATACATATATCGTAAGGCAGACACTAGGCATAGATGCTCTTTCGGCAGTAGGTGCTACGGGCTCAATAACATTTTTACTTTTAGGATTTTGCATGGGTTGTACGATTGGTCTGTCTGTAATTACAGCACAATTTTATGGTGCAGGCGATGAAGAAGGCGTTAGACGTTCTATCGGAACTTCGGCGATTATTAGCCTAATAATTACAGTAATTATGACTATTGTTTCAATTTCTACATGTAGATATATTCTTGAAGTCATGCAAACATCACCGAATTACATCGATAGGTCGTATAATTATCTTATCGTTTTATATGCAGGGACATTTGCATTAGTGCTTTATAATTTTTACTCGAGTATGATGCGTGCTTTAGGCGATAGCCGAACTCCTTTATATTTTCTAGCACTTGCATCAATTTTAAATATCATCCTTGACTATGTATTAATCGTATATGGTGGATTTGATGTTGAGGGCGCTGCGTATGCAACAGTAATTTCGCAGTTTATTAGTGGTATTTGTTGTATTTTCTATGTTAGAAAGAAATTCCCACTTCTTATAATTAAAAAAGAGTATTTTAAAATTGACAAACAGTCATTAAAAGTGCATCTTTCTTCGGCACTTCCTATGGGATTTCAGTTTTCAATAATTGCAATTGGTGTAATTGCAATACAATACGCATTAAATAATCAAGGTGATGCTTATGTTGCTGCATATACCGGTGCATCAAAAATCGAAATGCTTATGTCACAGGTGTATCCAGCGCTAGGTACGGCAATGGTAACATATGTTGCACAAAATTATGGTGCTAGAAAATTCGATAGAATTAAACAAGGAACACGAAGTGGTATGGTTATTGCATCGGTGTACACTGCGATTATAGCAGTTGTAGTTATATTTGCTGGCGATACATTAATCAGTCTGCTTTTAGGTCAAACTGTCGACCCTGTTATCCGTTCTAGCGCGAAAATATATTTATTTTATTGCATAGCCTCGTTTATCTTCCTTGCTATGATTTTTGTGTACAGAAATGCATTACAAGGCGTAGGATTTTCGGTTTTAACAGTAATTGCAGGTATAATAGAACTTGTGTGTCGTGTGGTAATTATATTCACATTATCAAGTAGTCTAGGATTTATTGCAGTATGTCTAGCAACAGCCATTACATGGTGTTTAACCGGTATATTTGTTTTTATAGCTTTTGCAATTGTTTCGAAGAAATTGGAAAGAAAATATGCTTAATAAAAGAAAAGGAACGATTTTA
>CAYJLC010000010.1:0-12497 GCA_964370735.1 uncultured Oscillospiraceae bacterium
ACGATTTTGAAGATTTAATCGATACTATTATCGCTGAATCTGACGAAGAAAATGCGACTCCGACGATTGAAATTGATGTTGAAGTTGATGACAATGCAGAAGGTTTAGCACTTACAATTCCAACGGATAAATTTGAAGATTTAGCAGAAAATGACGACGCAACTTTAACGATTAAATCAGATGTTGCAGAAGTTACTTTAAATGCCGATACGCTAAATTCTTTGGCTGAAAATTCAAATGGCGAAATCACAATCACAGTGACAACAGCCGAAAAAGATGACTTAAATGAACGTCAACAATCAGTAGTTGGTGACAGACCAATTTACGATTTAACAATCAAATCTGGCGATGATTTTATCACTAATTTTGACGGTGGTTTAGCGACAATTAAGCTTCCTTACGAGTTAAAAACAGGCGAAAATCCAGCTGGAATCGTGGTTTATTATATCGACGATATGGGCAATTTACAAAAAGTTACAACAATGTATGATGTAAGCTCAAAATCGATTATTTTCACAACAAATCACTTCTCAATCTATATGATTTCTTATGAAACAGTGAATTTTGAAGATGTTTTAATGTCAGATTGGTATTTCGATGCAGTGACTTATGCAGTGGAAAATGGCATTTTCAACGGAGTATCTGACACAGAATTTGCTCCAAATGACAAAGCAACACGCGCTATGATTTGGACAGTTTTAGCAAGAACCTACGGTGTTGATACGAACGGTGATGTTTGGTATCAAGCTGGTTTAGATTGGGCAGTTCAAAACGAAGTTTCTGACGGTACTAATCCAATGGATAGCATAACAAGAGAGCAATTTATCACAATGCTTTACCGTTATTACGCACCTGAAATGGCAACGACCCAAACGATGTTAGGTCAATATTCTGACGCAAACGACATTTCAGAGTGGGCAATCCCAGCTATGGAATGGGCAGTTGCAAACGGCATTATTTCAGGCGAAACCGAAACAACTTTAGCTCCAAAAGACACAGCAACAAGAGCTGAAATTGCAACAATTTTAATGAGAATCTCTGAGTAATTCTCTTCCTCCTTTGAAAAACTCCACACCGATTGGTGTGGAGTTTTTGCTATTTGGCGCCGAATAGGATAATAAAAAACAACATAAAAGCAAAGGGTTCAGATTACAATGCTTTGTGTATTATGTCCGAAATATCTGTACTAAAATTGCGGCATAAAAAAACCGACCTAGTGCAAACTAAGTCGGAAAATGCGTGTCGAGGCTCTCGACTGGCGGACAGAGAGGGATTCGAACCCTCGAACCGCTTTCACGATTACACGAGTTCCAGTCGTGCGCCTTAGACCAGCTCAGCCATCTGTCCATATTTTATAATTATACAATATTTTTTAAAAAAAATCAATAGTTTTGTATATTTTCAAGAAAAAATCTAAGAATATTATAAGAATGAATTGAAAGGGGAGTTTTATGAAAATTTCTAAGAAAGAATATAATGATTTAGTTAAAAAAGAATCGCCTAATTCACCGATTTTTCGTGATACGATTTTTGCATTTTTAGTTGGTGGAATAATTTGTGCTATTGGTCAAATTATTTTTGAATTGCTTGTATTTTATGGTATTTCTGATGAAGATGCTAAGATTATTATGCCGATTACTTTAATTTTTATAGGAACTTTACTTACAGGACTAAAATTATATGATAAAGTAGCAAAATATGCAGGTGCTGGTACTATTGTTCCGATTACAGGTTTTGCAAATTCTATTGTGGCATGTGCAATGGAGTTTAAACCAGAAGGATATATTTTAGGTGTGGGTGCAAAAATGTTTGCTATTGCAGGGCCTGTTTTAGTATATGGAATATCAGCATCTGTGATTTATGGTGCAATATTAGTGTTAATTGGAGGGTAAAATGTCGAGAATTGGTAAGTATACATTGCATTTTTCAAAAAAACCTTCGATTATTGGATATGCCTCTGTTGTTTCTAAAAAAGAATCAGAAGGACCTTTAAATGACCTTTTTGACATAGTTGAATTAGATACAACTTTCGGTGAATCTAGCTGGGAAAAAGCCGAAACTAGGATGCAACAACTTGCATTTAATAAGGCAATTTCAAAGGCAAATATAAAAATGGGAGATATTGATGTCCTTTTTGCAGGCGATTTGTTAAATCAGTGTATAGGCTCATCTTTTGCTAGTAGGAATAATGAAATTCCATTTTTAGGTGTCTATGGCGCATGTTCAAATATGGCTGAAACTCTTTTGCTTTCATCAATGAGTGTAAATTCTTCTTATGCAAATACTGCAATCGCACTCACTTCTAGTCACTTTTGTACTGCTGAAAGACAGTATAGATTTCCGCTTGAATATGGTGGAATTCGGTCGCAGACCACACAGTGGACAGTCACAGGTTCTGGCTGTTGTGTTGTGTCAAAGAATAAAGAAAATATGCCATATATCGAGTATGCCACTATTGGAAAAATTATCGATTATGGTATAAAAGATGCTGCTAATATGGGTGCTGCTATGGCACCTGCTGCGTGTGACACACTTATGAGTTTTTTGAGTGACACTAATACGAAAACGTCTGATTTTGATGCGATTATAACAGGTGATTTAGGAAAAATAGGCTCATCTTTATTGCAAAAACTATTGATAAAAAACGGAATTGACATCACGTCAAATCATATAGATTGCGGACTTATGATTTTTGATGATACACAAGATGTGCATTCGGGCGCGTCTGGATGTGGGTGTTCGGCAGCTGTCTTATGTTCGTACATTTTAAAGTGTTTAAACGATAAAAGTTTTAAAAATATTCTGTTTATTGCAACTGGAGCATTACTTTCAACCACATCGATAAAACAGGGAGAAAGTATTCCGTCTATCGCTCATTTGCTTAATATTAAGTCAGATTAGGAGGTAAATATTTGGATTTTTCGATGATTTTTAAAGCTTTTTTAGTCGGTGGTTTAATTTGTGGTGTGACACAAATAATGATTGATAAAACAAAGCTAACACCTGCGAAAATTCTAGTCACTTATGTTACTTTAGGTGTGATTTTATCTGGTGTTGGGATTTATGAACAGCTTGTTGATTTTGCAGGTGCAGGTGCAACAGTTCCTCTTTTAGGTTTTGGACATACCCTTGCTTTAGGGGTTAAAGAGGCGGTTAAAACTGAGGGGGTTTTAGGCATATTTCTCGGTGGTGTTCGTGCTGGTGCAGGGGGTATTACAGCGTCGATTTTCTTTGGATATATCATTGCACTTTTATTCAAATCGGGTGACAAGACTTGACAAAATTCCTAAAATGGTATATTCTTAAAATATACAAATTTTAGGAGGTTTAATATGCGAGAAGGTAAAATTTTTGAACGCGAAATTTTAGTGACTTCTGATATGCTTGCATCAAAGGTTGGAAGTGGAATGGTAGATGTTTTTGCTACTCCTTGTATGATTTCTGAAATGGAAAAAACTGCAAGTATGTGTGTTGCTGACGAACTAGAAGAAGGTTTTGTAACGGTGGGTACACATATTAATGTTTCACATATTTCTGCAACACCTGTTAATATGCGAGTGAAAATTGTTGCGACTATCACAAATGTAACAGACAGGATTATTTCATTTGATGTGAGTGCATTCGATGAGGTTGGAAAGATTGGAGAGGGGACACACTCTCGTGCAATCGTAAATAAATGTAAATTTGAATTAAAAACAAATAAAAAAGGTCAAAGTGACTTATAATTTAAAAACTGCTTGAGGTTGATTTTCGCCTCAAGCAGTTTTTTGGCAAAATTTAGAAAAAATTCACAAAATGGTAATGAAATGCATATATTATTTTGTTAATATAGATATGTAAATATGGAATTTATTTCCTTTGGTGTTTAGGCAAAGAAAGGAGTAAATTATGTCTGAAATGAAAACCATTTCGAAGCTTAGTAAGTGTGAAGATTTCAATAATTTTCTGCCTAGTGCAATTTTAATGGTGAAAGTTGACCCGGAGCTTACAATAGTTGAAGCAAACGATGTATTTTTCGATATTATTGGGTATTCAAGAGAAGATGTGAGCAAATATTTTGATAATAGATTATCACGAATGATTTTAAAAAGTGATATGCAAATAGTTTCAAAGTTTTTAGATAAGAAAAACGAATTTTTTGAAGGCAAAGCAAAGTTTCATCATGGCAAAAAAAATGATACGACATTGAGATTTAATTGTAGTTTTAAGGAAGATTTTGAATTAGGAAACATTTTATATATGATAGTCGGCGAAATAGACATCAAAAAATACGATGCTATCTTTTATATGAAATCCTATTTATCACTAATAAACGAACTCGATGAAAATGACTTTTTTGTGTATGATATCAATAAAAAGATTATAAACTTCGGAAAAAAATTCGCGAAAAAATTTAAAATTTCTGAAAGTATAGATAATTATCCAGAATGCATTGATAGTCTAGAAATATTCTCAGAAGAGAGTATAGAAATCATGAGATTAAAGCCACCATCCGACCTTGAAATTCACGAAGAAAAAGTTCACTTTATCACAGAGGATAAAGAGGATTTTTGGTATATTTTAAAGTATAAAGTTGTATTAGACCAAAATAATATGGTTTCCCAAATAGCAGGAAAATTGATAAATGTAACGAGCGAAACGATGTTGTCAAAAGAAAATTCTTGCTGCGTAAGACATGATAAATTAACAGGGCTTTTAACGCAAAAGGCAATCAAAACGGAAATTGATTCAAAACTAAAATTAAGAAGCTTTCAAGATCAATATGCAGTCATAATCATCGAAATTCAAAACATGGATAAAATTGCACGAGTGATTAGCAATACATTTCGCGATATGCTAACTTGCTTGCTTGCAAAACAGGTTAAAGAAGTTTTTGGTGAAAGTACCGCAAGGACTGGAAGTGTCGAGTTTTTAGCTTTTGTTAAATTTCAAAAAGAAGACACAATAGCAAAAATAATGAAAATTTGTGAGCAGTTTAACAAAAATTATACAAAGGAAAATAAATCTATAAATTTATCTGCAAGCATAGGCGTTGCATGTTGTCCAGAACAAGGAGTTACATTTGAAGAACTATATAAAAAGGCTGAAATAGCAAAATTCTCGGCGAAAACTAAAGGCTCAAATATGTATATGTTTTATAATTGTAATGTAAATATGGTGAAAATTGAAAGCACACCACCGTTGCACAATCGCACTCTTAAACAAAATTTTGCTACAAACGGTCTTGATTATATATTTAAAATTTTAAATAAATCGACCGATTTTGAATATGATATTATGCTGATTTTGCAATATTTGGCTGAATACTATAATTTCACTCGTAGCTATATTTTTGAAATTACAAAAGATTTAATGTACCAATCTTGTAAATTTGAATGGACAAAAGCAAACTTTAACTCAACAAAAGACGATATGCAAAATCAAGAAATAAGTAAAATCGATAAATCGACGATACCTACTCGAGAAAAAGAGTATTTTATGATGTATGACCTAAATAAATTTGACGAAACGCTGAGAGATATTGCTGTGAAACATAGCGTAAAATATCTTATAAATTTCGGAATTTGGGACAATGACATTCCACGAGGTTTCATAGGTTTTGCAGATTGCGAAAAATCACACAAGCTGACTAAAGAGGATATCGAAACAATCGGCGATATTTGTAAAATGATTGGGATATTTTTGTGTAAGTATAGAGATAAAAATTAGTAGCTCACAAATTAAAAACTCTTTGAAAAGTGTATCATAAAAATAGTTGATACACCATAAAAGTTTTGTTTTCAGACGGATATCTTTGGGTATTCGTCTTTTTTTGTCCAGATTTAGATATTATACGATAAAATATGTATAGCTTTATAAAGAAAAATAATTTAATTTTTGAGTTTAGCGAGACAAATTGCTTTATTTATGATAAAATATAATAAAAACTGTATGGTGATTTAAATATGGGAAAAAGTTATTTGTCACCTGAAGGAAAATACTGCACGTCATCAAGTGGGATAGAAGGGAGCATCTAAAAATGGCACAGTTTGCAATTTATAACTCAAAATATGGTTTTATTAGGGTTGAAACAGAAAACGAAGAAGTGATTTCGCTTAAAAAATTAAATGAAACACCTAAAGATTTCGGACAAATGAGCATATTTTCAGACAAGGTTTTTGACGAAATTTCGGAATATTTTGATGGAAAGAGAAGGAATTTTACGTTTAAAACAAATGCAAAGGGAACTGATTTTCAAAAGAAAGTTTGGTCGGCTCTTTGTGAAATTCCGTATGGAGAAACTCGTACATATAAAGAAATCGCAAAGGCTATCGGAAATGAAAAAGCCAGTCGTGCTGTTGGCATGGCGAATAATAAAAATCCATTGCATATCGTAGTTCCATGCCATAGGGTTATAGGTGCGAATGGGAAACTTGTCGGTTATGCTGGTGGGGTTGAGATGAAAGAAAATTTATTAAAAATGGAGAGTGGAAGTAAATGAGCAAAATTGTAGTTTTATTTGAAGTAACACCGACAAAAGAAGGAAAAGCAAAGTATTTAGAGCTTGCTGCAATGTTAAAACCGATGCTAGCAAATGAATCAGGATTTATAAGCGCTGAGAGATTTGAAAGCCTTAACCACGAAGGAAAATTGCTATCGATGAATGTATGGGAAAGCGAAGATGCTTTATCGAAATGGCGTAATAATTTAGACCATAGAATGAGCCAAGCAGAGGGGAAAAATTGTCTGTTTGAAAGCTATAAAATCACTGTTTGCACTGTTTTGCGTGAATATTCTGATGAAAACAGAGGTAATGCACCTACTGATTCGAATGAATATTTTGGATAAAAAAATAACCCACTAGAAATAGTGGGTTTTGTGTTTAATTTGACGGTAAGTCAGTTTTTTATTCAGTATAGACAATTACTTTCGATCTGAAATTTTCAAGATCTTCTTTGCGAATTACAAATCCATCTTGGGTTTCATCGATTGAGATTGTGATATTTACAGGCTCTAAATATTCGATTGACGAAAGATTTTTTGAAAGTTCGTCTAAAAATGCATTTGCATAAAATTCTTCAAGTTCGGCCTCTGTTTCAAAAGTACCGTCTTTGATTTCGTCAAGAATGCTTGAAATAAACTCAGTTGTCATAGTTTTTATTATGATATCGACAGGTTTCACCGAAACATTTAGTGTGTAAACATTTTCATCGTGTGTCATATCATTCACTGTGAAATTTATTTTTTGATAAATTTGATCAAAAATACCATTTGCCTTTGCAATAGTTTCTGGTGATAGTTCTTCGACTAAAGAACCACTGTAACCTAAGAAATATTCAGCTTCTCTAGCAACATTTTCAGCATAAATTTGCTCAAGATCGCTTATTTCATAAGTTTCTGAATACATATCTATTAATTCAGTAGAATGCTCGTTTAGATAGCTTGATCTAAGTTCAAGTTCTAAGAATTTAATAGGGTCAAAAGAATTAACTGATGTGCATGCGAATAAAAAGATGTTTGATAACACAAGTAAAATAGCTAATGACTTTTTTAAAATATTGTTCATAGGACTCTCCTTTTGTGTGTCGTTTATGTCAACCTATTAATTCTAACATATTACTAAGAATAATTCAATAGTAAAATATAATAAAAAAAGGCAGCAAAAGTTGCTAAATTTAACAGATTTGAAGAAAAATGATACAAAAAAATCAAATATTATTTTAATAAAAAAATCTTGTAGAGTATACAAGATTTTAGTTTGTGTAGTAATTCTATAAGAAAAATTAGAGATTTTGAGATATTTTAAAATTTTCTATACGATTATTTGTAATTGAAATCAATTCATCACATGTTAAAGGATTTTTTTCATTATAAATAACCATTCCGTAGCTGATTGAAGTCTTATAGATTTTTTTGTACATTTTTTGAATATTTTTAGACCTTAAAGAACATAAAATAAGTTTATTCAAAACAATTGACTCGATTTCATTGCAGTTTGAAAGAGAGCCTACAACTATAAATTCACTGCCAGAAAGTCGCGCGATAGTATCGCCTTGAAAGGCAAAGGAAATTTCATTTATGATTTGTCTTAAATAAAAATCTCCCTCCTCATGACCGTATAATTTATTTACACTACTTAGATTATTTATATCAATTCGTGCAACATAAAAATCGTGACCTTGCGAAATATACGTATTTATGGCAGTTTTAGCGACACTTTCTAAGAAAAAACCTGTGAAAATATCGATATTAGCTCTAATAGATACTTCGTCAGGGTTTAATACTTCTTTATAATTTCTTTCGTTTATTTTTTCATAAACCAGCGCATTTATACGAACATTTGAATAAATATAAATACAAAGCATAACCAATAGGTATAAAATAATGCTAATAATAGCTACACGAATTAGAAATGAACGAATGCTTGGCGAGTGTTCTTCGAATGATAGGATTGCGACATTGCAGACAATTAAATTAAGATACAATAGTAAAAGCAATTTATTTGCAAATTTAATATTCTTAGGGCTGGTATATAAAAGATCTAAAAACTCACGTTTTGACAACTTTTTTGCAATCAAAATATATGGAATAGGAAGCAAAAAGCTTAAAATTCCGATATAAAGTTGATATTGCGTATTAGATTTTATAGCCATTATCGAAATATTGAAATAAAGAGCAGAGCTGCCTATTATTAAAAACCTTATTGCTAAAAAGTTTAATGCAAAGGAATACGCAGTGAATAACGTTTTTGTAATATTTCTTTCGTAAATAAAGTAAAAATGCAAAATAAACGACAGAAGTATAGAAAATTGTATAAAAATAGGTAAATATAAACTCGTAGGATAAAAGGGAATTAACAGCATAATCGAGTTGAATAATACAGATAAAAAGTAGTTTCTAACTCGGTTTTTTGGGCAATCAAACAGGTAAGATATATAATAAGTAACTGCAAAATTATATAGTAAATAGGATAAAAGCGCAATTACAATCATTAAATCATCTCCAGTTTGTTACACAAAATTTGTGTATCTTCATTTTGGTTAAAAGTGCTTAAAATATCGCGAACACTTCGAGCAGGGAAACTTATATCCACGAAAAGTTTGTTAATATTAGCAGACATTGTAAAATCTTCGTGGAGATTTTGCAGTCCGATATGGTGGTTAATTCGCAAAATAACGCGTTCTAAATCCTCTTTAGAAATTTGGTCAATTATCACAAGATATTTATCATCACATATTTTAGATGGGAAATCATATTCTCTTACAGACATTTTTAGTGCAGTTGCGATACGTTTTATGTATCTTTCCGCAGAACTATCACCAAAAGAGGATTTAATGTGGTTTAAAGTCGATAAATCAACCCAAACTACACCAAAAGCCTTATCTTTATCATTGCATAGCTCGCTTAATTTGCAATGAATAAAATTTTCATTAAAAAGACCGGTGTTTACATCTAAATATAAATCTTCGACACTTAGCGTGCCTTTTGTAAGTTCTACACCAGGAAATGCAATGGAATCATCATTTTTTCGCTTATAGACATTTAGTTTTATTAAATTCAGTGTAAAAATGAATAAAAAATAGAAAAATAATGTTGAAAATAGAATTGACATTATTGACAAAAGAAAAAATCCTGATGTTAATTCATTTGTGATTAAAATAGTAGAATCTACGGATAAATGCAATATGAAAATTAACGCTGTTAGCGAAATAATATTTGAGTATATTTTTGATTTTGTACATTCGATTATATATTTTGTATGATAAAGTAGCCTAAAAGCTAGAAAAGTTACGAGTAAAATTGCGTAGCTTACAAAAATACTTTTATAAAAGAATGCAGTGTCGGCTATTGATGCTAGGGGAGCGGTGTTTGATAGAAGACTTAGTCCTAAAATTGTCGTAAGATGTACGGCACTTAGGTGGTATGTAAGCACTGAGCCTACAAAAAGCAATTTACTAAATTCTGCTTTTGAAAGAATAGCAAGCTCAATTATCATAATCAAAAGTATCAAAGGATAGATTGATTGGGTAACTATAAATAAATAGCGAAAAGCTATTAAAACAAAGATGTTAAATATAGTTATGACAAAGAGCTTTTTATTGAAATTTTTAGATTTACCGATTATTTCACCTGCAAGTTTAAGCACAAAAACATTGAATGATGCAAAAACAATGGCAGCTAAAAAAAACCATATATGATAGATAAGCAAAGTTTTTCACCTCGAATTTAATCGTTTAATTAATATAAGTATTGTATCAAAAAAACTTCGCAAAATCAAGGGAAAAACGACAAAAATGAACAAAATATTTCGAAAATGTTTCGATTCGTTAACATAAATTCTATATAATGGCAAAAAAAGGTAAAAATATTCACAATTTATTTAGTTTATGTTAATTTCAAGTGACACAGGGCAGTGGTCTGAACCATAGTATTTGTTTAAAATATCGGCAGAAACAAGGTTTTTTTCAAGGTCGTTTGACACAACAAAATAGTCAATTCTCCATCCAACATTTTTGTCACGCGCTTGGCGCATATAAGACCACCACGAATAGTGACCTTCTCTGTCTGGGTAAAAATATCTATAACTATCTATGAACCCAGCGTCTAAAAGCTCTGTGAATTTAGCACGTTCTTCATCAGAAAAACCAGCACTTTTACGGTTAGTTTTAGGGTTTTTAAGGTCGATTTCTTTATGTGCAACGTTTAAGTCACCACAAACAATTACAGGCTTTTTAGCCTTTAGTTCGCAAAGGTAGTTCCTAAAATCATCTTCCCATTTCATTCGATAAGGCAGTCTAGCAAGCTCATTTTGTGAATTTGGGGTATAAACATTTACCAAATAGAAGTTTTCAAACTCTAATGTGACAGTTCTGCCCTCGTTATCGTCATTTCCAATGTCATAACGCTCGGAAATTGGCTTTATTCTAGTGAAAATTGCAGTTCCTGAATAGCCTTTTTTCTCAGCAGAAGCAAAATATTGGTGGTAGCCTTCGGTTGGAATTTCTGCTTGTCCTGCTTGCATTTTTGTTTCTTGAATACAGAAAATATCTGCATTCATTTCATTAAAACTCGCTAGAAAATCTTTATTTAGGCACGCTCTAATGCCGTTAACATTCCAAGATATTAATTTCATATTTTCTTAAACCTTTCATTTAAAATTGCTCCGATATAGCCATTTAATATACCAGAAACTAGTCCTAAAACAAATAAAAACGGAAAATAATAAACTATTTTCGCGTTTGAGAATAACAGTGAGGCGACTAAAATTTGACCTAAATTGTGCATTATTCCACCGGTTGCACTGACACTTATAATCGATAAGAATTTCACTCGTTTTATTAAAATCATAGATAAAAAGCTAAGCATTCCACCTGCAAAACTGTAAATCCAAGTGATTGGAGTAGAAAAAAGCATTGCAGACAGGCAAATTCGTATTATATTTATATAAAAAGCGTATTTTGTGTCAAGGTTGTAGAGTGCATATAACACAACGATGTTTGAAAGCCCGATTTTTGCGCCTGGGATTATTAAATTAAACGGAATTAAAGCCTCAATATAAGACAGCATAAAACATAAAGCTACTAAAATTGAGGCTGTTGCAAGTTTTGATTTTATCATTTCGACACCGCGTCGATGTCCGAAGCTTGAACATCGCCTTCAAGATAAACAATGACTTCATTTGGCAGACAGACAATTGTTTGCAAATTGGTTGTAATTGAACCTTGATTTATACAAAGTTTATCGGCACAAGTTGCATCTATCATCTTCACCGAATTATTTGAAATTTCAACAAAATTTTCAGAATTTATATCGATAATTTGATTTTCACTTAAATCATACGAACCAAAGATTTCGCCATCATTTTCGATAACAACTCGCGAAGTTTCGACTTTTAGAGTGAAAAATGCAACAATAGATATCATTATTACAGCTAAACTTAAAGCTGATAAGTAAATTATATCAGCTTTTTTTATGATTTTCATTTTGAGTTACCTTTGTTTTATTCCCAGCCTCGTCGACGATATAAGTATTATCGAGCGTTGACTTTAGACTGTCACGAAAACTTTTAACATACTCTTCGCGTAGTTTTTTTTGCTCGGCTTGTTCGCTTTCGGTCAAACCGACAGTTTTTGACTTTTTAGAAAGTTCATTTATTCGTAGTATTTTTTCATCAATTGCCATAATTACTCCCAAGTTTCCCAAATTTCTGGGCAAAATCCAACAGTTGCTTTATTTTTATTTCGCACGATAGGTGTTTTGAAAAGTTTAGGATTATCAAATAATTTATCCTCTTTTTCTTCTTCCGAGCCTAGATATGCGATGAAAGATTTCTCGAAATCTTTGCATTTTGTGTCGATTAAATTATCAAAACCACCGACAGCTTTTTTTACATTTTGGTACTCACCATTCGACATTCCAAATTTATCAACTTCGATAAACTGAAAAGGTATTTTGCGTTCTTTGAAATATCTTTGAGCTTTTTTTGTATCAAAACATTTATTTTTTCCGAAAATTTG
>CAYJLC010000010.1:12507-24729 GCA_964370735.1 uncultured Oscillospiraceae bacterium
ATTTGTATATTCATATTCTAACCTTTGTATAAAATTTTATCACCAATAATCGTAGCATAGATTTTCCCAAAAAGTTCTCTACCCTTAAAAGGAGTATTAAACGATTTTGATGAAAAATCATTATACTTCATAGTTTCTGATGGATTATAGATGAAAATCTCGCATTTATTTCCGATTTCGATTGATTTTCCTTGTAAATTATATAATTTAGCAGGGTTAACAGTCATTTTTTCTAAAATTTCCATTGTAGATAAATCATCGCGAAGTGCTGTGATACTAACTGAGAAAGCTGTTTCTAGCCCGATAATTCCTGATGGAGCAGTTAAAAATGGCTGGTTTTTTTCATCGAAAGCGTGTGGTGCATGGTCGGTTGCGATAATGTCGATTATGCCATTTTTAAGACCACTAATTAAAGCCCTTCTATCCTCTTCTTTGCGCAAAGGAGGGTTCATTTTAGCGAAAGTAGCATGTTTTAAAACAGCGTCTTCTGTAAGCATAATGTGGTGTGGCGTTACTTCAGCGAATATGTTTTTATTATGTTTTTTGCCAAATTCTATCAAAGAAACGCTTTCTTTAGTGCTTAAATGTTGGAAATTAATTTTTGCGTTAGAAGTCATTGCGATGCCGATATCTCGTGCGACAGCAGCGTTTTCCGATTCGCGTAGAGCACCTTTAAAACCACTTTCGTTTGCAAAAGTCGACCCGCCATTTGTGCCCGGTTGGTACACCATAGAAACGTCTTCCTCGTGAAGGCTTATCGGAACAGAAAGTCTTTCGCACTCAGCAAATGCATGCAAAGTTGTTTCGCCATTTTCAATATTAACACCGTCATCGGTGAAACCGACAGCACCTAAACTATATAATTTATCAGTATCGACAAGGTTACTTCCGTCAAAACCTTTAGTTATTGTGGCACATTGCAAAATATTTATCGGCGCTGTTTTATTTAGCTCAAGAATGTTTAAAAGAGCTTCTTCGCTGTCGATTAATGGGTTTGTATTTGCCATACAAACAACAGTTGCAAAACCACCACGCAAAGCAGCCTTTGAGCCTGTTTCGATAGTTTCTTTGTGCTCGCCACCTGGCACTCTAAAATGCACATGCGTGTCTATTAAAGCAGGCGAAACGCAAAGACCTTTCGCATCGAAAATCTCACAATTTTCATCAATGTTTTGTTCAATATTCAAGATTTTACCGTCATTTGAAATTAAAATATCGGCTTTTTCTTCTTTTTTTGTATATGGGTCTAAAATTAGACCGTTTTTAATAAGTAACACATTTTCTCCTTTTTATACAAAAAACCATGCAACAATTAGCCATATGAAAAGTCCGAATTGTACTGCGAAAATCGCAGGCAAACCTATCATAAAACGTTTATGCAAAGTCTTATGTCTGATGATAAACATAGTGCCAAATTCGCAAATTGCACCACCTAAAATTGCTAGTAAAAATAGAACCTTTTCAGGTACGCGACTTTTATTTTTTTCAGCAAATTTTTTGTCCATAAATGTAACAAAAATAGTGACTAAACTAATAATTACATAGTAAATTGCTAAAAATAACAGGACATCGCCCTTGGTAAGTTCAAAAACTACATCATTTAATGTTTCGAACATGATTCACCTACAAAGTTTCTTCTAGATTTTCGTCTGAATAGTCGATTAAATCTTCTAAAGATGTTTGGTCCATGTCGTCATCTTGTCTGTAATCTTCTCTTTCGAAAATATCAAAATCTTCTGAATTTAGATAAGTTGTATCGAATATTACAAATTTTTCTTTGCTGTCATCAACGAAAGTTTTTGGCTCGTAATCTGTGTCTAAACCTAATGAATTAAGTTTTTTATGCGCAGAACGGTGGATAGAAATGATGAATTTTTCGTCACTTTTAGCCGCTAATTCGTCTAAAATCTCGTCTGAAGGCATTTCTTTGTAAAGGTCGATTAAAGTTCCACCCGAAAATTTGTTTTTATCAGTTTTGTTTGGGTATAGGTCAGATTCTCTAATAAGAACTTCTTCGCGATTTAAGTATTCATTTAATTTTTTTGCACCATAAACAGCGGCAGCGCCCACAGCGACACCTGCTAAAGTACCTGTAACGATCCAAAAAGCTTTTTTGTTAGCCATAATAATATCTCCTTTATTGGTTAATTTAAAATTTAATTCTACTTATAATTTTAACATATTTTTTTAAAAAATACAATATCCTAATTAAAAATATTTATCACTCCGTTGTCCATTTCGTCGTTGATTTTTTTGTATAATTTAGGATGATTTTGTGGAAAATTTTCGTCTTTTAAGAGTAAATTAACCTCGTTAGATGCACATTCTAGCATTTTAACATCAAGGTTTAGCATAGAAAGAGTGCTGTCGCCAGACTGTCTTACACCGATGTAATCGCCGGCACCTCTAAGCGACAAATCTTCGCGTGCGATATCGAAACCATTTCGCATTTTTGTGAGCGCTTCTAGCCTTTTTGACTTTGTGTCTGACATTAAAATGCAGTAAGATTTATCCTTGCCACGCCCAACACGACCGCGAAGCTGGTGCAACGTCGAAAGCCCAAATCGCTCGGCATTTTCTATAATCATAAGCGTTGCATTCGGAACATTTACACCAACCTCGATCACTGTTGTGGACACCAGAATTTGTATTTCGTTAGACACGAATTTCTCCATTATTTCGTCTTTTTCTTTAGGCTTTATCTTACCGTGGATAAGCCCAATTGAAACATCTGGGAAAACCTTCTTTATTGCATCATAATATTGCGTTACGTCTTTTACATGAGCAATTCCTTCGAAATCACTTTCTTCCACTAAGGGGCAGACGATATATACTTGGTTTGAGTTGAGAATTTGTTTGGAAATAAACGAAAAAACGCGTTTTCGCTTGGTTTCATCGCATAAAAAAGTATCGATTGGTTGTCTGTCCTTAGGCATTTCGTCTATGACAGAAATATCAAGGTCGCCATATAAAATAAGCGACATTGTTCGAGGAATTGGTGTCGCAGACATGACCAAAGTATGTGGATTTTCGCCTTTAGCAAGCAAAGAAGCGCGTTGATTTACACCGAAACGGTGCTGTTCGTCGACAATTACAAGCGACAAATCGGAAAATTCCACATCGTCAGTAAAAACGGCGTGTGTTCCAATTACGATATTAATTTCACCAGTTTTAATGCCTTCTTTGATTTCGCGCTTTGCTTTTGCACGAGTAGAACCTGTTAATAGTGCAGATTTTAGCCCTAATTCAGTAAAAAGTGGGTCTATATCGTGAAAATGTTGGTTTGCAAGGATTTCAGTCGGCACGATGAATGCGATTTGTTTGCCTTCGGATGCTAAAATATAGCTTAAAATTATCGCAACAATTGTTTTACCAGAACCAACATCACCTTGCAGTAATCGATTTAGTTGAAACCCAGATTGCAAATCAAAAATGCACTCATCTAGGCACTTTTTTTGTGCATCAGTAAGCGAAAAAGGGATTTTTTCAAGGATTTTATTATAATTTACTTTAGTAACTTTATAGGAAGGGATTTGCTTTCTGCTAGCACTAATCGTCTTTATTTTGAGAAGATACATAAAAAGTTTTTCAAATTCGATACGCCTTTGAGCTTGTTTTAGTTGCTCGTGGTTTGAAGGATAGTGCATATTAAAAATAGCCGTATTTATTGGCACTAATTTGTATTTTTTCTGCAAGTTTTCTGGCAAAGTATCGTCGTAATTATAACTTTTTAATGCATTAAATGTTATTTTTCGAACATCCGCTTGATGCAAACCAGATGTTAATTTATATACAGGCAAAAGTCTGCCTTTTTTTGACTTGAAAACTTCGTATTTAGGCGAATTCATAACGATTTTGCGTCCGTCGGTCTTTATCACACCGAAAAATGTGTATGTTTTGCCCACTTCAAGTGCATTTGACACATAATTTTGGTTAAAAAATGTTATTTCGACAAAATTATCGTCGTCGAATGCATGGACGGTCGATAGGGTAAGCCCTTTTCTAATCATAGCAGGGCGAGAAACTGATGAAATAGTTAATGGAATACACGCTTTTTCGCCGTTTTCAAAGGTATTTGTTGTTACAAATACAGTTTTATCTTCAAATGTACGAGGGAAAAAAAGAAGTGCATCATTAAGCGAATTTAATCCGATTTTAGCAAGTAATTTTGCTTTTTTCTCACCAATTCCAGAAATATTTAAAAAATCAGACATTTTTTGCTCCGTTAAAAAAATTGTTTTTGTTAAAGTATAATTATACCAAAATGCAAGGAAAAAAGCAATGTTTAATATACAAAGTATATATGTAAAAAAATATATAACTTATTTTTTATACAAAAATTCAAAAGTTATACTTGACTTTTTTTGCTAAAAATTATACAATTATTAGTGGTACTAATGAGTGAGAACTCTTTTGATACACAAAATTTTAAAAAGGAGGTTTATTTCAAAATGGATATGTTTTTAAATCCAATGTTTTATGTAGCAGTTTTAATCATTGCCATTATTTTTACTGGTATAGGTTTTTTATATAGAAAAAATGTGTCTGAAAAAACTATCGGTAGTGCTGAACTTGAAGCACAAAGAATAGTTGAAGACAGCATTAAAGCAGCTGAAAACAAGAAAAAAGAATCATTAATCGAAGCAAAAGATGAAATTCATAAGTTAAGAAAAGATTTAGATTCAGAAATTAAAGAACGTCGTTCTGAAGTTTCTAAAAGCGAAAAAAGACTTATGACAAAAGAAGAAAGTATCGACAAAAAAATGGATACTTTAGAGAAAAAAGAAGAAAAAATCGACAATTTGGAGAAAGAACTAGTTAAATCGAAGGAAGAAATTTCTGAGATTAAACTTAAACAAATGGAGGTTTTAGAGCAAGTTTCTGGTTTAACGCGTGACCAAGCGAAAGAAAGACTTATTTCTGAAATCGAAGAAGACGCAAAACTAGACGCTGTTGTAAAACTGAAGGAAATCAAAGAACGCACTAAAGAAGAAGCGGATACGCACGCTAGAAATTTAATTTCGCTTGCAATTCAAAGATGTGCAGCTGACCATGTTGCTGAAACAACTGTTTCTGTTGTAACTTTGCCTTCTGACGATATGAAAGGTAGAATTATCGGTAGAGAGGGTAGAAATATTCGTGCTCTTGAAACACTTACTGGTGTTGACCTTATAATCGATGACACACCTGAAACGATTACAGTTTCAGCTTTTGACCCTGTTCGTCGTGAAGTTGCTAGAATGTCTTTAGAAAAATTAATTTTAGACGGTAGAATTCACCCTTCTAGAATTGAAGACACTGTTGAAAAATGTAGAAGAGAAGTTGACCAAATCATCAAACAAGAAGGTGAAAAGGCAGCTTTTGAAATCGGTATTCATAATTTACATACCGATATTATTAGAGTTTTAGGTAGACTAAAATACAGAACTAGTTATGGACAAAATGTTTTAAAACATTCTATGGAAGTAGCTCAAGTTGCTGGTGTGCTTGCCTCAGAGCTTGGTATTGATGTTGTATTAGCAAAACGTGCAGGTTTACTACACGATATTGGTAAAGCATTAGACCACGACCAAGAAGGTACACACGTTAGTTTGGGTGTAGAGCTTCTTAAAAAATACAAAGAAAATCCAGAAGTTTTACATGCAGTTCACGCGCATCATGGTGATGTTGAACCACAAACAGCGTTAGCATGTATAATTCAAGCAGCCGATGCAATTTCTGCTGCAAGACCTGGCGCTAGACGTGAAAATTTAGAAAACTATATCAAGCGTTTAGAAAAATTAGAAGAACTTGCAAACTCTATGAAAGGCGTTGAACGTAGCTTTGCTGTTCAAGCTGGACGTGAAGTTAGAATTATTGTAAACCCAGAAAGCGTTGATGACGCTGGTATGATTTTACTTGCTCGCGATTTATCAAAACAAATCGAGGCAGAACTTCAATATCCTGGTCAAATCAAAATTCATGTTATTCGTGAAACTAGAGCAATTGATTTTGCAAAATAATATAATTTACAAAGAGGCTGTCGCATTTGCGATGGTCTTTTTTTGTCCAATTTTAGAAAAGCATAAAAAAATCATTGTTTAACATTTATTTGCAATTTGTTTATTTTCTGTTTATTTTCAGTCAAAAATTCATCACAAATAAGATTTATACTTAATACATATACTAAAACAAACAATTAAGGAGATAAATTTATGAATTATAATAATGATTACAACAACTCAAATGGCAATAATACAGGACCTAATTTAAACGGGAATAATTACAATTCAAGCTATGGACACTCAAGCCAAAGTGAACCTAACGATGATCGCTATCAACGTTATTTTCCAGATGATTTTCAAAAACCACCGAAAAAGAAAAGTCCGATTGGAAAAATCGCGTTGTCATTAGCACTTGTGCTTGGAGTTTCAGTTACAAGCAGTATGTTTACAGCATATTTAATGTCTGATAATAATAAAATGTCATCGTCGAGTATAGTGCAAAATACAATAAATGCGACGGAAATGTCGTCTGATAGTTCTTATGGCGAACTTTCAGTTCCAGAAATTGCAGAAAAAGTAAATCCATCTGTGGTTGGTATTGAATCGACTTCTTATGAAGGAACTGGTGTTGGTACTGGCATAATTTTAACGAATGATGGTTATATTGTTACTAATAATCACGTTATAGAAGGTGGAACGAAAATAACTGTTACTTTGCATAATCAAAATGTGTATGAAGCGACTGTTATTGGTACAGATGCAAAAACCGACCTTGCTGTATTAAAAATTGAATCGACAGAAGCAATTACTCCAGCAGAGTTTGGAAACTCTGACGATTTAGAAGTAGGTGAGCTTGCTATTGCGATAGGTAACCCTGGTGGTCTAGAACTTCAAGGAACGCTTACTGGTGGCTATATTTCGGCTATTAATCGTGATATCGTAGTAGAAGATAGAACTATGACATTAATTCAAACAGACGCGGCTATTAATCCAGGAAATTCTGGCGGTCCGCTTATCAATAAATACGGTCAAGTTATCGGGATTAATACTATAAAAATATCTGCTTCAGATGTAGAAGGACTTGGTTTTGCAATACCTATAAATGATGCACTTGAAATTGTTGATGAGCTTATCACGAATGGATATGTTACAGGAAGACCTGCTATCGGTATTAGTGGAACAGAAATAAATGAATTTACGGCTAGTATAAATAATGTACCTCAAGGTGTGTATGTTTCTACTGTTGATACAAGAGCCGATGCTTATGAAAAAGGCTTAAAATCTGGTGATATTATCACAGGAATCAACGGTGTGGAAGTTAAGACTATGACGGATATAAATGATGTAAAAGAAGGAATGGAAGCTGGTGAAACTATCACAATTACAGTGTATCGTGATGGAAATTATTATGATGTAGATATCATGTTAATGGACGAACAAGAGCTTCAAACGGAGATTGTTCCTGAGTATTTTATACCATCAAAGTAAAGTTAATTACCAATTAATGTAAATATTACAAATTATCCATAAAATAAACACACCTAGATAATATTTATATTTTATAATATAAATACAAGGTGAGGCTACAACGAATATTACTTGTCATGGTATTCGTTTTGATATAAATGCCCCCTACAACAAACACAAACTCCTTTAAAAAATCATCGCGGCTCTTAGAGTTGCGATGATTTTTTTGTGCATATAAATGAAAGGAGGGCACAACGAATATTCGTTATGCCCAAAGAAAAGTATATGAAAAATTTCTACAAGTTATTTATTTTGTATTTATATGATAGCATACAAATGTTAAAACTCCTTAGTGATTATGTTTTATTTGTGTTAAGTTTTTTATTTTTTGAATTAATATTGCGAAAAAAAGTAAAATATGTTAATATGAATTAAGTAAAATGATAGGAGAGAACTATGAACATTAATATCAGAAACATAGAAGACAAGGATTACGCGCGAATTTATATGGTTTGTAGAGAGGCTTTTTGGAATTTATATTTCCCAGGAGCTACTGAGCACGCAACTGTAAGTAAAATGAAAGACCACGCTGATTTTATAAATGAACTTTCGTATGTAATTGAGGTTGATGGAGAGATAGAGGGTGCAATTTTTTACACGCATTCTAAGATAAAAATGGAAAATGATGAAGAATTTAAAACGATTAGCTTCGGTCCTGTTTTTATTTCACCGAAATACCATCGTCAGAAACTCGGATATAAACTTATCTCTCATACGATTGAAAAAGCCAAATCGCTTGGACACAAGGCAATTCTTACATTAGGTTTTCCGTATCACTATCAGCCTTATGGGTTTACAGGTGGCAAAAAATTCGGTGTGTCTATGGCAGATGGTAATTTTTATAAAGGACTTCTTGTTTTGGAACTTTTTGAAAATGCATTAGCAAATATTAAAGGTTATGCCGAGTTTTCAGAGGCACTCGAGGTAAGCGAAGACGAAGTAAATGAATTCGATAAAAAATTCCCTTTTAAAGAGAAAAAAACGATGCCAAGCCACGAAGTTTATGAAAAAGCGTGCGTGGAATTAGACGATTAAAAAAATAAAAGAGGATGTCTTGCGACAGCCTCTTTTTTTTATATTAAACCGCAGTGTCAAATTGTGAGTTATAAAGCTCTGCATAAAATCCATTTTTCTCTAGTAAAGCATTGTGGCTACCTGTTTCGATAACGTCGCCATCTTTCATAACTAAAATTAAATCGGAATTTTTAATTGTCGAAAGTCTATGTGCAATAACGAAAGAAGTTCTGTTTTCCATTAGTGAATCCATAGCCTTTTGGATTTGTAATTCGGTGCGCGTATCAATCGACGAAGTCGCTTCGTCTAGTATTAACATAGGTTTGTCGGCAATCATCGCTCTTGCAATTGTTATTTGTTGTTTTTGACCTTGTGAAAGCTCTAATTTGTCGTTTAAGACAGTATCAAAGCCATGTTCTAGCGTTTTTACAAAGTGGTGCAGACCAACTGCCTCTGTGGCTTGAATTAATTTTTCCTCCGAAACATTTTCGGTAGCATAAATTAGATTTTCACGCAAAGTTCCTTCAAAAATCCAAGTATCTTGTAAAACCATACTGAATTTTGAATGGACATCTTCACGTTTTACGTCTTTAATAGAAACACCGTCGATTAGAATATCGCCAGAATTAACCTCGTAAAAACGCATTAAAAGATTAACCATAGTAG
The DNA here is from genome assembly GCA_964370735.1 of uncultured Oscillospiraceae bacterium. Lineage (GTDB taxonomy): Bacteria > Bacillota > Clostridia > Oscillospirales > Butyricicoccaceae > CAYJLC01. The sequence goes on from CAYJLC010000010.1 coordinate 21,699, forward strand.
TTTTACCAGCGCCAGTAGGACCTACAATTGCAATTTTTTGTCCTTTTTTTGCCGTTGCGCTAAAGTCATTTATGATAATTTTTTCAGGGTCGTATCCGAAATGAACATTTTTAAATTCAACATTTCCTTCAACATTTTCAATTTCAGTAGTTTTATGGCTTTCGTCTGACATATCTTCTTCTGCTAAAAATTCGAAAACTCTCTCGGCAGCAGCAGTACCTGATTGAAGATTTTGCATAGATTGAGCAATTTGTCCTAGAGGTTGAGTGAATAGTCTGATATACATCATAAAAGCTACGATTACAGAGAAAGAGATATAGCCATTTAATGCAAGTAATGCACCAACGATACACACAGCAACATAACCTAAATTTCCTATAAAGGTCATCATAGGCATCATAAGCCCAGAAAGTGATTGTGCTTTAAAGGCACTATTTTTTAAATCACTGTTTATCTCATTGAAAATTGCGATAGCTTTTTCTTCGCCGTTATAAGCTTTAACGACAGTGTGTCCTGCATACATTTCTTCGATATGTCCATTGATTTTTCCTAAATGCTTTTGTTGATTTTTGAAGAATGTTTGCGAAGTTTTCATAACTAATATCATAAAGATAAAGCCGATAAGTGTCGATAAAATAGCAGTTATTGTAAGGGTTAGGTTTGTGAGTAACATCATTAAAACCGAGCCTACCATAAGTGTTATCGATGAAATGAAAGTACCCATAGATTGCGATAAAGTTTGACCTATTGTGTCAACATCGTTTGTAACACGAGATAAAACATCACCTTTTGAGTTTTTTGAGAAATAGCCCATAGGCAAGCGATTAATTTTGTTTGATATATCTGAACGCAAAGTTTTTGCAGTACCTTGCATAACTGTTGAAATCATAACACCTTGCAAAATTGATAGAAGATAGCTAAGTGCATAGACAATTGCAAGGAAAATACCTATTGCAAATATAGTTTCTAGGTTTATTGAACCGGTGCCAGACATACTAGCGCCAATTCCTTTTGAGATTTCATCTGTAATAGTCGATACTTGTGAAGGTCCGATTAAAGTTAAAATTGAGCCAAGCATTGCAAATATTATTGCAGTAATCATTAAGAAACGATTTTTTGAAATATAGCTTGCGAGATTTTTGACAGCAAGTTTCATGTTTTTAGCTTTTTCGCCGCCACCACCCATGCCAGGGCCACGCGAAGGACGCTTATTTTTTTCGTTTGAGCCTAATTCATAATCATTTTTACGCATTTTTAAGTTCCTCCTCTGAAAGTTGAGATAGGGCAATTTGCTTGTAAACTTCACAATTTGAAAGAAGTTCTTTGTGTTTACCCATTCCGACGATTTCGCCATCTTCTAAAACGATGATTTTGTCGGCATCTTTAATCGTACCTATTCGTTGACCGACGATAAGCATAGTAGAGTCGCCACATTTTTCGTTTAAAGTTTCGCGAAGTTTTCTATCAGTTTTATAGTCTAGAGCCGAGAATGAATCATCGAAAATGAAAATATCAGGGTCGCGATAGACTGCTCTTGCGATGGAAATTCTTTGTTTTTGACCACCAGAGAAGTTTCTGCCACCTTGTGCGACGTGTGCATCGAATTTTTTATCTAGATTTTGAACAAATTCATTTGCTTGAGCTATTTCAACCGATTCATTTAATGAAGCTTCTTCGCTTGGAGCATAGTCACTGTCACCAAAAGTAACATTTGTTTTAATTGTGCCTGTAAATAGTGTTGACCTTTGCGAAACATATCCAATTGAGCTGTTTAGTGCATTTTTTGTATACTCTTTAACATTTCTACCGTTTACAAGAACTTCGCCAGAAGTTACATCATAAAAACGAGGAACAAGGTTTATAACTGTGCTTTTTCCACAACCAGTCGACCCGATAAATGCGATAGTTTCGCCTTTTTCTGCTTTGAAAGAAATGTTTTTAAGCACATAATCCTCAGCCTCTGGGTATTTGAAACTAACGTTTTTAAATTCAACTTCGCCTGCTTTTTCCGATAAACCATTTGTTTCATTGCCAGCAACAACAGAGTTTTTAGTGTCTAAAACTTCATTAATACGACGTGCAGCAACACTAGCACGAGGAAGTAACATAAATACCATTACAAGCATCATAAAAGCAAAGATTACTTGCATTGCATAAGACGAGAAGACTACCATATCAGAGAAAATTGTTATTTGGTCAGGGCCAGAAGTTTCATTAATTAAAACAGCACCGATAAGGTATACAGCTAAAACAAGCCCACTACTAACCATTTGGATACTTGGCATTAAAAATGACATAGTTCTTGCAGTGAAAAGATGTGTTTTTGTGATATCATTATTAGCCTTTTCGAATTTTTCGCCTTGATATTCTTCGGCATTGTATGCTCTAACCACATAAAGTCCATCTAGGCTTTCTTTTGCGACTTTGTTTATATTATCGGTAAGTGTTTGTAACATTTTAAATTTAGGCACTGCAAGCGATAGACACACACCAACAATTAAGAGTAAAACAGACACAGCAACACCTGTTGCGATAGTCCAAGCACCACTTTTTTCAGAGATTTTAATGATTGCCCAAACAGCAGTAATAGGTGCTTTAATAAGCATTTGCATACCCATAACGATTAAAAGCTGAACTTGAGTAATATCGTTTGTTGTACGCGTAATTAAGCTTGAGATTGAGAAAGAATTTACTTCCTTCATAGAAAATCCCATAACTTTATCAAACATTTTCGCTCTAGTTATATACGAAAAATTCGATGCGATTTTTGCAGCTATTACGGCTACAATTACCGAAAGAATTAAACTTCCGACAGCACAAAGCATCATATAAAAACCAGCAGTATAAACTTCGTTCATATCGCTACCTTCGGTTTGAACAAGTCTTGTTATTTCTGCCATATAATCAGGCAAAGTAAGGTCTAAAAATATTTGCGCACAGGTAAGTATTACGACAAGGCCTGCCAACAAATAGTCTTGTAATTTTAGATTTTTCAGTAATTTAATCATTTATTTCCTCCGTTTTGTGTTTG
>CAYJLC010000010.1:24739-52776 GCA_964370735.1 uncultured Oscillospiraceae bacterium
TCACATGTGAAAATTATTTTTTGCAGTTTTTCTATATTTTCAAATAGTTTTTTTAGTTCGTCTAAACCAAATTCATCAATCACTTTTTCGGCGATAGAATACATATTTGTTTTGCGTGCTTCTGCAAAAGCTTTCCCTTTTTCACTAAGTTTTATAATCTTTGACCTTGCATCGTTTTGTGAATTTAACTTAATAATTAAATCTTTAGCTTCGAGTTTCTTTAATAAAACAGCCATTCTAGCAGAGCTGATATTTAAATACTTGCTGATGTCCACAGAAGTTTTGTCACCAGGATTTTCATTTAAAAATTTGATAACAGCCATAAGACCCATATCACTTTTTTTCATTTCATCAAAAGCTTTTTCTGGTCTGTGTTTATGAAATAGCTCAAGCGCTATTGCGATATCTTCTTTACTTGCCATAATTTCCTCCTAAAATAAATTAGTTAACCTAGTTAGCATTATAACATAGCTAACTGGGTTAGTCAAGTGTTTAATTATAAACTTTTGTTTAGAAACTTAAACGAAGAAAATTCATAAAATAAAAGGTATAAGAGTAAAAGGTTGCGTTTTAATGCAAAAAAAAGACTATCGCAACTGCGACAGCCTCTTTATAATATATTGATTGGGTACCAAATATATAACTTAGATATTGTAATTTAATATTGTAGAATAATTTTAAATGGCAAGCTTTGCTTTTCGAAGTGCCATTGTAACAGCATGAACTGGAAGTAGTGAAATAAAGCATTTTGTAGCGTTAAAACCAACAGATGCTATAACAGTTTGTATTAATGCTTCTTCTGCTAAAACAGTCCAACCCATAGCGATATAGAAAGGTTCTGTAAGGATGTAGTTGCATAAAGCACCAATCGTCATGATACTAACCATAGAAACTACTATACCAATGATATAGCTTGGTATTGAGAAATTTCGTCTATAAATTAGCGAAAATGGTATAATAACTGAACTTGCAACTAAGAAGTTTATAAGTTGACCGAAACCTAGCGTTGAAGAAGTAGGTAGGTCTATAAGATTTTTTAGTAATTCGACGATAATCCCACCAACAGGCCCTAGAAGTGCCCCTGCAATTACAGATGGGATAAGCGAAGGGTCGAATTTGATATAACCAAAGATTGGTATTTCAAATTTCGAAAGAACCACAGCAAGTGCTGTGAAAATTGCAACCTGTGTGATGAATAGAATTTTTGCTTTTGATGTTTTTTGTGGTTTTGTGATAATGTTTTCCATATTTTCCTCCTAAATTATCTGGAGGCAACGCAAAAAAACCCAATTCATAGTAGAATTGGGGCATAAATATACACGTCGACCTCTCTTTTATCATCCGGACTATACCGTCGGCATTGGAATCGCACCAAATTCAGCTATCGCTCGTGGGCTAACTTAAAAAGCATTACCACCGGTGAGGAATTACACCTCGCCCCAAAGAAAGTATTAAATTACAAATCTATTATAAAACATATAGCACCTTTTGTCAACTATTATTTATTGTATTTTTTTGGAAAGTGTGATAAAATTAGGTATATAAGGTTTTAAGGGAGGTTTTTTTATGAAAATTGCTTTAGCTTTAGGTGGAGGAGGAGCAAAGGGCGCCTATGAAGTAGGTGTTATCGATGCTCTGATGAAATTAGGCATAAAACCAAGTATTATTACAGGCACATCGATAGGTAGCTTAAATGGTTCGATTTATGTGCAAGGTGATTTTGAAAAATTGCATGACTATAATATTTTTCCACAGTTTGATTATAAAAGTTTAGCACTTGATTTTGATAATATTATTAAGTTTTCAAAAGACAAAGAATATGATAACAAAGAAAATGCAAAGCCTTTAAAACAAGTGATTGACAGCTTTTTAGACGAAGAAAGAATGAGAAATTCCGATATAGATTTTGGTTTAGTTTGCGTGTCGTTTCCAACTATGAAACCGAATGAATTAAGGTTAAAAGACATAAAAGAAGGCGAATTATCCGACTATTTACTAGCTTCAAGTTCGATTTTTCCTATTTTTCCTATGCATAAAATAGATGGGAAATTGCATATCGATGGCGGATATTACGATAATGTGCCGATAGATTTAGCTTTCTCTATGGGGGCTGACTATGTTGTCGCAGTAGATTTAATGCTAGTTCCAAAATATGAAAAACACTTAAATTCGCCACTCGTGAAATACATAAAACCAGCACACAGTCTAGGACCTGCATTTGCTTTTGACAAAGAATTAATCAAAAATAATATTAAACTGGGTTATAGCGACACTTTAAAGGCGTTTGACAAGGCTTTAGGATTTAGATATGCCTTTACGAAAAAATCATATAAAGGACACGAAAATTTGTCACATAAATTCGTTAAAAATATTCATGTATTCGAAAGTGAAATCCCAAGAAAGATGCTTAGACACACAAAATGGATTACAATGCCTAAAAATATCGACATACCGTTAACAAAACAAATTAAAATGCATACGATAAGACCTTTAGAGGCAAAAGACTATTTTGTTCGTGGTGCAGAAATTTGTATGGAAATTTTGAATATTTCACCTTATAAAATTTATGGGATAGATAACTTAAATGAAGTTTTAATTAAACGATTTCTGAAAAAAGAGAAGTATGAGTATTCTGAAATTTTCAATAATATAAAATCGCTTCCGAGTGGAGTTGATAAAGAATATTTGACGGGTTGCATTTTGTACCGAATGATTGAAATGGGATTTTCTGACGATATTTATTTAATGTCTGTAATTTTCCCTAGGGAAACTGTCGCAGCTTTTTACCTATATACGCTAATTTTCTAGAAAAAACTTGATTTTTAATAAAAAAATGTTGCAACTTTCAATAAATTGCTGTATAATACATATTGCTGCAATTTAAGAAAGAGGATAAAAAATGAAAAAAATAGACCTTTTACAGGGTAATATAGCAGGAACTTTAACAAGACTTGCACTTCCGCTTATGGGGATGAGTTTACTGCAAATGACATACAATTTAATAGATATGTTTTGGATATCTCAACTAGGAGCTGGCGCTGTTGCATCTGTTGGTACTGGTGGCCTTATGACGTGGCTTGCAATGGGTATCCATACGCTAGCGCAATTAGGTGGAACAGTTTATACTGCGCAAAATTTAGGTGCAAAAGAATATAAAAAATCATCGCAATTTGCATTTGCCTCGGTTGTTTTAAGCATAATTATTTCGACAACTTTAGGCGCAATTTATATGATATTTACAAAGCAAATTATATCATTTTTTGATTTGACAGACCCAAATGTAATTTTAGGGGCAGAAATTTATGTCCAAATTGCAGGTGGAGTAATTATTTTTGGACTTCTAGGAAAGCTTTTTACAGCACTTTTAACAGCGATTGGTAATAGTAAAATTCCATTTATTGCAACAGCTGTTGGTGTTATTATAAATGTGATTTTAGACCCTATACTGATTTTTGGTATGCTAGGTTTTCCGAAAATGGGCGTAGCTGGCGTCGCTATTGCGACTGTTTTTGCACAATTTATTGTGTTTTTGATATTGTTTATCTATATAATTAAGAAAAAAATACTGTTTTCAACGATATCGATAAAAGAACTGCCTAAGCTTGGTGTATATCAAAGAATACTGAAACTAAGTTTTCCTGCTGCGTGCCAGGCAACGCTTTTTCCACTTATTTCGATGTATGTTTCTAAGATGGTTGCAAGTTTTGGCGATGATGCTGTCGCAGTTCAGCGTATTGGTTCGCAAGTTGAATCTATATCGTGGATGACAACAGATGGCTATGCGACGGCTGTTAATAGTTTTATGGCACAAAATTTTGGTGCAGAGAACTTAAAACGAGTTAAAAATGGATTTTTCACAGCATTTAAGCTTTTATTTGTATATGGAATATTTGCGTCATGTGTTCTAATTTTCTTAGCAGAGCCACTATTTTCGATATTTTTAAGCGAGCAACCAGTTTTATCAATGGGCACAGATTACCTTGTAATTTTAGGATTTTCACAACTTTTCATGTGTATGGAAATACTTTCTGCAAGTGGTATGAACGCTTTAGGAAAATCGACAGCACCAGCTGCTATAAGTATAACTTTCACAGCGTTAAGAATACCTATTGCAGCAATTTTATCATCAACTGTTTTAGCACTGAATGGAATTTGGTGGGCAGTTTCGATATCTAGCGTTTTCAAAGGCGTGATAATCTTTTTGCTTATTGCATTTTACCTTAAAAGAAACGAGAAATTTAAGACTTTATAGATTTTTCTTTATAATATGGACAATGTTTGCTCTCGCTTGTAGTGCTGACATTGTCTATTTTTTTTAGACTACAATATCCGTCGACCTGATGCTCGCATTTGTCGGTGCAAGTAATTAAATTCATATTTTATCTCCTTTTTTTGTTTTGATTGTTATATTTTTTCCGAAAATAGATAAAATATAACTGAAAAGGAGAATGGATATGAAAAAAAATATTTTGACTTTAATGATGACTATCATAGCAATTATTGGAATTTTTACTTATAATAATGAAGATTTTAAAGAAGTAAGCGTTAAAACACCGCGCGAAACAGTCGTATATAACAGCGTTTTAGCAAGAGGGAATATTGAGAGTGCTTCTGAAAATTATATCGCGATAAATCAAAATGGGTATGTAAATGAGCTTAATTTTGAACTTTATGATGATGTGAAAAAAGGCGATATTATTATGACCATAGAAATAAGTGAGGAGTTGCCAGAATTTACAAAAGAAAATCTTTCTATGATAATAAATGACAAAAATGTTGTGGTTTTAGATACTTATGGTGAAAATTTAATAGAGATTAGAAGTACAGTAGACGGAAAAATTTTAAAACTTCCTGTAACGAATGAAAGCCCGATAGTTAAAAGTATTCCGTTTATTTCAATCGCGTCAAAAAGTGATTTTATAGCTCGAGTATCTATTGCTGAAAGCCAGATAAACAAGGTTTTAGAGGGGCAAGAGGTCAGTGTCAGTGGTGATGCAATTCCTAATATGCTTGCAGGGGTTGTGACAGAAATAATGCCATATACTACGGCGAGTTTTGATATTCTAGGGACAAATCCCGAGGTGAAAGTCGATGCACTAATTGCACTTCAAAACACAAGTGATGATATAATTTTGGGAAGTAGTGTCGAGGCGAAAATAATTGTAGACAAGAAAATCGACGCGATTGTAATTCCTTATGAGGCTATTTTTCAAGAAGGAGATACAGAATATGTATTTGTGTGCGAAGATGGGTTTGCAGTGAAAAAAGAAATCAAAACTGGGTATGAACTCTCTGAGGAAATCGAAGTTTTAAGCGGGATTTCAAAAGATGAAATTATAATTTTGGATAGAGATATAACCGAGGGCGATAGGGTGGTTTATGACGAATAAGGACTTATTTTTTATATCATTTAAGAATATTTTGCGAAATAAAGTGAAGTTTTTGCTGATTATTATATCAATTTGCATTGGAATTACATCGGTCACTATTATAAGTAGTATTGGAAATATTGCATCAAAAATTATAGATAAAGAGCTTAGTGCGCTTGGGATTGATGGAATTTCTATCATCGATACATCTGATGAAAATATATTAAATGAGGAAATTTTCAATATTTTTTACGAAAAATTCGACACTGATATAATGATGCCTATGAAAAATTCTGTCGGCTCATATTCTAGCACAAGAGCGTATGGAACAGCATTTTTTTTCGGTGTATACGAGCAAGTAGAAGAACTTTTAAAGCTTGAAATTTTGCATGGAAGAAGTTTTAATAAATCGGATATAAGTACGGAAAGTGACGTTGCAATTATTAGTGTTAATCTTGCGAACGATATTTACGCTAGGGATAATATCATAGGTAAATATTTAAGCCTTTCGATTAATGGTGTGCGAAAAGATTTTGAAATAGTTGGAATTGTCGAAAATCAGACCAATTTAATGCCGTCATTTGGTACGAGTTCGGCAACTATTATCTATGTTCCGGCAACAACACTAGCAAAATACACAGAAAATTCTGCATTTGACCAAATTGCAATACGCACGAGTGGTGATTTAGCTGTTCTAGAAGAAGAAATTGAGTATTATATATCTAAAAATTCGTTGTTAGATGGAAATTTTAGTGTGCAAAATATTAGCTCATATATAGATATCATAAGCAATATTACGCTGTATGTTACCATTTTGCTTACTTTTATAGCAGGAATTTCGATGGTGGTGGCTGGGATTTCGGTTACAAATATTATTTTATCGTCTACAATAGAGAGAAAAAAGGAGATAGGAATTTATTTAGCACTAGGGGCAAAAAAGAGCGAAGTTTTAAAAATATTTTTGCTAGAATCTGTCATAATTTGCTTGTTTAGTGGAGTTTTAGGTGCTATAATAGGAGTATTAGTTGTAATGATTATTGTAAGTTCGCTAGGGTTTGAATTTTATTTAAGCTATGAAACACTGATTTCAGTGATTTTAGTATCACTTTTTTGTGGCATTATTTCTGGGGTTTTTCCAGGGCTGAAAGCTTCGAATTTAAACCCAATCGACGTTTTAAGGGAATAGTATGAAAGTAGTTTTAGGAGAAAAATACAAAGACAAATTAGAAATTCCACTTCAGAAAAAAGGTTTTTCGTGTGTCTTTATTCAAGATAATAAAAATATAGCAGATGCAGTTTCTGGTCATGTTGACATGTCACTTTTTAGGTTAAATGGCAACCAATTTGTCGGTTGCAAAGGTGTTCATTTTCCGTTTGAAGTGGTAATGGGAACGACAGATTTAGAAGAAAAATATCCTAAAAATATCGCGTATAATGCACTTATTATGGGACAGCATTTTTTTCATAATTTGAAACATACAGACCCTATAATACTGTCACTTTTAGACGAAAGTGTCAGTTTACATAATGTAAAGCAAGGCTACACAAAATGCTCGGTTTTGCCTATTGGAGATAAAATCGCAATCACGTCTGACATTAAAATTTGTAAGATTTTAAGGGAATGCGGTATCGATGCTTTATATATTGAGAGTAAATTTGTGGATTTGGAAGGTTATAGCCATGGATTTATTGGTGGAGCTGGCTTTTTTGATGAAGAAAACACAGTTTATTTTACAGGTAAGATTGAAGACAAGGAAGTTTTTAAGCAAATTTATCATTTTTTAAGTAGGTACAATGTACAAATTGACTATCTAACAAATGATAAAATATTTGATGTTGGGTCAATTTTACTAATGTTTTAAAATTAAAAAAAAAATCATTGATTTTATACCTAGTATATGTTATTATTGTTAAAGACATTTGTATGCAAGAAAACAATTGTAATCACTGGGAGTACAAAAAATGAAAAAAGATTTTAAATATTATATTGTCGAAGGTTCGGCATTACCTGAAGTATTTTTGAAGGTAATTGAAGTGAATAATTTGCTTCAATCAGGAAAATACAAGAATATTTCAGACGCAACTGATAAAGTTGGTATCAGTCGAAGTGCGTACTATAAATATAAAGATAAAATAAGCCCATTTAATCAGCTTGTCACAGACTCAGTTGTGACTTTTAGCTGTTCTATGGCTGATAAAGCTGGTGTTTTATCGCATATTTTATCGAACTTTGCAAAATGTGGTGCAAATATTTTAACAATCAACCAAAATATTCCGACAAATGGCGTAGCTGTCGTTATCATTTCGGCAAGAACTTCTGAAATGAAATATCCGATTGAAACGCTCATTAAAAAGGGACTATTGATTGATGGTGTCTTAAAATTCGAAATTCTTTCAAGCAGATAGGAGAAAAGTATGAAAATAGCAATATTGGGATTTGGTGTAGTAGGTTCTGGAACTTATGATGTAATAATGAAAAATAGTGAAAGTATCGCTAAAAAATTAGGCGAAACTTTAGAAGTAAAATACATTGTTGATATCAGAGATTTTACTGGCACAGAGTATGAAAAACTGGTTACAAAAGATTTTTCAGTGATTGAAAATGATGATGAAGTTGAAGCTGTTGTTGAAGTAATCGGTGGTGCAACAATCGCTTATGAATTTACAAAAAGAGCGCTACTTGCAAAAAAACACGTTATTACTTCAAATAAAGAACTAGTTGCAATGCATGGTGCAGAACTTTTAGAAATTGCTATTAAAAATAATGTGAATTACATGTTTGAAGCATCAGTTGGTGGTGGTATTCCAGTAATTCGCCCATTAATTCAGTGTTTATCTGCAAATGAAATTGATGCTATCACTGGTATCGTTAATGGTACTACAAACTATATTTTATCGCAAATGATACATAATGGCGTTGATTTTAACGATGCATTAAAGCAAGCTCAAGAGTTAGGATATGCTGAAAAAGATCCTACTGCAGATGTTTGTGGCATTGATGCTCAAAGAAAAATTTGTATTCTTACAAACCTTGCATACTCTAAAGAAGTAAACCCTTCAGATGTTTCGGCTGAAGGTATTGATAAAGTAACATTAAGCGATGTAAATTACGCGAGAAAAGACGACAAAGTGATAAAACTTCTTGCAAGAACAGTAAATCAAGACGGTAAAATTTTCACGTTTGTTGCTCCTCATTTAGTAGAAAAAACTAATATGCTTGCAGGGGTTGAAGATGTATTCAACGCTGTGATGCTTACAGGAAACTGCGTTGATGACGTTATGTTTTATGGAAAAGGTGCTGGTAAAATGGCGACTGCGTCGGCTGTTGTGGCTGATGTTATGGACGCTTGTATGCACAGAAATAAAAGAAAAGCTATTTCTTGGGAAAAAGCCGATAAATATATTGCAGATATAGCAGATTTTAAATGCAAATTCTATGTAAATATTAAAAATACTAAGGAAATTCCGTTTGAAAATGTTACTGATTTATCAGACGAACGCGAAAATGAAGTTGCTTTTATCACAGATATAATGTCGTTGAATGATTTAAAATCACAATTAACAGGCGAATATTCTTATTTAAGAGTATTATAATAGGTGAAAAAATGATAAAAATAACCGTTCCAGCAACTAGTGCTAATATGGGTCCTGGTTTTGATAGTTTAGGCATCGCACTTTCCATGTATAATACATTTTATATGGAAGAAAGTGATGAAATAGAAATCATTACAGACGACCCTCAAATCCCAACAGATGAAACTAATTTAGTATATAAATGCGCTAAAAAAGTGTATGATTTAATGGGAAAAGAGCTTAAAGGGCTTAAAATTATTTCAGAATGCGAAATTCCTCAAGCAAGGGGACTTGGCTCGTCTTCTGCTTGTATTGTGGCAGGGATTTTAGGTGCAAATGCGCTATTAGGAAACCCACTTACAAAGCAAGGAATTATTGATTTAGCAGGCTCAATCGAAGGACATCCAGACAATTCAACACCTGCGATTTTAGGTGGGTTTTGTGTGGCATTACTTGAATATGGCAAAGTTTCACACGTTAGAGTTCCGATTTTAGATAAAATGTACTTTGTAGCTTTAATTCCAAAATTCGAACTTAAAACAGAAAAATCTAGAAAAGCACTACCGAGTGAAGTAACTCATAAAGATGCAGTATTTAATCTTTCAAGAGCAGCGCTTTTGGCAGGCTCACTTGTTACTGGTGATTTGCATAATATAAGAGTAGCAGTAGGCGATGTTTTACACCAACCATATCGTTTTGACTTAATAACAGACGGCAAGGAAGTGGCAAATGCTGCTATCGGGCTTGGGGCTTTGGGCACTTATATATCAGGCGCAGGTCCTACTATTATAGCTATGGTAGACATGGTGGACAACACTTATTTAAGTAGAGCAGAAATCTATTTTGCAGAAAAATATCCTGACTGGCAACCAATTTTGCTTAAATGCGATGAAGTTGGGGCAACAGTGGAAAATATAAAATTGGGGGTTTAATATGGCGTTAATCGTACAAAAATTCGGTGGTACTTCTGTGGCAAATGCAGAAAGACTAAAAAATGTTGCAGAAATTGTAACAGACAAGTATAAAGAGGGCAATAAAATTATTGTTGTTGTGTCTGCACAAGGGGATACGACAGATGATTTTATCGAAAAAGCAAATGAGCTTAATGTTTCACCATCAAAGCGTGAAATGGATGTGCTTTTATCTGCTGGTGAGCAAATTTCGATGTCGCTTTTAGCTATGACTATTGAAAAAATGGGTTTCCCTGTTGTAAGTCTTACAGGCTGGCAGGCGGGAATTCAAACAACATCGTCTAACGGTGATGCGAGAATTAAAGAAATAAAAGATACAAGACTTAGAAAAGAACTTGATAAAAATAAAATCGTAATCGTGGCTGGTTTCCAAGGCCTAGATAAATATGAAAATATCACAACTTTAGGTAGAGGTGGTTCTGATACGACTGCTGTTGCAATTGCTGCAAAACTTGGTGCTGATTTATGTCAAATCTATACTGATGTTGACGGAATCTACACTGCCGACCCTAGAATTGTTGAAACGGCTAAAAAACTTGAAGAAATCACTTTCGACGAAATGTTAGAGCTTGCATCATTAGGTGCACAAGTATTGCATAACCGTTCGGTTGAAATGGGTAAAAAATATGGAGTAAATATGGAAGTTGTATCTAGTTTTGCAAGATTACCGGGTACGAAAGTTAAGGAGGTTTTAGAAATGGAAAAGATGAATGTTTGTGGAGTTACAAAAGATGATAATGTTGCACGTGTTGCTGTTGTAGGAATTCCTGATGAACCTGGATACGCATTTAAACTATTCTCTGAACTTGCTGTAAATAAAATTGTTATCGATATGATTTTACAATCAATCGGTAGAGATAATACAAAAGATATTTCTTTTACAATCAAAAGAGAAGATTTAACTAAAACTTTAGAACATTTAGAGGCTAGAAAAGCTGTTTTAAAATTTGAAGAAGTAAATTCTACTAGCAATGTGAGCAAAGTTTCTATTGTTGGTGCTGGTATGGTTACAAACTGTGGAATTGCTGCTAGAATGTTTGAAGCATTATATGATGCAAACATCAATATCCACATGATTTCTTCAACTGAAATCAAAATTTCAGTTCTAATCGACGAAGAAGAATCAAAAAGAGCTGTTAAAGCAGTACATACAAAGTTTTTTGACGAAATGTAATAAAAAAATCTGTAGGGAAATTCTCTACAGATTTTTTATGTTTTAATATACTCTGAAAAATAATGCCGTTTTTACATCTTCGTAAGAATATCTATCTAATATAGTATCGCCATTTTCGTCTAACTCAGGTTCTTTTAAATTGGTTAATTCGTATGTTATAGGAACTTTTCCGACGCAATAAACAAGCCCATCGTAATCTTTTGGAATGCGTACAAACAAATCTTGGTGTTTAATATGGACATATTCGCCTGTTTCAGGGAATTCATTTCTCACATTAGAACTGATGGTTATGACGATTTCTTCGTTGTTAAAAGGTATTGTTATTTCATTAAAACCAGCCACTGGCAATATAAATCCGGTGTAATAATCTATAAAACCGAAAGGGGAGCTTAAATTAATTTCTCCTTCGAAATCAGGTGTGTCGCTTGCTAAAAAATAGCTACTTGCAGTGAAAGTGATTTCGCGATATCCATCGGAAGTTTCGATATCGTTTAAAATAACTACCTCATTTAGAGTTTTTACAGGGTGATAGAAACTGCCATCTTCATTAAAATAAACACCACTGTCTTCAAATTCATATTTACCACCATTAATTATTCCGATTGCCGATAAATTTAGCTCATCAAAGTAAGAAGTTTGGGCAGGTGTATCAATTTTTACGGTGTTTTTCTTGAAAATACCATCAAAGTCAGTAATTTTGAGGATTTCATCGGCGTTTATTTCGAAAAATCCCATAGGAACATCAGTAGATGTGCTATGATGGAATAGCGCAAGTGTATTTTCGTTATATTTTTCATAAGCACCTTTGTTTGGAGCATAAGCGGAGATATCGCCATAAGTGACAGCGTAACTGCCGTTATCGTAAATTTGGATTACAATTTCTCCATTATTATAAATCCATTCGCTTGGAAATAAACTTTCAATAATGAAAGGTTCGACATTATTATCGAAATCATCGGTTTCAACTGAAACTGGTGGAATTTCTTCGATTTGTTCACTGAATTCGGCGTCTTCAAGCTGTAAATCGTTATTAATAGTAGTGTCTTGGATGGTTTTTGACGTGCTTTCGCTAAGGTTTTGCGAACATCCTAAAGAAAATATCGCAATTAATATCATGAATAAAATATTAAAATATTTCACGTTACACCTCCTGTTTGTTATAAATATATTTTATATTAATTAAATAAAAAAGTCAAATACTTGATAATTAAAATTTGTAAAAATAATTGGAAAAATATTGTAATTTGTCGAGAATAGTGGTATAATTAGAATAGTAGAATAGCAACAGCTCGAAAATTATTTTAGGGGGTCAAAAAAATGAAGTCAATAAAATCAAAAATTCTTACACTTACGTTAACTATCCTAAGTATTTCAATTCTAGCAATCAGTGCTAATGCGATTATTGCAACATATAACAGTACGATGTTCGCACTTGAAGAATCGATGGAAGCCACAATCAATGTAACTGCAAATAAAATCGAAGTTCAATTAAAGGACTACACTAATTTAGTATCGCAACTCGCTATAAACCCAATTATTACACAAGAAATTCCAAAAGAAGGGGAACTTTCTTTGGATGGAAGAACTAGGGCTCAAGTTAGGAGCGATATGAATGAATATTTCGAAGAAATTAAAGATACACATAGCTTTATAGAATCAGTTCAAGTATTTGAGGAAAATGGTGATACAGTTTTCCTTGAGTTAAACGAAGTTAATGCTCCTTACTTTACAATACCTAGAGATACGGGGGAAGTATACATAACAGACCCAATTTTAAGCCCAGACACTGGTATGCTTACAATGGTTATTACTACGCCTATTATTAAAGATGGCGAGTTTTCTGGGGTTGTTTTATTTGCTGTAAACCCTCAAATTTTTTCAGAATTAGTATCAGAGGTTGAAGTAGGGGTTGGTAGCACAACAACGATTATTGCCCAATCTGGCGATACTATTGCATATAATGATGTTTCGTATGTACAAGCTGCCTATAACACAAATGAAGAGGCAAAAACAGATTCGAGCTTAAAGGCTATGGCAGATGTTGAAACCAGACTTATTAATGGTGAAAGCGGATTTGAGGAAGTTGTCTGGGATGGAAAAAACCAATTTGTAGCATTCACTCCTATTGAAAGCTCGAACGGATGGGGAATTTATACATTGACACCACAGTCAAATTTCTTAGCCCAACTTACAACTTCAGTTATTGTAACAGTTATTATGGCAATTGTAATAATTATAATTTCGGCTATATTTATAATCGGTGCTGCTAAAGGAATTATAAGCCCTATAACACTTTGTGCCGATAGGTTAGATAAACTTGCAAGTGGTGATTTAAAATCGCCCGTGCCTATTGTTACATCCAAAGACGAAACAGGCAAGCTTGCAAATTCGACAGCGGCAATCGTAGAGTCATTGTCTATGATTATAAATGACTTGAATTATACGCTTTCAGAAGTTGCGGCAGGTAATTTTGCAGTTTCTAGTAAAAATTCTAGTGGATATATAGGTGATTATGCATCTATTAAAGTATCGGTTGATACAATTATAGATAAATTATCTGAAACTATGTATAAAATTAATGATGTATCAAGACAAGTAAATTCAGGTAATAACCAAGTTGCAGAAGGTGCACAAGCGTTAGCTCAAGGTTCTGTTGAGCAAGCAGCTGCGATTGAAGAATTGTCGATAACTATTGATAATATTGCCCAAAATATTGGCGAAACTGCGAATGACTCACAAAATGCTAAATTAGCAAACGAAAAATCTCAAAGTGCACTAGATAAGAGTAATGTCCAAATCAATGAAATGGTACTTGCTATGGAAAATATCAGCAAAAAATCTGTTGAAATTAGCAAGATTATTAAGGCTATCGATGATATTGCATTCCAAACTAATATTTTAGCATTAAATGCAGCTGTTGAGGCGGCTAGGGCAGGTACTGCTGGTAAAGGCTTTGCGGTTGTTGCCGATGAAGTTCGTTCGTTAGCCACAAAATCTGCTCAATCAGCAAAAGATATTACGCTTCTTATAGAAGAAACCGTAGGGGCTGTAAATGTTGGTAATGACATCGCAACGGGTACATCTGAAACAATTAATGTTGCAATTAAGAGTGCTTATGAACTAAGCGCACTTGTTGATAGCATTGCAGAATCTTCTATGATTCAATCAGAAGGTGCAAAACAAATTACAATTGGTATTGAGCAAATTTCAGCTGTAATTCAAAATAACTCGGCGACAGCAGAGGAAAGTGCTGCTACTAGTGAAGAACTATCTGGACAATCACAAATTTTAGACCAATTAGTTTCAGAATTTGTGCTAAAGAATGATAGAAACAATAATTATACATACTAAATAATTTAAGAGGTGATGAAAATTACCTCTTATTTTTTGTGCAAAATAAAAAACCACGTTTTAAAAACGTGGTTTTTATTATAAATGAATCAAATAGATTCGATTTTTTATTGGTAATCGCAAACAGTAATCCAACTTTTAAGGAATTCAACCTCTTCAGGTTTACCTTTTACAAGTTGAGAAGATGCAACGATTGGCATCCATGCTTCAACATATTGTTTAGCAGTGTCAGCTTTTTTACAGAATAGATTTAAATATTTAGTTGCTACATCTTTTTTACCTTCAAGGCTGAATAGTAAATATGTTCTTGCAACGTCAGCCGATGCATTACCTTGAGTTGCATGCGACCAGTCTAGGATATATGGAGTGCCGTCTTTTGCGATGATTACATTACTAGGGTTGAAGTCTCCGTGACAAACTTTGTTATGAACTGGCATGCCTTCTAGTCTTGTTTGCATGTCATATCTTGTTGTAGCGTCTAGGAAAGATTCTTTCATTTTACGTTGCATTTTATCTTTTAATTTATTTAAAAGAGGTGCTCTTTTTTCGTGAATAGACATTTGTAAATCAACAAAAAGCTCTAAGTATTCGTCAATTTTACCAGGATTTTTATCCATAAGAGATGCTAGTGTCTCGCCTTCGATAAAATCAGTCATAATTGCCCAATTTCCATCGACAATAGTTACTCCGCGAAGTTTTGGCACATTAAGACCAGTTTCCTCTACACGAGTTTGGTTTAATGCTTCGTTTAGTACATCAGATTTTTTAAAAGAATTATCAAAAAGTTTGATAGCTGTATCACCATCTTTGTACACTTTTTTCAAAGTTCTTTCTGCGATAACTTGAGTTAAATTCATAATGCCCTCCTCTGTGAATAATCACATTTTAAAAATATTCAAATAAAATACGCAGTAAAATGCTAGGCAAGATACTGCGTATTAGTATTTCAAGGTTCTTTTACGGCAAAACCTTTATTAAATTAATCTCTGCCGTAGTAAGCGCGAAGATACATTTCTTTCATTTCTTTCATTAATGGGTAACGAGGGTTTGCACCAGTACACTGATCGTCAAACGCTTGCTCAACCATGTCATCAAGTCTGTCTAAGAAATCTTTTTCGTCGATACCGTATTCTTTGATAGTAGCTTTAATTCCAACTTTTTCTCTTAACTCGCCAAATAAAGTGATGAAGCTTTCCATTTTGTCAGCATCAGATTTACCTTTTAAGCCTAAGAAATCAGCGATTTCAGCATATCTTTCAAGAGTATGTGGGTGGTCGTATTGAGAGAATGCACCCATTTTTGTTGGAGCTTCAGAAGCGTTGAAACGGATTACTTCTTCAAGCATAATTGCATTTGCAACACCGTGAGGTAAGTGGTGGAAAGCACCTAATTTATGTGCCATTGAGTGACAAATACCTAGGAATGCGTTAGCGAAAGCCATACCAGCCATAGTTGCAGCATTAGCCATTTTTTCTCTAGCTTTGATATCTTGACCATTGTCGTAAGCTTTTGGTAGGTATTCAAAGATGTTTTTAAGAGAAGTTAGAGCTAAACCGTCTGTGTAGTCAGTAGCAAGCATAGAAGCATAAGCCTCAACTGCGTGAGTTACAGCATCGATACCAGATGCAGCTGTTAAGCCTTTTGGAGCATCCATCATCATGTCACAGTCAACGATTGCCATGTGTGGCATAAGTTCGTAGTCAGCAAGTGGGTATTTAACACCAGTTGTTTCATCAGTGATAACTGCGAAAGGAGTAACCTCAGAACCAGTACCAGCAGTTGTTGGAACAGCGATAAAGTAAGCTTTTTCGCCCATTTTAGGGAAGTTGTAAACTCTTTTTCTGATATCCATGAAACGCATAGCCATATCTAAGAAGTCAGCTTCTGGGTGCTCGTACATAACCCACATGATTTTAGCAGCATCCATTGCAGAACCACCACCAACAGCGATGATACAGTCAGGATCGAAAGCACGCATAGCTTCAGCACCAGCTTTTGCACAAGCTAGAGATGGGTCTGGCTCAACATCAAAGAAAGTAGTGTGTTTGATGCCCATGCAATCTAATTTATCTGTAACAGCTTTAGTGTAGCCGTTTTTATATAAGAAGTTATCAGTTACGATAAATACTCTTTCTTTTTTAACGATGTCTTTTAATTCATCTAAAGCAACGTTTAAAGCACCTCTTTTGATGTAAACTTTATCTGGAGTTCTGAACCAAAGCATATTTTCTCTCCTTTCGGCAACTGTTTTAATATTAACTAGATGTTTAACACCTACGTTTTCAGATACAGAGTTTCCACCCCAAGATCCACAACCTAGAGTTAAAGACGGAGCAAGTCCGAAGTTATATAAGTCACCGATACCACCGTGTGCTGATGGAGTATTGATTACAATACGACAAGCTTTCATTTTGTGTTGGAAAGCGTTTAATTTTTCTTGTTCAGCAGATACGTTGATGTATAAAGAAGCAGTATGTCCGTAACCACCGTCTTTTACAAGAGTATCAGCTTTGTCTAAAGCTTCGTCGAAAGATTTAACTTTGTACATAGCTAGAACTGGAGATAATTTTTCGTGTGCAAATTCTTCAGCTAAATCAACGCTGTCAACTTCACCGATTAGGATTTTTGCAGTTTCAGGAACATCAACACCAGCTAAAGCAGCGATAGTGTGAGCTGATTGACCAACGATTTTCGCATTTAATGCACCGTTAATGATAATTGTTTTACGAACTTTTTCAACTTCGTCGCCTTTAAGGAAGTAACATCCTCTTAAAGCGAATTCTTTTTTAACTTTATCGTAAATGTCAGACATTACTAAAGTTGATTGCTCAGAAGCACAGATCATACCATTATCAAATGTTTTTGAAACGATGATTGAACTTACAGCAAGTTTAATATCAGCAGAGCTGTCGATGATTGCAGGAGTATTACCAGCACCAACACCTAGAGCAGGTTTACCACTAGAGTAAGCAGCTTTAACCATTCCAGGACCACCTGTTGCAAGGATAGTATCAGACTCACGCATGATCATATTAGTCATTTCTAAAGAAGGAACGTCAACCCAGTCGATGATGCCTTCAGGAGCACCAGCAGCAACAGCAGCTTCTAAAACGATTTTAGCAGCTTCGATAGTACAGCCTTTTGCACGTGGGTGAGGTGAAATGATGATACCATTTCTTGTTTTTAAAGCAAGTAAAGTTTTGAAGATAGCAGTTGAAGTTGGGTTTGTAGTTGGGATAACAGCTCCGATTAAACCGATAGGTTCAGCGATTTTAGTGATACCAACTGATTTGTTTTCTTCAACAACACCACAAGTTTTAACGTCTTTATAAGCATTGTAGATGTATTCAGCAGCGTAGTTGTTTTTGATAACTTTATCCTCAACAATACCCATACCAGTTTCTTCTACGGCAAATTTTGCAAGTGGAATTCTTGCTTTGTTTGCAGCCATAGCCGCCGCCTTAAAGATTGCGTCTACTTGTTCTTGAGTATAAGTAGCAAAGATAGCTTGTGCTTCTTTTACTCTTGCGATTGCTTTTTCTAAAGCTTCCACGCCATCAACAAAGATGTATTTTTCGTTACTCATTTTAGATTCTCCTTCTTTTTCTTCGTATTTAAAATTATTATTGCCTAAAGATTTGTTTTTTAATCTTGTTAATATTTTAACATACTTACTTTAGTATTGTCAAACATTAAAAGTACAGTTTTGTAAATTTTGAATGATTGCATAAGATTTAAAAGAGAAATTGTTATTTTTTTGTCAATATGTATTAAAGACCTAAAGCTTTTTTTGCTAAAATGTCTGCAATATCGTTATATTTATCGCCAGAGTGGCTTTTTACCTTGACAAATTTTACCTGTAAAACATCTTTAATGCTGTCGTAATATTGTTTATAGGCACGAGTTCCATCTTTGTTTGTTTTCCATTCGTTTAAACACCATTTCGAAACACCTTCGTAATCGTGATATATAATTATGCTTTCTATATTATTAGAAACAGCATAGCGCATAGCGATTTCAGAACCTTTGATTTCGCCGGCAACATTTCGCATATCTTTGAGCTCATCGTCAAATTTTTCGCAAAATTCAATTTCATTTTCACCGTCTAATATAATAACTCCGTAAGAGTATTCGCCGGTTTTAACATTATAGCTACCGTCAACATATGCTTTCACGCCAGAAATGTCGACAAATTCTTTTTGTGCGTCACCATTTATAAATGCCTCTGCGTCTTCTTTTTTAGTAAAACTCTTATAGACTGCGCCTGAGAAACCAGTGACTTGTTTTTTGCACTCGTCCCACGTGTTAAAAATACCTGTTTGTTTACCTTTTTTTACTGCGTAAAATTTCATATAGCCTCCGAGTTTTAAATATAGATTTATTGTAACATTTTTTGAACAAAATGTAAACTAAAAATTTAAGCCTATTTTTTGTGTAAAATATGGAAATTTAGAAAACAAAAGAGACTGTGAAGACAGCCCCTTTGATATGTTGAAAAACATTATATTTTGCGTGAAATCAAAACTTTTCCTATCCCTAAAGTCAGTATTCCGGCAACAATTGCCTCTGGAACACCGGCTGTGAGTATTATTCCGCCTATAAATGAGTAAAGTGTTTCAAATGCTATATTTTTAGATACAGAATATTGCTCACCGAAGAAAAGGAATATTCCACCCATTACAAGGAAAGTATTTGTGAGTGAACCTAATACTCCTGCTAAAATAAGTGGTAATTCGTTTCGTTTTTTATTATTTTTAAGTAATTTTGAAAGCCACATATAGACAAAATAAGCGACTACGCCTATCATAGCCCTCGGCAAAATCGCAATTACAATGCTCCATAGGTTTCCGCCAGAATAGAATGGCGAAAATACATAAGATGTCGCATTTGGGTTGAAAGTGTTGTTAAGTAGGCTTGTAATACCGAAAACAGTGCCTAAAATAGCACCTTCTTTCCAGCCAAGATAAATTGCACCGATTATTACTGGTATGTGAATTGTTGTGCCATTGATTACTCCAAAAATTGAAATATACCCTAGAAAAGGCACATAAGCAAGCATTAAAATAATTGCTGTAAAAATGCCGAGAAGTGCAATTTTTTTCGTTTTTTTCATATTTTTCTCCTTGTTAAATTAAAATATTTGTTTTTATTAATGAATAATTTATGTGGATATAAGTTTAAAAACTACCAAGTTTTTTTATCTTAGGGATAAAATCGATAATATTTACAGCAAAAATATTATCCTATCAATAATAACACTTTATAAAAAAAACGTCAATTAATTTTTGAAAATTCTATTTAAAAACTTGCGAAAGTGTGTTATAATATATTGTAAAATTAAAATGGATAATTATGCACATACATAATCAAACGGAGGAAAAAAATGTTTGTATCAGATAAATGGAAAGATTTCGGAATTTTAGATTGTGGCGACGGAGAAAAAGTCGAGCACTGGGGAGATTATATTCTTGTGCGTCCAGATCCACAGGCTATTTGGAAAAAATCTGACCCAAAAAAGAATTGGAAAACAGCTCACGCAGTATATAATCGTTCAAACACAGGTGGTGGCAAATGGAGCGTTAAAAACTTGCCAGAAAAATGGCAAATAAATTATCGCGATTTAACGTTCAACATAAAGCCTATGAATTTTAAGCATACTGGGTTATTTCCAGAACAAGCTGCAAACTGGGACTTTATTATGGATAGCATTAAAGCTGCAAATCGTCCGATAAAGGTGCTGAATTTATTCGCATATACTGGTGGTGCAACCTTAGCCGCTGCTAGCGCTGGTGCAACGGTTTGTCATGTCGACGCATCTAAAGGAATGGTAAATCATGCACGCGAAAACGCGATTTCTAGTGGACTTGGTGATGCGCCTATCAGATGGATTGTCGACGATTGCAAGAAATTTGTTGAGCGCGAAGTTCGTCGTGGGAATTTTTATGACGCGATTATTATGGACCCACCTTCTTATGGCAGAGGGCCTACTGGTGAGGTTTGGAAAATTGAAGAAGATATCGCAGAGTTTTTAGAGCTTACGATGAAAGTATTGTCGAAAAAACCACTTTTTGTTATTATAAACAGCTATTCGACAGGGCTGTCTCCGTCGACTATGGGTTATATTCTAGGTGATATTGTACTTAAAAATCACAAAGGAGTTATTGATAGCCAAGAACTAGGTCTGCCAGTAAAATCGACTGGTTTAGCACTTCCTTGTGGGAATACAACGAGATTTATCGCAAAATAAGGAGAAAATATGCAAATTAAAACGGAAGATTTAAAGCATACTTATAGAACGAATGAAGAAACAGAAGTCTTTGCGCTAAAAGGCGTTTCACTTGAGTTTAATCAGGGTGAATTTATAGCAGTTTTGGGGCATAATGGTTCTGGGAAGTCTACATTTGCAAAGCATCTTAATGGGATTTTACTTCCGACAGGTGGAACTGTTTATGTCGATAATTTAGACACAAAGAATGAAGATTTAATTTACGAAATTCGAGAGCGTTTAGGCATGGTTTTTCAAAATCCTGATAATCAACTTGTCGCAACTATCGTTGAAGAAGATATTGCATTTGCACCTGAAAATATGGGTGTACCGACAGAAG
This sequence comes from uncultured Oscillospiraceae bacterium, assembly GCA_964370735.1. Lineage (GTDB taxonomy): Bacteria > Bacillota > Clostridia > Oscillospirales > Butyricicoccaceae > CAYJLC01. The sequence continues at coordinate 45,783 of CAYJLC010000010.1, forward strand.
AAATCCGAAAAAGGGTAGATGAAGCGCTAGAAACTGTCGGAATGTCGGAGTATAAAATTCATTCTACGCATAGTCTTTCTGGTGGACAAAAGCAAAGGATTGCTATTGCAGGGATTTTGGCGATGATGCCGTCTTGTATTGTTTTAGACGAGCCTACGGCGATGCTAGACCCGCATGGCAGACAAGCTGTTATGGACACGATTATAAAACTCTCTAGGGAGAAAAATATCACCATTATACTAATCACGCACCACATGAATGAAGCCGTATTAGCAGATAGGGTTGTGGTTATGAATGATGGGTTAGTTTTTTTAGATGATACACCAGAAAAGGTATTTGTTGAAGTAGAAAAACTTAAATCTGTGGGACTTTTTGTTCCACAAACAGTAGAAATTTTGTACCACTTAAAAAATAAAGGCGCAGATATTGAAATTAATGCATTTGACGAAAAAACTTGTGCCGAGATTTTAAAAAAATATTTGGAGGGCTAGAATGCCTATTTTACAAGCGAAAAATTTAACACATATATATGGCGAAAATACACCTTTTAAACATATAGCACTGGAAGATGTGAATTTTTCTATCGAAAGAGGAGAAATTGTCGGAATTATGGGTCATACAGGCTCGGGTAAATCCACACTTATTTCGCATTTTAATGGACTTTCAAAGCCTACTTCTGGTGAGGTTTTATTTGATGGGCAAGATATTTTTAAAGATGTAAAAAAAGTTCGTTCAAAAGTTGGTTTGGTATTTCAATATCCTGAATATCAGCTTTTTGAGGAAACTATCTATAAAGACATCGCATTTGGTCCGAAAAATATGGATTTAGAAGATAAAGAAATAGAAAAATGTGTCTATGAGGCAATGGAATTTGTTAATTTAGATAAAAGCATTATGGAAAAATCTCCGTTTGAACTTTCTGGAGGTCAAAAAAGACGCGTTGCTATTGCTGGTGTTATTGCAATGTCGCCAGAGGTTTTGGTTTTAGATGAGCCGACGGCAGGTTTAGACCCGAAAAGTCGTGACGAAATTTTAGGTCATATTTTAAATTATCATAAAGAAAAAAATGCGAGTATTGTATTTGTTACGCATAGTATGGAAGATTTAGCGACGACTGTTGATAGAATTTATGTTATGAACAAAGGCAAAAATGTTCTTGATGATACTCCAGCTAATGTATTTTCAAAAGCTGAGTATTTATTAAGTATAGGACTTTCTGTGCCACAAATAACAAAGGTTTTTATGGAGCTTCGCTCGCTTGGTGTAGATGTCGACTCCGATGTTTATACTGTTAAATACGCATTAAATCTCATAATGCAAAAGAAAGGTGGGATTTAGATGCTAAAAGATATTACTTTGGGTCAGTTTTTTCCTGGTAATTCAATTTTGCATAGGTTAGACCCTAGAACAAAGATTATTACGGTATTTTTATATATTATATCGTTATTTTTAATGAATGGAATAGTTGGATATTCTATTGCAACGACTTTTGTATTAATGTGTATTGCGATTTCGAAAATTTCATTTAAAACGGTGCTTAAATCGTTAAAACCAATAATTGCAATTGTAATTTTTACATCGATACTAAATATATTCTATACTGAAGGAACTCCGATTTTTTCATGGTGGATTTTGGCACCGACTTATGAGGGGTTGATACTTGCAGGATACATGGTTTGGAGGATAATTCTTCTAATTGCTGGAAGTTCTCTCCTAACTTACACAACTTCTCCAATTTTGCTAACAGATGGCATAGAAAACCTTCTTAAACCACTTAAAGCCATCAAATTTCCAGCACATGAATTTGCTATGATGATGACAATAGCGCTAAGGTTTATTCCGACTTTGATAGAGGAAACAGAAAAAATTATTAATGCACAAAAAGCAAGAGGTGCAGATTTTGAAAGCGGGAATATTTTTAAACGCGCGAAAGCGTTAATCCCTATTTTAATACCACTTTTTGTGTCATCATTAAGACGTGCAGACGAGCTTGCGACTGCAATGGAATGTAGGCTATATAAAGGTGATGTTGGTAGAACAAGATTGAAAGTTTTGAAATATAAAAAAGTAGATTTTTTAACATTTGTATCGACAATTTTAATATTTAGTGCTATAATTTTATTATGAGGAATATTAAAATTACATTTAGTTTCGATGGTAGCGATTTTCATGGTTATCAAATTCAGCCAAATGCACATACTATCGAAAGCGAAATTACAAATGCATTAATGAAAATTACAAAGGAAGACATTAAACTTATCGGTTGTGGTAGGACAGATGCTGGAGTGCATGCTTTAAAATATATCGCAAATTTTAAAACAAACTCCAAAATCACATGCGACAAATTGCCGATTGCCTTAAATTCAAATATTTCAGACACGATTTCGATAAGTCTTGCAGAAGATGTTTCGGAAGATTTTCATTCAAGGTATTGCGTTTTGAAAAAAACTTATGTCTATCGCATCCATAATTCGAAGATTAGGCAACCATTCATAGACAAATACGTCTATAAATATGGTGGGGAGCTAGATTTTGAACTTATGAAGCAGGCATCAAAGGAATTTATAGGCACACATGATTTTTCGTCACATAAGTCGCTAGGCACTGAAACGAAAACCTCTGTTCGAACAATGTTTGATTGCAATATTGAAAAAATAGGGGATATCATCGAAATTACAATGACGGCAGATGGTTTTTTGTATAATATGGCAAGAACTATCGCAGGAACTATTCTATTTTGTGGACAAAAAAAGATAAACCCTAATGACATCGCGTTTATCTTGGAAAATAAGGATAGAAAACTTTCGGGTCCAACTTTGCAAGCAAAGGGACTTTTTATGAAAGATATTGAATATTAAGGTGAGAAATGAAAATTTATGATTTAGAAAGCATTAAAAAACGAAAACTCATTTTTTTAGACAGGCTTAAAAAAATAGCTATTTTATTATTTGGGATTTATATTTTGACATATTTATTTCAACATTATGAAGATTATACACCAAGTTCCATAAGCAGGTCCGTTACCTATATGGCGCTTGCACACCAGTCTATAAATAATGAGGATGAGTTTTTAATTGAAACAAATGCAAATAGCAAAAGTAGCACATTTTTAAAATCAGTTATTAATTTAGACGATTCTTATGCGAGAATCTTTGGTTTAAATGGTGAAATCTATGATGAAATAAATTTGGATTTTAAAAATGCAAAAATAGACTACGGCAAAAACAACTTTATTTTTTACGATATAGGTGGATATGAAGTCGTAGTAGCAAATAGTTTGGGAGAAACACATAGGCAAAAAGAAGATTATCGAATAATAGATGGTTTTATTGATATTAATGATAATTACGGATTGATTGTTGACGAAGCGCAATATACAAGTTCAGTAAAAGTTTATGACAATATGAATATGAATATTTTCAATTGGTCGACATCAAAATATAACCTGCTATCCGCTAGTTTATCGGGTGACAGGCTTGCAACGATTGGCATAGGTCAGGATGGACTTGATTTTATCAGCATGGTAAGAGTTTTTGATATAAAATCTGGTGAAACTATATTTGAGACGGAAATTTCGGAAGATTTTCCGATAGATATTCGATTTATAGACGAGAAAGTAATAGTTATTTTAGAAAATGGCTATGCAATTTATAACGAAACAGGAGATTTAATCTTAAAAGAAAACGATATCGCTTTAAAAGCATATAACGTAAAAGATGCGCATAATATTATTTATCTTGAAAATAATTTTGACAATTCATATATTTTAAACATTTTAAATTCCGATTTAGAAATAATATCAACTGTTTTTGATGGGACACCAGAAAAAATTTATACATCTAATAGACACATCTATATTTACTCAGAAAATTCACTCCATAAATTCGATTTAAAACTCAATAAAATCGACGAAATATTTATAGGAGCAGGAGTTTTAGACGTGCTTGTGTTCGATGATGATGAAATTTATGCTATTTATTCAAATAAACTTGAAAGGGTTTAATTTTAGGAGGAAAAATGTTTTTAGATATAGGTATAATAGTCTTTATTATAGTTATGGGGCTTATTTATTACAATAAAGGACTTATTTATTCGATTTGTCTTGCAGTTTCGAATATTTTAGCTATTGTAATTAGTGTTGTTTTAGCAAATGTTTATTCAAGCAGATTAAACGAGATTATAGGACCGTTTATATCCCCATACATAGAAGATTATATTTTGCAAACAATAGATATACATGAGGCGATAGACCTTGTGCAAAAGGGTGCAGAAGCACCGTTTATAAGTGAACTATTCAGCACACTTTCAAAGACTAGCCTAGAGCAAATTATAAATATGGAATTTAATGAAGCATTTTCTGCAATATTAAAATCGATGATAAATTCGCTTAGCCAAGGTATTTCTTATTTACTAGTGCTGATAGGTGCTTTTATTGTACTAAAATTAATATTTGCACTAATTATTGCGATTTTCAAATTTATGTTCGAAGATACAATTTTAACTAAATTTGATAAAATAATTGGTGGGGTAGTAGGACTTGGAATTGGTTTAGTGTTAGTTGCTGGCACACTTTGGATAGGATTTACTATGGTTCCAACTTTTAAAGTTTTACTGGATACTACACTTAGTGACGCGTATATAACGAAATATATTATAAATATAACGCCGGAATTCTATTCCAATATTGTAAGTTAGAAGGAGAAAATATTATGCAAATGCCGATTTGCTCAAAATGCAAAAAAAATATAGCAGTTGTTTTTATGACACAAATGGATAACAACGAAACAAAACAAGAAGGGCTTTGTTTAAAATGCGCTTCGGATCTAGGCATTAAACCTGTGTCAGATATGATAGAACAAATGGGGATTTCTAAAGAAGATATCGATATGATTTCTAGTGAAATTCCAGAAAATTTTGAAGATATGGAAAATATGATTGAAAATATGTCGGAAGAAGATCAAGAACTTCTTTCAAACACAGCGACTGAAAGCTTTTCTAAGTTATTTTCTGGTATTTTTAGAGAGAGTGATAAAAATAGCGATAAACCAAAACTTACTTCTAGAGAGTCAAGAAAAAGCGAAAAGCAGGCTAAACGTGAACAAAAGCAAAAAGAAAAAGAATACAAATTCCTTACAGGCTATTGCACGAATTTAACCGACAAAGCTAAAAAAGGTAAAATTGATAATGTTATCGGCAGAGATTCAGAGATTACTCGTGTAATCCAAATTTTAAACCGTAGACAAAAGAACAACCCATGCTTAATAGGTGAGCCTGGTGTTGGTAAAACAGCTATCGCTGAGGGTTTGGCTGTACTTATTAATAAAGGTGAAGTTCCATATAAACTGCAAAATAAAGAAGTATATCTGCTAGATTTAACAGCGTTAGTTGCAGGAACTCAATTTAGAGGTCAGTTTGAAAGTCGTGTTAAAGTCTTAGTTGAAGAGATTAAAAAGCATGGTAATGTTATTTTAGTTATCGATGAGGTGCATAATTTAGTTGGAGCTGGAGATTCAGAAGGCTCTATGAATGCTGCAAACATCTTAAAACCAGCATTATCGCGTGGAGAAATTCAAGTAATCGGTGCGACTACTTTTGCAGAATATAGAAAACATATCGAAAAAGATGGCGCATTAGAGCGTAGATTTCAGACAGTTATCGTGGCAGAACCTAGTGTTGAAGGTGCCACAGAGATGCTTATTGGAATAAAATCATATTATGAGGATTACCATAAAGTTAGAATTTCTGATGCTATTATCAGAGAAGCTGTTGTTTTGTCTGAAAGATACATTACAGATAGATTTTTACCAGACAAAGCAATAGATTTACTTGACGAAGCTTGTTCTGATATAAATTTAAGAAATAAAAACCTTGTAAACCAAAGCAAACTTGAAGATGAACTTACCGAAATAGATGAGGAAAAGGAAAATCTTCTACTTGATCAAGCAGAAGCAGAAACCGAAGAAGAAAAAACAGAGATTTATGCGAAAATAGCAGAAAATACAAGCAGATTAATCAAAGTTACAGAAGAATTAAAATTACTAGAAGATTGCGAAATTCCAGAACTAAAAACTGAAAATCTTGCAAAAGTTATCGAAGTGTGGACAAAAATCCCTGCATCTAAGGTAGAACAAGAGGAGATAGGTAAATTATTAGGGCTTGAAGATCGCTTAAGAGAGAGAATTATTGGTCAAGACGATGCTGTAACAGCGATTGCAAAGGGCATTAGACGTCAAAGAGCAGGTATTTCTCCGAAGAAAAAGCCAGCATCTTTCATTTTTGTAGGCCCAACTGGTGTTGGTAAAACAGAGCTTACAAAGGCGATTGCAGAAGATTTATTTAACACTCCAGAGTCGTTAATTCGACTGGATATGTCGGAATATATGGAAAAACACTCGGTTTCAAGGTTAATTGGAGCACCTCCAGGATATGTTGGATATGATGAAGCAGGTCAACTTACAGAAAAAATCAGACGTCGTCCTTATAGTGTTGTTTTATTCGATGAGCTTGAAAAAGCCCACCCAGATGTATTAAATACACTTCTACAAATTCTTGACGATGGTAAAATTACCGACGCTCATGGTCGTAATGTTAACTTTGAAAACACAGTTATTGTAATGACTTCAAACGCTGGTAGCACTAAAAGTGAGGGCAGTTTAGGTTTTGGAAAAACGATTTCTGAAAACAATAAAGAGAAGTCTATAAGGGCACTTTCAGACTTTTTACGTCCAGAATTTATTAACCGTATAGATAAAATTGTATCTTTTAATAGCTTATCTGAAGAAAATTTCATAGAAATTGCGAAAAAAATGATAAAAGAGCTTGAAGATGCACTGGGTGAAAAAGGAATTACTATTGATATTACTGATGAAGTTTATAAAGTTCTTGCAGATAAAGCATTTAGTATAAAATTTGGTGCAAGGAATTTAAGACGCGCAATTGAAGAAAATATTGAAGACGAAATTGCAATGAAAATCATAAATAGCTTTAATGAACC
>CAYJLC010000011.1:0-49577 GCA_964370735.1 uncultured Oscillospiraceae bacterium
TGCCACAAGGGAGAGATATTTTCCCTCAAATGACCGTTATGGAAAATCTAGAACTAGGTCTTCAGCCTTTAGGTGGTAAAGGAAAAATTCCAGAGTATCTGTTTGAATTATTCCCTATTTTAATGAAGTTTAAAGACAGAAAAGGTGGCGATTTATCAGGTGGACAACAGCAACAGCTTGCTATTGCAAGGGCACTTGTTTCTGAACCGAAAATTCTTATTTTAGATGAGCCGACAGAGGGCATTCAACCGTCTATTATAAAAGATATCGGTGTAGCTATTAAAAAAGTAAACGAAATACGTGGAATTACGGTGCTTTTAGTGGAACAATATCTTGATTTTGTTATGAGTAACACGCATATAGTGAATTTAATGGAGCAAGGCGAAATTTTATATAAAAATAATTCTGCCGATAGCGATAAGCAAAAATTACAACATTTGATGACACATTAGGAGGTAAAATGAGATTAACACCGAGAGAACAAGATAAACTAATGTTATATCTTGCAGGGATGCTTGCAAAAGAACGAAAAAATAAGGGGCTTAAACTCAATTACCCAGAAGCTGTTGCGCTAATTTCAAGCGAGCTTGTCGAAAAGGCTCGCGAGGGGTCTTCTGTTTCTGAGCTTATGAGTTATGGCAGAAAAATCCTGAAAAAAGACGATGTTTTGGCTGGAGTTGCTGAAATGATAGATGAAATTCAGGTAGAAGCTATGTTTTTAGACGGAACAAAGCTTGTAACAGTTCATAATCCTATCGAAACGACAGATGTTATTATTCCTGGTGAAATTTTGGTAGATGATGGTGAAATAGAGCTAAATTACGGGAAAGAAAAGTTAAATATTATCGTGAAAAACACTGCTGATAGACCAATTCAAGTAGGTTCACATTATCATTTCTTTGAAACTAACAAGATGCTTTCTTTTGATAGAAGAGCATCTTTTGGCATGCGACTTGATATTCCGTCTGGTACAGCTATTAGATTTGAGCCTGGTGAAGCTAAAGAAATAATGCTTACAAAAATAGGTGGCACTCGCGAAGGATATGGTTTAAATGGGCTTACAAATGGGTTAATGGACGATGAAAAAGTGAAAGAAAACGCAATTAAACTTGCAAAAGAACTAGGTTTCAAAGGAATGGAGGACTAAATGAAAATTTCTAAAAAATTATATGCGACTATGTTTGGTCCTACAACTGGCGATAGAATTCGCCTTGCCGATACTGATATTATAATTGAAATCGAAAAAGATTTGACGGTGTATGGCGAAGAATCAAAATTCGGAGGGGGAAAATCTATTCGAGATGGACTAGGGCAATCGTGCACACATAAAGACTCTGAATGTTTAGATTTAGTTATAACAAATGCCGTTATTTTAGATGCAACAGGCATATATAAGGCTGATATTGGTATAAAAAACGGAAAAATTCACGCGATAGGAAAATCGGGAAATCCACATATTATGGATGGTGTAGACGAAAATATGATTATCGGTGCATCAACCGAGGCAATTGCAGGCGAGGGTTTAATCGTGACGGCTGGTGGGATTGATACGCATATTCATTTTATCTCTCCGACACAGATTGAAACTGCTTTATATAGTGGGGTTACGACTATGCTAGGTGGTGGAACAGGACCTTGTGACGGAACAAATGCTACAACTTGCACACCTGGTGAATTTAACATAAGGAAAATGTTAGAGGCGACCCGAGGTATTCCTATGAATTTAGGGTTTTTGGGAAAAGGCAATTCTTCAAGCCCTGATACCTTAATCGAGCAAGTAAAAGCTGGAGCTATTGGGCTAAAACTTCACGAAGACTGGGGTTCGACGCCTAAAGCTATTGACGTTTGCCTTTCTGTTGCCGATGAATATGATGTGCAAGTTTCTATTCATACAGACACATTAAATGAGGCTGGTTTTGTAGAAGATACGATGAATGCAATTGGAAACAGAGTTATTCATACTTATCACACCGAGGGTGCTGGTGGTGGTCACGCCCCAGATATTATTCGTGCAGCATCATTTGCAAATGTACTTCCATCTTCGACAAATCCGACTATGCCATTTACAAAAAACACGATAGATGAGCATTTAGATATGCTTATGGTGTGTCACCATTTGGATAAAAACAACCCTGAAGATGTGGCATTTGCCGATTCGCGTATTCGTCCGGAAACAATTGCAGCCGAAGATGTTTTGCACGATATGGGTATTTTTTCGATGATGAGTTCCGATTCGCAGGCTATGGGAAGAGTGGGCGAAGTTATCATAAGAACTTGGCAAACTGCCGATAAAATGAAAAAACAACGTGGTGCTTTGAGTGAAGATAGCGATAGAAGTGATAATTTTAGAGCGAAAAGATATATCGCAAAATATACGATAAATCCAGCAAAGACACACGGAATTTCCGACTATGTTGGGTCCATCGAGGTAGGAAAAATCGCCGATTTAGTGATTTGGAAACCGATGTTTTTCGGTGCAAAGCCTGAACTTATTTTGAAATCTGGCTTTGTTTGTGGCTCGAAAATGGGCGATGCAAATGCATCAATTCCGACACCAGAACCTGTGGTTTATTCGAAAATGTTTGGTGCTTTAGGCGATGCTGTCGACAGCACTTGTGTTACGTTTTTGTCGCAGTATGCTTATGAAAAAAATGTTATGAGTGATATTAAACGAAAAACTTTACCGATTAAAAACTGCCGTAATTTAACGAAAAAAGATATGGTTTTTAATGATACGCTTGCAAATATCGAGGTAGATGCAGAAACATATACAGTTAAAGTCGATGGTGAGATTATTACTTGCGAAGCTTTTGATGAGCTTTCGCTTGCTAGAAAATATTTTATGTTTTAAGAGGGGTTATAATGATTTTAGATGAAATTTTAGGGAATATTCGCGATAAAAAGACACAAAAAGAAGTAATAAAAATTAAATTTGAATGGTTTGAATTAGAAAAAAAGCGAGTTTCGAAAATCGCAGAAGACGGTGTTTCGGTTGGTGTTTGTATAAATGAGGTGCTTTCGGAAGGTGATATTATCGGAGAAACTGAAAATTCAGTTTATATTTGCGAGGTAAACCCAACCGAGGTTATAAAAATTTATGTGAAAAGTATGAAAGATATGGGCAAACTTTGCTTTGAGATTGGAAATCGACATTTGCCACTTAAAATTGAAGATGAGTTTGTATCGGTGCCGTATGACCACCCAACTTATGAGTATTTATTAAAATTAGGGTTTAATGCAGTTTGCACTTTTGAGAAATTTGTTTCTTTTACAGAGTGCAAAGCACACGCGCCATTAAATTCGCACAGTCACGACCATAAACATTAATATGGATATGACTTTATTGCTAAATATGTTTCAAATTAGCGATAGTTTGTTTCCAATTGGCTCTTTTACATTGTCAAATGGTTTAGAAACATTTGTTCAAAAAGAAAAGCTTGAAACAGCAACTGATTTGAAAACATATGTTAAAAACTATGTATCTTTTATGCCATATAATGAGCTTGGCGTGTATTTTCTTTTAAATAATTCTGAGATTTCGAAGGAAAAAATTATAGAAATTGACGGCATTTATTCGGCAATAAAAAGCTCTCGAGAAATTAGGGAAGGGAGCAAAAAGTTATGTAGTAGATTTATAAAGCTATGGGAAAAAATCGAAAAATTACCGAGTTTAGAGTGTTATAGTGCACTTATTAAAGAAGGAATTTGTGAAGGTCATCATTCGATAGCTGTGGCGCTTTTTGTTTATGATAAAGGTATAGATAAAAGTGAGGGTGCAAGCATTTATGCATATAGTGTCGTTTCTGGTATTATCACAAATGCAGTAAAACTAGTACCTTTGAGCCAAATAGATGGACAATTAATATTAAATGATGCCTTAAATGACATTGGAAAAGCAGTTTTGATTGCAAAAAAGGTGAAAAAAGAAGAACTTGGTATATGTGGCGCTGGCTTTGAAATCTATTCTTACAACCACGAAACACTTTATTCAAGGTTATATATGAGTTAGGAGTAATAAATGAGTTATGTAAAAATAGGGATTGGTGGTCCTGTTGGTTCTGGTAAAACAGCGCTTATCGAGCGTTTAACGCGTGCGATGAAGGACGAATATAAAATTTGTGTTATAACAAACGATATCTATACAAGAGAAGATGCCGAATTTCTCATTAAAAATTCAGCATTAGATGCAGATAGAATTATGGGTGTAGAAACCGGAGGTTGTCCTCATACAGCGATTAGAGAAGACTGTTCGATGAATTTAGAGGCAGTGGATATTATGGCAGAAAAATTCCCAGACACAGAAATTATGTTTATCGAAAGTGGGGGAGATAACCTGTCGGCGACATTCAGCCCAGACCTTGCCGATGCCACGATTTATGTAATTGATGTTGCACAAGGGGAAAAAATTCCGAGAAAAGGCGGTCCAGGTGTTACGCGTTCGGACTTACTTATCATAAACAAAACCGATTTAGCACCACTTGTCGGTGCAAATCTAGACATTATGGCATCTGATTCAGATAGAATGCGCAATGGCAGAAAATATCTTTTCACAAACCTTATGTCGCTTGAAGGTCTTTCGAATGTGATAAATTGGATTAAAAAAGATGTCTTATTCGAGGGAATAAATGGAGAGTAAGGTTTATTTAAAAGCGAAATTCAATGGGAAAAAAACCATTTGCGACGATGTGTTTTTCACGCCACCATACAAAATAATTTCTCCACTTTATAATAAAAATGAGGCGGAAATTGTAATAATGTCGTCTTCCGCAGGGCTTTTAAAGGGCGATATTGTGGATATGGAATTTGATATTCTAGAAAACACAAATATACGAATTTCTTCACAAAGCTTTGAAAAGATATTCAACACAATGGACGGAAAAGTTATAAAAAATGTAAAAATCACAGCAAAAAGTGGAAGTTTTATAAAGTTTATGCCTTATCCTACAATTCCATTTGAAAATAGTAATTACCAAAATAAAGTCATCGTGGATTTAGAGGAAAATTGCAGATTTTATTATGGCGATGTTTTTAATTGTGGTAGAGTTCATAGTGGGGAAAAATTCAAACTCAAAAATTTTGAGAACTTTCTTCGTGTTAATGTGAATAATTTGCCAGTATTTATCGACAATACTATGATAAATCCGACGCTATGGAATTATGATGAAATAGGACTTTGGCAAGGATATACGCATAGTGGGCTTCTTTATATCTATGGAAATGATGAAATTTTAGATGAGATACGAGTTTTAGGCGAAAAAATGTTGTCAAATTGCGAATTTGGCGTAAGTTTATGCAAAAAAGGAATTTGTGTCAGAGTTTTAGGTGATAATGGCGATAAAATTTATAATTTTTTCGATAAAATATCAAAATTTAAATAAAAATAATATAACTTAAAGGCTAGGCGAGAAATTTCTCAGCGTAGCCTTTTTATATTATAGATTTAGCAGAAAATAAAATGAATAAAGTGTTTTACTTGAATTTATTTATTAGTTTTGATATAATATAAATAAAACCTGAGGGGATGACATGACAAAGTTTTTACCAAAGATTGATTATAAACTCTATTTCGCACTGTTCATCATGGGATTTATTCCAACAATTTATTTATCGACTAGGATATTTTTGATTGGAAATCTTCCTACCGATTACGGATTTAATATTGCAAGACAGCTTACTTATGTAAATTTAATTTATGAAATCACCACAGAAGCGATTATTTTACCTCTGTTTTTCTTTGTGGGTTCAGTCAAAGACGATTTAAAAGAACTTCAAAACAGAGTGCGTACAATTTTGCTTTTTTGCTTTGTTATAACTGTGGTTCTTGCAGTGTTTTTATTTATTTTTGCAAAACCACTGATAACTTTTATGGCGCAAGATACAGAACTTATAGATTTAACAGCAGATTATATTCGTCTTGAAGCTGTTGCATACATCTTTGCAATTTTAGTGAAAATCATATTAGCATTATTAATTTCGTTCGAAAAAAGCTACACTATTTATATTTTGCTTGTTATACAAATGTTCTTTACTATATTTTTCGATGTAGTTTTTCTTTCAGAATTACAATTTTCGCTTAATATCGGTGTTTTGGGTATTGCATATTCAAATATTATAACAAATTTAATTTTGTTTATCACAGGTGTTTTATTATTAAAAAGGTCAAAATTTCATATATTTTCAAGAGAAAAACTGGATTTTTATTGGTTTAAAAATATGAAAAATATATCAATAATTTCTGGAATAGAAACGCTAATACGAAACCTTGCTTTTATGTTTATGATATTTAGAATGATTAATATTGCCGACGGGCAAGGTGATTTTTGGGTTGCAAATAATTTTATTTGGAAATTTGTTTTGCTTCCAATATTAGCTTTAGGCGAGCTTGTTAAGAGAGATGTCAGCCAAAATAATCACCTAAAAACGAAAGATTATTTTAAATTCACGACGATTATTCTCGTTTTATTAGTATGTTCGATACCGTTGTGGCAACCTTTTTTAAAGAATGTTTTACTTTTAGAAACACATGACAAAGTTTATTTTCTGATTATGGTAAGTATCGGTTTTTATGTACTTTTTGCGTATAATAATGTAATAGACAGTATTTTTTATGGCTTAGGGCGAACAGATTTAATGCTTTTACAATCGATTATTATTAATGTTTTATTCTATGGAAGTATGTATATTTTATATGTTTTAGGAATTTATGTGCCTACTTTAGCATCGGTTGCTATAATGTTTGGTACAGGGATTGCACTTGATAGTATTGTAACATTTATTATCTTTTATAAGACAAAAAATTCTTTAGTAATAGAAAACAACCAAGTTTAAAACTTGGTTGTTTTCTTATTTTATTAAATAAATATTTCGCGTTTGCTTGGGATACTTTTTGTAAGTAGTTTACCATTTCTATATTGATACAAGATTTCACTTTTCTTGTTCAGTGCATTATAGAAGTTATCGGCATCGAAAATTAAGAAATTAGCCGAGTTTCCTACTTTAATTCCGTAATCATCGGTAATATTTAGGGTTTTAGCACCATTATGAGTGATAAGTTTGTAGCTATTTAATATTTCTTCATAGCCCATCATTTGACAAACGTGAAGTCCCATGTGAACTACATCTCTCATATTTCCATCTCCAAGTGGATACCAAGGGTCGAAAATATCATCGTGACCAAAAGAAACATTGTTTCCATTAGCTAAAAGCTCTTTAACACGAGTTACACCACGTCTTTTCGGATAAGTGTCAAATCTTCCTTGTAAATGTGTGTTTACTAAAGGATTTGCGACAAAATTTATGTCACTCATAGAAAGTAATCTGAATAATTTCGACGTGTAAGCGTTGTTATAACTATGCATAGCCGTAGTATGACTTGCAGTTACCTTGCTTTTAAGTCCAGTTTCTAATGCGCGACATGCAAGAGTTTCAAGTCCTTTTGCTTCAGGGTCGTCGATTTCATCACAGTGAACATCGATTAATTTATCATATTTCACAGCAAGTTCAACGCAGTAATTTAAACTTTCGACAGAATATTCACGAGTAAATTCAAAATGAGGGATAGCACCAACAACATCAGCGCCCATTTTAATAGAATTTTCAAGAAGTTCTTTGCCATTAGGGTAGCTTAAAATTCCTTCTTGAGGGAATGCAACGATTTGGATGTCGACAGCCTCTTTTAACTCGGAACGTAATTCAATCATAGCTTCCATAGCAGTAAGTTTAGGGTCAGTTACATCGACATGCGTTCTAATATGCTGAATTCCGTTTGAAACTTGCATTCTAACAGCCTTGTTTACACGTTCTTTTACATCTTCTTTAGTAAGCTTTTCTTTTCTTTTAGACCAACATTCGATGCCTTCGAAAAGAGTTCCACTCATATTCCAAACAGGGTCACCGGCAGTAAGGCAAGTATCTAAATGGACATGGCTTTCCACAAATGGAGGTAAAATCATTTTACCAGTACAATCAATTACTTCTTCACCGTTTAAAGGAGTGATATTTTGAGAAATTTCTGTGAATTTACCGTTTTCTACGCGAATATCTGTCGGAGTATTGCTATTTTCGATAAATATGTTTTTAATAATCATAAAAATTGTCCTTTCAAAGATTAAAGTTTGCTTATTTTGCTTAATACAAAGTGAACGATACAAGCAGAGGCCATAGCATTTATAGATGGAATTCCAATCGGTAATAATAATCCTACTGCTACACCGACAAGCACACCTAAAATTGCACTCATTCTAAATTCTTTTTCACCATTTGCCAGTATATATGCCTTTTTATTCATAAAATAATCAAGAATGATAATAGCACCAATAGCTGGAAGTGACGAGCCTAAAAACGTTAAAAATCCTACGAAATTATTGTATAGCCACATAGCACAAACTGTTCCTAAAATACCTGCAAAAAGCGTCATTGTGTTACTTTTTTTGCCTGTGATATTAGATAACCCTAAGCCAGCAGAATAGAGTGCGTTGTTGTTAGTTGTCCAGATATTTAGAAGTAATACTACAATTCCGAACACTACTAAACCTTGTGCAATCATAATATCAAAGATATCAGGAACACCAGTAACAGCACCACCAACAGCGCCGAATAAAAACATTAGAGAGTTACCTAAAGTGAATGCAATAGCAGTCGTGCTTACGGCAATAGCTGGGCTTTTTGCAAATCTTGTGAAGTTAGGAGTTGCTGTACCACCAGAAACAAAGCTACCGATAACTAGAGTAAGCGCTGTGATAAAGCTAATTGGGTTTGTTGGAGTTTCACTGAATACATTTTGGATACCACCTGTGTCAGTTATAGCCATATTCATCGAAATTAATCCTAAAATTGCAATTAAAGGAACAGAAATCGCACTAATTAGCGCAAGTCCTTTAATTCCGAAATATGCAGTAAGTGTCATTGCGATACCAGAAATAGCGATGAAAATATACGCGTTTATTCCTAGTAATGCTGAAACAGGAATTGCAAACATCGCAACACCAACGCCAAACCAGCCAGTTTGTGTGAAAATTATTAGAGATGATGGTAAGTACGAACCTTTGTTTCCAAAAGCGTGTCTTGCCATTAAATCGATGTTTAAGCTAGTTTTGCTTGAGATATACGCTAAAAGTGATGTGTATGCACCTAGAATTAAGCTACCTAAAGCTATTGCTAGAATAAAATCTTGCAAATTAAGCCCTAAGCCTAAATTTCCGCCTGTTGTCATACTTGCTGAGAAGAATGTGAAACCTAACATTACCACAAATAGACTGAAAAAGCCTTTTTTAGCATTGTCTGGAACAGCAGTCATTGAAAAATCATTGTCTTGAGATTGAGAATTTTTTTGGTTATTAGCCATAGAGTTATTTCCTACCTTTTTTATAAATCAAAATATTATAACATAAAAGTGAGTGAAATGCAATATATTTATCGCAAAATATGCTTTTTAAACTGCAAAAAAGTATGAAATTTTTATTAATAAATAATTATGAAATTAAATTTCCTTTAGATTAATTTTTCCATCAACCACATCAAACTTGCTGCTTGAAATTTGTTCAAAAGCCGAAGATATCGACTCTTCGATGTTTGCAGTCATACGACTAAAACCGAATGCCCTAGCAGTTTCCAAACAAAGAGAATCTTTTGTAGTGCCAACGCATTTAGACACAATTCGAACCATTACTTCGCCGATTTCTTCAGGCGAAATATGGTTGATTTTTCGCGTATTTGGTATATGAACTAACACGTTTACATAATTTTTTGGGAAGAAGAAATCACCTTTTCTTAAAAGCGTATCAGACATATTTTCAAGAGCTAAATCAACCTCGCGACGAACTTTTACTGTTGCTTTTTGGTTGCCAAAAAGAGGTGCGACGTCTTTGCAGATTAAATCATAGTGGACAGGGAATGATTTGTTCACAATTTCCGTAATACAGTCAGTAATTGAGAGAAATCCTTCGCTATTTGTAGGTAAATTCGCAAAATCAACCTCATCGCTAGACTCAAAACCATAAGGGTTTTGCTTTTCTTCTTCGGTCACTATTTTTTCATCTAAAGAAACGAAATCTTCCATTTCAGGCTCGTCTTCTTCGAGTGGAATTTGCTCTTCAAAACCGTAATTTTTAAGCGCCTCTTCTATTGCAAGTAGTAGTCTTTCGCCCTCAGACGACTGGTCTTTTATCCAATCCGTAGACCAAATTCGATAAATTTTCCAACCCATTCCCTCAAGAACATCGGAGCGAAGTCGGTCGCGTTCTCTAGCCGTTCTTGCCGAATGATACGAAGCACCGTCGCACTCAATTCCTAAAATATATTGCCCACTTAGCGTTGGATGTTTTACAGCCATGTCAATTCGATAGCCAGAACAACCAACTTGAGTTGTTAGCTTGTAGCCTTTTCTGTCAAGGAAATCGTATACAGATTTTTCGAAAGGAGAATCGTGCTCGACAATATCACTCTCTTTTATGACATTATTTAGAACAGAAACGCCATTCATAGCGAAATCAATGTAATTTTTAAGTAATTTTGGTCCGTCTGTCGTGATTTTATCGGTGTTTATATCGGTAGGAAGTATTGAACCTACAAGTTTAACATTGTATTTTGCACGCGTAATGGCAACATTCAAACGACGTTCGCCACCACTTTTGCTAAGAGGGCCGAAATTCATTCTAAACACACCGTTTACATCTTTAGCATAGCCTATGCTGAAAATAATTGTATCACGCTCGTCACCTTGAACATTTTCTAGGTTTTTCACAAAGAAAGGTTCGTCTAAATCTTCTTTAAAGAAATGCTCAAATTCTTGGTTTTTCATACGCATTTCACGAATACAAGTGTCGATTGCTTGCTGTTGCACAGAGCCGAAAGCTACGACACCAACAGAGCGATTTGGATGTTTTTTGAAATGTTCAAATACCATTAAAGCCACTTTTTTCGCCTCTAAAACATTGCCTTTTTTGCCACCTTTATCATAATAGCCGTCTTTTACATAAATATATTCAACGCCGTTGTCTAAAACCTTATCCACGTTAGAAGGGAAGGTTACTAGGTTGTTTTTATAGATTTTTGCATTAGAAAAGGCTATTAAATGCTCGTGTCTGCTTCTATAATGCCATAAAAGTGTGCGTTCTGGCAGTAAATTCGCTTCGTCTAGTACAGATTCATAAGCGTAATCATCGTCGTCGTCCTCGTCGGTGCTATCGTCATAATCAGTGTCAGAAATTGTGGCACCAAAGAAGTTTGTCGGAGGAAGTTGCTTGCTATCGCCGGCAATAATCACTTGTTTACCACGAGAAATTGCGCCGATAGCGTTTTCAGTGCAAACTTGCGACGCTTCGTCAAAAATTACAGTGTCAAACATATAAGTTTCAGCCTCAAGGAATAAACTCACTGAAAGTGGCGACATCATAAGGCAAGGTTTTAATTTTAAAAGCAAGTTTGGAATTGCACGAAATAGCTTTCTAATCGGCATTATTTTGCGTTGTTTTGCAAGTTCGCGTTTCAAAATGCTGATTTCGTCGACACCACTTGTGAAATTATCGGTCGATGGTAATTCGTTTATTAATTTCGAGCGAATTCGTGCCTTTGCAATTTCAAATTGCATTTTATCAAGCGAGCTAAATTCCTCGATTATGCTTTCTTGGTTTCTGCGTCTGAAATTTAGCAAAACAGGGTAGTCTGGCAAAATTGCGTCAAGCCATAATCTGCAAAAACGCTTTTTAAAAATCGGAATAACTTTGTCAGTTTCGATAGATAAACTTTCGATTTTATCCATATAATCAGACAATCCTGCATCTTTGCACTCTTTTTTCGCAGATTTAAAATCAATCCATTCTTCAAGGAAATAAAGTCCGTTTTGGCATTTTTCAAGTCTGTTTTTCAGCGAAGTAAGCTTTAAATTTTGGATAGTAATATTATTGTCAAAAAGTGATAAATACCAGTTAAATTCGATGTTAATATCAGAAATAGCGTTTGAAACTTCTGTTTCGCCATCAAAACAAGCAGAAATACTGTCTTTATCCGAGCAAATTCTGTTTATAAATTCGATATTTATAGAGTGCTTTTCAACAATATTTCTAAATGAAACAGCCCAAGTTAAAGCTTTTCGAATGTCTTCCCAATCGGTATTTATTCCCTCGTATAAAAATTCATAATGGGTAATTAAAATATGTTCTTGTTCTTCGATTTTTGTAGAAATTTCCTTCATTTCGTCAAGCAAAATAAGAGCCTCGTCTGTGCTTTTGTAGATATTTAAAATACTGTCTATTTTATCGAAATTTGATTTATAACCATCAAAAATATCAGGGAAAACCAATGAAAGCTCCATACATTCGTCTAAAAACCAAGTTTTTATGTCACTAATGTCTTTTAATGAATTTAAAGTTTTTAGCGCGAAATCATCAGAAATCTTGCTTCCCATACTTCTTAAAAGTGCTTTTAATGTCTTTTTATCGTCAGAATAACTGCCTTTAAAGAATTTTAAAACATTTGTGTATTCGGTTTTATATCTTGTGAGAATTTCTTTGAAATCAAGTGTCAAAATCTCTTTTTCATAGTCACGAAGCAGATTATCCTCAAGGTTTTTAAGCTCGCTTGCTTTTGCTTTGCACTCTGTATAAACCGATAAAGTTTTACTCAAATTTTCGTGATTTGAAAGATTTTTAAGATATTTATCGCTTTGCAAAGCACAGTTAATAGTCGCAATATCGCTATCGATTTTGCTTGCCTTTGTAAGAGTATCTACGCTTGAAATTGCGATTTCTTCAGACAATATATCGTATTCGTGGCGAAGTTTATTTGATTTTAGCACAAATTCACGCTTGATTTTTTCGCATTCTGAAATTTCATCAAATAGACCTACGATTTCATCACCGACAATCCAATTAATAGGAACAACAGGCGAATTTTTAGAAATGCTAAAAATTTCTTTTATGATGTGAAGATTCGTATACGAAAGACCAAGTTTTAAATTGAAATTTAAAAGTAAAGACGATATTTTTTCATTATAATCTGCAATTTTTGGTATCAAAGCAGAAGTTTTTGCACCTATATCGTGACGAAGTTCATTTGAAACCGATGAAATATTTGCAAAATACCAAGGGTTGTTTCGATAATCATCAGTCATTTTACCGATAGTTTTTACAAAATTTTCAAGCAAATAGTTATAACGATTATAAGTAGATTCGTCAGTTTCTTTCACATTTTCAAGAGAAAAGATAACTTCCTCATAAGTTTCAAGATTTGCGAGTATTCCGTTAATTTGATATACAGACTTATTTAAAGGTGCGATTTTTTGATGTAAAACATTTGCGTATTCGTTTAGTTTTTCCTTATCACGTTGCAAAGTTTCAAGTTTTTGATACGCCTCGTCGCTGATAGAAGCCTTGCTTTTTGCAAGATTTAAAACTTCGCCTAATTGAGTTAAAACCTCTTTTTTATTCGCTTTATGGCTATGCAAAATCAAGCAGAAATCATCAAGCCCAGAACCATGAAGTCGTCGGTAAACAACGTCTAGCGCAGCCATTTTTTCAGACACGAATAAAACTTTTTTGCCGTCGGCTAGACACTCGGCGATGATATTTGTGATAGTTTGGCTTTTTCCTGTCCCTGGTGGACCTTGCAAAACGAAACTATATCCTTTTTTTGCACTCAAAACAGCATCTTGTTGGCTAGAATCGGCATCTACTACCTGAAAAATTTCAGTAGGATTTAATTTTTTGTCAAAATCAAAGTTTAAAATTTCTTCAGGAATAATATTCGAGGCAGAAGATTCACCACCGATTGCGCGCACATTTAAGTTATTTATCACTCTGTCTTTGTGTTTTAGCAAATCATTATACATATTTATTTTGAGAAATGAAAGCAAACTTAACCAAGTTTCGTCGAGAACTTGCCACTTGTTTTTCGAAACTAGTTTGGAAATTTTATCAAGGTAGCTTGCAATGCCTTCGTCTTCGTCAAATTCTGGCAAAGTTATGCCAAAATCATTTTGCAACTTGTAGCATAAAGTTGGATTTACGACGATTTCGTCTTCGTGCAAATCTAGAACAAAAGGAGAGGTGATTGACTCGACAGTAAGTGTCGCAGGCACTAAAATAATTGGCGCGTTAAAATAAATGTCAGAAGTATTTGATTCACTCCATTTTAAAATACCGAAAGACAAATAAAGCGCATTTATACCCTGTTCTTCCATTGCGGTTTTAGACTTATCACGCAGATTTCGCAATGTTTTTTGTAAATCGACAGTGTTTAAATTTGTGATAATCTTATCGTCTTTGATATTCGCAGTACCGTCTAAAACTGTTTCTGTATCAGAAAAATCGTCTGAATTTGGAAAAATAATAGGCGTTTCATTCTCTACAAAACTGTCCCATAAATCCAGCATATTAGGTGTTTCGAATTTTATCGTAGACCGTTTTAAATGCTTGAAATTAAGTAGTTTGTTGCGCTTACCTAAATCAAGAAGTTTATTCTTCCAAGTTTCGATTTTTGTGTCTAATTTGTTTGCCATAGCTATCTCCTTTAGATTGTTATTTACTATATCAGCAATATCTATAATAAGTATAACAGAAAATTTGCAAGTATTCAATCAAAAAAATGATAGCAAACGGAATGTTCACTATCATTTTTTAGTATTTTATTGTGGAGCGAATGAAACAGAATTTACTTTCACTTCTGGTGCATCAATTCCAGGAGGAGAAACTGCAAGTTTTAGCGTATATTCTCCGGCTGGTAGCACGATGTTTGACCAAACAGAATCTTTATATTCGTCTGTTGGTGCGTCTGGGCTAATGCCTAGCGTTTCCTCACCTATGAATATAAATGCTGCAACACCAGCTTCTTTGCTTTTGTAATTAATGCTGAATTTATAATCGCCAGCTTCAAGAACATTTACATCAAATTCCATGAAAATCTGATGCTTTTCAGTAGTCATAACACCATTTTCATATAAATATGCAGTAGGACTGATTGTTTTTGAATTTTCTACTTCGAAAGTAATCATTTCAGAACCAATTTCAAGCACGCCAGAAGGGTCTACCGGAGGTTCTGGGTCTACTGGAGGTTCTGGGTCTGGGTCAGGAGTAGAAGTGTCGTTTCCTTTTGAGATGCTGATATTGTCTAAAGACACGATATGTGGTGCTTCAAGCGTTTCGTTGTCACCATCAATTACATTGCCTAAAAGGAAAGTAAGAGCAGTTTCAATATCAGAGCTAGGAGTGATTTCGAAAGAATAAGTAGACATTGTTCCTGTGATAGTAACGATTTTAGCATCACCTGCTAATCCTACGTTTTTCATTTCAACGCTTATTGGTCTGCTAGCATCTGTGCCATCGTCAAATAAAACTGATTTAGCATCGAAAGATACTGTGTAAGTTTCGTTTGCCTCTAAAGCAATGCCACTTTGAGCAAATTGAGTGTTCCAAGCCACTGCAACAGGGTCACCCCATTCAGTTGTAACGCCACCGTTGTAATGGATTTCGATTTCTGCCATTTCATTTGCTACTTTTAAATTTGAATGGTCGTCTTGTGTTGAATAAAATGACCAAGGATTTGTGTCAACTGCAAAATCACCGTTTAAAAGTAGATTTCCAGTAGAAGAATAAATCATTTGTGATAAATTTGAGCTTGCGTATCCTGTTGCGATAACTTCGATTTTATATGCACCCTCTGTCATAAATTCGCTTGAATTTAGAGTGATTGTGTTAGCATCGATGTCGAAATCTACATCTAAATCAGAAACTTTAACATTAGTAACTGCATTAACCCAAGCGCTGTCGCCATTATGTGTTAAAACGATATCGTTACCAACGTTATTATCAGTATCGTCAGCTGAAACGCTAACAGAAGGAGCGATTGGTGCATCTTGTAAAGAAATATTTACATTATCGATATAAACATTGCCGATAGCCCCGTCATCTGTGTTACCCATGAAGAATTTAAGTGCAAGCAAATCTTGTGTATTAGAAGAGAAAGTGTAATTTACAGTTTGCTTAGTGCTTGTTACATCAATGAATTCGTTTAAATCTCTACGATATCCAGGACCTTCTAATACTAGTTCAACATCACGAGCGTTATCTGCCCAAATATCGAAAGAAATATCATAAGTAAAGCCTTTTGTGAATGCTAAATTTGATTGTAAAAGCATTATATTCCAAGGGTCGTTTCCTAAATCTTTTACATTTACAGTAGCAACTTTATCGCTACCAGTTACAGCAAAATCAGCTTCGTAACCGAAAATTGCAATGCCTTCCCAGTTAGTTAAATCAGCAGAGAAATCACCATTTTTTAATGGATAAATGCTAACATCGTTCCAATCTAAGTTGTTATTTGTGTTACGAACCATTTTCACGTTGTCAATTGTACCATTTCCAGAGAAAGTGATAACAGCGTCTTCGTCAGTAGTGCTCATTGTGAAGTCGTGAGTAATAGCTTCTAAAGAAGAATTGTTTACAGTTTTTGTAGTGTAAACTTCGCCTGTTTTTGACTCTAAAGTAACTGTGATATCGCCTTTAGCGTCGAAAGTTAATGTATATTCGTCCGAACCTAGTAAATTAATACCAGTTTGAGAGATTTCTCCGTCTAAAACAGCTTGTTTGTCATCGTTTATAGTATCAAGTCCGTTCCAGAACGCAACCATTCCGTCACCTTTGTCGAATTTACCATTATAGATATGGTTTCCGTCGTCAAGTGGCTCTTTTGGTTCATTTGAAGTATCAGTAAGCTCGTCGATTTCAACAAGGGTTACATTTCTTAAATAAGTATCAATATCGCTTAAACCTAAATTAAGTTCTAAACGAGCAATGTCATTAGTATCACCTGTCATTTGGAATTCAAATTCAAAAGTTTCCCATTCAGTCGTTAAATCTGCACCAAATCCTCCTGAATATTTCGTCCAACCTTTATCAGGTCCTGCACCAAATTGAGCTGTAATCGCTCTGTCTTCGTCTGCTTTTGCATCGAATGTTAATTTGTAATTTCTACCTTGTGCAAGTGGGAAATAGTCAAATAATTGAACAGAATAAGGTTGAGAACCACCGTTTGTAATGTCGATTTCTGTTTCGCCATTTCCGATTTTAGCAGTAGCAGAACCACCGTTGCCTCTCATTAAGTTCCAACCGTCAAAAGTTGTGTCAGCGTCATCTGAAATCGCTTTAACTTCACTTAAATCATAATCGTGAATAAGGCTACCGTTCTCGTCAAAATCTCTGCCCGTAGTTGGGTATTCGTCTTTGTCATAAGTAGGTTTGCTGTGGTCTATATAACCATTTGTAGCTTCGTAAACACGAACATAGTCAACAACCATTTCGCCAGGAACGTCTTCTGGAGCAGGTGTCACCATTCCATCATAAGTTCCACCAACTGCAAGGTTTAAAATGATATAGAAATCTTGGTCGAATGGAGCTGGGAATGCATATTCTGTGTCTTCGTTTGAGTCTTTAGAGTACCAATCGTTTTCAGTGTGGTATAGATTTCCGTCAACATACCATCTGATTTCGCCTGGTTCCCATTCAACAGCGTAAGTGTGGAATCCAGAAATATCTTCACCTTCTGGGAAGTAATATTCATCACCAGAGAAAACGTTATTCGGCCACGCTTCACCATAGTGAATTGTACCACCGATATGGTCTGGAAGTCTGCCTTTTGCTTCCATGATATCTATTTCGCCACCAGCAGCCCAACCACCGTATTCAGTAGTATCAGTTGGAAGCAACCAGAATGCAGGCCAGAAACCATCACCTATTGGAAGTGACATTCTAGCTTCAAATTTACCATAAGTTTGGCTGAAAGTAGGTGCTGTCCATAATCTAGAAGAAGTGTAGGTTCTATCACCCATTGCCTCCTCTTTTGCAGCGATTGTTAGCATACCATCAGACACTGTTGAGTTTTCTTTTGTATAATATTGCTCCTCTTGGTTGCCCCAATATTCAGGACCGCCATCGGCTTTTGTTCCGATTTGGAATTCCCATTTAGATTCATCGACAGCATCTCCGTCAAATTCGTCGTTCCAAACAAGTTCCCAACCGTAGTCGTGTTCTTCAGTCGCTTGTTCAATTGTGTATGTAGCTGAAGTTACTTTTGAGTCGTCCATTCCATCTTTGGTAGCAATAGCTTTAAGTGTGCTAGTGCTAGAGATTTCGATTGGATTTGAATATAAAGTAGAATTTTTTGTCGGTGTAGAACCGTCTAAAGTGTAGTAAATTTCAGCCTCACTAGTAGTTGTAGAGATAGAAACTGTTTGAGTTTCGTTATAAGTACCAGCAGAAACGCTGAAAGTTGGACTAGAAACCACTTCGATAACCTCAGAATCGTCTGTTTTTGAACCATAAGCTAAGAAAATTTCAAGCATATCGCCAATGTCAATTATATTATCTTCATTCATATCTAAACGAGAAATAGTCGCCCAATCATCAGAAGAACTGTTGCTACCGTAATATTTTTGTACCTCAGTTATGTCTTTAAGGTCGATAACACCATCGCGATTAACGTCGTGTTCTGAACCATATACAGCAGTAGAATCTAAAACTGTGATGTTAGCATCTTTTGTAACTTTGTCACTTTCCCAGCCTGTACCGATGATTTTGGTGATTTTAATTTCAGAAAATTCACCATCAACGATTACGTTTGCAATTTTGACATTACCTTCGTTTGTTAAAACTTCATCTGCATTTCCAAGGTAAGATAAAACGAAAGTTTCTGTTCTTTTTCCGTTTTCGTCAGTAGCACTGCTATCGTTTGATAGAACAGAGAAACCGTTTTTACCCACAAGTCTGATATCTGTGCCCTCAGCCTCGAATGTAATTTCGATGTTAGCAAGGTTTGAAACATCTGAAAGCGCAAGAGAAAACTCAGAAATTGTGCTGTTTTCTACTTCGTTTTTTGCATTAATCGACACATTTGTGCTAACAGCACTATCGATAAATTCAGCACTAGCATAAACCGAGAACATTGGAATTGTAAGTGCTAGGCTAGTCGCCATTGCAAGAATACGTTGTTTTTTTGTCATGATAAATACTCCTTATTTATTAATTATTTTCTAAAAATCTATGCATCATAGTTGCAACTTCAGCTCGAGTAGCTGTGCCATTTGGGTCTAAAATTTCATCACTTTTGCCTGAAATAATACCAATTTCATACGCCCATTTGAAAGCATCAAGTGCGTAATCATCGATTAAATCCATATCTTTAAAATTCATTTCCTTTGTGTTTGAATACATAGGTTCGCCTGAATATCTCCATAAGATTGTTACGAATTGTTCGCGAGTTATATCCATATTTGGTGCAAATTCAGTTTCAGAAACACCGTTTACAACTGAGTTTTTATATGCCCAATCGACAGCTTCGGCGTACCAACTATCTTCAATGACATCAGTGAAATTTGCTTTGTTTTCGGCTACTTCTAGTCCAGATAATCTGTGTAAAACTGAAACAATCATCGCACGAGTCATATTTCCGTCAGGGTTAAATTCTGTGTCAGACACACCGTTGAAAAGCCCTTGGTCAACAACATATAAAATGCTTTCTTTTGCCCAGTGATTTTCGATATCTAAGAAAGCACCACTTGATAATGGTATATTTTCGTCTTCGATATCAACCGAAGTACCACCAGTTGAACCACCAGTTGAGCCACCAGATGAGCCACCAGATGAGCCACCAGATGAACCACCAGATGAGCCACCAGTTGAGCCACTGTCGTCGCCACCAGTTGAACCGTCGTTTCCACTTTCATAATCAATTGTAACAACAGATGAATTAAATCCACTTCCAGGAACAGCGTTGCCATCAATCGCAGTATAAGTTTTTACATTTTCCACTGTGATAGTCGTGTCGGTTGTTCCTTGATATTCATAAAAAACACGAATAGTGCCACTGTTATATTGCTCGTTTGAGTTGAAAAAACCGTAGCTATAAGTATCGCCTATTTTATGTGTAACATTCATTTCAGCGTCGTTTAAGTCGCCTAAAAGTTCAACTTCCTTTAAAACTAAAGTAGAATTCGGACAAGTTAAATCTAAATTGATTGAGTTGAATTTGTCTTCAGAAGTCACAGTGATATCGAAAGAAAATTCTTTTTCACTGTTTGATACATCTATTTTGTTTGTTGAAACTTGCACTTCCTTAGCCATAGCCTGACACATAAGTATCAAGCTAGATAAGGCTACAAAAGTTGCAATTTTAGTAATTTTTTTCATAATTTACCTCAATTATTGCTTATAATTTAAGAATATTTCAAGCATATCTCCGATATCGATAATATTATCATCATTAACATCAAGATGTTTAAAATTATTCCAATTTGTGCTGTCGTTTGCTAATCCATAGTATTTTTGAATTTCTGAAATATCGTAAATATCAACTTTACCATCGTTATTTACATCGTGTTCATTGCCATATACGGCAGATTTTGACATTATTTCTACATTTGCAGAAATTGTTTCAAGATTTTCGTTCCAACCATAACCTGCAATTTCTTCGATAGAAATTTTAGCAAATGGAGAACTTACAGAAATATTTGCAACCTTGATTTTGTTATCGTTTGTGAATAGTTTGTCAGAATTTCCTGTATAAGCTAGAACAAAAGTTTCATAACGTTCGCCGTCTATAATTTCTGCTGTCGCGTCACTTGATAAAACTGAAAAACCTTCTTTTCCGATGACACTAATGTTTTCACCGTTTGTTTTTAGCGTGATTTCAATGTTTGCAAGGTTTGCACTGTCGTCAAGCGATAATTTAAACTCAGAAGTAGGATTATCGGCGACAACTGCTCTTGTTTCAAGATAAACATTTGTAGAAACACCAGTTGGAGTAGGTTTTTCAGGCTCTACTTCGTCAGTTTCAAATTGTGCATAAACTGTTTGTGACACAGTGAAATCAGTCACTAAATCGCCACTAGTAGGCTCGTTGAACCAACCTTTAAATTCGATGCCTGACATAGTAGGATTTGCAGGCATTTTGATGTCTTCGCCTACAACAGTTGTTACCACCGTTTCAAAGCCATCAACGTTAAATGTAGTTGCAAAAGTTTCTGTGCCTTCAGCAAGAGGAGCCTCTTTAATCACGATATTATCGATATAAACTTTACCAGTTGATGCATTCGATGTTGCACCTAAATACATTTTAAAGTTTAAAGTTTCATTTTGTGCATGAGTGTAATTAAAAGTGAAAGTTTCTTTTTCGTCGGTTAAATCAAATGAATCATCATAAACTCTAGAATATCCAACATTTTCAATTCCAACACCGATATCACGAGCATTGTCTGCCCACGCATCAAACGAAATCATATAATCGACATTTGCCTCAAAAGGAATTCCATTATTCGATAAAAGTACATGCCAGTCAGCACCACCTAAACCAGTGATATCAAGTGCTAAAACTCCGTTTTCAACAGCGTTTGTAGATGCTCCGCCTGGATTTTCAATAACAAAACCTTCGGTATCGTTAGAAAAATCACCGTTTGTAATCATATTTGATTTTATTTCATTTTTCTCAAATTGTGCATAAACAACTTGTGAAGTAGTGAAGTTAGTTACTTTGTCGCCACCAGTTTGTGCACTATACCAACCTTTGAACGAATATCCATCGATAAATGGGTCGTTTGGCATCACAATTTCTTGGTCTTCCGATGTGCTAATTTCTATGTCACTGTTTCCGATTATGAAAATTGTTTCGAAAATATCAGCCACTTTAAATTGCGCATAAACTGTTTGTTCTGTTTTAAATTCAGTTACTTCTTCACCACCAGTTTCTGCTGTGAACCAGCCTGTGAATTTAAAGCCCGCTTTTTTAGGTTCAGAAGGAACGCGTGCGTCAGAACCTATTGCAGTTTTAACTTCGGTAGAAACTCCGTCTACAATAAATGTAGTAACAAAGCCTTCTAGGTCGACTTCGCTAAAATTATCTTCTCCAGCTAAACCGATAAAGCTTGTTCCAGCTTTAACTCCTAAAGTAGCGCCATCACTGAATGTTATGGTCATATTTTCAGTAGTTCCATTAAATGCAGAATAATATTTAGTTCCATTTTTATTGAATACATTTGCAAGCATTGTGTCTGTTGTTGTCACCGATAAATCTGGTGTACCATAAGTTTCAAACGCTTTCATGTAGTTGTATGTATATGCTGTTGTCATTCCAGGTTCTGCTACTACTGTATCTCTAAATCCTGCTAAAGCATCACTTGGATTTGTTAGAGATAAATATGCTTGCCATACATCATGCCATCTGTCAAGTGGGTTTTCCATTTTATCAGGACCGTTATAAGTAGCTTCGTTAGCTTGTGCATTATAGTAGTTATTTTCTACATAATCACCATATTTTGCAAGGTAGAATGACGCAGAAGAAAGTGGTAATAAGTTAATACCTTGAACTTGTAGAGGTTCTGCTGTCCACCATGTACCATAAGTGTATTTTGAACCCCAAACCATAGCGGCTTGGTTTTGCTTTACTTCATATACTTGGCCAGAACTTGGGTCGACAGTACCAATCCAATCTTCTTGCATTGCAGGTTGTTTGTATGTATAACCTAAGTCTAAAACGTCACCGTCAACATCAAACCAGTAATTTTCAATGGCACTCATTTCGCCAGTATAAAGGTATGCACCTAAATCTTTTAACTCTTGATTTTCAGTAGCTTCACCCCATAAAATAATACCAGCCCAAGCATTCATAGCTTCAGAGCTTGACTCGTGGTTATTACCATCACCAAATAATGCATGACCAGATGCCCAAGAATGCGATTCATAAGGTGCAAAACTTCTTAAATAAGGATATTTTGAGTTTTTAGTATCTCTATCTGTACTTGCAATATCTGCGATAAGTTCTTCTACCATAGGTCCCCACTCGGCTGCCCATTCCTTATCGTTTAACGCAATTTGTGCTGCTGTGTAGATAAAGTATCCATAGTGGAAATGGTGGTCGTTTAGTTGTGAGTCCGAACCAAAACTTGCAGGGTATCCGATTAGCGTGCCAACATCTTCATTATAATAGAAAAATTTATCTTGCTCACTATCGTCAGTCGAAAACCAGTTTTCAAGCTCGGCTTTAACATCGTTTAAAATATCCTCAGCGATAGAAAATTCGCCTAAATCTTCTGCTATTGGTACTAAATTGATAGCTTTTTGAATAGCTTTACCAACCCAGTATGTGCTGTTGTCGCCGTATTCAGCAAGTATAATGTAGCTACCATTTTTTTCTGCTTCTTCTGTAAAGTCATATAAATATTCGCGTAGTTTTTCTTTGTCAGTTTCATCTTCAACAGTTGGCATTGTAGGTATGATACCTGTGTATTCAAGAATTGTTTCAAAAGAAGAACCAACTAAAAATCTCATATCTCCACGAACTGTTCTATAAGTATAAGTGTCGATATCAAGATAATCGCTCTCTGTTTCATTCATATTTTTATGTTGATGAGGTAAAATACCCATTAAAATATCATCAACTGTGCTTTCAGCTTTTTTATCAACAGTATATGTAAAAGTATTTGTAACTTCGTTTGTAGCTTGATTAAAATCATAATCTGCTCTTGTGTCTGTTACGAAATTATACGCATAGTCTTTGTAAGTATCGATAACATCGGTCGGTACATTTGCCATATCTGGAAGTTGAACCATAGAGAAGTAGCCTTTTCCATCTGGGAAAGTGGCGATTACTTCAAGGTCTGGAGTACCAGCTTTGTTGATTTCCCACTCAACTCCCTCAGGACCACTTAAAAGAAATCTTTTTGTTTGTGCCTCAGAACCTGATACTGGGTAATAAGCTTGTAAGATGATTTGGTTTTCGCCTGCTACTGTGCCTGTTAGACCATCTTCGTTTTCCCAATCAGCTCCGATAGCGGGAATAGGATTTAAAAGAGCTTTTGTGTTCCAGTTTGTTCCTGCTGTGATAGAAACTTGAGTATCATCAGTCACATTAAAGTATGCATAAGGCGAGCCTTGAACCATAGTAGTAACAACATTTTTTGTATCACTTCCCATAACAATGTCATAAGACCAATCGGTGATTTTATCAACTTTTGCATCAGGAATAGAAACGTCTAATGGTTTGATTATATAGTCTGTCATCTCAAGTGGCATTCTAAACTCTCTACCCTCTGCTGGATATTGAACCCACATAGATGACCCTATGTGCATTCCGTCTGCTTCTGCTCTATATGCAAGAGGGAAAGCAAATCCATTTTCTGAATAAGGATTATCAACATTACCAAACATTGAACCCCATAAAAACGAAGTTCCCCAGTCCGTTGTCGGAACAGTGTTGTTATTTGCTAAGAAATCATCAGTCAAATATGCTTTTCCTTCGATATTTGGATTTGGTAACCAAGCAAGTTCCGAAACACGAGGAACTTCCGTTTGACCACCATCGGCAGTACCAATTGTTGCCATACCTTTTGGTTCGGTAGAGTAGCTTGCACTTCCACCTAAATGTACTGTGCTAGAATTGCTAGCTCCTACGGGTAAAATCATTCCAGACGATAAAGATAATGCGAGTCCGAGAGATATTAGTTTTTTTAATGTGCTATTTTTCATTTCTTACTCCTTTACTTCGGTTAATTAACCTTTGATTAATTTTAGCATTTTAGAGTATATAGATTAAACATCATTTTTTTAAAAAAGTATCATTATTTTAGTAAATGTTACAAAAATATAAAAATAATACTAGTTAAATTATTTATAATGATTGAAAAAGAAAAAATATATTTTGTGTTTTAGTGAAAAATGTATATAATATGATGGTATTATGATAAAAAGTGCATAAAAAAACTGACGAAGATTTCTCCTCGTCAGTGGTATTATTTTTTAACAGTTTCTCGTTCAATCAGTTCATAAGGAACATCGACACGAATATTGCTATCCCTGCCTTTTGTAATTCTATCGACTAACATATTTACAGAAAGTCTTGCCAAGTCGTTTTTAGGGATATGAATTGTAGAAAGAGAAGGGACAAGATATTCTGAAACATCGCTATTGCCCATGCTTAAAACAGAAATATCTTTTGGAACTTTTATATTATTCTCGTGCAGTGCCCTTAAAGCACCTATTGCAATTTCATCTGCCGAGCAAAAAATAGCCTCGGGGACGGTGTTATTATTTATTAATTCTAACATTGCATCATAGCCACTTTTAGTGTTATACAGTGCGTGTTTTATAAAAGCATCATCAACTTCTATGTTGTGTTTTTCTAAAGTTGTGAAGTAATCGGAATATCTCGAATTGATATTAATGATTTCATCATCAATTATAGGGCCTAGAAATCCTATTTTTTTGAAATTTTTGTCTATTAGATATTCAATTGCCGATTTAGCGCCTAAACTGCCGTCACAAATAACTTCGTCTGAACGAAGCCCTACTGAATTGAGTCCGACATAAACTAAGTGGGGGATATTTGCTTTTAGTACATTAAATGTTTCGACATCGATACGTCCCATGATAATCGCACCATCGACTTTATCTTTCATAACTCGTGAGAAAAAACTCGATTTTGACATATCAGACAAGGCGATTGTATATTTTAGGCTATATTCAGCAATTTGAATTTCGTCTAGCAAATTATTTAATAGTTGATTAAAAAATGGATTTACAAAAGAGGTGATTGATGATGCTTGAATAATTCCGATAGAGAAAGTTTTCTTTCCATTTTCAGAAACTCCAGAAACAAGGTTTCTTGCAGTTTGGTTTGGCATATAGCCAAGTTTTGAAACTGCTGCCCAAATACGTTTTTCCGTTTCAGGACTAGCTTTTTTTATTAAATCTCCATTTATTGTTCTAGAAACGGTGGATATTGAAACTCCTGCTTCTAAAGCAACATCTTTTAATGTGACTGCCATATAAGACTCCTCCTAGTTAGACTGCTAGTATTTGGTATCAAGCATTATAGAGGCAACCAAAAGCCGCCTCTTATAATTTAAGATGGTATGTAATGTTTAGAAAATTACATTAAGTAGTGGTATACCAATTGCAAGCAAGATAACAGTTTCTACTACGATGAAAATCGAAGAATATTTGTAAATCGATTTTGCTTCAATCCATTCTGTGTTACCAAATAGGATAGCAGAATATGCTGACGCCGCTGGGATTAATGCCGCTGTTACGTTTGCTGCGAATGTAATGATTACGATAATTGGAACTACTGAAATACCTGCTGATACTGCATAAGTTAAAGCGATTGGAATTAAAAGCATATTCATAACTGTGCTGTTTGCAGCATTTGTTAAAACTACCATTAAAATAGTGATTAATACCATGAATAATAAAACTGAAACATTTTCAAATGCTGGAACTAATAATATTTCTAAAGTTTCTGTTAAACCTACACTGTCAGCAGTAAGAACTGGACCATAGAAGATAGCTGTTGCACTTAGGAAAAATGCAGGCCAAGAGAATTTATGCGACATAACTTCCTGGAAATTAATAATTTGCACGCCTTCTTTATCTTTAATAACCATAAGAATACATACGATTGTCATAGAACCAGCTGTTGATACACTTCCTAAGAAGTCCATGAAAGGAATGCCTTTTGTGAAAGATGGAAGTAACATCCAAAGTAAGAAAACACCTAAAGAGCCTAAAAGGATTTTTTGTTTCATAGACATTGGAGGTAAGCCGTTTTTCTTAATTTCTTCTAAGTTGAACTCTTTAAGAGGTGTAACATTTGGTCTTAAAACGAATTTACATAATAATAAAATAGCGATTAACATAATTACACTGATAATGAAAGTGAATAAGAAATATTGACCTTGGTCTACCATTCCTTGACCAGCAAAAGCAGCTGCGTTATCACCAGTTAACATATTGTTATAGAAGTTAAGTGTAGAAAGAACACTGCCTCTATATGGTGCGATACTCGTACCCATTAAAGATGCGATTAAAACTAATACTAGAGTGATTTTAACATAAGCATCTTCTTTTTTAAATCCAACTTGTTTGTAAACATCGTACATAACTGGTAAGAATAAGAACATTGAAACGAATGGTCCTATAAAAGTACCAACAAGCATTGCTGAGAATATTAAAAGCGAAGTTATCGCCCATGGTTTTCCGTTAACTATTTTTTGAGATAAACAGAAGTTAACTATGTATTTAGTAATTCCATAGTATAAAAGTGCTGAAGTAAAGAACATTGTGAACATTAATTGAATAACTGTTCCATTGCCTAGAAATGTAGATAAAACTTTCCCCATAGCACCATAAGAGGACATACCTATCATTACAACACTGAATAAACTAGGCCATAAAATTTCTACAGTTGACCATAGGTAAAGCGTACCTAGGAAAATCATAATAACTTCCATACCTGTTTCTGTAAGTGCAAATACTGGGGGGATTACAAATCCCGAGAACATAATCAGAAGACCGATTATCGTGTGCATTGTGACATTTTTTTTCTTTTCAACCTTTGCTGCCATAATTTTTTCTCCTTTTTTATTTTGAGGGTTTTGCAAATCAATGAAAACCCTCAAATATTATTAATTATCTAAAATATTTAGTGCGAACATATATCCATCTTGTACGGCATCTTTAACAAGTCCAACTCTGTTACAGTCGCCTAAGATATAAGTTTCTGGAGTGATACCAAAGAATGATTGTGCCAAAGCTTTCTCTGAACGAAGACCAGTTGCGATAATAACATTATCAGCCTTGATTTGTTTTTCGTTTCCGTCAGCATCACGAACTAGAACATAATCATCACCAATTTCTAAAGTTGATGTGTTAATCATCGTTTTAATTGTTGGTAATTCTTTAATTCTTTCGTTGATAGCTACTTTATAAATATTATTTGCAGCTTGGTTTAACATACCAGTCATTTCAACAACTGTTGCATTTTTGCCCATTTCTCCTAAGTCGATAGAAAGTTCACAACCGATAGTACCACCACCGATTATTACAACGTCTTGACCCATTTCACGAAGTTTTGGGAATACGCTTACGCAGTCGATAACATGGTTTTTATCAGCACCTTTAATTGGTGGGCAGAATGGTTTTGCACCAACTGCAACCATTAAAACGTCAGGGTTTAAAGCTTCTACATTTTCATAAGTTGCTTCAAAGCCTAATTTAACATCAATATCAGTTTTAGAAATTGCATTGATTTGGTGTTTCATATAGTCGTTTAAGTCACGTTTTGTTTCAACATAATCTGAGAAACGAATTGTTCCACCTAATTTGTCATTTTTCTCTAAAAGAGTAACTTTGTGGCCTCTTTCATAAGCTGTGATTGCAGCTCTCATACCAGCAGGGCCACCACCGATTATAACAACATTCTTCTTGTTACAAGCCTTTGTGCCTAGAGGATATGCTTCTTCTTTATTAAATCTTGGGTTTACAGAACATCCAACATTTGACGCTCTTGTTGCCATTGGGAAACAATATAAACAGCGTAGACATGGCATAATTTCGTCCGAACGGTTTTCATAAGCTTTTTGTGCCCATTTTGGGTCAGCTACCATAGGACGACCGATACATACTGCATCACAATAGCCTTCGGCAACTAATTTTTCTGCATTTTCTGGGTTTTGGATAGCACCAACAGCTGTGATTGGAATAGATTTAACTCTATCTTTGATATATTTTGTTAAATCAGCGTTTACCATGTGTGGGTGGATAGCGTGAGGAGCCATTCTGATATTACCTGTCATAATCATATCAGCACCAACAGAAATGTTAGCCATATCAAGTAAGCCTTCATTACCCATATCTTCAAGGAAGCGTGCAACTTCGTCTATGTCGTTTAAGTCGCCACAAATCCAATCTTTTCCGTTAATTCTCATATCAATTGGGAAGTCTTTACCAACAGCTTTTCTCATAGCTTGTAAAACCATTCTTGGGAAACGAATTCTGTTTTCATAAGAACCACCATATTCGTCAGTTCTTTTGTTCCAAGAAGATGATAAGAATTCAGAAATTAACCAACCATGAGCAAAGTGAGCTGTTACCATATCGAAGCCAACTTTTTTTGCAGTTGCAGAAGAAACACCGAAGTCACGAGCGATTTCTTCCATCATTTCTGGAGTTAAAGCTTTGATTTCAGCACCATCGTGTTTTCTTGTGCCAGCAGTAGGACCATAAACAAAATCAGATTTCATAAATGAACCATATTCGCCACAGTGCATAATTTCGATAGAAACTAGCGAACCACCTTGACGCCAAAATTCAAGTTCAGCTTTAGTTTTTAAAGCAATATCTCTGTTTGTAAGTTCAAATGGAGATGTATTTCTAGCTGCAATCATAGTTTTTTTGTCGGTGTTAACAAATCCACCACCTAAAACGATAAGTCCAGCGCCACCAGTTGCTTTTTCTCTTGATTTTTGAGAGTCAATTGGAGATGCGATAATTCTGTTTCTTAGAGTAACAGGTCCGACTTTTAGTGGTTTAAATAAATTTTCGAATTTTGATTTTTGCATAATAAATTCCTTTCTTATTCGTAAATTTCTAAATCATTTGAGAAAATTACTTCGCCTTTGAAGTTTTCTTTAACTTCTTCTACCATATATTCTTCAAGTTCACTTTTAATTTCTTCTAAATTACCATTTTTATGTGCATCTTTTCCTAGTAAATAAACTGGGTGATAAAGTAGCACTTTTTTTACGTCAGCTTCAGCTGCTGCTTTTCCAACATCAAGAGATGAAGTATGTATTGTTCCGTGATAATTTTGCCAAACTGGAGGTCTTGATGCTAAATTTTTTGTAGGATAAACCTCGTGGACTAAAATATCAGCACCTTTTGCAAGTTCGATAAGACCGTTGCAAGGGCCTTTGTCACCAGAAATTACGATAGTTTTATCAGGTGTTACAAATTTAAATGCAAATGAGTCTTCGATATGAGATACTAAAATCGCGTAAACTTTTACAAGTTCGTCTTCGTAACATAGACCTGGTTCTGAAATTTCAGTAACATTAACTGTGCCACCAGCAGGGTCCATTTTTTGGATACCGTTAATTCTCTCATCATAGTCAAACTCATACGCTTTTTGCATATAATCTACGAATTTTTTTGTACCTTTAGGTCCTACAACATTTAAAGCTTCGTTTCTACCAACAATCCACGGTGTCATCATTAAGTCTGGAAAACCTAATGTGTGGTCTGAATGCAAATGAGTTATAAAAGCGTGCTTTAAATTTCTAGGTGCTAAAGCTTTGACACCTTTTTTGAAAGCTGCGTTTGCTTGCCTTACAACATTTGAGCCAACGTCTACTAAATAAGAATTGTCACCTACAACTACTGCGACACAAGGTCCTGAACGTTTAGGGTCTGGGTCTGGAGTTCCTGAACCTAACATTACTACTTTTGTTTCCATAAATTCCTCTTTCTGAAATATTGGAATAAAACATTCCAAATATAGCTATAAACATAAGTTGTCTTATGACTTTATATAGTTATTATACATAATCATTCTGTCTAAAGCAATAGATTTTTATGCATTTTGTCATTTTCGTATGCTTGCACAAGAAAATGATGTTTTTGCAAATTCGGAAAACGTTTGGATTGGGTTTATTGCACAAATAACTTTGTTGTCCAAAAAAACATAACTTTTGGATAAAGTAGAAAACTTTGAGCTTATAAAAAATTAAAGGTAAATTAACCTAATGATTAGATAGAATTACAAATAAAAAAACCCACATTGACAGTAGAAAAAATGTGTGATATAATATGTTAAACTTTGGAAATAATTGCTATTTTATGAATGGTCAGAACGGAGATTATGAAATGTCGATAGAGAAAATGGCTGATTTTTTTACTGCGCGTGTAGACGAGTATGAGCCAAGGATGTTAAATCAGGTCGAAGGTTGCGCCGATGCTTATGTCAAAATGGCTGAAATAGTGGGGGAAATTCAAAAAAAATGCGACAAACCTATTAAATTACTCGATTTAGGTTGTGGGACAGGGCTGGAACTAGACGAAATTTTTAAATTAGCGCCGAATATTAAAGTGACAGGAATTGACCTTACACAAGCTATGCTCGATAAATTAGAAGAAAAGCATCGCGATAAGGGTATAGAATTGATTTGTGGAAGCTATTTTGAAGTACCGTTTTTTATAAATAAATACGATGTTGTGATTTCATTTCAAACTATGCATCATTTTTCGAAAGATAAAAAAATAAAGCTATACGAAAAAATTTCGGAAAGCTTGTCAGATAATTGTGTTTATATTGAGTGTGATTATATGGTGGAAAATCAGTCGGATGAGGATTTATATTTTGCAGAAAATGCACGTTTAAGACAAGAACTAAATATTTCTGAAGATGAGTTTTATCATTATGATACTCCATGTACGATAGAAAATCAGATAGAAATGTTCTATAAAGCGAATTTTTCGGATGTTAAAGTGGTATTTCGTAAGGAAAATACGACTATGATTGTCGCAAAAAAATAAAATTAAGAGGCTGTCGCAATTGCGACAGCCTCTTAATTTTAAAGATTTATTACACTTGCACGTTTTACAAGTTCGGTTGGAATAATACACATAATAGGGATTGTTCTTTGTTCTAAAACTTTCTCTTTTAGTAAAATGAGCGCTCTTTCAGCCATAAATTCCGTTGGAATTTTAGCAGTTGTAAGCGGAGGCGTCATAAATCTTACGGCAGCGATATCGTTTATTCCAACGACGCTTATATCCTCGGGGATTTTCAATCCCTGTTCATAAGCACCTCTGAAACAGCCAGCGGCGATTGTATCATTCGCAGCAATTATAGCCGTAGGGCGATTTTTAAGACTTGCAAACTCTTTGAAGAATTCATAGCCATATTTGGCATGATATTCACCAATTCTCTCATATTCTTCTTCGAAAATGCCTAACTTTTTCATATAATTTTCAAAAGCTAGATTTCTTGAGTCGTTTATAAGAGTGTTTTCATCATCAAATTCTTTTGAGCCTATGTAGGCGATTTTTTTATGTCCACATTCAATTAAATAGTCAACAATATTCTGGATAGTAGAGGTTAAATCTACCACAACAGAATCATATTTTGAACGATTAGGAGAACTATCAACAAAAACTAACGGTTTTGAAAAGCTTTCAAGCTTTGCTACTTGATTACGGCTGAAATTTCCTATGCAAATTAACCCATCTAAAGGTTTTACAGTTTCTTTTGAATCTTCGACATCAATTACAGACACTTTAAAGCCTTCATCTGTAATTAATTGTTTTAAAGACATACGAATTGTAAGATAATATGGGTCGATAAGCTCCTCTTCTTGGTTATAAGATGAGCAAATTCCGATTTTTAATTTACGTTTTCTAGGAGCTTTTGGCTTTGGTTCATATTCAAGCTCGCTTGCGATTTCGAAAATTCTGCGTTTAGTTTCTGCTTGTGCATTTAGTGTATCATCTTGGTTTAAAACCCTTGATACAGTAGTTATAGAAACACCTGCTCGTGCTGCTATTTCTTTGATAGTTGACATTTAAATCACCCTGCCTTTTTTTTCTTTGAAAATTTCACTTCAGAAATTAAGACTGCACCGAAAATTATGGCAGCACCTAAAATCATACGACTTGTTACTTGTTCACTAAGTATTATAACAGAAAATAACATTCCGAAAACAGATTCCGTAGATAAAATTATCGCAGCTTTTGTTTCGTCAACGTATTTTTGTGAAATAGTTTGAAGAAAATAGGAGAATGCGGTGCTGATTAAACCGAGATATAAAACTGCAAGTATGCTGTCTTGGCTCGGAGCAATGCTTAAAGCTTCGCCGGAGAAAAGAAGTCCGACTAGTGATAATGAAAATGCAGTTGCCATTTGCAAGAAATTTAATATTTCAGGACGAATTTTTTCTACAAATACGCCTGTTAAATAAATTTGGAATGCAAAGCAAATAGCACACACTAGGGTTAAGCTGTCGCC
Organism: uncultured Oscillospiraceae bacterium; assembly: GCA_964370735.1. Classification (GTDB taxonomy): domain Bacteria; phylum Bacillota; class Clostridia; order Oscillospirales; family Butyricicoccaceae; genus CAYJLC01. Next base: position 32,818 of record CAYJLC010000011.1, read on the forward strand.
AAGTCCTAGTGAAAAATCGCTTTGAAGAGATAAAACTCCTGCACCGATTATAGCTAAGGCTGCACCGATAATATTTTGTAAACTCGCTTTTTTCTTTGAGAAGATATATGCGATAAATGGCACAAATACCACGTTTGTAGCCGTTAAAAATGCGTTTTTAGAAGGAGTTGTAAATTGTAGTGCAAATGTTTGGATGAAAAATGCTCCAAATAGGAATACACCAAGCAAAATACCACATTTTAATTCTTCTTTTGTTATATTTTTTATTTTTTTGAAGGCTAAAATAGTCATAATTACAGTGCCGATGAAAAATCTGACTGTCATTATTTGAAGTGTAGTCATAGATTCGAGCGCAATGTCACTTGCGACAAATCCGCCACCCCAAACAATTGTTACGATAAGTAAGCCTAAAATACCTAAATATTTTTTCATTAATGCTCCTTTTAGGTTATGTTTTTTGCCCATCTACCTCGTTTAATAAAGTTGAAGGCTGTAAAAAGTTTTAATATTTCTAAACTTTCTACGCATAAATATACATAAACTAATCCTAAAGTTGTAAAATTTGCTAAAATCATAGAAACTGGAACCATTGCAATCCACAAAAATCCACCATCCATAATTAATGTAGATAATGCGTCGCCACCAGACCTTACGATATGGAATGAACACACATACATAGAATAAACTGGTATTAAAAATCCTTTTATTCGTACAATGCTTATGATAGTTTGGTTGATTTCGTCAGAATAATTGTAAAGCATTGGTATAAATGGTGCTGATAAAAATAAAATAACAGTAACAATTAGTCCGACCATTCCTCCGAATGTGATTAATTTTAGTGAATTCTCCTTAGCACTAGCAATTTCTCCAGCACCAAGTTTTTTGCCAACCATAATTGATACTGACGATGAAAGACCACCAAAAATTACAAATGAAAGACCGAAAACAGTGTCTGCAACAGAAATTGCCGACATTAAACTTTCGTTAACTTTCATATAAGATGCAAAAACTGTTGCTTGACCGACAGAAAACATAAGTTCATTAATCATTAAAGGGAAGGCAATGCGTATTAAATTTTTGAATAAATCTTTGTCATACGATAAAATTTCTTTGATTTTAAGTTCGAAATTGTATTTTTTGAGATAAATTATAGAAAAATACAGTGAAAGTTCTACAATTCTTGCAACGAGTGTTGCGATAGCTGCTCCGGCAACACCAAGTTCTGGTGCACCAAAATTTCCGTAAATTAAAAGGTAGTTTAAAGTAACATTTACTAAAACAGTAGTAATTCCGATTTTGAGTTGAGGTTTATTAACACCAACAGCACGAAGGCAGATTGAAGTCGCAAAAGACATTGCGTATGGAATATAGGAAAATTTTATATAAACCATATATTCATTCGTTAAATTTATTATATTGTCAGTATCAGAAAAAAGTCCGATTATCTGATTTGGAAAAAGCCAAATAAGTGACATAAATACAAATCCGACTATAAAAGCTAGGTTTATAATAATATTAAACACTTTTTGACATTTTTTAAGTTCTTTTGCTCCATAATATTGCGAGATAAAAATAGATGCAGCACCAGTTAATCCGAAAACTACTGAATGGCAAATAAGGTAGTATTTATTTGCGACAGCAACGGCTGTGAGTGCATCTGGACTTACCGAACCTATCATTATGTTATCAATCAAATTTACGAAAGAAGTAACAAAAGATTGCAACATAATTGGTATGGCAATCGCGAAAACTTGCATATAGAATTCGCGACTACCAATTAATTTGTTAAATATTTTATTCATTATAAACCCTAAGCCTTAAAATTTCTACTTATATCATATACTTTTTTATGGCGTATTGCAAGCGTTTTAGTAAAAAAATTTATTTTACTGGGTTAAATCTTAGATTTAAACTATAATCATTAAGCTTTGTTTTATTTCTAAAAATTTGTTCTTGTCCACAGCTATTTGTGCCAACACCTGAATGTTTCATATCGATGTTAACAAAATACATATCACTTTTCTCGATTTCACCGATATGCTTTGCTTTGTCAAGTGATTTCACATCATAATCATGGTAAGTAAAGCCAATTTCATTTTGCGATGAAATGTGCATTTTTACATCATCATTACCAAAGGACAACCATTTTACGCCAGTTCTAAGTCCATTTTCTTGAGGCATAGCATATTCTTCGTGCATTTCATCAGCATTTTTGTGATATACACCCATAAAAACGTGAGAATTAACATCTGAATAGCTTTCGTCAGGACCTAAACCGTACCAAGAAACCTTATCGAAGTTTTTGTTAGTAGCAAATGAGATACCAATTCTAGGAATAAATTCAGGTGCAAAAGTTGACATTTTAAAGCCTTTTGCTTTTAAATCTAAGTTTAAAATACCATTTGCATAAATATCATACACATATTCGCATTTAAAACCGAAAGTTTGGCTTAAATAAGAGAAATGAGTGTTGATTTTCACAGAAACCTTGTCTGTTTCTTCTGAAATTTCGATGCTCTCAAGTTGCTCCATTTGAGCAAATAAGAAGTATTTATTGTCCCAATCTACAATTTTATACATATCATTGTCGATTGTAGCGCGTAAAGTGTTTAATTTTAATGGATTTTCAACGAAATCAACACCTTTTACTGAATATTTAGTAAGGTGACCTTTTACTTTATCAAATGCAACGAAAATATCATCGTTTGACACTTCGATAATTGAATTTGTTTGAGAAACTGTTAAATTATTAAATATCTCAACAATTTGTATAGGAATTTCCTTGGAAATATTTAGTTTGTGTTGGAAAGTTGCGATGCTGTGATTTTTTTCAGCATACATACAATCCTCTTTTAGAGTTACATCGAAGTCAATATAATAATCAGCATTTTCTGTATTTTTTAGCTCGAAATCAACGTATAGTAAAGCTTTTTCACCTTGCGCAGTATCAATATTTGAAATCTCTCCTACAAAATCGCAAACTTCATTATGCCATACTTTGTAAGTTATTTTTAAATGGCTTAAATCAATAAAATCATATAAATTTTCAACTTCATAAGCTTTATCACTGATTTTTGATAGTTTTACAGGTGAAATTACTTGTTTGAATGATTTTAATCCCGAAGAAATAGTTCTCATCGGAGTTAAAAGCCCATCCATGCAGAAGTTCGAGTTATTTGGTTTGTCGCCATAATCTCCACCGTAGAAATAAGTGATTTCGCCATTTTTATCTATGGTTTCTATTCCGTGGTCATACCATTCCCAGATAAATCCACCTTGTAAACGCTTATATTTTCTGAAAATTTCTTGATATTCGGCTAAATTTCCAGGCCCATTGCCCATTGCGTGAGCATATTCGCAAATTATATGTGGTTTTCCGTGAGCGTCGTTTCCTTCGCCAATTTCAATCATTCTATCAAGTCGAGAGTACATAGTTGAATAAACATCTGAAATGTCAGCATTTCTGTCGCCTTCGTAGTGCACAAGTCTGCTTAGGTCGATTTCTTTGATTTTTTTAACGCTAGTCGTGAAGTTTTCGCCCCTTTCGGCTTCATTTCCTAGCGACCACATGATAATCGAAGGGTGATTGAAGTGCGATTTCACCATTCTTGTAATTCTATCAACATAAGCATCTTCCCAAGATTTTTCATTATTAAGCCATGTGTAGCACTCAGCCCACTCGAAACCATGAGTTTCCATATCTGCCTCGTCGATAACATATAGACCATATTTGTTGCAAAGTTCGTAGAAATAATCCATTTTAGGATAATGCGCGCATCTGATAGCGTTAATGTTATGTTTTTTCATAATAATGATATCTGCTTCAACGCTTGCAGGGTCGACTGTATTTCCTGTTTTTGGTGAGAAATCGTGCATATTTACACCATTAATCATGATAACTTTACCATTTACAGTGAAATTTCCGTCGATTATTTCAACTTTTCTGAAACCAACTGTCGTAGACACTTCGTCAACTACACTTCCGTTTACAACATATTTCACAATTAATGTATATATATTTGGCGTTTCAGCAGTCCAAGTTTTAACTTTCTGAGCATTGACTTCGAAGTCAAATTCAAGGCTTTCACCCGATAAAATTTCGCTTGTTCCATCTAGTAAAACATAAGAAATTTTTGCATTTTTACTCAGTGCATCGACAGATACTTTAAGTGTACCATTTTTATAAGTTTCGTCTAAATCTGGTGTTACTAATAGATTGTTTATCGAACTTTTTGGTTCTGTAAGTAAGGAAACATCTCTGGAAATACCACTAAACCACCACATATCTTGACACTCGAGGTAAGTTCCGTCAGACCATTTATACACTCTAACTGTGATTTGGTTTTCGCCTTTTTGAACAAAGTCAGTAATATCAAATTCACTATGAAGTCGGCTAACTTTGCTAAAACCTGCGTGTTTTCCGTTGATATATACGTCGTAAGCGCTATTTACACCGTCGAAACGAAGGATTTGCTTACTTTCTGTGTCGTTTACGATGAAATTTCTTCTGTAAATCCCTGTTGGGTTTTCGGATGACACAAACGGAGGATTTATTGGGAACAAATACCACACATCTGTGTAGTGCATTTTGCCATAGCCTTGCATTTCTATGCAAGATGGAACTGGTATGTTGTCCCAATTTTCATCGTTAAAATCGATATTTTCAAACCCCTCAGGCGAGTATTCTGGTGCATCTAAAAATAAGAATTTCCAGTCGCCATTAAGAGAAGTCGAGTTGTTTTTGCGATAGAAATTTGCACGAGTTTCGCGACGATTTATATGAAGGAGCGTTTCATCTTCCCATCTTTTTTTAATTCGCATTTTGCCCTCCTTAAATGATTTTTAATAAATCGGAAAAAGTATGTAAATTTGTAGTTGCAATATTCGCATTAGTCGCATCACCGATAGCAGCCGAGTCCATTTTTGCAGCAATCGCAGCTTCAACACCGGCCACAGCATCTTCAACAACTAAGCAATATTCAGCCTGCTCGTGTATCATCTCGGCAGCTTTGATGAATACTTCTGGGTCTGGTTTTGAATTTGTGATGTTATTTCCGTCAGAAATAGCTTTAAAAAGTTCAGTAATTCCTAATTTCCCTAAAATAAATCTAGCATTTTTGCTCGAAGAACCGATAGCAAGAGTTAAACCTTTTTCGCGAAGAGTATTAAGAGTATCAACAACTTCTTTGGTAACATCTTTTTCGGTCATTTCTTCTAAATATTCTTTATAATAGTTGTTTTTTATCTCAAGCCATTCGTTTTTTTGCTCAGAAGTAAGCGTTCCGTCGTATTTTTCAAGAATAATTTCAAAACTTTCTGCTCGGCTGACACCTCTTAGGCGATTATTTATTTCTCGGTCGAAATATATACCGATTTCGTCGGAAATCTTTTTCCAAGCCTTGTAATGATATTCGTCTGTATGGCAAATAACACCATCTAAATCAAAAATTATTGCTTTATATTTCATTTTATTCCTCTATATTTCTTTGATTATTGCTTCGTTTTCACCGTTTATGTCGATATTATAGGTTTTTCCACGAACATCTAGTTTGAACGATAAATTTTTCCATTCTTTTGGTAAATTCGGTTTCACAGTGAAAGTTCCGTCTTCTAAAATATTCACACCAGCAAAACCGAACACTACTGTTTGCCATACACCACCAGCATTCGCAGCGTGTATACCTTCACGAGTATTTTTTTGTAAATCGATTAAATCAATGAACGCTGCACGTCTTAAATAACGATATGCTTTACTAGAATCGCCAACTTTAAGCCCCATAACTGAGTAAACGCTTGGGCTTAATGACGAGCCATGTAATGCACGTTTTTCGTAGTAATGATAATTTTTTTCTGTCGTTTCTTTGTCGAACTTTTCGCCTAAAAGATGCATAAGCATTACAACATCGGCTTGTTTTATTACTTGCGTTTCGGCTCTTTTTACTTCTGATAAAATTTTTGGTCTTTTCGGCCAATCATTTTCATCATATTCTTCGATAGTCACGTCAAGTAAATCGAAATAGCCTTCAAATTGTTCTAAAATGCCATCTTCATTCGCTGTCGGAAGGTAAATCTTATCAGCGATATTATCCCAAGATTCGATTTCTTCGTGTGTAAAGTTAATTTTTGTTTTTAGCGAGTTATAAACGTCATTATGGTCATTTTCAAGCTCAGAAAGAAGGTTTATAACGTATTTAATATTCCATTTTGCAAGATAATTTGTATATAAATTGTTGTTTACTGGTTCGTGCCATTCGTCAGGACCAGTTACATTTGTTATTTCATATCTATCATTTTCAGCGTTCCATTCGCATCTGCTAGCCCAAAAACGAGCAGTTTCTGCTAAGATTTCTAAGCCTTTTTCGTGTAGGAATTCGGTGTCACCAGTGATTTTTACATAGTTGTAAACACCAAATGCAACAGCGCTTGTTACGTGATGCTCATATTCGGCAACGTGGCAACGATAGCAACTACCATCTGGAAGAATAGTCCAGTCTGGGCATTGTTCTGTGCCGTCATCCGCCGATTCCCAAGGGAATTTTGCACCTTTGTAGCCGTTTTCTCTTGCATTATCTCTTGCAGCATCTAGTAAATTGAAACGATAGCTTTCAAGATTTCTTGCAGTTTTTGGGAAAACACACGCAAAGAATGGCATCATAAATAATTCTGTATCCCAGAATGCGTGACCACCATATTCTTCACCACTAAGTAGCTTTGCGCCTAAGTTTACGCGTTCGTCATTTTCGTTTGCAGTGCTCATTAAATGATAAATATTAAAGCGAATAGCTTTGTTTAAGTCGTCATCGCCAGTGATTTGTATGTCGGCTTTGTCCCACATTTTAGCGTAGACTTCTTTGTGTTTGTCTAATTCTTCTTGGAAACCGTCTGCAATAAAATTCTCGATTTCATCACAAACTTTTTGTTTGATTTGTTCTCTAGGAACTTCTCTTTCGCTGTAAATTGAAACATATTTGATGATTTCAACAGTTTCGCCTTCGCAAATATCGCAATCTAAAAATTCAATTGCAGTTTCGCCATACGCTCCAAAAGTTCTAACTTTTACGATATCTTCGTCGTTTTTCATAACTTTAACATACGAACCAGTACCAACGTGAAGAGCTCTATCTCTTGTGGTAACTTCAACATAAGCACCGTTTTCTGAAAGTTTTGAATTATCGACAAGCTTTGTGTGTTTCACTTTAAATCTAGGTGCGTCTAGGAAGTTTACAGTAGCACCGTCGATTATATTTTGGATTTCTAAAATTCCACTGTAATTTAATGGTGTAACATAGAAACGGATACCCATTCTATGAACATTATTTCGGCTAACGAAACGCTCGCATTCGATTTTTGTTTTTCTGCCACTATTGTCAGTGGTAATCATTTTTCTGAATAAAATCGAATTTTTCATATCTAGAACTCTAGAAAATCCTTCAATTTCTAAGTCTTCTATGCCGATTACATCTTTTTCGATATTAAGTTTAAGCCCTAACCAGTTAGGTAGGTTTGCAAGCTCTCTCATAAATGTTTCGGATTTATCAAAAACTCCGTTTATGAAATTGCAAGGAAGACTAGACTTTGTGCCTTCTTCAAAAGCTCCTCTAACACCTAAATATCCGTTTGATAATGCAAAAAGGCTTTCGTTAGACAGGTTTTTTTCGCTTTCATATTTATCGTGAACGATTAAAAAATCGTCAGTTCCTATGTTTTTTGTGTTTGTAAAAATATCTTTTATCATTTATTTTCCCTCTTTATTTAATTGCGCCACTTGTTCCTTCAACGATATGTTTTTGTGCCATAAAGAACACAACAATCGGAGGAATAATCATAATTACAGTAATACAAAGCATTGGAATTATTTGCGTTGCGTGAACTCCTTTAAACGAAGCAAGTCCTAAAGCTAATGTGTATTTGCTTCTGTCTTGTAAGAAGATAAGTGGACCTAAGTAGTCGTTCCAAACTGATAAGAAGTTGAAAACTGCGATTAAAATTAAAGGAGCTTTCATTATTGGCATAAAAATTCTTGAATAAATTTGGAATTGGTTTGCACCATCGATAAGCGCTGCCTCTTCTAAGTCTTTTGGTACACCCATTAAAAATTGACGTAATAAGAAGATATAATAAGCAGTACCGAAAAATGCAGGCACGATTAATGGTTTTAAGGTGTTAATCCAATCGAACATATTGAACATCATATATTTTGGAATCATTGTAACGTCCCAAGGAATCATCATTGTTGAAAGTAAAATCATAAATAATAAGTTTTTGCCTTTAAAATCAAATCTTGCGAAACCATAAGCTACAAGAGAACATGAAATAACTTGTCCGATAGTTGTTAAAACAGATACTAAAACGGAGTTCCAAAGGTATACATCAAATGGTTGAGCGTTCCAGGCATCTATATAGTTGTGGAAGTTCCAAACTTCTGGGAAGAACGATGGAGGATATGCGATAGCTTCTGTTTCTGTTTTGAATGTTGAAAAGAACATATATAGAAACGGCATTGTAAAGTATAATGCAAATAGAGTTAAAACTACATATAAAATAACCTTTGTGACTTTATTCATTTTCATATTATTTGCCCCCTTTTTTTGACTTTTTAGCTTTTCTAGAATTTGCTTCGTAGAAAACCCAAGTTGAAGAAGATTTGAATACTAAAGTTGTTAGAGCTAGGATAATGATGAACATAACCCATGCATTGGCACTTGCATATCCTAAATCTTGGTGTTTAAATGCGTTGTTGTATGTATATAGTCCGTAGAAATAAGTCGAATTTAATGGTCCGCCTCCAGTAAGTAGCATTACTAATGCTAGTTGTTGGAAAGCGCCGATGATTGAAGTGATAAGATTGAATAAAATTGTAGGTGTGATGATTGGGATTGTGATATTAAAGAATTGACGCCATACGCCAGCGCCATCGATACAAGCAGCTTCGTATAAGTCTTTTGGAATTCCTTTGATATTTGTGTAGAAAATAAGCATCATTGAACCTACGCCGAATGCACTAACTAAAATTACTGCAAATAATGCCCAGGCAGGGTCTACAAGCCAGTTTGGTCCTTCGATTCCGATTAGAGATAATAAGTAGTTTAAAGCACCGTAGTCGCCGTTTAAAATCCAGCTCCATAAAATAGAAACTGCAACCCCAGAAACAACTGTTGGTAAGTAGAAAATTGTACGATAAATTTTAACGCCTTTTAGTGGTTGTGTAATTAGCATTGCTAGAAACAAAGCTATTATTATATTAAGTGGTACGAAAATTGCAGCATATTTTAGCGAAATACCTAGAGATTCATAGAATTGTTTGTCATCTGTGAACATTTCAATATAGTTGCCAAAACCTAAAAACTCTGGTGTGCCAGTTATTGACCAATCATAAAAACTCATTATAAGTGATAGGATTAGTGGACCTAGAGTAAATACTAACGCACCAATAATCCATGGTGTAATAAAAAGATATGGTGCGATTTGTATACGTTTTTTCATAATAATACCTTCCTTTTTAGCAAAGGCTAAAGCTAGGAGCCTTAGCCTTTGTTTTTTCTTTATTTTAATTCTTCAACAGATTCGTTAACAACTAATGTAGGGTCTTCTAAAGTACTTGGGTTGTAAATTCTTTCGAATGCATATTTAAGTTCTTCTTCGATATCAGTCCATTCTTCTGGAGCGATGTTACTTGTTGGAACATAACCTGAGCTTTGTTCTAGCATTGCGTAGAAAGATTCGTATTGAGGGTCAGTTAATACACCGTGTTCTTCTGCTACTGATTTTAGTGGAGGAAGTTCGTAGTCTAAACGCTCAACGTTTAATTCTTCACTTGTCCAATATTTAATGAATTCCCAAGCAGCGTCTTTGTTTTCAGAAGTAGCTGACATAGAAACACCAGAAGTAGAAACAACGCTTGCAGAAGGTTTATCTCCGAACATTGGAACTTTTTCAAGTCCGAAATCTAAACCAGCTTCTGTTGCAGAACCTAATGCCCAAGATGCGTTTACATACATAGCAGTAGAACCCGCAGAAAATTCAGTATATCCAGAACCAGAAGTTCCGATTGCATAACCGTCTAATGTCATATCTTGGAATAATTCTAAAACTTCGATTGATGCGTCAGAATTAAGATATCCGTCTAAATTTCCAGCTTCATCTACATAAGATGTGCCATTACTCCACATGAACATTTCAAAGTCGTAAACATAAGGAACCATTTTGTAAGAGAAACCAGTAACGCCTTCTACGTTTTCAGTGATAGTTTTAGAAGCGGCAGCAACATCGTCCCAAGTCCATTCAGCAGTTGGATAGTCAATGCCAGCAGCATCGAAATGAGCTTTATTGTAATATAATACTTGAGTTGAGAAACCAACAGGAACACCATAAGTTGCACCTTCGAATGAGTTATATTCTAAAACTGCTTCGAAGAAATTATCTTTGTACTCAGCACCTTCGCTTTCTATGTAAGAATCAAGTGGTTCAAGACCTCCGTGGTATGCAGGGTAGTTCCACATGTACATAACATCAGGAGCATCGCCAGCACCCATGCTAGCATTTATTTTAGTATCATATTCTGAACCATAAGCTTCAAGAGTAACTAAGATTTCGTCTTGGCTTTCGTTAAATCTGTCAACTAGAGCTTGTTGTTCGTCTAAATTGTCAGCAGAGTCCCATGTTGAAAAACGAATTTGTGTTTTAGAGCTGTCCTCTCCGCTTTGACACCCAGTTGCAAGTAACATGCTAGTAGCTAAAAGTGCAGATATTAAAATTTTTGACTTTTTCATTTTGTAATCCTCCGAAAATAAAATTTGTTTTGTTGTGTCTTTATCTTAACATGAATTTAGTAAAAAGTCAATGTTTTACTAGGTGAATTTTTTAATTCTACTAATTCGACAAAAACCACAAAAGAATTTTAGTTATATCTAACAAATACAAAAAAAGCTAATTTAATTGTTATTTTTTTGTATTATTATCTAAAATACACTTGACATTTATTCTATATCCTTATATAATACAATAAAAGATACTAAAGAGATACTATGAAAACACAAATTTATCACTAATAAAAAAACTAAATTTTACTAAGGAGAAACACAGGATGAAAAAACAAGTTATTTTACTAATGACAGACACAACAAGGAAAGATATGCTTGGTTGCTATGGAAACGAAAAGATGAAAACACCAAATCTTGACGAGCTTGCGAAAAACGGTATAAGATATGAAAATGCATATACCACACAAGCTGTTTGTGGCCCTGCAAGGTCTGCGATTTTCACTGGTACATATCCTCATTCTAATGGAACAATAGCAAATTCAGTTCCGTTTTGCGAAAATGTTCAGACTATTGGTCAGCGTCTATCCGATGTTAATTGTGGTTATATTGGAAAATGGCATTTAGACGGAGGCGACTATTTTGGATACGGAAAATGTGCCGACGGATATAATGAAAAATACTGGTATGACATGAAAAATTATTTAGACGAACTCACTGACGAGGATAAAGTTCGCTCAAGACTTCCTAAAACTGCATATGAAATTACAGAAGATTTCACTTTTGCCCATAGATGCTCAAATCGTGCAATAGATTTTCTAGAAGAATATGCGAACGAAGATTTTTTCTTGACAGTATCTTATGACGAACCACATCATCCGTTTTTATGCCCTGCTCCATATAATACAATGTATAAAGATTTTAAATTCGATGATAACCCAACTTTTCACGATGACTTGTCGGAAAAACCTTTACTTCAAAGGCTTTGGGCAGGCAAAAGATTAGAAATGACAGCCGAAGAAGTTAATAAACCAACAGAATCACTTTCGCTATTTTTAGGTTGCAATTCGTATGTTGACTATGAAATTGGACGTGTTTTGGAAAAAATAGAGCAAATTGCGCCAGATGCACTTATAATTTATACATCGGACCATGGCGATATGCTAGGTTCGCATAAAATGCAAAGCAAAGGTCCTACTGCGTATAAAGAGGCTGCAAATGTGCCGTTTATAATAAAAGGTGGCGAAAAAGATAAAGTTGTCACTGAGCCATCTAGCCATATTCATATTGTGCCAACAGTTTTAGATTATTTTGGTGAAAAATTGCCGAAAATTCTTGAGGGCAAGAGTTTGCTTCCGCAAATAAAAGATACTAGCACCAAAATAAACGACCACGCTTTTGTGGAATTTACACGTTTTGAAATTGACCACGATAATTTTGGTGGACTGCAAATGATGCGTGCTTGTGTAAGCGAAGATTACAAACTAGTGATAAATCTTTTTGATGTAGATGAGTTTTATGATTTGAAAAATGACCCTTATGAAGTGAAAAACCTGATTAATAATGAAGATTTTGCCGAAAAACGAAATGAAATGCACGATATTCTGCTTGATAATATGAATAACACGCGTGATGTGTATAGAGGATATCAGTGGGCAACTAGAAGTTGGCGACCAGAAAAAATAGCATCGTGGGTGAATGATGGATTTACAAGACAAAGACCAAATGAGGATGGCGAGCCTTGTCAGCTAGATTATGATAACGGACTTCCGATGAAAAGTTCTTCGAGAGATAAAAAACCGAATATGTAACAAAAAACTGAGTCAGGATTAAATCTGGCTCAGTTTTTATATGCATAAGTTTTAAAAATAGAGATATGATAAATGGAGAAACATTGACTTATAAGTAGTAATGTGTTAAAATAAATTTAATAAATATGTTAAAAAATGGAAAAATGATGGAGGTGAAATATGAAAATTGGTTTTATCGGAACATATACCACAAGAAAAAGCAAAGGAATATATAAATTTACATTTGATGAAAACAGTGGCAAAGTTGAAAAAAACGAGCTTTTTATCGAGATTTCATCGCCGAAATATATTTTTATAGACGATAAATTCCTGTATACAGTTTGCAAATTTGAAGAAAATGCAGGTGTTTCAGTTTTCGATTTTGATGGGAATTTGGTGGATAAATTAGCATACGAGAAAACAGATTCTTGCCATATTGCAAAATTTTCAGACTATATTTACACTGCGAATTACCACAGTGGGGAAGTTTCGAAAATTAGATTTATAAATGGGAAATTAGAGCTTGTAGCGACACGAAAATTTAAGGAAAAAGCAGGGTGTCATCAAGTTATATCTGATGGCGAATATTTGTACGCATTTTGCTTAAATTTAGATAAAATATATGTTTTAAACTTCGATTTAAGCATTAAAACAGAAATAAATTTTCCGAAAGGTTCGGGTGTAAGGCATGGTATATTTGTAAAAAAAAATGATATATTATATGCTGTTTCGGAGCTTAGTGGTGAAGTTTTTACCATTGAAAAAGAAGGTTTTAAAATCATAAATTCCAGTAAAGTGATAGACTATGACGATAAAAATTCTATCGCTGCCGTTCGTTTGAGCGAAGACGAAAAATTCCTATATGTTTCCACTCGTGGTGATGATAGTATCAGTGTTTTTGATGTGTCAAATACCATACCTTCGTTAGTCCAAATTAAAAAAAGTGGTGGGAAACATCCTAGAGATTTTATGATTTTTTCAGATAAATTTTTACTTGCTGTAAATCGTGACAGCGATAACTTGTGTGTTTTTAAATTGAATTGTGGAAAAATAGGCGAAAAAGTGTGCGAGGTTTATATGCCAGAGGCAATTTCGGTTGTTTTGAAAGGAGAATGATTATGAAAAGTCAAATTGGGGTAATTGGTCTTGGGACTATGGGAAAAGCGCTTGCTAAGAATTTTTTAAGTCGTGGATATCGTGTTTCTGGTTATAATAGAACTTTTGAGGTGACTGAAAAGCTGAAAAGTGAGGTTTTGAGCGAATTTAACGCGTGTAAATCAGTTGAGGAATTTGTAGAAAGTTTAGAGATACCGAGAAAAATTATCATAATGTTGCCTGATGGCGTGGTCACTGATAATCAAATCAAAACATTAATTCCACTGTTGGATAAAGGCGATATTCTAGCGGATTGTGGTAATTCTTATTTTAAAAATACAATAAGAAGAAGTGAAGAAATCGACCAAACTGGCATTGTTTTCTTCGGAATTGGCGTTTCTGGGGGAGAAAAAGGTGCACTTTTGGGTCCGTCTATTATGGTAGGTGGAAATAAAGATGCGTATAAGGATATTGCACCATTTTTAGAGGCGATTTCTGCGAAAAAAGACAATGACCCTTGTGTTGCATATATCGGAAAAGGTGGGTCTGGGCATTTTGTGAAAATGGTTCATAATGGCATAGAATATGCAGATTTGCAGATGCTAGCCGAGGTTTATTTGATGGGTTTGTCGCTCTATGGTATGACGAATGATGAAATGGCAAAAATGTTTGAAAAGTGGAATGAAACAGAGGCGAAAAGCTATCTTGTGGAGATTTCAAGTGCAGTTTTATCAGAAAAAGAACCTGATGGAAATAGCTTGATAGACAAAATTTTAGACAAAGTTGGTGCTAAAGGCACTGGACAGTGGACGTGTCAAAGTGCACTTGAACTTGGTATTAATATTTCGACGATACAGGCGTCAGTCGATGCAAGAAATACGTCAAATCTTAGTTTTGAACGCAAGTTTTTTAAGGAAAATTTGAAAAATAGCAGAGGAACTTTAGAAAAATTGCCAGAAAAAGACGATTTGTTTGCAGCATATATGCTTTGTAAAATTGTAGCTTATGCACAAGGTTTTGCGATGATGAAAGTCGCATCAGATAGTTTTTCTGAGAAATTTAATCTTTCGGAAATTGCAAAAATTTTCAGGGCTGGTTGCATAATTCAGGCAGAGCTTTTAGACGATTTAATGCGTATTTTTGACGATGGCGATTATGATAGAAACTTCTTAACTCACCCTAAAATGGTGGAGAAAATTGCAGAAAACTTGCCGAAATTGCGTCGTTTAAGCTTGTCGGCAGCGAGTTTTGGTATTGCAATTCCTTGTTTTATGTCGGCTTTAACATATTTAGACCAGCTAGCGTCCCCTAAGTTAGGAGCAAATTTAATAGCCGCAGAGCGTGATTATTTTGGTGCACATAAATTTGAAAGCACAGACCGAGAGGGGGCTTATCACCATGAGTGGAACAACATCTAAGGTAATCACAATTTTTGGTGCGACAGGGGATTTATCGTATAGAAAATTAATGCCGGCGCTATATATGTTAACAGAAAGTGGAAAACTTAATGAAAATGACAGTATAATTGCCATTGGTAGACGCGATTTTACAAATGAAAGCTTTGTAGAAAACACAAAAAAGTGGATAAAAACATCGATTAGGTCTGAGTATGACGAGGTAAATTTTGAAAAATTTGCAAAAAAAATAAGCTATCTCAAAATGGACTTTACAGACCTTAGTGAATATAGCAAATTATCGGATATTTTTTGCAATAGAAGTGCAAGCGAAAACTTATTTTATTATGCAGTCGCACCACGTTTTTTCGGTGTGATAAGCGAAGGAATAGTATCTCTGCCTTGTATCGGAACTCCGAAAATCGTGATTGAAAAACCCTTTGGAGAAACAATTTCAGAGGCAAAAAGTATCAGTGATAAACTTATAAATAGCTTCGGAAAAGAGAATGTTTTGCATATTGACCATTATTTAGGTAAAGAAATGGTGCAAAGTATTTTAGCGATTAGATTTAAAAATAGTATATTCAAAGCGTGTTGGAATAAAGATTTTATCGACCATGTGAAAATATATGCGTGTGAAGAATTAGGCGTTGAAACGCGTGCTGGTTATTATGATAAAGCCGGTGCTATGAAAGATATGATGCAAAATCATTTAATGCAGATATTAAGCCTAGTTGCGATGGATCAGCCGAAAAACTCTGCTGATATTAAAAAAAGGCAAGCCGAGGCTATGCGTAGATTAAGGGCAGTGGACAAAGCTTTAATAAAAAATCAGTTGTACTTAGGGCAGTATGATGGATATTTAGATGCAGAAGGTGTAGATAAAAATTCGCAGACAGAAACGCTTGCTTGTATGAAATTATATGTCGACAGCGAACGTTTCGACGGTGTTCCTTTCTATCTTTTGACAGGGAAAAAGATGGCTAGAAGAGAGATGAATATCGTAATTGTATTTAAAACGGCAGACGATAGCGTTTCGCCAGATACACTTACTTTTAAAGTACAACCGACAGAGGGTGTTTATCTTCAGTTTAATATTAAAGAGCCAGGTGAAAAAAGCGATATTATTCAGGCAAGCATGGATTTTTGCCAAAGTTGCAATATAGTTTTCAGAATGAATACGCCAGAGGCTTATGAGCGACTTTTATACGCTGCGATTAGTTCGGATAACACATGGTTTTCTAGTTGGGAACAAATCGAGCTTTGTTGGAGTTATATAGAAAAAATAAAGCAAATATATTTTGAAGAAGGATATGTTGTAGAGAAATATCCACAGGGAATGTGTTTTGAAGCTGATAAAGACGGAACAGCGTGCCCGACCAGTGGTATTTTTAGAGAATTTATGGAATTAGGTTAAAAAAAGCTGTCGCACCAAAGTAATATAGCACAAAATGTTTGTCAAGTTTTCTAAAAACTTGCTCACTCCAAACGAGTAGGTTGGTCGCATTCGCAAATGCGAAACACTTTTTTGATAAATTTCCAGAGCATACAGTGTGAAAAACTTATTTTTCACAAGAAATTTATCAAAATCTAAAGCGTGACGTAGTCACAAAACGTAGATTTTTGTAGAATATTAAAAGAGGCTGTCGCACTTGCGACAGCCTCTTTTTTTTGTCCAACTAAACCACCAGCTATGCTGGTGGAGGATAAAAAGCTTTAGCGAT
>CAYJLC010000012.1:0-6435 GCA_964370735.1 uncultured Oscillospiraceae bacterium
AAAGCCAAAGAAAGCCTGTCGGTGCAACCGACCTATTTCAAGTTTATTTTAAATAGGTATTGACTTATTTCGTGTGTTGATGTATAATCTATTTAAAGAAAGTTTTAAATAGGTGGTGATACTTTGTCAACAGGAAATATTTTTAAGGTACTTGCAGATCCTTTGCGACGTGATATTTTGCAAAATTTAAAAGGTGGTAGAATGTCGGCAGGGGAGATTTCGGAGAAAATAAATATTACACCACAGGCGCTATCATATCACCTTAAATTGCTTAAAAATGCTGATTTGGTGATAGAATATAAGCAGAAAAATTATATTTACTACGAGCTTAATATAAGCGTTTTTGATGAGTTGATTTTATGGATAAATCAGTTTGGAGGAAAAAATGAAAATTAAATTACTTTGGGCGCTTTCGTTTCTACCATTATTAATAACCCTAATTGCACTTACGTTATACCCTAGTGAAATACCTGTGCATTATGATGCAGTTGGCAATATTGACAGATGGGGTTCGAAATATGAAATGCTTATTTTTCCTATTATAATTATATTTATGACGGCGTTTTTCTGTTTTTTAATTTACTATTTTAAGAAAAAAGAGCAAAATGATGATGAAAAGGTAGTTGAAAGTGCAAAGCAAAACGGAAAAATAATTTCGTTAGCTGCATTTGGGATATTGATTTTATTTTCTATCATGCAATTTTCGATTATGATTTCAGCGTTTATTGAATTGCAAAATGATTTAGAAAAAATGGCGATAGACATAAATGTAGTTGTAAATGTTGGCGTGGGTATCTTCCTTGTTATAATCGGAAATTATATGCCGAAAAGCAAGCGAAATGGAATAGTTGGACTACGGACGGTTTCTAGTATGAAAAATGATCTTATTTGGGCAAAAAGCCAGCGTTTTGCAGGTATTTTGTTTGTTATTACTGGTGTAGCAACAATAATTTCTGCTATTATAATAGGTGGAATTGCATCAACGATAATTTTGATTATTCTTATCTTGATTTCTGCTATTTCATCGAGTATATATGCAAATAAGTTAGCAAAAATGTAAAAAAAGAGACTGTCTCAGACAGCCTCTTTTTTTATTAATCAGATTCTTCTTCATCCTCAGATTCTGACTCTTCGTCATTATCGGAGCTATTAACTTCAGAATGTTCTTCTTCGAAATCAGGAGTTTCTTCGTCTTGTTCAGGTTCAACAGGTTCAACTGATTCAGACTCGTCGATTTCTGGTTCTTCATCTGGTTGCTCAATTTCTGGTTCTTGAACTTCTAGTTCGGGAGATTCGTTATCTTCCTCAGATTCAGCGTCATTGCTTTCGACTTCATCGACATCAGTATCGTCATTGTCAATTTCGTCCTGCTCGTCGTTGTCGTCATTATCATCGACATCAACATCGTTATCGTCGTCATTCGAATCATCATCGTTATCATCATTTTCGTCGATGTCATCGTCTATGTCATTATCATCGCTGTTGTCATCGTCATCTTCATCATTGTCAGTATCGTTTTCATCGTCATTGTCGTCGTTTTCATCATCAGTATCATCATCGATGTCATCATCATTTTCGTCGTCATTGACTTGGTTTAAGTCGATACCAGTCGCTTGCTTAACTTCATCAAGATAATCATCGTCGTCTTTCGCATACGCGACAACAAAATCAGGAATTTCTTCAATTTCGATAACTTCGATATGCTGAACATCATTATCAGTGGTAACTTTTGCAGTTTGGCCAGCCGATAAAATAATAGATTCACTGTTATCAGTCGTTTCAACTTCTACTTCGCCTGTAAGCAATGTAAAATATGCAATATCGTGCGTTTCGGCATACACATAACCAGATGTGCCTCTAATACCTGTAATCATATTTGCAGTGTGAATTTTCATCACTTCGTCATCTTCAAGTGGTTTTGTAACATTGAAGAAAAGACTGCCCGAATTTAGCATTAAATTTATCATTTTGCCATCGCTTTTGAATTCACATTGCGATAATTCATCAAGTCTTATAGATTTATAATCGTCTAGGCTGATTTGAGCAATACTTTCAATGTTAGTTTCCAAAATGTGACCACTTTGCAAACGAAAATCGCTTGTAGTAAGGTCGATTTTGTTTTTATTTTCATCTAGCAATGTGACATCGCCTATGATTTGTTCAATACGCATTACATAAGCAGTTATATTTTGGTTATTAAGGTTAAAATAAGCAAAAACACCACCGATAATGACTAGTAATGCGACAATTGCTATAATAATTTTTGTTTTCATAAAGTATCTCCTTCGAATAAATAAAGGAGCGAAAGTTCACTCCTTTAAATTATTACTGTTCTATGGTTTGGCCGATTGGTACTACACAGATGAAAGTTTTTCCTTCTGTTAAAACCATATCTTCGCCATCTACATACCATTTTGTTGGTGAGCTATGGCTTGATTTTTCCCAAGTGACATCGAAAACGTCACCATTTTTATAAAGTATACCATCACCACTGCCGACAAGTCCGACAGAACGTCTACCGACACTGTCTATAACTTTTGTGCTGGCAAATTGGACTAAAACATTATTAAAAGATAATGTTTCGCCAGTTTCTTCGTCTATATGGGCATCACCAGATTGATATCTGTAATATAGTCCGTCGTCATATTCGAAGCTAGAAACTTGATAGCTTGAGTAGGGGATTGTGATTTTGGAAACAACTGGTGTTTCTAAAGGTTCAGCTTCTTCGAATTTGTATGTTGCATCATACGAGCGCTCTGTGTCATAGCCATAATTTTCGATGCTTTTGTATGCACCTTCAGAAGTGATATATGAACTATGCTCATACATACCTGAAATAGAAGAACGTTCTTTATCTCTAAAAAATGCAGTTGTGTTTGTTATGCCGTCGATATTGTCGATATCTCGTGCATAAATTGCATCATATCCGTTTGGGCTACTGCCATGATGGAAGTAAATTGCATCATTATCGAGTGCAAAATCAGTGAAATATTCACGATTACTTCTTACAGGACCGATTTTATCAGAGTCAACATCGCTGAAATAGCGACCATTCTTGTGATTTCGCCTTCGGCTAGAACTTCGTAAATAATGTCTGCTTGCGATATACCACTTTGAGGGAGTGCCTTATGTAAGTTGTTTATTGAAACTGCGATAGGACGAGCGTATGCAATTTCTTTGTCGACATAAAGTCCTGTTAAAGGGTTTATGTCCATTGTTTCAAGGTCGATTACAGGCTCTTCCGGCTCTTCTGGTTCTTCTGGTTCTTCTGGTTCTGGTTCAGGCTGAACGGCAGGCTCGGTTACCTCTGTTTCCACTTGTGGCTCTTTGGTTTCTGTGTCGCAACCAGTTAAAAATATCATTGTGCTAAACAATACAATTAATAATTTTCTCAATATTGAAATACTCCTTATTTACCTAGTTTAAACTCTGAAATCGACATATCTAAGCGTTTAGATTGCTCTAAAAGTTGTGCACTAATAGCTGCATTTTGCTCGCTCGTTGCAGAATTCGATTGGATAATACCAGAGATTTGGTGAATACCATCAGAGATTTCTTTAATGTTATCGGCTTGTTCTTCCGTTGCTGATGCGATGTTGTCAACAGAGTTTAAAACCTGCTTGATGTTTTCTTGCATTTTGCTGAAAGATTCATTTGTATTACCAGCGATTTCAGCACCTTTAGATACAGCTGATAAAGATTGCTGGATAAGAAGAGTGGTGTTTTTAGCAGCTTCAGTTGATTTTTGCGCAAGATTTCTAACTTCATCTGCAACAACTGCAAAGCCTTTACCTGCTTCTCCTGCTCTTGCAGCCTCAACAGCAGCATTAAGTGCTAAAATATTTGTTTGGAATGCTATATCGTCGATAGTTTTAATGATTTTTTGAATATCAGTAGAAGATTTTTCGATTTCTGCGATTGCAACAAGTAGGCTTGACATTTCTTCTGTGCTTTCATTTAATAAATCACCAGATTTTGCACCTAATTCGCTTGCGTTTTTAGCATTTTCTGCACTTTCGTGAACTTTAGAAAGGATATTGCTAACGCTAGAAGATATTTCTTCGATTCCGCTTGCTTGCTCGATAGAAACTCTAGCTAGGTGCTGAGAACTTTCTGAGAATTGTCCAGCTTCAAGGCTAACTTGAACCGAAGTATCGTTGATAATTTTCATAGTAGAGCGAATTTGGTCGATTAATTTTGCAAGCCAAACTTCGACTTGAGAGAAGTCACCCGGGTATTTCATTTCTGGGTATACTGAGAAATCTTTTTGAGCAAGCCAACCGATTCCTTCTGTAAGGTCAGAAACTACTGATTTGAATTCATTTACAGAAGATGTAAGCGAAGTCGATAATACATCAATTTCGTAAGAATTTGTTTTTATAGAGAAGTCTGCATCTAACTCGCCTTTAGCAAGTTTTTTAACTTCGATTGCAAAGAATTCAAGTGGTTTTGTTACGTGTTTACTCATATATGCAAGTAAATTTAAACAAACTAAGCCTAAAATTGTTACAGTTATAACAACGACTGCAAGAGCAATATTTACAATAACATCAAGGGTTGCTTCCTCTTGAACGATTTTATTAGAAAGTGTGTTGATTTGAGCAAATGCGAGCGCGCTATACTCATCATTTGCTGGTTTAAATTCACTCTCATAGATTTTTGTCATTTCGGCTTTTTGCGTAGTCGGCGACATTGATGAAATTTCATCGATAGCAGTATGAGCCGCTGTGTGAACATCTTCTACTTGTTTAATAAATGAAGAATAATTAGGGTCTGTACGATGCTCATTTATAAAAGTTGAAAAAGTGTCTGAAATAAGGTTTTCGGTTAAAACAGAGCTATCCCCAGTTTCGATATAGGTGTCTAAGTCTAATGCGACTTCTGAATGATAGATAAGGGAGCCATAAAGCGTGCCTTTATCTGAATTAAACTCAGCCACAGAAACTTTAGAACTAGTAACAAAGCTTATAACAACCGATACACACACACCAAGAAGTGCGACGCTTAAAAAAATCAAGATAAATCTGGTTAAAAGAGCCCTCTTAAGTGTTGGTTTTTTTGTACTCATGATAAAAATCTCCTTTTTCAAAAAATTAGTTACTTATAATCTAATTTTACAATATTTTGTCGCAAAAAGCAAGTATTATTAATAGATTAGTTTTGAAAAAATTTATAACTTACTGATAAAATTAACAAAAAAACCTATTGAACTTACATTATAATTGTGATATAATTTTGATAGACACAATATCGAAATTTTTGTATGGCAAAATTTACATAATTTACTATAAAATTGATGGATAATTTGAACTAAATTACAAATGTTTATCGCCTTTAAATTAATATGTGTTTTGCAGTAAAAAAAATTTAAAACGTATTGACACAAAATAACAAATGTGATATATTATACAGTATAGAGTATAATTATGCAAAGGAGCAATTAAAATGAAAAAATACAAAAAAGTCGTTTTAGCCTATTCTGGAGGACTAGACACATCGGTTATCATGCACTGGCTTAAAGAAACTTACGACTGTGAAGTTATCGCGGCTACTGGCAATTTAGGTCAGGCTGACGAGCTTGAAGGTTTAGAAGAAAAGGCTATCAAAACTGGTGCTAGCAAACTATATATTATGGATTTAGTCGATGAATTCGCTGATGAATATATTTTACCTACTATGCAAGCAGGTGCTAAATACGAAGGCAAATACCTATTAGGTACGAGCTTTGCACGTCCAATTATCGCAAAAGGTTTAGTTGAAATTGCGAAAAAAGAAGGTGCTGACGCTATTTGTCATGGTTGCACAGGCAAAGGTAACGACCAAGTGCGTTTTGAACTTGCTATTAAAGCATTTGCTCCAGAACTAGGAATTATTGCTCCTTGGAGAATTTGGGACATTAAAAGTCGTGAAGACGCAATTCAGTATGCTGAAAAGCACGAAATCCCACTAAAAATCAATCGTGAAACTAACTATTCTAAAGATAAAAACTTATGGCATTTATCACACGAAGGTTTAGACCTTGAAGACCCAGCAAATGAGCCTATGTATGATAAAATCTTAGAAATGGGTGTTTCTCCAGAAAAAGCGCCAGACGTAGCAACTTATGTAACTATTGATTTTGAAGCAGGCAAACCTGTTTCTGTTGATGGCGAAAAAATGAAAATCTCTGCTATTATTGAAAAATTAAACGAAATCGGTGGTAAAAACGGCGTTGGTATCATTGATATCGTTGAAAATAGACTTGTTGGGATGAAAAGCCGTGGTGTTTATGAAACACCTGGTGGTTCTGTATTATATGCTGCCCACGAGCAACTTGAAATGCTTTGTTTAGACAAAGAAACATCGCATTATAAAGCGCAGATGGCTTTAAAATTTGGCGAAATGATTTACAACGGTCAGTGGTATACTCCACTTTGCGATGCAATTCAAGCGTTT
>CAYJLC010000012.1:6445-26778 GCA_964370735.1 uncultured Oscillospiraceae bacterium
TATTAAAGAAACTCAAAAAACTGTTACTGGTACTGTAAAATTAAAACTTTATAAAGGAAATATCATTCCAGCATCGGTTACTTCACCTTATAGCTTATATTCTGAAGAAATTGCTACTTTTGATGAAGATGAAGTTTACGACCAAAAAGATAGTGCAGGATTTATTAATCTATTTGGATTACCTTTAAAAGTTCGCGCTGAAATGCTTAAAAAGAACGGATTAGATAACTAAAATACTAGAGCTGTGGCGCAAGTCACAGTTCTTTGTGATTATTAAATTATAATGTAAAGTAAGAAACACCTGTGAAGTAGAAAAGGGGTAAAAATGAATATTACACAAGCAATTTTAGGTAGAAGAAGTGTTAGAAAATTTAAAGAAGACGCTATTTCTCGTGAAATTATAGAAAAAATAGTTGAAGAAACTTCATATTCACCATCGTGGAAGCATACGCAAGTTCCACGCTATATCTATATTGAAAACAAAGAAATTATTGCAAAAATCGCGGAAGATATGATTTTAGGTTTTGATTTTAATGCAAAAGCGCTACAAAGCTGTGCTGGCGTAATGCTTATAAGCTATGTAACTTGCCGTTCGGGATTTGAGCGTGATGGTTCGTTTTCAACACCAAAGGGAGATGCATTTGAAATGTTCGATGTTGGTATAGCATCGCAAACACTATGCCTTTCTGCATTCGAAAAAGGCATTGGAACTGTAATTCAAGGCTACTTTGACGAAGAAAAAATTGCAAAATTAATCGATTTACCTGAAAATCAAAAAATCGGTACATTGATTTGCATGGGATATCCTGATGAAACACCAGTAGCCCCAAAAAGAAAAGCAGTTTCAGACCTTTTAACTTATAAATAAACAAGAAGGAGCAAAAAATGGCAATTTTAAAAGCTAGATTTTCAAAAGAAATCAACCCACTTATAAACGATTTTAACTCGTCGATTTCATTCGACCACGTTATGTATAAAGAAGATATTAAAGGCAGTATCGCACATGCGACTATGCTTTGCAAGACAAAAATCATTTCTGAGAGCGAAAAAGATCAAATTGTCGACGGACTTACGCAAATTTTATCAGAAATCGATGCAGGAACGCTTGATTTTGACCCTAATGCAGAAGATATTCATATGTTTATCGAGCAAACGCTTACAGATAGAATTGGAAATGCTGGAAAAAGACTTCATACTGCAAGAAGCAGAAATGACCAAGTAGCACTTGATATTCGCATGTATCTTAAAGGACAAATTGAGGAAATTAGGACTTTAACTTTTGATTTAATTAAAGTTATCGTAAATTTAGCCGAAGAAAATACAACGACTATTATGCCAGGGTATACTCATCTTCAAGTGGCACAACCGATTACGTTTGCACACCATATAATGGCGTATGCACAAATGTTTGAACGCGATATGGAACGTCTTTCAGACACTTATAAGCGTACAAATTATTGTCCACTCGGCTCAGGAGCACTTGCTGGAACGACTTTTCCTATCGATAGAGCGATGACGGCAGAGCTTTTAGGCTTTTATGCGCCGACAGAAAATAGCATGGATTCGGTTTCAGACAGGGATTTTTGCGTGGAGCTTGCGTCAACATTATCGATTTTGATGATGCATCTTTCAAGACTTTCCGAGGAAATAATTATTTGGTGTTCGTCTGAGTTTAAATATGTCGAGCTTGATGATGCTTTTGCGACTGGTTCATCTATTATGCCACAAAAGAAAAATCCTGATATAACTGAACTTATTCGTGGTAAAACAGGGCGTGTTTATGGTAATTTGCAAGGATTACTTACTGTTTTAAAAGGATTACCACTTGCCTATAACAAAGATATGCAAGAGGATAAAGAGGCGATTTTTGACAGTGTTAAAAATGTTACTATGTGCTTAAAAGCTGTGACACCTATGCTTGATACGATGACAGTTCGTTCGGATAATATGAAAAACTCGGCTCGTCGTGGATTTATAAATGCGACAGATTGCGCAGATTATCTTGTTAAAAAAGGCCTAGCTTTTCGTGATGCATACAATATTACTGGAGCTTTGGTTCAGGAATGTATCGCAAAAAGCGTATCACTTGATGAGCTTTCTTTAGAGGAGTATAAGGCTCATAGTGATATCTTTGAAACGGATATTTTCCACGCAATTGACTTAAATACTTGCTTAAATGAGCGTTCAAGCTATGGTGGTCCTTCTGAAAAAGCTGTTAAAGTGCAGATTTCAAATTTGAAAAATCGTCTAGATATCTAAAAAAATCAAACAGAGAAACCAGCATATTAACTATTGAAAATATGATATTTTTGTGATATTATATAGGTACAAAGTTTAAAGGAGATTTTTTATGGATTACAACAACCAAAATAATCAAAATAATCAAGATTACAATCAAAATTATAATCAGAATTACAACCAACCATACCAACAAGCAGCGCAACCGTACAACTCGCAAATGTATAATCAACAACAAAGCTATAAGCCAGTTTCATTAGGCGAATGGTTAATTTTAATGCTAGTTACTTGCATTCCATGTGTTGGAACTATCATGCTACTTGTTTGGGCATTTGGTACAAATACTCACCCAAGTAAAAAATCATATTGTCAAGCAGTTTTAATATTCTCAATTATTTGCGCAGTTTTATCTGTGGTACTTTATGTTGTATTTGCAGCAGCATTATTTGCAGAATTAAGTACTAACTCATATTATTATTACTAATATCTAAAATTACAGAATAAAAAAAGCTGTCATTGACAGCTTTTTTTATTCTTTTACAAAAATTGTTGCATTAATTGTCATAGTTTGTGGCCCGTAATAATATTTCATACCAGCTTTTTCACATTCTTTGCTGACAAACATCCCACATGCCTCCATGCTAGGGCTTAATTCGTCAGGGAAACGACATGGTGCGTCTGGATATGTACAGGTAGTGCATTTGCTACATCCATCAACACCAATTGCAAGAATATCTTTTCCTAAAGATTTAAGTTCTTTGCGCAAGATAGAAAGGCTCTCCTTACATCGTGCGAATGCCCTTTGGATGGCGTCCCAATCATAGTCGTCTTCCATTTCTTCGGTGGCTTGAAGCATCATCCCATAATCATAAGTTAAAACTTTGTTTTTAACATCGTCTAAAGTTCCACAGGCAGGTGGGCACGACCAGTTTTGATTATATTTTCCACATTTGTTGGCAGCACACATATCACGAATTTCTGTTAAAAATTCGATTTTTTCGATATCTAGATAACCATAGTGGCTAAAGCCAGCATTTTCAGCCATTTTTAATGTTAATGTGCGTTTTTCTTCTTCAATAAACATAAAATTCTCCTAAAACATCATACAATCTACATAATAATCCATAAATACTTGCGATGTAGATAAAACCACTTCTTCATAAATAGGCGGGATTTCCTCATAACCTAAACCAATTTTTAATGCGCCTGCGAGAGCGCCATTGCCTAAAATAATAACTTTTTCTTCGAGTTCTTTAGGCAAAAGTCCGATATTGCAAGCAGATTTAATATCTAAATGCGAGCCGAAACCACCACAGACATAGAGTTTATCGATTTCTTGGATTTTAGTTTCAGTTTCGTCTAATAATGTATAAATTCCAGCACAAATAGCAGATTTTGCTAGCTGAATTTGGCGTATATCTTTCTGACTTAAATAAGTTTCACTGTTTTTTATGTAAAATTTATCGTCACACAGTTTACCTAATTCTAAATTTTCATTTTCATCGTCAAATCTACCTGTATCATCAATTAACTGGAGATTTAGCATCGTGCTAAGTAGGCTGACTATTCCAGAACCACAAATACTTGTGATTTTATCGCCGATATAAGAAACATCAGTGCCGTCAACGTGTGTTATTGCGCCGTTTATTGCAGGCGAACCACACGAAAGTCCCCAACCTTCAAAAGCAGGGCCTGCTGCAACAGAACAACAGATTAATTTTCCGTTTTTGTAGATGCCCATTTCACCGTTGGTTCCGATATCGACTAAAATTGATACTTCATTTTTTTGTATCATATCACTAGCAAGTGTTGAGCAGAGAAAATCTGCGCCGACATAGGCACTAACGCATTTTGGCAGATAGGCATTTAGTGTTTCTATATTACTTCCAAACAAAGATACTGTCGTAAAAGGTGAAAAACCGAGTGTTTTTGGGTCTAAACCTTCTAAAATATGTAGCATAATTGTGTTTGCAGTGATAACAGTTTTGTCGACTTTTGAAATATTTGCAGCAGAAATAGCACGCGAATACATAGAGGAAAGTTGATTTATAATGGTGTTTTGTAGCTCAAAAACACCTATTTCTTGAGATTTTTCAATACGAGAAATAACACAAGCACCATATATTTTTTGCGAATTTTCTTCTAAAATTTCTGAAAGAACAGTTTGAGATTTGCTATCATAGATGGCGAGCGCGACAGTTGTAGTGCCGATATCGATTGCGCAAATTATATTTTCTTCATTCAAGGATTTAATGCCATCGATGTTTAAGCCTAGTATATTTTGTCGAGAGTCTAGTGTTTCTACGGTTGAACCTTCGAAAAGTTCTGTGAAGCATGCAAGTCTAATTCCGTCGGATAATTCGCTTTGTGATAAGAAATTTCGCTCATTTTCGGTGATTTTGGAAACATTTCCATGTACTTTGATTTTGCATTTACCACAAATTCCCTTTGATGAACAAGGGAAAGACATTTTGTCTATTAAAAAGTCTTTTGCGTGAATTTTTGAAATAATATTATAAACAGCCATTAAAAACTCCTTGCAACTAATTACATTTAATGATATAATTTTACAAAATACTTAAAAATTTTTCTAGCATTTTTTTACTTTTTATTGTATTATTTTATTATAGGAAAATTTTAGGACATAAAAAATTATGGCAAGGTAGGGTAATATGTTTAGCGCAAAAGATATTTCGAAACACATTTTTAATATTACAGGGGTGAAATCATGCATTATTAGCATGAAAGGTCATGATTTTGAAACTTCACCTGACCATTGTACAAATTGTTGCAACTGTGATTATTTAGCAAGGCATCTTCATTCTGCAAGTGAGGCTGAAAGATGGGGGAATAAGTATATTTATTATTGCAATGGTGGATATGCATTTATAGCGATTGAAAATAAAAGTTGTTTAGAAACTTTAATTACAGGACCTTTGCGCATGGAAGACGATGATGGATTAAGCCCTGATATACCTGTTTTTACTACGAAAGCAGTAAATTCAATTAGTGATATTATTTATGACGCGTTTTCATTTTATGAAGATGAAGACAAAAATGTAACTCAAAGCGATATTTTAAGTACGATGTACGGGTTATCTTCAGATTTATCTAATATAAGGGTGCATTTGAAGTATGAAAGCGAACTCGAGTCGGCTATTATGCTAGGGGACAAAAGTGAGGCAAAAGAGGTTATAAATAATCTTTTAGGATATATTTTTCTCACAGATAGTTTTAATTTTAGCATTGTTAAATCGAGGATTATTGAGTTTATAGTGTTGCTTTCGCGCTCAATTATTAAATCAGGAGCAAATTCAAATGAACTTTTTTCACTTAGTTCAAAATATATTAAAGCGATTGATAGTTTTAACGATATTGACAGGCTAAGTGTTTGGGTGACGGAAATCGTATATGTATTTTTAGACTATGTTATAGACTTAAAAGAAGTGAAAAACAAAGATATTGTGTATAAAATTCAACGATATATCAAAAATAATTATCTAAAAAAAATCACTTTAACAGAAGTTGCAGAGCATGTTTATCTTAGTAATTCGTATTTAAGCAAGATTATAAAAGAAGAACTCGGTATTAGTTTTACTGAATATGTAAACAAGTTACGAGTGACAAAATCACAAGAATTACTGCGAACCACATCACTTTCGCTAGTTGAAATTTCTAATTTAGTGGGATTTGAAGACCAAAGCTACTTTACTAAAGTATTTAAAAAAATGACGGGAATTTCGCCAGGGAAGTATAGGGAAAAAAGGTTTTATTCATAAAACAAACAAAAAAATTATAAAAAAAAGAAAATATTACAATAAGGTTTAACATTAAATGTGTATAATCAAAGTATAATTTATAGTAAATTGGAGGACGCGATATATGTCAATCTTAGAAGAAATCAGCATGTACCTACAAAAAGGTAAATCACCAAAAATCAAAGAATTAGTGCCTCAAGCCTTGGAAGAAGGTTTTACTGCAAAACAAATTTTAGACGACGCATTATTAGCTGGTATGGGAATTATCGGTGAAAAATTTAAAAACAACGAAGTATTTGTTCCTGAAGTATTGGTAGCTGCAAGGGCTATGAATGCAGGTACTGCAATACTAAAACCTTATCTTGCAGACGGCAATGTTGAAGCTCGTGGAACTGCTATCATAGGAACTGTAAAAGGTGACCTTCACGATATCGGTAAAAACTTAGTTAAAATGATGATTGAAGGAAAAGGTCTTACAGTTATCGATTTAGGTGTTGATGTAGATGCTCAAACTTTCGTAGAAAAAGCATCAGAACACAACGCAACTATCGTTTGTTGTTCGGCTTTACTTACTACTACTATGAACGAAATGAAAAATGTTATCGATGCTTTCGAAGCTGCTGGTAAAAGAAATGACGTTAAAATCATGGTTGGTGGTGCTCCAATTACTCAAGCATTCTGTGATAAAATAGGTGCTGACTGCTATACACCAGATGCAGCAACTGCATCGGATGCAGCATTAAAATTCGTATCTTAATTTTATACATAATAGACGGTTTATTCCGTCTATTTTTTTACAAAAATCACAAAAATCAAAGTAAAAAAGTACAATGAACAGTAAAATAATACAAAACATAGGGTGATAAATCTGCTATTATAGAGATATATTAAAAAAGAAAATTTGAAACGGAGAAAAAGATATGAACAGAAAACAATTAGTATTAGACACATTAGACCACAAAAAAACGGCTAGAGTACCTTGGGTTCCTTTTGTTGGAGTTCATGCAGGCTACCTAGTGGGAGCAGACGCTACTGAGATGTTAACTGATGAAGCTAAAATACTTAAAGGTATGGAAGAATCTATCAAATTATTTAACCCAGATGGTTTCCCTGTTTTCTTCGATTTGCAAGTAGAGGCTGAAATTTTAGGTTGTGAGCTTGTTTGGGCAAAAGAAGGCCCTCCATCAGTAAAAACTCATCCACTTTCTGACACAACAGAAATCCCTTGTGATTGCACAGTTCCTACTGCGAAAGACGGTAGACTTCCTTTAATGACTAAGGTTATGAAACAAATTTCTGAAAAATATGGTGATGATATCGCTTTATATGCAACTATTTGTGGACCGTTCACGCTTGCATCTCACCTTCGTGGAAACGATATTTTCATGGATATGTTCGATGATGAAGAATATGTTGCAAACCTGCTTAAATACTGCTTAAAAGTATCAAAAGCTATGGTTGATGCTTATAAAGACGCTGGAATGCACATTATTGCTGTTGTTGACCCACTGATTTCTCAAATTTCTTCAGACCATTTCGAAGAATTTATGTCGCCTGTATTTAGCGAATTATTCGCATATATAAAAGTGCAAGGGCTTTATTCTTCATTCTTTGTTTGTGGTAATGCAACTAGAAATATAGAAGTTATGTGCCAAACAAAACCTGATGGTATAGCAGTTGACGAAAATGTTAATATGGTTACTGCAAAAGAAATTACAGACAAATATAATGTTGCTTTAGGTGGAAATATTCCTCTTACAACTACTATGCTACATGGTACACAACAAGATAATATGAAATATGTTATCGACTTGTTAGACACACTTACAAACGATAATTTAATAATTTCTCCAGGGTGTGATATGCCGTTTAATGTTCCAGCAGAAAACACAATTGGTGCTGGTCAAGCTGTTATTGAAACTGAACAATGCAGAAACTTAATCGCTGATTATACTGGTGGCACTTTCGACGACATTGAAGTTGATATCCCAGACTATAAAGCGCTTACAAAACCATTTGTAGAGGTATTCACATTAGACTCAGAAACTTGCGCTGCTTGTACTTATATGATGGGTGCCGCAAATGTTGCAAAAGAAACTTATGGCGATAAAATCGATGTAGTTGAATACAAATTCACAGAAAAAGTAAATATCGCACGTTGTATTAAGATGGGTGTTGCACAACTTCCTTCAATCTATATCAATGGCGAACTTAAATATTCTTCGATTATTCCAAGCAAAGAAGAATTAGAAAATTCAATCAACGAAGTTATGTAGTCAGTTGCACCGACCACCTTTTATGGTGTATTTCAGATGAACTTTAAATTTTAGTAGGGGCGACCGTTGGTCGCCTTTGCTATTAATAAAAATAATCATATAGGTGATTTTATGAAAAACATATACGAAAAAATACAAAAAAACATAGATATAACAAGAGAAGATGCAAAAAAAATGCTTGAAACAGAAATTTTCAGCGATGATTTTTATACTATAATAAATTATGCTAATAGATATGCAAGAAAAACTTTTGATAATAAAGGTGTAATTTTTGCACAAATAGGTGTCGATTCCACACCATGTACGGTTAATTGCAAGTTTTGTCAATTAGCTGTGGATAATTTTAACGAAGAAAATTCAAAAACTATGGATATATCAGATATTAAAATTAAAGCCATTGATGCTGTAAACGAAGGAGCAAATGAAATTTTTCTTATGTCTACTGCTGAATATGATAGAGATTTGTTCGTAAAAGTAGTTAGTGAAATCAAAAAATCAATACCGAAAACTATACGATTGGTAGCTAATGTTGGTGATTTTAGCGATGATTATGCAAAAAAACTTGCTGATGCTGGAATTACCGGTGTATATCATATTTGCAGATTAGGTGAAGGTGTTGTGACTGAGGCGAAGGTAGACGACAGGATAAACACATTAAATGCTATAAAAAATGCCGAATTAGAATTATATTATTGTGTAGAGCCGATAGGTCCTGAACACACAAGTGAAGAAATAGTAGAAGAGATTTTCAGAGCAAAAGATTATAATGTTAATGTAATGGCTGTTATGCGTAGAATTTGCTTTGAAAATAGTCCTATGAGTGAGTTTGGAGAAATTACAGCTCCTGAAATGGCGCTAATATGTGCTGTTTCTGTTCTTTGTGTTAAACCCAATAGAGCAATGGGAGTTCACGAACCAGAAATTATTTCGCTAATCTCTGGAGCAAATCAAATTTACGCAGAAGCTGGTTCAAACCCTCGAGATTTAACAGGTGAAACAGAAAAAAACAGAGGTTTTTCGGTAGCGAAAGCTAAAAAAATGCTTAAAGATGCAAATTGGAATGTGAATTAATTTATTTGTAAATTCTCCTAAAATATGGTATGATAATATATAGATTACTTATATTATGGTTGGAGATGTTTATATGAAAAAAATACTAGCAGTTTTTCTAAGTTTGGCAACGATTTTTATTTCGGCTTGTGCAGAAACGGACAAAACTATGATGATTAAACCAGCTGAATTTACCGAAGAAACAAAGTCAATTTTGGAGGTAACTGACGGTGAAACTTTATTTTTTGACTATAATGTAGACGAAACTATTAAATCAGTTGAGGCTAACTATTGGTCTTACATAGAAAATGAATGGATTGAACACGGAAGTAGTCAGTTAGATATAGGCGAACTCAATGGTAAAATAGGCATTAAAATGACTGAAAATGAATACTATTATTATCAAATTGGCGAAAATGTGTCGTCTCATTCGTTTAAGGTGGAACTTGATTTAAGTTTCACAAAATCAAGACAGCAAATGTGGAGCGAACTTTACGAAAATACTGAGATAAATCCAAATGAAGAGGTAGTTTTATTTGCAAAAATCGGCAATAATTCGGAGAGTATTCATTTAACAAATGATTTTAGAGAATCAGATTGCACCGAGGGTTTTGCAGTTACGGTTACATTTTTGGAGGAGTAGAATATGAAAAAAACGTTAGCAAACGGATTTCTATTTTTAGGAGTTTCGATAATTTTCGGAGCTTCACTTATAACAAATACATCTGAAATTTCACATATAGTTTTAGGTCTTTTAGTAATTATTAGTGGATTTTCATTAATTTATGAGGCATATCCAAATTTTAAAGCATGGTTTAAAAGTGGAAAAGGTGAAAAATGAAAAAATTATATTTAATTACAGGGTTTTTAGGTGCTGGAAAGACAACTTTTCTTACAGAAATTGCAAAATCCTTTGAAAATGAGCAAATTGCAATCATTGTAAACGAATTTGGTGCGAAAGGTGTCGATAGTGATGTGCTTAAATCGCAGGGGATTGAGAGTTATGAAATTACAAATGGTTCGATTTTTTGTGTGTGTCGTAAAGATTTGTTTATGGATGCACTCGATATGGCAAATAAGTTAGATGTTTCAACGATTATTGTGGAAACATCTGGTCTTTCAGATCCACTTAATTCTGACGATATTTTAGACCAAATGAAGGTATATTACAATACAGAATTTGATTTTCGTGGTATTATTGGACTTATTGACGCTAAAAATTTCAAAAAAGTATTAAAAACTGCTGTTTGCGTGGAAAATCAAGTTAAAGCTGCTGACTTATTTGTAATTAATAAATGTGATTTAGTTGATGATTTATCCGATGTGAAAAAGGAACTTTTAATACTGAATTCAGAGGCGAAAATTATAGAAACAACCTTTGCTAAAGTGGATTATAGCGAATTTGAAAATTTATGCCATGTTAGAAAAGACGGTTTTACACATACAAAAGACATTATTTTACAGCGTAAATTATTTGAATGGGACGAAAAGCTAGACTTAAATCGTCTAAAAAATTGGTTAAATGGATTTAAAGATAAAGCGTATCGAATTAAAGGTTTTGTCAGTACAAATGAAGGCAATTTTAATATCGAGTGTGTGATGGGTGATGTTGACTATCATAAATGCGAAAATATTGAAAAATCGTTTATGGTTGTGCTTTATAATTCAAAACAAATGAATTCAAAAGACATTTTAGAGTATTAAAATAAGGGACAGGCTTAAAACCGAGAGGATTAAGCTTGTCCCTTTTATTTATTTTATTTGAATTAAATATGCTTTTGTTCCGTTTGTCCACTTAATTTCTTTGCAGGAAATATTTTCGTGTTCAAAATAACCATTGTTGTTAATAGCACCTTTAAGAACACAATCTTCGCAAATTTCATTAGGTTTAAAGCAATTTTTGCCATGAAGTTTGACATTTGCACGCATTGCAGCGTCATTTATAAATAAAGGTGTGATACTTTCAGGTTTTGTAACATATAGTGGATGAGCTACATTCGATAAAATACTTTGAATATTTTCTTTTTCAATACGAATATTTTCGATTAAAAACTGATTAATTACCACTGTTGAAAGTTGTTGACAAACATCTACGATATTAGCTATTAGGCGAGGATTAAACTCACTTGTAGGTGTTGATGTTTCAAATCCAACATAGCCTAAAAGAGCTTTTTTGTTTTTTAGCGCAAATACGCAAATAGTCTTGCTATCAACTTGCTTTATTGAGTAAATATGGGCATGATTTTGAGGTGCTGACACGATAAGGTTTTCGGTTTCAAACATACCATGTACTTTAACCATTTCGGCGAAAGAAAGCGATACTACATGTGATTTTTCACCAATTTCTGAACTTAACCAGTTGTAGATACAAGTGATATCGGTGTCTTCATAATCGAGTTTTGTGATATATGCTTTATCGAAAGAAAATTGTTTACAAATCATTTGCAAAATCGATTGAATTGTATATTCGGCAATTTTATTTCCTTCGACTAAATTATACATATAATCTTTTAAATTGTCTTTAAAATCTTTGATATTTTCGACAGGGTCATTATGGGAAATTCTTGCATGTTCGATTTCTGTTCTAGCAGAAACATAAGTTGTTTGTTGCTCTTCGCCTTCGAAGAAATTATAGCCATTTTTGCCCTTAGATTTCGTTTTATACAGTGCAATGTCAGCGTATTTATAAATTTCTTCATAAAGAAAAGAATCTTCGGTGGTAGCAATTCCGATACTCGCAGAAATATCCACAGTAAGACCATTTTGCTCGTATGTTTTACGAAATTCTCTACACACTTCTTCGGCTCGGTGTTTTAAAATATCTAGTGAATTATAATTTCTCAAAAAGATAAAAAATTCATCACCACCAACACGCCCTAAAATATCACTTTTTTGGAAAATTGAACGAAGTGAATTTCCTAGTTGCGTGATAACAGCATCGCCATATAAATGACCGAAAGTGTCGTTTATACTTTTAAAATTATCGACATCAATTATCATCAAAGCGCCATTTCTTAGTGGCGGTTCAGATGTAAGTTGCTTTCTAATTTGTGTTTCAGTCATTTTTTTGTTGTAAAGACCTGTTAAGCCATCATTTTGACCTAGCATTTCGGTTTGACGGATAAATTCATAGAGTTTTACATAAGAACGAACCCTAGCTTGTACAACATTCGCTTTAAATGGTTTGGCAATATAGTCAATAGCCCCGAGTGCAAAGCCTTTTTCTTCGCTTGCAGCATCGTCTAGTCCAGTGATAAAAATTACAGGAATTTTGCTATATTCATCACTAGATTTAAGTTTCGCGATGATTTCAAAACCATCTAATTCTGGCATGATAACATCTAATAGGATAAGTTTTGGGTCGGTTTTTTCAAGAATTTCGAACATTTCTTTGCCACTACCAACACCGATAATTTTATAGTCTGTTTCTAAAATCCTAGCAAGCGCTAAACGGTTTAGTGTACTATCATCAACAATTAAAATCTCTTCCATACTAAGCATCCTTTTCATAAACCAAAATAAGTTACTCTTTCTATTATTATACTAGAAATTGTATAAAGTTACAACAGTTTTTAGAAAAAATGTTATATTTTTTTGAAATGCGATTTATCAGCCGAGCAAATAGGACATTTAAAATCATCACCCTCGTTTGAGATATCTTTATCGATGCGATAATTGCATATATCACATACATAGCTAACTTTGTCAGTTTGTTCTTCTTTTTGGTAACTTGGAGCATTTTTCGGCGATGTTCCTTTGCAAACAGTTCGATAATATTCATAAGTCATAGGCATGTCGCTTGATAATTTTTCACACTCTAAAACCTTTGCGAAAAACACATCGTGGGTAGCAGTTTCGTGCATACCTGTAACTTCGCAAATCATATAACTGCATGCAGTTTTGTCCAAAATAGCTAAGCCATCTATGAGTGAAAAATCAATATCTTGCATTTTATCGGTATCTTTTCCACAAAAATAGCCAAGTTTTGTAATTATTTCTTTCGGAGTGTCCTGAGAAAGGATATTTATTGCGAATTTTTTGTTTTCTGAGACGATTTTGTGAGTGTAATTGTTATGGTTAAGGCTTAGCGCAATGATTGGACCTTCGCTAGTGATTTGAAAAACAGTGTTTACAATGCAACCTGTCGACCTACCATTGTCGTTTACGGTGACAGCAAAAAGTCCATAGCTTATGTCGTATAATGCTTTTTTGTTCATAATTAACCTCCATTTATTGTAAATATTTATTGTTAACATAGGAAACGAGTTCAGTTTTTTCGTTTTTTAAACTCTCGTCTAAAACTTTTTCAAAGACTTCGTTTAAAATATTTCCAATTTGCTTTCCTGGGCTAAATCCGAGTTTTATAAGGTCATTACCGTTAATTTCAAGCGATTTGATAGAAAAACATTCATTTTCTGCAATAATTTCATCTAAAATGGAAATAATTATATCATAAGAGGCAAATCTCTCTTGTAAATTAATAGCACCCTGTGCAAGGTTGTCGCCTTTTTTGACTTCGATTAGTCGTAAGAAATTTTCATAACCAAGTTTATTTAGCATGCGTTTGACAGAT
Source organism: uncultured Oscillospiraceae bacterium (assembly GCA_964370735.1). Lineage (GTDB taxonomy): Bacteria > Bacillota > Clostridia > Oscillospirales > Butyricicoccaceae > CAYJLC01. The sequence continues at coordinate 20,341 of CAYJLC010000012.1, forward strand.
TTTTTCGTAGGTTCTATGACATTGTCGTGATATTTTATTAAAAGAAGCACAGTTTCAATCGTTTTGTTATCAAATTTAAGTCTTTTTAATGCAGCTTTAGCGATTTCGTGGCTTAGTTTTGCGTGTCCATAGAAATGACCGACGCCATTTTCGTCAAGTGAAAAAGTTCGAGGTTTTCCGATGTCGTGAAAAAGCAGTGCAAGTCTTACGAAAATGTCGTTTTTTGATTTTGAAATTGCTGTGATAGTATGAATCCACACGTCGTATAAATGATGCGGGTTATGTTGCAAAAAATCAAACATTTCGCGAATTTCAGGGATAAAAACAGCGAAAACATCACGATAATCGCAAAGAACAGCGTATGGATTTTTTCCTGTAAGCAGTTTCGAAAGTTCGATATTTATACGCTCCAAAGCGATATTTTTTAGCAAATATTTATTTTTCAGAATGCTTTTTGCAGTGTTATCTTCGATTGAAAAATCTAGTTCAGATGCGAATCGCAAACCACGCATAATTCGAAGCGAATCTTCGTTAAATCGAATGTCAGGCTGTAAAACAGCGCAAATAAGACGCTCGCTTAGATGTTTTTTGCCATCAAAATAGTCAATAACACCTTTTTTCTCACAAAAAGCCATTGCATTTATGGTAAAATCACGACGCATAAGGTCTTCTTTAAGAGAAGAAACAAATTGCACACTCAAAGGTCTACGATTATCTAAATATTCACCATCGGTGCGAAAAGTAGTAATTTCGTAAGGTGTTTTATCTAGCATAAGCGTGATTGTACCATGCTTTAGTCCTGTTTCGATGATTTTATGATTTTTAAAACAATTTATCGTTTCTAAAGGCAACGCATTTGTGCAAATATCTATGTCTTTGGCTGGTCTATGAAGCAACATATCTCGCACACAACCACCTACCATATATGCTTCAAATCCATGTAAATTTAATGTTGAAATTATAAAGTTTACATTGTAATCAGTTTTCATTTAATACCTCGATTATTCATATAGTTAATTTTAACATATCAATAGGATTAAATCAAGCCTTAAATAGGTAGAGTAACAAAGTATGTTAATTTATAATAAAATATTTGTTAATAGTGGCGATAGATATTGCATTTTTTTAGATATATAGTATAATATAAATAGGATATAATGCTAAATTGAACAAAGGAGGTATAAGTTTGATTGACAGCTTTTTATTAGTAGGATTTATTGTAATTTTTCTGCATTCATTTTTAAACTTAAACCTTTTTAAACGTATGTCAGAAAAATCTAGGTTTCATAATTCGGTTATGTATGCATTTTGCATTGTTAATGCAATTGTAGCACCGATGATTTTGAATATCGAATTTTGTAATCCGATGATTTTATAAATGATTACAGCAATATTCTTTTTAGTTGAAATGTTTATTTTATATAAGGCGAAAATTGAAGTTATATTATGCTCAGTCTTCGGTTCGCTTATTCACTTTTTCGTTCTTCGTGGGATATTAATTCCTTCGGTTTCGCTGTATTTAGAAAAATCTATGTACGACTTGATTTCAAATATTGACATTATTCGTTGGATTGATCTTGGTGCTTTTAGTCTACAACTTTTAACCCTTTCAGGTTTTATAGTGTTTGTACCACTAAAAACAGTCAAAGAAGTATTTGAAGAAAAAGAGATTTCTAGAATAACTGCTATTTTGATTTTATTTTTAAGTGTATACCTGGCATTTAACACATATATGTTTAATGTCGATTATTTCTCGGTAGAGCTTGCAGTTCAGCAAATAGTAATTGTAGTTGCAATTCTAACTTTTTTCTATTTGATACTATATCTATTGCTTAGAATTATGCATTTAGGGTATTATAAGCTGAAAACAGAGGAACTAGAAGACCAGATTGATAAAGATAGACATTTTACAAATGCAATCCTTAATCTTGCAGAAATAGTTATCGAGGCCAATTTAACTAATGGAAAAGTAACTAGAATTATGGTGGATTCAATCGAAAGACCGACAGAACATCTACCACCTTTTAATGCATTTATGAAGTATCAAATTGATACGTTCACTCACCCTCAAGATATCTCTTTAATAGAGAATATTACGACAGATTATTTAATTTCGTGCTATGATAAGAATATTATGGAGCTTAATTATGAATATCGTGCCAATAAGATTGAAGCTACCCACGAAGATACTGGTGTAATGCAAATTTCTGACGATTATCTATGGTATAGAATGCGAATTGATTTGATACATCTTAGTGAAGAGGAATTAAACGCTTTTATAACAATCGACGAAATACACGATGAAAAGCAAAAAGAAATAGCACTTAGAAATCGTGCAGAACGCGATGGTTTAACGGGTCTTTACAATAAGGCTACTATTGCAAGTAAAGTGAATGAGCATCTGAAAAAAGGCAAAATAGGGGCACTCTATATGCTCGACCTTGATAATTTTAAAAGTATAAATGACAATATGGGCCATAGTGCCGGCGACGAAGTATTAATGGAAGTTGCGCATAGTATTTCAAGTATTTTTAGAAGCAAAGATTTAGTCGGTAGAATTGGCGGCGATGAATTTGTAGTATTTTTGCTTGACACTTGTAACGAGGAGATTATTTCTGCAAAAGCGAAAGCGTTGTGTAAAGTGTTAAACAAAAAATATCACGCTAAAAATGGTGTTGATATAGAAATATCGAGTAGTATTGGTATTGCTTACGGCTATAAAGACGGTAACGAGTTTGAAACTCTGTTCCATAATGCCGACCTTGCGATGTATAATTCGAAGTCAAAAGGAAAAAATGCATACACAATTTTTGATAGTAATTTGCATAGTGAACTTGAACAACAAACAAAAACAAGGAAGTAAAAACTATCAAAAAAATGTAAAATCATCATTATAATTAAATAAAAAGGGCTGTTGCGTCGTGCGACAGCCTATTTTTTGCGAAATTCTTGTTCTAGACGTAAAATTTCCGAGCGATGTGCAAATAAAGCGAGCACGTTAGGGATTATCATTAAACCTGCAAACAAATCAGATAGATGCCAAATTAAGTCAACTTTTAAAACTGATCCAAGGACAATGGAGCACAAAATCAAAGGTGTATAAAGAAAATTGAGTTTTTTACTGAATATATAAGAAAAATTGTACTTTCCGAAATGAAACCAGCTGATAATAGTGGTGAAACCAAAGAAAAATATGCAAATTGCAAAGAAAATTATACCGATATTGCCAAGATTAATAGCAAATGTATGTTCAGCAAGTTTAGCACCAGTAGCAGAAGTCATTAAAATGCTTGAAAAGTCAGGGAATGAAGTTAAAATGACTAAACTTGTGAGTGTAAGGACAACAAAAGTATCGATAAATACACAAAATATAGCTACGATACCTTGGTTGCAAGGGTGCTTTGCACAAGCTAGTGCGTGGATATGCGATGTCGTTCCCATACCAGCTTCGTTTGAAAATAGTCCCCTAGACAAACCAAATCGAACAGCTTCTTTGACTGTAATTCCAGAAATTCCACCTAAAATTGCATCGTGAGTAAAAGCATTTTCGAATATGCTAGTAAACGCAGAAAAAAGTTGGTTTTTGTTAAGAAAAATAATGAAAACACATCCTGTGATATATAAAATAGCCATAAAAGGAACGATTTTCTCGCAAATTCTTGCAACATTATTTATTCCACCTAGAAACGAAAAAAATGAGAGAATGGCAAGAGCAATTCCTATTGAAATAGGGTTAATTTCAAGAGCATAACACAAGGCTTCGCTTACGGAATTAGATTGGATAATCGAGCCTAAAAAACCCATAACGAACATAGCCAAAAAGGCGAAAATAAGGGATAAAATATTCGAAAAAGGCTTTTTAAAAGCTGAATTAATATAACTAAGTGGACCAGAAAGGTGAGGCTTTTTGAAGTGTTTTGCAAGTGATGCCTCGACGAAAATAGTCGCCATACCAAAGAACGAAGACAGCCAAATATAAAAAACGGCGCCAGGGCCACCGGCTACAATTGCAGTGGCAACACCAGCGATATTACCAGTGCCGACTTGTGATGCAACGGCAGTCATAAGCGATTGAAAGGGAGAAAGTTCGTTTTTAGATGTATTTTCGGCGAAAATTGATTTTAAACCTGTGAAAAAATATCTGATTTGAACAAAATTAAGTAAAATGGTAAAATAAATTCCTGTTCCAAGTAAAAGAAAAATCAAAAGATAATTCCACAAAAAGTCGGTAGCGTTTATAATAAAATCCATAGAAATGCTCCTTTAAAAGATAAAAAAATGGTTATACTTTAGATATCTATGAAAAAAGGAGTGGAAAAATGAAAGATTTGACATATAAAAGAGCAGTTTTTTTAATTTCTTACACATTTTTATTATTTGCATTATCCATGAATTTAGCCTTGGTTTTTGAGATGATAAACAGGCTATTTTCAGCAGTAATTCCAATTTTTATTGGCATTTTTATAGCATTTATTGTAAATTTACCACTAGAAAAAATTGAAGAAGGATTAAATATTCGTCAAAAACACAGGCGAAGTATTTCAATTTTTATCTCATATTTTATATTTTTGCTGTTTTTTATGACAATTTTATTCTTTTTAGCGCCTGAAGTCACGAAAAGTGTTGAAAATTTAATAATTAATAGCGATGAGTATTTAGAAAATTTTGATAGCTACCTAAATGAAATAAAAACTAAGCTTAAAATACCACAAAACGTGTGGAATAAGCTGAATATAAATGCTAATTCAATAATAGAAATCATTAACAGATTTTTTGTGTCTACAATACCAAATATATTTGAATTTACAAAAATTTTTGCTACTGGCACAATGAATTTTGTACTAGGAATAATTTTATCGTTTTATTTTTTATTCAACAAAGAAAAGCTTGTAAATTTATTAAATCGGATAATAAATGCTTTTATCTCAGAGAAAAAGAAAGAATATTTAAAGAAAATTGGGAAAATCACAAATAAATCCTTTAAATCTTTTATAACAGGGCAATTGCTTGAAGCTGTAATTTTAGGAACATTGTGCACTATTGGGTTATTACTACTCAGAGTAGATTATGCAATGTTAATTGGCATAACAGTAGGTTTTTTTGCAATAATACCGATTTTTGGTGCTATTTTAAGCGTAATACCGTCGATTTTATTACTTCTTGTGTCAAATCCGCCACAGGTTATTACTTTTTTGATATTCATTATAATTTTACAACAAATAGAAGGGGACTTTATATATCCGCGCGTTGTAGGGAAGTCAATAGGTATTTCAGGGATTTCTGTTATGATTTCGATAATAATCTTCGGAAATCTCTTTGGTTTCATTGGAATTTTAGTAGGAGTGCCTGTTTTTAAAGTTATTTTAATTATAATTAATGATTTTATAGAATGGAGAATATCTAAAAAAGAAAATTAATAAAGTTATTGACAAAGCTAGATTATTGGTGTATTATAAAAGTACAAACTACACGATACGTGTAAACAAAGGAGGAAAAATGCTTTATACAAAATATTGTAAACTAAATAAACCAGAACCTAGTGACATCGTCGATATCGATGTTTTAAATGAAAATATGGATAAGTTAGACACTATTTTCAATCAAATTGCCAATCAAAATTTAATCATCGATGGTGGTTTTAATGTGTGGCAAGAAGGCGAAGAAATTAGCGTAAATTCTGCTGGAATTTCTTATACTGCTACTATGTGGGCAATGTTGCTTTCAGATGCAAATGGTTCGTATAAACTTAAAAAAATAACAAATGGAGCACAAATTATGTGTGAAAATGGTGGACTTTCTGATATGGAATTTTATCAATTTATCCCGTTTTCTTATGATGCAAAAGAAGGAGTTTCTATTAGTTTTGGTGCAAAAGCTAGCACGCAAACAAATGCAAAATTTAAACTATATGCTGTCAAAAACTCGATAAAAACTGAGATTTTTTCCGAAAACTATGTAATTTCAGAGGATAAAGAAAGATTCTCTTTCTATGTAAATCAAGACTTGTCAGATATTGATATGATTAAAATTTCTGTTTTAGACATTGAAAATGGTATGAATACGGGTGAATTTATTGAAATTTCAGAAGTAAAGCTTGAACTTGGTGGGGCGAGCACAGGTTTTAGCTTTGAAAATTATTATGATTCGCTAAAAAACACTTACCCTTTTTTTCAGAGAATTAAGGGATTTAGCGCAGGAACAGTTCGTCAAAAAATTATTTCTAGCGTGAATTATGATAGAATTTGCTTATTTACTGCAAATGTAAAGCTGGAATTGCCATTTCGAATTACACCAACTATCAGAGATTTCGAGTGTTATTATGCTTGTGCATTTAATGAACTTGATCCTAATGAAGATTGCACGCCACCAGCTGTATCTTACTATGCAAGAAAAGAAATGTCACAAAATGTTTCATTAGACTATAATGAAGGTGATTTT
>CAYJLC010000012.1:26788-27429 GCA_964370735.1 uncultured Oscillospiraceae bacterium
TTTTATATTAATTTAGTTATAGAAACAGGAGTTTTATCGATTAGAAACATTGCTAGTATATCTGAATATGGGGCATATTTTAAAGATAGTGTAGTTGATATTGCACAAATAGATTTAGATGCGAGAGTATATTAAAGGAGATAATTATGATAGAAAACCCTATTAAAGTCCTAATAAAAGTTGATGAATTTGGACAGGTCACACAAGTTACTTCGTCGGCATTTTCAAGCGAAGAAGGATATATTGCAATAGATGAAGGCTTTGGTGACAGATATGTTCATGCTCAGAATAATTATTTTGAAAAACCTATGAGAAATAATATTTCAGGGTATACATATAAGTATGTTGAAGGAAAAATTGTTGAAAATGACGCTGTTTTAGCACAAGATATTCAAGATTTGCCATCTGAAACTGAAAAACTTCGTGCAGATGTTGATTTTTTATTAATGCTAAATGGAAGTTTTGAGGTGTAAAGTGAGTAGAATTGCATTGATGATTAAAGGTTATTATGAGCGAAAATTATGGACATTATCGCGAGTTGATGTGGCATTAGAATTTAATATCATCACTCAAAGTGAATATGATGAAATCGTAAATAGTAGCATAGAGTAAATTTAAAGCCCCTTTTTTGGGGCTTTTTT
>CAYJLC010000012.1:27489-49506 GCA_964370735.1 uncultured Oscillospiraceae bacterium
AGCTGATTTTTCTAACCTTGAAACTTGTGCTTGAGAGATACCGATTTCTTTTGCTACCTCAGTTTGAGTTCTGCCGATATAAAATCTCTTGTTTAGGATGTCTTTTTCCCTATTATCAAGGTTTGAAATCGCTTTTTTGAGGCTAATGCTTGCAATCCAGTCCTCTTCGGTGTTTTTTGTGTCACGAATCTGCTCTAAAAGGCAAATTGCATCGCCATTATTCGAATAAACTGGCTCATAAATCGAAACTGGGTCACAAATCGCTTCTAAGGAATTTGCAACTTCCTTTTCAGTTACTTCTAAAAGTTCGGCAATTTCTTTTAAAGTTGGCTCGCGACCAAGCTTTGTTAGCAATGTTTCTTTTGCTGTCAGCGATTTATATGCGAGGTCTCGAATCGAGCGTGACACGCGTAGAATACTGTTATCTCGTAGGTATCTTCGAACTTCGCCTTGAATCATAGGAACTGCATAAGTGCTAAAGCGTACTCCGAATGATGTATCAAAATTATCAATGGCCTTTATAAGTCCGATACACCCAATTTGGAATAAATCATCAATATTTTCGCCTTTTTGCGAGAATTTTTGAATACATCTTAGCACAAGTTTTAAATTTCCACTGATAATTTGCTCTCTAACTGACCTGTCACCAGCTTGGAGCCTCGTAATTAGTTCGATATTTTTGTCATTCGTTAGCACTGTCAGTTTAGCTGTATTTACACCACATAAATTAACTTTCGCATACATTTTAAAACCTCCCTTGCATATAAAGAAGTATTCACAGATATGAGAAATTTAATTCAAAAAAATATTTCTTTATTTAGAAAAATATGTTAAAATAAATTATAAAGGAGATATTTTATGTTTAAAAATGATTGGAGCAAAATGCTCGAAAATGAAGTGAATTCGACATATTTCGCTGAGCTTATGAAAAAAATAGATAATTTATATGAAGAAAAAGAAATTTATCCAAAAAAAGATGAAATTTTTAACGCATTTAATCTAACTTCGTATGAAAACACAAAAGTTGTGATTTTAGGGCAAGACCCATATCATGGCGAAGGAGAGGCTCATGGGTTGGCTTTTTCGGTGATGGATGGTGTGAAAATTCCACCGTCACTCAGAAATATTTACAAAGAAATCGCCAATGAATTTGAAACTCAAGTCACGCGAAACGGGAATTTAACTTATCTTGCAAATCAGGGTGTATTATTGCTAAATTCAACGCTTACAGTGGAAAAAGACCAAGCTAATAGCCACAAAAGTTTGAATTGGAGCAGGTTCACCGATGGTGTTATAAAAATTCTAAATGAGAAGGAAGAGCCTTTAGTTTTTATGCTTTGGGGAAATTTTGCAATAAAAAAGGCTGAATTTATCACAAATGACAGGCATTTGGTGTTAAAATCAGCACATCCAAGTCCGCTTTCTGCAAGCAGAGGTTTTTTTGGAAATAATCACTTTTTAGAAGCAAATAAATTTTTACTAGGTAACCATAAAAAGGAAATTAACTGGAATTAATGACATATATATAGTGTATATAGCCGATTTTGCTTGACGTATTCGCATATATATTGTATAATATATACATAGATAAAGGATGGTGGTTTGTATGAACAAAATTATTACAATAAGTAGGGAATTTGGCAGTGGTGGTAGGACAGTCGGCAGACTTCTTGCAAAAGAACTGGGCATTCCTTGTTATGATAGAGAAATAGTTACAGAATTATCAATTAAAAGTGGTTTTTCTGAGGATTTTATCAGAAATGAAGGAGAATATGCAAACTCAACAAATAGTTTCTTATTCAACCTTTCTCAAGCTGCAATTTCGCCAGTAGCTCCAACGCTATCACTGCAACAACAACTTTATATTTTGCAAAGCAATCTTATTAAGGAGCTTGCTGAAAAAGGTTCATGTGTAATTATTGGACGTTGTGCTGATTATATTTTAAAAGAACGCGACGACGTTTTTAATGTTTTCATTCATTCTGACGATGAGTTTAGAACAAAACGTATAGTCGAAGTATATGGTGAAACTAAAGAAAGCCCTGAAAAACGTATTCGCGACAAAGATATTAAAAGAAAAATTTACTATAAAAATTTCACTTATAGAGATTGGGGAGTTGCTAAAAATTACGATATTTCTCTTAATACAGCAAGTATAGGCGTTGAAAGATGTGTGAAAATCATAGTCGATGCGTTAAAATAGTCATCGACTGATATTTTAAGGAGATGAGGTTATGTTAGTTTATAGTGTATGTGCTATTATAGGTTTGATTTTTATTGTTTCCGGAGTTTTATGTCTATTTGCGAAAAAACCAGTTGCTTTTTACATTAAAGCTACAAAAAAACATAATGTAGCAGATGTTAAAAAGTATAATAAATCTATTGCAAAAATGCTTATTTCGTATGGTTTAGCAATAATTTTATTCTCAATTCCTATATTGTTAGCAGAGCAAAATTCGATGTTTTTCCTAATTCCTATTTTTGGAATTATTTTATCATCACAAATTTTAATTTTTGTACATTTAAACACATGCGTAAAGAATGACACTTATAATTTTAGACATTAGATTTCTAAAATCTCTACGATTTTATCGATAATTCGTGGAATTTCTTCCATATCCAAACCACTAAAACTGAAAAGAAAAGTTAGATTTTCGTTTTCAAATTCAATTATATCGATTAGCAAAAATTCGTCTTTGAAATTTTTAAGAAAATCAATCGACCTTTTAGTTTTACAACTCAATATTATATGAAATCCCGACTGATTGTTTGATACTTTCAGTCGGTTTTTGTATTTTTGATTGATATATTTTGTGATAGATTGATTTTTTGCACGATAAACAGAATTTATACGCTTAAGGTGCTTTTCCATATAGCCTGAAGAAATGGTTTTCGCGAGCGCTAATTGCTCAAGTTTTGAAGAAGTATGTGTGTATTTAGATTTTATATTAAAGTAATTTTTCAGTAGTTTTTTCGGCAAAATCATAAAACTTATACGCAAAGAGGGTAAAAAAGTTTTAGAAAAAGAGCCTAGAAAAATGGTGTTATCATACAAATCTAGCCCTTGTAATGAGGAAATTGGCTTGGAATCGTAACGAATTATACTTGCATAATCGTCTTCGATAATGAAAGAATTATGGCGATTTGCATAGTCGATTAACTCTAAACGCTTGTCGATTGTCATGATTTTACCAAGTGGGTATTGATAAGAAGGGCTGACGTAAATTAATGCATTTTTCTTGTCTTTAAGCGCAGAAATATCTATTCCATCGTCTAAAACAGGAACTTTTTTTATCTTATAATTAAAATCGTCGAAAATGTATTCTACTTTTTTGTAGCCTGGATATTCTAAAAAAGCAGTAGAGTAATTTGGCTTTAAAGTTCGAATTAATATAGAAATTAGCGTTTGTATTCCACTAGCGATGACGATTTGTTCAGGTTTTGCGTTACAACCTCTATGCGTACGAACGAAATTAGCAATGGCAAAACGCAGTTCGTATTCGCCTTGTTCATCACCTAAAACGGTTAAATCGACATTAGGATCGGACAGGATTTTATTGTAATTTTTTCGCCAAATATCCGCCTGAAAGCTGTTTTTGTCGATGCTATCGTTGATATAGATGATATTATCCTCTTTGTAGTCAAGGTCTAAATGGTCAGTAGAAGCGATATTTGGCGTAATATTACACACAAAATAGCCTTTATATGGTTCATTTTTGATAAAACCTTCGGTTTGAAGTTGGAAATATGCAGAAATAATAGACGAATTACTCACTTTTAAACTTTCGGATGCTTTTCTGATAGACGGTATCCTATCGGTTGAATTATAGATGCCTGAAAGTATGTTTTCTTTGATTTTTTCATAAATCTGTGTGCTTATTTGTGTGTCAGAACTTCTGTCGATTTCAAATAAAAAGTCGATTGATTTCATAAACTGTACTCCTGTGAAAATAAAAAACTGTATATTTACAACGTTACAGTTTTATTGTACTATAAGTACAGATAAAAAACAAGGGGGAAATTCACATGAAAAAAATTACAACAAAAGACATCGTTTTAGTAGGGGTATTTGCGGCAATGATTTTTGCACTGACAAAATTCGGCGGATTTTCAATTCCTACTCCAACAGGTGCAACAATGCTTAAAACAGCAAATATTTTATGCATTTTATCCGGAGTTCTTTTGGGAAAAACCCATGGAGGGCTTGCAGCAGGCTTTGGTTCGATGATATTCGACTTAACAGACCCAAGATTTATTTCTAGTGCACCGTTTACATTCGCATTTTTCTTCATTATGGCATTTTTAGCAGGCTTAGTGTATGAAAAGTTAAATAATATTGCTCTAGCAAGCTTTATAGGCGCATTTTCGTATGTTATTTTGTATTTTTCAAAAAGCGTAATTTCAACAGTTTTAGAGGGAAGTCTTTTTGTCCCAGCGCTTATTGCAAATTCATCTAAACTCGTGACTTCTGGAATAAATGCTGTTGTTGCAACGATTTTTGCAGTAGTAATTTATCCTGCACTTAAAAAAGCATTTATGCAAGTTAAAACAGCAAAGTAAAATAAGACGGGAAGAGAAATCTTCTCGTTTTTTGAATATTTTGTTGATATTTATAGTATTTTATATTATAATACTAACAGTATGCGATTAGGAGGATATAAAATGCTATTTTTTATAAATGATTATAGTGATGGGATGCATGAAAATATTTTAAATGCATTAATCAAAACAAACGGTGACCAACAGGTTGGTTATGGAAATGACGAACACACAAAAAATGCGTGTGATATCATTAGAAAAGTTATAAACAAACCAAATGCCGATGTGCATCTTTTAGTGGGTGGCACACAGACAAATAAAATTGCTTTAGCAGCATTTATGCGCCCTTTTGAGGCAGTGATTTCATCAAATTTAGGACATATTGCAGTGCACGAAACTGGTGCTATTGAAGCGACAGGTCATAAAGTTATTGAAATGTATTCACCAGAATCGAAACTTACTCCAGAACTTATTGAAGAGGCTGTGCGTTCGCATTTTAGCGAGCATATGGTAGCACCAAAAGTGGTTTATGTGTCAAATTCAACTGAATTAGGTAAAATTTATACAAAAGCCGAACTTACTGCGATTAGCGAAACGTGTAAGAAACATAATTTGTACTTATATCTTGACGGAGCAAGGCTTGCAACGGCGCTTACTTCCGAGAAAAATGACTTAACTTTAGAGGATATTGCAAGTTTATGCGACGCATTTTATATCGGAGGCACAAAAAATGGTGCATTAATGGGCGAGGCGCTTATTATTTTAAATGATGATTTAAAAAGTGGAGTTAGACATATTATTAAGCAAAATGGTGCATTGCTTGCAAAAGGTAGATTTTTAGGCATTCAATTTGAAGAATTATTTAAAGATAATTTATATTTTGACATAGCAAAACACACAAATGTGACAGGTAAGATGCTTGCAGATGTTATCAGAAAAACACCATATAAATTTGTATCCGAGCCTGAAACGAATTTAATTTTCGTAATTATTCCTAATGAAATTCATGAAAAATTAAAGACTCTTTGTCATTACGAAGTAGACGGTTTTTACGATGAAAACCATACAATTTGTCGTTTTGTGACATCTTTTAAGACGAAGATTGAAGATATTTACGAATTTGAAAAAGTTCTACTAAATTTATAATCTTTAAAATGCAGGGTGCTTAGCTATCCTGCATTTTAAATAATTTTAGTAAAATTTTGATATGGTATAAGTTGTACTTATATGCGTATTAAATTAAATTACTTGACAACAACTAAAATATGTGATAAAATTACATCGAAAATTAAACAGATTGCAAACTTGTATAATCCCCTATTAAATATGGAGGGGGAGTCTCTACAGAATTACCGTAAATAATTCTACTATAAGTTCTACTTAGGGACGCAGTAGTGTGTCCTTTTTTTATTTGCAATCACAAATTTAAGGAGAAAAAAATGAAAAAGAGACTACTATCAACTTTAGTTGCCGTTACTATGGGACTAACTATGCTTGCTGGATGTACACAAGAGCCTGCAAACGAAGGTGGAGAAACAACAACTGAAACTTCATCAAGCTTACAAGCTATCGCAAAAGAAGATTTAAAAATTGGCTTTATCTATATTGGCCCTGTTGGTGACGAAGGATATACTTATGCTCATGACCAAGGTAGAGAACAAATGGTTGCCGCTTTAGGTTTAACTGAAGATCAAACTATCATCTTAGAAGACGTTCCTGAAAGTGCTGACTGTGAAACTGCTGCTAGAAACTTAATCGACCAAGGTTGTAACGTAATATACGCTAATAGTTTCGGTCACATGGACTGGATTTTAAACGTAGCTGAAGAATTCCCAGAAGTATACTTCGGCCACGCTACTGGATATAAAACTGCAGACAATATGTCAAACTACATGGGTAGAATTTACGAAGCACGTTACCTTTCAGGTGTTGCTGCTGGTTTAAACACTGAAACTAATAAAATCGGTTATGTTGCTGCTATGCCAATCGCTGAGGTTATTCGTGGTGTTAATGCATTTGCATTAGGTGTAAAATCTGTAAATCCTGACGCTGTTGTTGAAGTTAAATGGACAAACACTTGGTATGATCCAACTTTAGAAAAATCAGTTGCTGTTGACCTAATAAACGGTGGTGCTGATGTTATCGCTCAACACTGTGACACAACAGGTCCTCAAATCGCAGCTGCTGAAGCTGGTGTTTTAGCTGTTGGTTATAACGCTGCTACAAAAAGCGCTGCTCCTGATGCATACATCACAGCTCCTTTATTTAACTGGGGTGCATTCTTAACTGAAGATGTTCAAGCTATCATCGACGGAACATGGGAATCAAGAGCATACTACGAAGGTTTATCAACTGGTATGGTTTCACTTGATGAAATCAATGCTGACGTTGTAGTAGAAGGTACTGCTGAAGCTGTTGCTACTGCAGAAGCTGCAATCTTAGACGGTTCTTTATATGTATTTACAGGTCCTATCATGGATAACGAAGGTAACGAAAAAGTTGCTGAAGGCGTTGATATGACAGATGCTGAAATTTTAGCATTCGATTTCTTCGTTGATAATGTTGTTGGAACAATCCCACAATAGTCATTAAAAATTACCAAAGAAGTTTTGAGTTTTCTCAAAACTTCTTTTCGGCGTTTTAAAAAAATTATAATATAAGAAAAATTACACAGGAGGATAAAATGGCGATTACTAAAAATGTTGTTTTAGAGCATATTACCAAGAAATTCGGTAGTGTCATTGCAAATAAAGATGTGTCTATAAACATCGAATGTGGCAAAGTTCATGCACTTTTGGGTGAAAATGGTTCTGGAAAATCAACACTTATGAATATGCTTTCAGGCATATATAAACCTGATACAGGAAAAATTTTAATCGACAATAAAGAAACAAGTTTTAAATCACCTAGAGATGCTATTGTTAAAGGCGTTGGAATGGTTCATCAGCATTTTAAATTGGTTGATGTGCTAACGGCGAAAGAAAATATTATTTTAGGTGACAGTGGGTCAATTTTCATTAATAATAAAGATAGAACGGCGAAACTTGATAATATTTGTGAAAAATACGGTCTAAAAATCGATTTAAACAAAAAAATCTACCAAATGTCAGTTTCAGAAAAACAAACTGTTGAGATTTTGAAAGTATTATACAAAGGTGCAAACCTTCTTATTTTAGACGAGCCGACAGCAGTTTTAACACCACAAGAAATAGAAGTTTTATTTGAAATCGTTCGTAATATGGCGAAAGCAGGCTGTGCAGTTGTTATTATTTCGCATAAAATGAACGAAGTTATGGAAATTTCTGACGATGTTACTGTTTTAAGAAAAGGCGAGTGTATTGGCACGCTTAAAACAAAAGAAACTAATCCAAATGAGCTTACAGAGCTTATGGTTGGACGTGCTATCGACCTAAATATCCCACGCCCAGAGGTTGACCCTAGCATAAAACATCCTATTTTAGAAGTTAAAAATCTTACAATTACTGATTACGAAGGTGTACACGCGCTAGAAGATATCAGTTTCATATTAAATTCTGGTGAAATTTTAGGAATTGCTGGCATTGCAGGTTCTGGTCAAAAAGAGCTTTGCGAAGCAATCGCAGGACTTAAAAAAGTAACTGAGGGTGATATTGTTTTCAAAGATGAAAGTATCACAAAATTATCTCCAAGAGATATTATTAAACGTGGCATTTCGATGAGCTTTATCCCAGAAGATAGATTAGGTATGGGTCTTGTTGCGTCTATGGACATTATCGATAATGTAATTTTAAAGACATATCACAAAACAAAAGGCCTATTTGTTAACCGCAAAGAGGGCAAAAGACTTGCAGATGACATAATTAAAAGATTTGATATTGCAACTCCAGGACCTCATCATATTGTAAAAAAACTTTCTGGTGGTAATATCCAAAAAGTTCTTTTAGGAAGAGAAATTGACCTAAACCCTGAACTTTTAATCACTGCATACCCAGTTCGTGGGCTTGATATAGGTGCATCTTATAATATTTATGACGTTTTGAACGAACAAAAGCAAAAAGGCGTTGGTATTATCTTCGTAGGTGAAGATTTAGACGTGCTTTTATCGATTTCAGACAGATTAATGGTTGTTAACGATGGTAAGTTAATCGATATTGTTGAAGCGAAAAATGCGACGAAAGAACAAATCGGTTTACTTATGGTAGGTCATAAGGAAAAGGAGGATTTAAGTGCTTAAAATAGTAAAAAAAGACGAATTAAGTGGCAAAAAAGCACTTGGAATGCGTTTAGTTGCAGTATTAGCTGCCTTAGTCGCATCGTCTATAATCATTTTAATTATGGGGCAAAATCCATTAATCGTGTATTCAGATATCGTTGTAGGTTCGACAGGAACAGAGCATAGACTGATACAAATGTTAAATAAAGCAATCCCTTTAATCGTCCTTTCTTTAGGTATTTCGGTTGCATTTAAAATGAAATTCTGGAATATCGGTGCTGAAGGTCAGTTTTATATGGGTGCATTAGGGGCAACTTTTGTAGCACTTAACTTTAATATTTTACCTATTTATATTTTAATCCCATTTATGATGATTGTAGGATTTGTAATGGGTGGTTTATGGTGTCTACTTCCGGCTGTTTTGAAATCAAAATTCGGAACAAGTGAAACACTAGTTACACTTATGCTTAACTATATCGCGTCAGGAATTGTTTCGTATTTGCAATATGGACCTTGGAAAGATCCAGGAGCTCAAGGATTTCCAAAAATTGCAACTTTTACAGATAATGCAATTTTACCGAATATTTTTGGAACAAAAGTCCATTCAGGATTTATAATTGCATTAGTTTTAGTTGTGATTATACATATTTTTCTTACAAAATCGAAAAAAGGTTATGAAATTTCAGTTCTAGGTGAAAATGAAACAACAGCTAGATATGCAGGTATGAATATATATAAAACGCTTGCAATCGGTGCTATGATTTCAGGTGGACTATGTGGTATCGCAGGTTTTATTCAAGCTTCGGCTATCGAAAATTCACTTACAGACACACTTTCAGGCGGACTTGGTTTCACAGCTATAATAACTGCTTGGCTTGCAAAATTATCTGCACCAGCCATCGTTGTTGTATCGATTTTATTTGCAATTTTACTTCAAGGTGGGGCATATATTCAGTCTACACTTCAAATTCCAGCTACAATCTCTGAAATTTTACAAGGTGTTATCTTGTTTTTCGTGCTAGGTTCGGAATTTTTCATAAATTATAAAATTATTCGTGATAAAGGAGGAAATAACTAATGGATTATATTTCTTTATTTCTAGTAACAGCCGTTCAAATGGGCACACCTCTTTTATTCGGAACTCTAGGCGCAATTATGTGCGAAAAAGTTGGACATCTAAATTTAGGTGTCGAGGGAATGATGCTTATGGGAGCTGTAATGGGATTTTCAGTAGGTTTAGCCACTTCAAATCCAGCTCTTGTTATGCTATCAGCAGCATTTTGTGGAGCTTTAGGAGCACTGATTTATGCAATAATCACTATTACATTTAGAGGAAATCACACAGTTACAGGTTTAGTTTTAACTATTTTTGGTGCTGGTGTATCAAATTTCTTCGGTACAGCTTTAGTAGGACAAGGTTTAAGTGAAGAACTTTCGGCGTCTTTTGCTGCGATAAAAATTCCACTTTTATCAGATATCCCAGTAATTGGACAAGCATTTTTTGCGCAAAATATCTATGTTTATTTAAGTGTAGTTTGTGCGATTGTTCTTTGGATTTATATGAATAAAACTAAATTCGGACTAAATATGCGTGCAGTTTCTGAAAATCCAGCTGCTGCCGATGCTTCGGGGGTAAATATCACACTATATAAATATGTGCATATTTTAATCGGTGGTGCACTTTGTGGTCTTGGTGGCGCATATATTTCAACATCTTTCGTTCCGCGTTGGCAACAAGATATCACATCGGGTCAAGGATGGATTGCAGTGGCACTTGTAATATTTGCAACGTGGAGCCCACTTCGTGCGATTTTCGGTGCATACTTATTCGGAATTTTAAGAGGTTTAGGAATTACACTTCAAAATGTTCCGATTTTCGGAGTTGAGATTTCATCTCAGTTTTTAGATGTATTACCATATATTATTACAATTGTGGTATTAATTTTCACAACTATTAGACAGAAAAAGGAAAGCCAAGCTCCTCTAGCTTTAGGTTTGCCATACTTTAGAGAAGATAGATAAAAGAGCCACCTTCGGGTGGTTTTTTTATATGCAAAAAAATTTATATATTTTCCAAAAAAAATTCTACATTTTAAATCTTAGGTATGGTATAATCAAAATATATATTAAAAAGGAGAATTAATATGCACGATATATTAGAAATTTTAGAAAACCCTGAAATTTATAGAATTAACCGTTTAGATGCGCATTCTGACCATTATTTTTTCGAAAATTTAGCAGATGCAAAAGCGAATAATCAAACTTTGCACAAAAATCTAAATGGAAATTGGAAATTCAAATGGAGCAAAAATTTATCGCTAAGACCAGTAGATTTTTATAAAAATGATTATGATTTAGCTGATTTTACAGAAATTCCAGTACCTTCGCACATAGAAATGAATGGTTTTGACCAAATTCATTATGTAAATACACAATATCCTTGGGATGGAGTTTGCGAACTTCGCCCACCTTTTATAGATAAAGAATATAATCCTGTTGGAAGTTATGTAAAATTCTTTGATTTGCCAGAAAATTTTTCAAATAAATCGGTTTGCATTTCGTTTAAAGGCGTGGAGCAAGCGTTTTCGCTATATTTAAACGGTGAGTTTGTGGGATATGCAGAAGATACTTTCACACCATCAGATTTTGATTTAACACCATATATTAAGGCAGAAAATAACCGTTTATGCGTAGAAGTTTACAAAAAAGCATCGTCTGCATGGCTTGAAGACCAAGATTTCTTCCGTTTTTCAGGTATTTTCCGTGATGTTTTATTATACGCAAAACCGAAAGTGCATATCGAAGATTTATGGGTGTCACCACTAGTTTGCGAAGATTTAAAAAATGGTGAGTTTTCATTTAAAGTGAAAATGGAAAATCAGCCAAATGTAACATTTGAACTGCAAGATATGAGTGGAAATGTTGTTTTAAGCGAAAAACCAAGCTTTGAAATTATGAATGAGAGCAAAGTAGAAGAAGCTGAAAACGATATAAATTACTTTGTGTCTAATAAATACAAATTAGAAAATATCACTTTATGGGATATAAATAAACCGAACTTATATACGCTTTTAATAACTGTTTTAGATGAAAATGGTGAAATTTCGGAAGTTGTTTCACAGAAAATCGGTTTTAGACATTTTGTTATTCGTGACGCAGTTATGTACTTAAATGGCACACGTTTGATTATTAATGGTGTAAATCGTCATGAGTGGAACCCGTCGAAAGGACGTGCGATTTCTAATGATGATATGGAGGCAGATATCGAAGTTTTCAAACGTAATAATGTTTCGGCAGTTCGTACCAGTCACTATCCAAATCAGACGTATTTCTATGAATTATGCGATAAAAATGGCATTATTATGATGGATGAAACAAATCTTGAAACACATGGTTCGTGGCAAAAAATGGGGGTTGTTGAACCTTCTTGGAATATTCCACGTCATGATAAAAAATGGCAAAATGCAGTTGTTGATAGGGCAGTTTCGATGTTTGAACGCGATAAAAATCACCCATCAATATTATGGTGGTCTTGTGGAAATGAGGCTTATGCTGGCGAAGTAATTTTAGCAATGTCGAATTATTTTAGACGAAAAGATAGCAGTCGCTATGTTCATTATGAAAGCTGTTTCTATGCTGATGAATATTACGAAATTTCTGATGTTTATAGCAGAATGTATGCTACTCCGACAGAAATTGATGAATTTTTAGCAAAAGGACATCCAAAACCATATATTTTATGCGAATATATGCACGATATGGGCAATTCTTTAGGTGGAATGGAAAGCTATATAAACTTGCTTGATAAATATGAAAATTATCAAGGCGGATTTATTTGGGACTATATGGACCAAGCGATTTATACAGAAAAAGATGGCGTGAAATACTTAGGTTATGGTGGTGATTTTTCCGACAGACCAACAGACTACAATTTCAGTGGAAATGGTATTGTTTTTGCGGATAGAACAGAAAAACCTGCGATGCAAGACGTTAAATATTGGCATAGCACACATTTAGAAAGAGCAAAACACGATGCCGAAAATGCAATTAATATGGAAGATTTAGTCGTGAAACACGAAATAGGAAAAGGAAAATCTTTCGAAATCATCAAAGGTGATTGCAATTTAGGTGTTAAAGGTGAAAATTTCAGAGTTATTTTCTCATACACAGAGGGTGGAATAGTTTCTCTAAAATATGATGACTATGAGTGGATTTATAGAGCGTCGAAACCAACTTATTGGAGAGCGATTACGGAAAATGACAGCGCAAGCGGTTTTGGAAGAAAATCGGGACTTTGGAACTATGCTACTATGTATTCTAGACATAAAGACGTGAAAATCGTGGAAGAAAACGCTGAATTTATGACAGTTTGCTTTGTTTTTGACACTTTAATTGGAACTGACACAGAAGTTTATTACACAGTTTATTCTGATGGCACAATTAAAGTAAAAGCGAAGTTAATTGGTGCAAACCTGCCACAATTACCTCTATTTGGAATGAATTTTATAACTCAAGATAGAGTTTCATCGTATGAATACATCGGTTATTCTGGGGAAACATATCCAGACAGATATAAGGGTGGAACATTCGGAAATCACAAAAAATTAGTTGAAACAACCGATTATTTAGTGCCACAAGAATGTGGTTGTCATGTTTATAACTATCAAACAAAGCTAATTTCTGGTGAAAATGAGCTTAATTTCAAAATGTGCGACCAACCGTTCCATTTCTCAGTGTTAGATAATTCTCAAGCAGAGCTTGAAAATGCAACTCATAAGCATGAACTTCCGACGACAGGACATTCTCATGTGAGAATTATGTCAAAAATGCGTGGAGTTGGGGGAATAGACACTTGGGGTTCTGATGTTGAAGAACAATATCATATCAAAGCAAACGAAGACATCACATTAGAATTTTACATCACAAATAAATAATAAAAGGCGAAAATCTCCGATTTGAGAGATTTTCGCCTTATTTTTAGTTAAATACATATTTTTCTAGTCTGTCTAATGCTTCTTTTAGTTGCTCAAATGGCATTGCAAAATTTAAACGAATACAGTTTTCGAAATGAAATTTTCTTCCATCTTGCCATATAACGCCATATTCATAGCCTTTTTGAAGTAGTTCGTCTAATGTTTTATCATTATTTTCAAGCCATTTCTTGCAATCTATGAATATTAAATAAGTTCCTTCTGGTTTTGAAACTTCAATTCCATCTACTTTATTTTTAAAGAAGTCAAAAATGTAATTCATATTTTGCGTTAAAACTTCACGAAGTTCGAAAAGCCACTCATAACCTTCAGTGCTGTAAGCGCCGATTAATGCGTGCATCGATAGCACATTCATTGAGTTATAATGATTTAAAGACGATTCTTTTCTCATCCTATCACGCAATTTCTTATTATAAATAACGTGATAACTGCCGACTAGACCTGCGAGATTAAAGGTTTTAGACGGTGCATAGATGGAAATTGTGCGATTTTTTGCATCGTCTGACACTACTCGCGTCGGAATATGTTTGTTATCGTTTAAAGTAAGGTCTGCCCATATTTCATCTGAAATTACATTAACGTCATATTTTTCAAAAATCGCCATAGCTTGTTCAATTTCAGATTGCTCCCAAACACGTCCTGTCGGATTATGTGGAGAGCAAAAAATAGCAGTTTGTATGTTTTCTTTTTTGATTTTTTCTTCCATATCAGAAAAATCCATTCGCCAAATGTCATTTTCATCTTTGAATAGGGGACTTCTAATCATTTTATAGCCGTTATTTTCTAAAACTTCTGTAAAACCAGTGTAGGTAGGGCTATGTAGCAAGATTTTATCACCTTTAGAACAAAAAACACTAAGAGCAGTAGACACACAACCTAAAACGCCATTTTCATAACCGATGTACTCTGGCAGAAGATCGGTTATGTTAAATTGAATTTTTTGCCAGTTTATAATTTTAGCATAATATTCATCGGATGGTGAAAAATATCCATAGATAGGGTGGTTTAGTCGTTCGATAATAGCATCGTTTACCGATGGTGCAGTTTTAAAATTCATATCGGCAACCCACATAGGGATACGGCTAAACCCTTCTTTTGCCTTAATCGAATCGATTAAATCAGGAATATCTGATGCGATAGAGTCCTTTCCTGTTCTTTCGAGTATCGATGAAAAGTCATATTTCATATTAATTCTCCTTTTAGAGTGATATATTTTTAATCATAGTATTTTTTATTCGTAACGAAACAAAGCGAAAGGGAAAAGTAAATGTTTAACCGGATTTTGGCTAAAAACTTTCCCCACTCTTAAATTTTGGCTTATGTATATAAAGTGAGCTCTAACTTTTCAGCCACATTTATCACTTTGCGATTTTTAGAGTTTGCATAATCTAATGTGTATTTCGTGCCACCCCCTGAGTTTTTATAAAAAGTAATAACTCGGCTAGAGTGGTCTACCATCATTCGGTTTCTTGAATAATAAATTGTTGAAATATATTCTTCAGAAAGACAAATGGTGTATCTTGCTTTTTTTAGGATTTCTTCATAGTCGTTTTTGTCTTCTAAAGGCCAGTTTTTTGCTTGGTCCATAAAAGGTACAGCACACAAAAGTTTAATGTTGAAATCATTTTCTAATTCTAAGACAATTTTAGCGGCATATATATCAATTCCTCTGCTCATACCTGTAATAAAATGAGTATAACCGTCGGCAACGCTTTCTAAAATCATAGCCTTTAGGTATTTTTTTATAAGCTCGATGTCATCTGTTATCTTTTCAGGTCTAGGTCCTGTGAAACAGCATGTCTTATTGATGTCTAGTTTTGGGAACAAATACATTTTACCTCCTAACTTATCGTATAATATTTACTACATATATTATACAATAAAACAAATATAAAATAAAGTTTTTCGTATAAAAAAAATGAAAAATGTTTATCCTTAAAATAAAAAATATTTTGAGGTTTAATATGGTTAATAAAAAAATTGTATATATTTTTACGATTTTCTTCGTAATTATAACTCTAGGATTTTCTTTTTATAGCATTTTTGGTAAATCACTATTATATAATTATTACTATAATTTAGGTGTCGGCACGACTGTTGAAGCAGATAAAATATCGTATTTTAAGCGTGCTGTCGATGTTAATAGCGAAAATATCAAAGCTATAAATGAGCTTGTAGCAGTTTTTATAGACGAAGAACAATATGCTGAAGCGAAACATTACTTAAAAATCGGGCTTTTAAACAACCCTGATAATATGGATTTATACTTAAAGCAAATCAAGGTGTATGAACTTTCGTTTGAATATGATAATATGCTTAATTTTGCTTTGAATATAGATAGCGATTTTGTAAATCACGAGTATAAAAGCAAACGACCGAATACACCTACTGTCGATATAGAAGAGGGGACTTATGAGGAGAGTATTAGGGTTTCGCTTTCATCGAATTACAAAACTTTCTATAAATTAAACGGTGATGATTACAAAATTTACAAAAGCCCGATAGTTTTAAACGATGGTTATTATACTTTATCGACCTTTTGTATGGATAATTTAGGGTTTATAAGCGAAGTTTCCACAAATGAATATGATATAAAAGACTTATCAGCGCCTGTGAATTTTACAAGCACTGATATTGAAATAACAATAAAAGAGCAACTTGAAAATACTAATATTTTGAATGAAGTAACACTTAATACTGCAAAAATGATTGATTTATCGACTGAAGTATTATTTGATGACGACATAAAATCTCTCATTAATTGTCGTAGCCTTGAAACTTTGGTGCTTGGGAATATTTCGAATGTAACGACGCTTAAAGAGCTTTCGAAAATCGAAACGCTTACGTCGATTACGATTAATAAAGGCTGTTCTATGGAAATTTTTTCGGAAATTTTGAATATGCCTAAGGTTGAATATGTGAAAATTTTGAATTCAAGCATATATAATCTGCCCCAAAGTGGGATAACACTTGAAACATTAATAATCAAAAACAGCCTTTTATATGATATTTCGAACCTGGAAAATTACAAATCGCTGAATTATTTAGATTTATCTAAAAATGAAATAGATAAAATTTCAGGCATAAGTTCGCTTAAAAACCTGTCATATCTCGATTTGTCTGATAATAAAATTATCGATTTAGAACCGTTAATCGGCGCTGTATCTATAAATACGCTTAATTTATCTGGGAATGAAATTTATAGTATAAATGCACTTTCGGAACTTACTTTCGCAGAAAATCTTGATATTTCGCATAATAATGTGTCTAGTTTAAACGCGTTAGCGAATTTAAGGTATCTTACAAAGGTAGATTGTTCGTATAATAGCATAATAACTCTAAAACCACTATCAAAGATTGTCACACTTGAGGAAATTTATGCGACAGATAATCAAATTGACGATATTTCTTATCTAAATGAGTTTATTAATTTAAAAACGCTAGAACTTAATAACAATAAAGTAGATTATTAGATAAATCCTTTAACTTTGCTATCAACATCGTCAAAATTTTTGATGTAGTGATAAATGTAAACGGTTTGTGTAAGCATAGATTCTAAATCCATAACTTTTTCACGAATTTTGCGTTTCATTTCGAGTGAATTTTCATTTTCTATGAGTAAATTTAGTCTTTTTATTTCGAATTCAACCTCTTTTATTGATTTTTCATAATCTTTGCACATATTTTCGAATGACATATCGCCACCTTTCTAAACAAAATGTGTATCTCTGCGTATACTATACTACACAATTCGTTTCTTGTCAATAGTCAAAAACACATATTGTGTAAAAATTTTTATTGCAATTTGTCGAAACATTACAAAATGTGTATATTGACACTACAAATCGTGTATGTTATAATAGTATTATCAAATTTTTAAAGAAGAGGTGAAAAAATGATTGGTGATAAAATTAAAGAACTAAGAAAATCAAAAAAAATCACACAACTCGAGCTTGCTAACACTTTAGGGATATCGGCAGCGGCTGTTGGTATGTACGAGCAAAACAGAAGAGAGCCAAACTATGATTTAATAAAAAGGTTGGCTGAAATTTTTTCTGTGAGTGTGGATTATTTGATAGGTTATGAAGAAAAATTGAATTCAAATGTGTCGTATAAAACAAACGATATAAATTCGCTTGTTGATGATTTTTTAATTAAATTATCGCACGAAAAAAATCTGACTTTCGACGGAGAGAATTTATCGAAAAATGACATCGAAAAAATTATAAATGCCATAAATGTTGGAGTGAAAATTGCGCTGGATAAAAATTCGTAATAATTAAATTTAATATTTAATGTATTTAATGAATAATTATTACGAATTTTTTGATAAAAATTTATCAATTTTCACATGCGTTATTTCTCATAAATACAAATGTATACGAAAAAACAACATTTTTGAAAAAATATGTTGATTTAATACGATGAAGTGTGTTATAATAGATTGCAAGGTACGAAATAATACCTTGCAAATTTTTTTACTTAAAGAGAGGTAATAATATGTCAAGAGTAGTAAACTTTTCAGCAGGTCCATCAATGCTTCCTGAGTGGGTTTTAGAGAAAGCATCCGAGCAAATGTTAAATTATGAAGGTTCAGGTATGTCGGTTATGGAGATGAGCCACAGATCCAAAGTTTACGAATCTATCATTAACAAAACAACAGAGAGATTAAGACGCGTTTTATCTATCCCAGATAATTATGAAGTTCTATATTTCCAAGGTGGTGCGTCTGGTCAATTCGCAGCTATTCCATTAAACTTAGCTGTAAACGGCAAAGCAGACTATGTTGTTTCTGGTCAATTTTCAAAAAAAGCTTATGAAGAAGCAACAAAATACGGCGAAATGAATGTCGCTGCATCTTCAAAAGATGAGAATTTTACATATATCCCAACTCAAGAACAATTAAAATTAACAGAAGGTGCAGATTATGTGCACTTATGCCACAATAATACAATTTTCGGAACAAAATGGAACTATATCCCAGAAACAAATGGTGTGCCAATCGTTGCGGATATGTCTTCTAGCATTTTATCTGAAAAAATCGATGTTTCGAAATATGGAGTAATTTATGCTGGTGCTCAAAAAAATATGGGTCCTGCTGGCGTTTGCGTTGTTATCGTTCGTAAAGATTTAATCGGTAATGCAAAACCATTCACTCCAGTTATTTTAGACTATAAAGCTATGGCTGAAAATGGTTCTATGTATAACACACCTCCAACGTATGGTATCTATATGATAGGCCTAGTTTTAGAGTGGATTGAAAACTTAGGTGGTATTGAAAAAATGGAAGAAATCAATGTAGAAAAAGCTGGTCTTTTATACGATTTCATCGATAATTCTAAACTTTTCAAGTGCCCAACAAAAAAAGAGTGTCGCTCTATGATGAACGTTACTTTTGTAACTGGCGACAACGATATGGACGCAAAATTTGTTAAAGAATGTACTGCAAATGGTTTTGAAAACATCAAAGGACATAGAAGCGTTGGCGGTATGCGTGCGTCAATCTATAACGCAATGCCAAGAGAAGGTATTGTTCGTTTAGTTGAATTTATGAGAAAATTTGAACAGGAGAACGGTTAATGAATATCAAGTTAGTAAATAAAATATCTAAAAATGGGCTGTCTTTATTTTCAGACGATTATGTTTGTGCAGAAGATATGCAAAATGCAGACGCAATGTTAGTAAGATCTGCAAAATTACACGATGAAGTTTTTGAAAAAAGCGTACAGTGTATCGCAAGAGCTGGTGCTGGTGTTAATAATATCCCACTTGACAGATGTGCAAAAGAGGGTATCGTTGTTTTCAATACTCCTGGTGCTAATGCTAATGCTGTTAAAGAATTAGTTTTAGGTTCTATGGTGCTTTCTGCTAGAAATATGCACAAAGGTATCGAATGGTCTTCTACATTAAAAGGCAAAGGTGACGAAGTTGAAGCTTTAGTTGAAAAAGGCAAAGCGCAATTTGTAGGACCTGAAATTTCAGGCAAAAAAATTGGTGTTTTAGGACTAGGCGCAATCGGTGTTTTAGTTGCAAATGCTTGTAAATCTTTAGGCTTAGAGGTTTATGGTTATGACCCATATATTTCAATTAATGCAGCTTGGAACCTTAAAAAAGAGGTAAATTATGTTGCTGATATGAAACAAATTTTCGCAGAGTGTGACTATATCACAGTACATATTCCATTTAATAAGGACACAAAACACACAGTTAATGCTGAAATGTTAGAGCTTATGAAACCAACTGCTACTGTTATGAACTTTGCTCGTGGTGGTTTAGTTGATGATGATGCAATTATCGAAGCGCTAAATAATGGTAAAATCGCAAGTTATGTTACTGATTTTCCAAATGCAAAAACTATCGAATGCGATAAAATTATAAATATTCCTCATTTAGGGGCATCAACTCCAGAGAGTGAAGAAAATTGTGCTGTTATGGCTGTAAATCAAGTGGCTGACTTCTTAGAAAACGGTAATATCGTGAATTCTGTGAACTACCCTGATTTATCAATGCCTAGAGGAGCAAAAACAAGATGTTGTATCGCTCACGAAAACATTCCGAATGTTGTAGGGTCTGTTTCTTCAGTTCTTGCGTCAGAAGGCATTAATATCGAAAGTATGGCAAATCGCTCTAGAGGCGAATATGCTTATATGATGATAGATACAAATAGCGATATTTCTGCTGATTTAGTTACTAAATTAGAAGAACAAAATGGCGTTATCAGAGTTCGTGTTATTGTTTAATTAAAATAAATAAATGCAAAAAAGGAACGAGAAATCGTTCCTTTTAGTATGTTAAAAAAGCTGTCACTATTGCGACAGCTTTTTTATATTTAGTTAAATAATCCTTTTGAGTATTCTCTTAAATCAGCAACTTTTTTGTTTGCTTCTTCCATAGAAGATGCATTTGCTAAGATATATACTTTAACTTTAGGCTCTGTGCCTGATGGACGAATGATAAATTGAGTTCCATCGAAGAAGTCATAAATAACAACGTCAGAACCTTCCATGTCCATTTTAGTCCAGTTAGAGAAATCATAGATATAGCCATCTTTGAAGTAACGAATTTGTTTTACTTTCATAGAACAAATTTCGTCTACTGGCTCATCTCTTAATTTTTTCATGATAGTTTGGATTTTAGAAGCACCTTCTGAACCAGCAAGAGTTACAGCGATAGTTTCTTCTAAGCTTGTGCCGTATTCTTCGTAAAGTGCAGCTAAAGCGTCAACTAAAGTCATGCCTTTTTTAGCATAGCTAGTAGCCATTTCAGCGATTAATGCTACGGCAGTGATAGCATCTTTATCGCGCGCGAAGTCGCCTACTAAATAGCCATAAGACTCTTCTAAACCGATGATAGTATCCTTGCCTTCAAGCTCTTTTTTACCGTCGATAACTTCGGCGATAAATCTGAAACCTGTAAAGCTAGAATAGCAGTCTACGTTATTTTTTGCACAGATAACATCAACCATACCAGAAGTTACGATTGATTTAACAACCATTGGTTTTTCAGGTAAATTACCACGTTTGATGATATAATCTACTAAAAGACAACCAGTTTGGTTACCAGTTAAGTGCTCGAATGAACCAGCTTTATTTCTAGCCATAATACCAACTCTATCGGCATCAGGGTCAGTTGCGATTACAAGGTCAACGCCTTTTTCATCAGCAAGCGCTAAAGCCATGTCATAAGAAGAAAGCTCTTCTGGGTTTGGCGCTTTTAGTCCTGGGAAGTTTCCATCAATTTTCATTTGATCTTCAACACAGTAGATATTTTTGATACCAATATGTTCTAATGCTTTTGGAGCAAGTTTATGTCCTGCACCGAAAAATGGAGTGAAAACAACAGAGAAATCGTCAACTTTAGCAGGAGAAGTCATTTTCATAGCCTCAGCCATGAATAAATCTTCAGTTTCTTCGCCTAGGAATTTGATTAAACCTTTTTCCATTCCTTCGTCAAAAGAAACAGTGTTATAAGTTTCAAGCATGTCAAGCTCGCCCATTCTAGATGTGATATTATCAGCCATAACGTTATCAAGTTGAGCACCATTTGGCATATAAACTTTATAACCGTTATATTCTTTAGGGTTATGGCTTGCTGTGATATTAATACCAGCATCAGCACCATAATGACGAACAGAGAAAGAAACTAGTGGAGTTGGGCATAATTCTTTGAAAATATATGCTTTAATTCCATTAGAAGCTAAAATTTCTGCACAAAGTCTAGAAAACTCGATAGAGAAATTTCTGCTGTCATAACCGATTACAACTAATAAATCAGTTTTATCAGGGTTTGAAGCTT
>CAYJLC010000013.1:0-44467 GCA_964370735.1 uncultured Oscillospiraceae bacterium
TACGCTTTAGGCGTGATTTTCACAGAGATAAACGAGAGTTTAAAATTTTAATTTACGATTGAATTTTCTTAGAAAATCTCGATTTTGATAAAAAATATCTATAATATACAAAGGGCTATCGCAATGCGACAGCCCTTTTATTATTTGTATTGTGGTAATTTCTATTCTATTTTGTAAAAGATAGCGCAAGCAAGCCTTCTGCGTTTTTAAAGAAAGCGTTGTTTGTTGCTCTTAATTTCTCATTAACTTCGGCAACTTTTTCGCTCGATAAAATTTCAATTTTTGTTTCAAAATGGTTATCTCTTCCATCAAAAATTTTACAAACTCCATCGTTTTTTATGTAATTCACTTTGTTTGAATCTGCTTTTGTAAGAGTGTAGTAAGTTTCATTTTCTACTATCACATTGAAAATTACTTCTCTATCCTCGTAAGTCATTAGAATATGACGGCTGTTTTCAAATCTTTCTTTGCCTGAAAGTGAGTATTTTGAAAAACTTGGATTCCAATCGCTATCAAGAGTAAATATTTCACTACTACTGAAGTATACAGTCGCTTCGATAAGTTCAAGTTCAAAGAACTTTGCACCATGGTTAAGCATTTTTTTGTATAACGGATCTGCTTCAGCAGCTTTTTGTAGTAACTCGCAAGAGTTATCTAGTGCTTTACAAGTGAATTTTCCGTAAATTCTTTTTGACATTTTTAGTCCTTGACCATCTTTGTCAAAAATTAATCCTGATATTTTCGTTCCATCTTCAACTACATTAAGAAGGGCAGATACACCTACCAAAAGCAAAATATGTTTACCATCAATGTATTTATAATTCGCTTTTTCCACAGTAGGGAAGTCCGTTCCATTATTTATAGCAACCTCAATATTTGGTTGAGTTGCGCAAAACG
This sequence comes from uncultured Oscillospiraceae bacterium, assembly GCA_964370735.1. GTDB lineage: Bacteria > Bacillota > Clostridia > Oscillospirales > Butyricicoccaceae > CAYJLC01. The sequence goes on from CAYJLC010000013.1 coordinate 898, forward strand.
CTAGTATATCATCTTTCATTTCGCCTATCGGCTTTCTATTTTTCATTGCATCTTTTGGGCTCATCATTATTCCTCCTAATTATTCCTAAAACTTAGTTTCACTAAGTAATTTAACTAACTTTTTAACTTTTTTGTAAGCAATCGCTAACTGTCCCTTGGTAAATAAGGGTTATCACAATGTAATAGACCCTTATTTTCTTATTTATTTTTATTTATCGAGTTTTTTAGTTCCTCTAATTCATTTAACCATAATGTCGCCATCGCATCTGAAGGCATTCTCAAATCTGCTCTAGGTGACACCGTCACAGAGCCGACTTTTGGTCCATCAGGAATACAGCTACGCTTAAATTGTTGTGAAAAAAATCTTCTCAAGAACATTTCTAACCATTTCAAGATAGTTTCATCTGAAAATTCGCCTTTAAATGCGTATTTCGCTAAAAAATATATCTTTTTCGGTTGAAAATTCAATCTTACTAGGTAATAAAGGAAAAAATCGTGCAAGTCATACGGACCTACAATTTCCTCTGTTTGTTGGCTGATTTCGCCATCTTTAGCTGGCAACAACTCCGGACTAACCGGTGTATCCAAAACATCTTTTAATACTGTTTTTAGTTCTAGATTATCTGCAATATAGATAAAATAGTCCACTAAATGACGTATTAAAGTTTTAGGTATAGATGAATTTACTGCGTACATGCTCATGTGGTCACCATTATAAGTCGCAAACCCCAAAGCAAGCTCTGAAAGGTCGCCAGTGCCGATTACCAAACCGTTAGATTTGTTCGCAAAATTCATCAAAACAAGCGTTCTAACGCGTGCTTGTACATTTTCAAATGTCACATCATGGATATTTTCATCGTGTCCAATATCTTCGAAATTACTATAAACGGTGTCGTGAATATTCACTTCTTTGAGTGTGACACCAAGCGCTGAGCAAAGCTTTTCAGCATTCGTTTTAGTGCGAATTGTGGTACCAAAGCATGGCATAGTTATAGCAATAATGTCAGAAAGTGGCTTATCTAGCAAATTAAACGCCATTACAGTCACCAAAAGTGCTAAAGTGCTGTCAAGTCCGCCTGAAATTCCAATAACTGCTGATTTTGCATTCGTATGCTCAAATCTTTTTGCTAATCCTTTTGCTTGAATAGTTAAGATTTCATTCGAAATTTCATGCTTTTCTGCACGATTATACGGAACAAACGGGGAAGAAGATACAAAACGAGTCAAATTCTTTGTAGTTTCGTTCGAATTAAATGGAATTTTCACATAATCTTCTGAACTGACACTTCTAAAAGTAGTATTTTTCAATCTCTCATTAGAAATTTTCTCTACATCAATTTCTGAAATTATCATTTTGTTATTAAAAAGCTCTGTTTCTGCTAATATAGTGCCGTTTTCAGCTATTAAATTGTGACCAGAAAACACCATATCGGTTGTAGATTCACCATCACCAGCATTCGCATATACATAGCCACAAATCAGTCTGCCAGATTGCCCGGAAATAAGCGACTTTCTATACGAAGCTTTACCAATAATTTCATCTCCAGCCGATAAATTTACAATAATCGTAGCACCTGCCAAAGCATGACCGATACTCGGTGGATTAGGGCTCCAAACATCTTCGCAAATCTCGGCAGAAACTACCAAATTTGAATTTGTTCGCGATACAAATTGCATTTTCGTGCCAAATGGAACTATTTTTCCATCAATGCAAATCTCACCTTTCAACTCTGGTGTTGCCTCGGTAAATTGACGCATTTCATAGAATTCACCGTAATTTGGCAAGTGAATTTTCGGAATTACACCTAAAATTTCTCCATTTTGTAACGCAACAGCACAATTATATAGCGAATTATTGAAAACCAGTGGCATACCAATAAAAATTAGCGCATCAACATATTTTGTATTTTTTGCAAAGTGAATTAAAGCGTCAATCGCACCTTTTCTAAGTGAATTTTGGAAAAATAAATCAGAACAAGTGTATCCTGTTATGCAAAGTTCGGGAAAAACAAGCACTTCAACGTCATTTTTGTGAGCATTCAAGCTTATTTCAATTGCTTGATTTGCATTAAAAAAAGTATCTGCAACTTTAATTTTAGGAGTTGCTGCTGCAACTTTTACAAAACCATATTTCATAAATTTTCCTCTTTCGTTTAGATTTTAGATATATAAGATGATGCGGTTTTCGCAAGAAGTTTTTTCGTTCCAACCTTGTCAAATGCGATTTCAAGGAGCAAATCTCCACCCATCGCTTTCGTGCTAGTGATAAGCCCTTCACCAAATGCTTTATGCGAAATTCTGTCGCCCGTTTTAAGGTCGACATTTATAGGCTCGGCTGGCTTTTTAAATGCAGAGATAGTTGTCGCTGATTTATTGAAAAATGGGGCAGAAGGGGATGATTTTATGCTACTTTTCGAAACATCTGTATTGCTTTTTGTGAATTCTTTCGGAATTTCGCCTAAAAACATAGACGGACGATAGTATCTTGTTTGTCCATAAAGCAGACGATTTGTCGAATACGAAAGTGTTAAATTTTTCTTAGCTCTTGTGATTGCAACATAGCAAAGTCGACGTTCTTCTTCGACTTCGGCAGGGTCTTCAAGCGACCTTGAACTTGGGAAAATATCGTTTTCCATACCAGTAATGAATACATTTTCAAACTCAAGTCCTTTTGATGAGTGAATTGTCATCATAGTTACACAATCTGTTTGATTTTCGTCTTTATCTAAGTCTGTAAACAACGAAATTTCTTCTAAAAATCCAGATAATGAAGGTGGTTCTTCGCATCTCTCCATATACTCGATGATACTAGATTTAAGCTCTCGCACGTTCTCAATTTTTCCTAAAGATTCTGGGTCGCCTTTTTGAGTAAGCATTGTAATATATCCAGTTTTTTCACAAACACTGTCATAAAACTCGTCTAACGGCAATTTTTCCAAGTCGCGTTTTAGGGACAAAATCATATCAGAAAACGCAGTTAATGAGCTAGCTGAGCGTTTTAAGTCCGTAATTGTTTCACTATTTTTTAGTATCTCAAAAAACGACATTGAGTATTCATTCGTTAAGTATTCTACCATTTCGATAGTTTTTGCACCAATTTTTCTTGGTGGATTATTTATAATTCTTTTAAGTCTTAAAGTGTCATTTGCATTATTTATCACACATAAATACGATAGCATATCTTTAACTTCGGCTCTATCAAAGAAGCGAAGTCCACTAAACATTTTGTATGGAATTCCCATTCTTTTTAGCGAATACTCGATAGCATTCGACAGAGCATGATTTCTATATAAAATTGCAAAATCCGAGAACTTTTTACCTGCATCAATGCCGTCTAATATCGATTTTGATATAAAATACGCCTCATCTTGCCCAGTTTGGCATTCACGTATAAAAACAGGGTCTGTCGAGTGATTATTTGTCCACAAAGTCTTGCCTTTTCTCTTTCTATTTCTAGAAATAAGCCCATTTGCAGAATTTAAAATATTGCTCGTCGAGCGATAGTTTTGCTCTAGACGAATTGTTTTTGCGTCCTCATAATCACGTTCAAATTCAAGAATATTCTTGATGGTCGCACCGCGAAATTTATAAATACTTTGGTCGTCATCACCAACAACACAGATGTTTTGATGCAAACTAGACAACATGTGCACAAGCTTATATTGCGCGTGGTTCGTATCTTGATACTCATCGACCAAAACATAGCGAAAGCGATTTTGGTATTTAGATAAAATTTCAGGATTTTTTTCGAATAATTCCACAGCTTTTACGATAATATCATCGAAATCAAAAGCATTATTGCTCTCCATTTCTTTCTGATAACGCGAATATACTTCAGCAACTTTCTGTTTGAAAACATCGCCATCGGCAGAAATCGCATACGCTCTCGGTGTTAAAAGGCTGTCTTTTGCACGACTAATCAAGCTAGAAAACATCTTCGGGTCATATTTTTTTTCGTCTAAATTCATCGACTTAATAATGTCCGTTAACATACGTTTTTTGTCAGTTTCGTCGTAAATTGTAAAGTCAGACGTATAGCCAATAGCCTCGGCTTCTCTACGCAAAATTTTCGTACAAGCAGAGTGGAAAGTTTGCGCCCAAATCATAGCAGAACTTTCGCCTAATACTTTTTCAAGACGCTCTTTTATCTCTTTTGCAGCTTTATTTGTAAATGTAATCGCCAAAATTTCCCAAGGTTTTACTCTATCTTTATTTAACGCTCGCGAAACATCATCGAAAAGCAGTTCATCTCTCTCTTTGTAGTATTCACGCAAAATATGTTCTTCATCTTCCGTAAAAACATAATTATCATCATAAAATGCATTACCAAAGTTTAAAATATTTGAAATTCTGTTGATTAAAACCGTTGTTTTTCCAGAACCTGCACCGGCAAGCACCAAAAGTGGTCCATTGACTGTTAAAACAGCCTCTTTTTGCATATCGTTAAGAAAAGCATATTCTCTTTTTAATATCTCATTTTTTATTTGCAGTATGTTCATTGTTCCCTCCATAATTACCTTTTATTGTACCATAAAATAAAAGCAAAAGCAAATTAAAATTTGTGTTAAAACATAAAAAAAGAGGTTGTCGCACTAAAATAATATTGCACAAAATGTTTGTCAAGTTTTCTAAAAACTCGCTTAATCCAACCGAGTAGGTTGGTCACACTCGCAAGTGTTACGAAGTCACAAACATAGATTTTTGTACAATAAATAAAGAGGCTGTCACAATTGCGACAACCTCTTTATTTTTAGCGAAATTTTTCCATTCGATATAAGTTCTCTTCGTCCAGTTCTTTTATCCCATTTTTATATGTGTATCCACATTTTTCATAGAACCCACAAGATGTGATTGAAGAGGGGATTTCTATTCTTGTTGCGCGCAGAAATAATTCATCATTCTCTAGTGTTTCGATGATTTTTCTGCCAATTTTCTTCCCATGATATTCAGGTAATACAAAAATCGTGAGTAGAATGCTGTCTGTTTCACTTCCAAAGTAACTAGATATCGAGCCAGTTCCGACGATTTTATCACCGTCACACACAACATAAGTATGCGCATAAGACGCGATATTTAACATTTTTTCTTTATTAAAAGTTTTAACCAAGTCTTGCATTGCCATTAGCGAATAGTCCTTACTATTTATTTCAATGAAATTTCTATGAATTATGTTTAAAACTTCATCGCTGTCTTCTTCTAAAAATCTGCGTATATGCATTTTAATACTCCTTTTTTGTAAATTTTTACAATTATATCACAAATGATTTTTTATGTCAATAGCCATATTTTTCGAAATAATTTTATTGCCCACTGTCGAAATTTGTGTTATAATGAAGCAGTAAAGCAAATTTAATGTTATAAGGAGATTTAAAATGGTTTTAGAAAACATGAAATGTATTATGGATAATGACGCAGAAGTTGGTCAAGCAATTTTTGCCGAGTATAAAAGACAACTTGCAAATATCGAACTTATCGCATCGGAAAACTTCGTGTCTGAGGCAGTTATGAGTGCCATGGCGACAGTTTTAACTAATAAATACGCAGAAGGTTATCCTTCTAAAAGATATTATGGTGGTTGCGAATGTGTTGACGTTGTAGAAAACATCGCAATCGACAGAGCTAAAGAACTTTTTGGTGCTGAACACGCAAATGTTCAACCGCATAGTGGTGCTCAAGCGAATATGGCTGTATATTCTGCATTTTTAGAAATAGGGGACACTGTTTTAGGCATGAGCCTTGCAAATGGTGGACATTTAACGCATGGTAGCCCTGTAAATGCATCTGGAAAGTTATATAATTTCATCCCTTATGACTTAAATGAAAATCAAGAAATTGATTATAATGCAGTGAAAGAGCTTGCAGAAATTCATAAACCAAAAATGATCGTGGCTGGTGCTTCTGCTTATGCCAGGGAGATTGATTTTGAAAAATTTGCTGAAATAGCGCATTCAGTTGGCGCATATTTTATGGTTGATATGGCACATATTGCAGGTTTAGTTGCGTGTGGACTTCATATAAATCCAGTTCCTTATGCAGACGTAGTGACTACTACTACTCATAAAACTTTAAGAGGTCCTCGTGGCGGTTTAATCCTTTGCAAAGAACAATATAAAGCACAAATTGACAAGTCGATTTTCCCAGGAAATCAAGGCGGTCCTTTAATGCACGTTATTGCTGGTAAGGCTGTTTGCTTCGGCGAGGCATTAAAACCTGAATTTAAAGAATATCAAGAGCAAATCATCAAAAATGCAAAGGCTTTAGAGGCTGCTTTTAATGAATATGGCTTTGATATGGTGTCAAATGGTACTGATAACCACTTGATTTTACTTGATTTGAAAAAATTCAATGTAACTGGTAAAGAACTTCAAAACAGACTAGACGAAGTTAATATTACAACAAATAAAAACTCAATTCCAAACGACCCTCAAAGCCCATTTGTGACAAGTGGTCTTCGTGTTGGTGTTCCTGCTGTCACTTCTCGTGGATATAAAGAAGAAGATATGAAAATTATCGCCGAGTGTATTTATCTTGCAACAACTGATTTCGATGCAAAAGCTGATTATATCAGAGCAAAAGTTGCTGCTGTAAGCCAAAAATACCCACTTTATAGCTAATATGTATAAACCACTTGCAGATATAAAACGACCTACTACACTCGATGATGTGGTAGGTCAAAAGCATATTTTAGGCGAAAACGGAATACTTAAGCGTACTATTTTGAGTGGTACGCTTACAAATATGATTTTCTATGGTCCGTCTGGTGTCGGAAAAACAACTGTCGCAAAAATCGTTGCTAAAAGAACAAATCGTAAATTTGTAAGCCTTAATGCAACCACTGCTTCGATTTCTGACATTAAAGATATTATTGCCGAACTAGACACATTGCTTGCCCCTGAGGGTGTTCTTCTTTACCTAGATGAAATACAATATTTCAACAAAAAGCAACAGCAATCGCTATTAGAATTTATAGAAAACGGCAAAATAATCTTAGTTGCGTCTACTACGGAAAATCCTTATTTTTATGTGTATAACGCGATTTTAAGCCGTTCAATTGTCTATGAATTTAAGCCTGTTGAACCCTCAGAAATTAAAATTGCGATTATGCGAGTATTCGGTGAAATAGAGGTGAGCGAAGAATGCCTTAATATCATTTCAAATTCATCGATGGGAGATGTCAGAAAGGCGATAAATGTTTGCGAAACGCTCATAAATATTGCTGAAACGAACAACACTAATATTAGTGAAGAAGATGTAATTTCTCTGACAGGACATTCGCGATTTCGTTATGATAAAGATGGCGACGAGCATTATAATACATTGTCGGCATTTCAAAAATCCATTCGTGGTTCAGACGAAAATGCTGCAATTCATTACCTTGCAAGGCTTATAAAAGCAGGCGATTTAAAATCTATTTGCAGACGACTTTTAGTGATAGCTGCCGAGGATATCGGGCTTGCATATCCGCAGGCAATTTCAATCGTAAAATCCTGTGTAGACTCTGCCCTTATGTTAGGGTTTCCAGAGGCTAGGATTCCACTTGCCGAGGCTGTGATTTTGCTTGCGACTTCACCGAAATCAAACAGCGCATACATGGCTATTGATAGCGCACTTTCAGATATTGACTCAAGTGATGTCGGCGATATTCCATCTCATTTAAAAGATGCACATTATGGTGGTGCTAAGAAGCTAGGCCATGGCAAAGAATACAAATATCCGCATAGTTTCGACAATAATTATGTAAAGCAAGATTACTTGCCAGAACTAATAAAAGACCGTGTTTATTATGAATTTAGTGATAATAAACACGAAAAAGCGTCAAAAGACTATTGGAATAAAATTAAAAGGGGATAGAGTGGAAAAAGTTATTTTACATTGCGATTTGAATAATTTTTACGCTTCAGTAGAGATTCAAAAGCGACCAGAACTAAAAGGAAAGTGCATCGCTGTGTGTGGAAAAACTGAAGACAGGCATGGAATTGTTCTTGCAAAAAGCGAGCCTGCAAAAGCTCTTGGAGTTAGCACTGGAGATGTTATTTGGCAGGCAAAAAAGAAATGTCCTGACCTAATTGTTGTGCCCCCTCGCTTTAATGATTACCAAAAATTTTCAAGTTTAGTTCGTGAAATTTACTACCGATATACCGACCTTGTAGAACCTTTTGGGCTTGATGAATGTTGGCTTGATGTGACCAAAAGTGTGCGTATTTTTGGTAGCGGCGAAGAGATAGCTTTTCAAATAAAAGAGGCTATAAAATCAGAACTTGGTCTTACGATTTCTGTCGGTGTTTCTTTTAATAAAGTCTTTGCAAAACTTGGTTCTGATATGAAAAAGCCTGATGCGATTACGGTTATTTCTCCTGAAAATTTTAAAGAAAAAATCTATCATTTGAATGCAAATGAGCTCATTGGAATTGGTAGGGCTAGCTATAAAAAATTAGTGGATTATAATATAAAAACAATCGGAGATTTAGCCACTTGTGATGTGAAATTCCTAACTAAAATTATAGGTAAAAATGGTTATGACTTGCATGAATATGCAAATGGCAGAGATTTTTCGAGAGTGTCGGAATTTACCCATTCCAACGCGCCGAAAAGTGTCAGCAATGGCATCACTTGCACAAATGACTTGGTTGATAACGACGAAGTAAAAAAAGTGATTTTAAAGCTGTCGCAAGATGTTGGCAAAAGGCTTAGAAAATATGGTTATTTTGCATCTGTTGTGCAAATCTCCATTAAAGATAACAAACTGAAAACTCGTGAGTTTCAGGCGCATTTAAAGGTCCCTACCAAAAGTTTTATAGAAATTTCTGAACTTGCATTCGAGCTTTTTTTAGAAAATTATAAATGGGAAAACCTTGTTCGTGCTGTTTCAATCAGCGCTTCAAAACTGAATAGTGACAAAGGCTTTGTTCAATTAGATATGGTTGAAACGGATAAAAAATCAGAAAAAAAGCTATCTATCGAGCAAGCAATGGACAAAATTCGCGAAAAATACGGAAAAGACAGTATAGAAGTAGCGTCGCTGACAGGTGACATTAAAATTGCAAAAGACAAGACCGAGGTAAAGGTATTGCCTGGTTCAATGAATAAAAATTAGTATGGAGTGCTTATGATTACAAAATATAAAGGAATAATCTTTGATTTAGACGGTACATTATTTGATTCGATGTTTGCTTGGAAAAGCCTTCCTTCGATGTTTTTGAGAGAGAAAAACATACCTGCTGAGGAAAATATTGACCAAAAATTGAACGAACTTAGTATGCAAGAAGGTGCAAACTACCTTATTGAAAATTACAATTTGGAGATGACTGTCGATGAAGTTTTAGAAGGCGTTATCGCTTGCATGGCAAATTTTTATAAAAATGATGTGACATTTAAACCATTTGCGCGTGAATTTTTAGATTATTGTAAAGAAAATGGTATAAAAATGTGTATCGCAACTGCATCTGACCGAAAACTTATTCATCCTGCGCTTAAAAGACTTGAGATATATGATTATTTCTGCGATATTTTAACGTGCAGAGAACTTGATACAACAAAACGCGAGGCATTAATCTACGAAAAGTCCTTAGAAAAATTAGGCACTAAAAAATGCGAAACTTTAGTATTTGAAGATGCATTATATGCAATTAAAACGGCTATAAGTGCAGATTTTCACGTTGTTTCCATATTCGATGAATCATTTGCAAGTGATGAAAACGAAATAATAAAACTTTCAAAAATGCATATAAAAGCTTATGATGAGCTATTAAAAAAGGATAACGACTAATCGTTATCCTTTTATTATTTTATGTAGATATTATTGATTTTCCACAACATATTTTGCATATAAGATATACCGCAACCACAATATTGACACTTTTTCGTCTTAAATGACAACAATGGCGCACCACACGATTCACAGGCAAAAGAAATCGACTCTTGCGACTCTGCTTCTTTAAAAAACAAAGTGTACTGAGCCTCTATTCGAAGTTGATTAAGCTTTTCGGCTGTTCGAAATTCAAATGCTGTTTGGTAAAAAACTGTCGAACTTTCGGCTGATTTTTTGTAATTCGAGATTGTTATTCGGTGAAATTTGACACTTGTTGTCGCTTTTTTATAGCTATTTTCAATTTGTTTAGCAAAAGACTTTAAATTTTCTGGTACTTCCTTTGCTGAAAATATATCAGAAACAGTTTTTTGAATTATAGCTTTAGCTTTTTCATTGTCAAAATCCGGATAATCTCGCAAAACCATCGGTAGATATATGCTATCGCCACCACTTACCGACTTCGGTTGAAACTCTGATTCTAAATCAGCTTGTTTCGCTAAATCTACGATTTCTTTGATAGGAACATTGCCAAATGCGCTCTTAATTTTGTTTATAATTACAATAATTAATACCAATATAGCGAGCAAAATGCCAAAAATTATTAATAAAGCTTCCATTTATATCTCCACTACACTCTGCATTTGAAATCATTATACGAAAATTCTTTCACAAGTGTTAATTTTCCTTCTAAATCACTCGAATAAATATTCGGAAGTGGCATCCCATTAAACGTGTTATTTTTTACCATAGAATAAATCGCCATATCGGTGAACACTAATCTATCACCAATTTTAAGCTCTTTGTCAAATGAATATTCACCGATAATATCGCCTGCAAGACAAGTAGGTCCACCAAAACGATATGTGTGATTTTTTTCATTTGCTTCGCCGCTTCCAATAATAATTGGGCGATATGGCATCTCTAATACGTCTGGCATGTGGCATGCAGCTGAAGTATCTAAAATACCAATATTTATTGTATTTTTAAATAAATCCATCACTTCTGATACTAAAAACCCTGCATTTAGTGCAATTGCTTCGCCTGGTTCAACATAAACTTCAACATTATATGTGTTTTTAATGCGATTTATTTCTTTAATCAATAGCTCTACATCATAGTCAGCGCGTGTAATATGATGTCCTCCACCAAAATTAACCCACTTCATATTGTGTAGGTACTTACCAAAATTTTTCTCGAAAACTTCTAAAGTACGCACTAAATCATCCGAGTTTTGCTGGCATAACGTGTGAAAATGCAAGCCATCTAAACCTTCAATTAAGCTTTCATCAAAGTTTGCTAAAGTCGTACCTAAGCGAGAACCAGCGGCACAAGGGTCATAAATTTCGTGCCCTTCTTGAGTAGAAATTTCAGGGTTAATTCTTAGTCCACAGCTACGTCCATTAATTTTTCCTTTAAATTTTTGCCATTGTGATAGGGAATTGAATACAATATGGTCGCAAATTTGCGTGATTTCTTCGAAATCTTCGTCTTTATAAGCAGGGGAAAATACGTGATTTTCCTTTCCCATTTCTTCATAACCTAGCTTTGCTTCAAAAATTCCAGAAGCAGTAGCACCGTCTAAATATTTTGCGATTAGTGGGTAAAAATAGTACATTGAAAATGCTTTTTGTGCAAGCAAAATCTTGCAACCAGTTTGTTCTTTCACATACTTTAATATTTCTAAATTTTTAACTAATAAGTCTTCACAGACTACATAACAAGGCGTTTTCACCTCATTTATATTAAATTTAATCATTTTTTCTCCTTTTTAAAGTTAACTGCATTTGCAATTTTTCATAAACTATACCTGTAAAAATTGATAGGATTACTGTTAATATAAACGTCAGTGAATATTTATAAAAAGTTCCTAAGTTTAGATAAAACGCTACTTTTTGCAGTATTATCGTGTGAAATAAATAGCCAATAAAGGTGTATTTGCCTATAAATACAAGAAATTCCGTAAATTTTAAGAACCTTGTCATAAATATACTTAAAAGCAGATAAAATGCTATTGATGAAAAACTCAAAATTGCAGATAAAACAGTTAGGGTCGGAATATAGTTTAGGTTTAGCACACCGTTTTGAAAACCTTCGGTAAAAAGTCTATTTTCATTCAAAAGCATTGCAAAAGCCATAAAAATTACTGATAAATACCAATACTTCACTAGTTTTTTCTTATAATATTCATAATTTAATGAAATAATTGCTCCACACAAGAAGAAGTTCATGAAATAAATCGGATTTTTGGTAGCACTATCGAAAAACAAAAATTTTGTCAACGGATTTAATGCGAACAGGGGATAGATATACACCAAAATTAATTGTGAAATTACTAGTAAAGCTAGAGTTAAATTTGCGTGGACTATTGAAAGTTTATTAAAAAATTTGGAAATAAATACAATTATTGGAATAAAAATATACATAATCGAAATCATATAAATATACCAAGTATGATAGTGAATACTTCCATTTGCTATTGAAATTATATAGTTTTGCACACCATTTCCGAGAATATCAGGGTAAACAAGTGTAAAGATTAAACAAAAAATCAAATATGGTACAATTATTGAGAAAAATCTCTTTTTTAAAAAAACAGAATATGTGAAACTTTTTGTAAGCGATTTCGCCATAACAAGCCCTGACAAAAACACAAATGCCGACACTCCGAATTTCGAAAATCCAAAGAAAATTCCAATAAATACATTCTCATATAGGCTTAAATTTGGTTGATTTACATAAACTCCAGCGATATGCTGAAAAATTACAGCAATGAACGCAAAAGTTCGCAAAATTTCAAATTCAGATACTTTTTTTTTCACAAAACACCTCTATTATTTATTTTCAGACTTTTTAACATAAGTGTTGTTGCACGAAAATTTGGGCGACCACACAAAGTCGCCCCTAAATTAAATTATATACGGATATTGTAAGTCAAATATCTGTCGAAACCAACTGTATTCGCAGAGTTATGACGTCAATTTTCACAAAACTAAGTTGCGAAATTGTGTCCACGTCAGATGGCTAGTCTACTAGAGTTGGGTTAAAGTCTTCAACCCACGGTAAACCATGTTTATTTAATGCGTCCATAAATGGATCTGGATCAAATTCTTCGATGTTTGAAACACCAACTTTTGTCCATTTTTTTGTTAAAATCATCATTGCACCAATCATCGCTGGCACACCAGTTGTGTAAGAAATCGCTTGTGAACCAACTTCTGCATAGCACTCTTCGTGGTCACAAACATTGTAAACATAGTAAGTTTTGTCCTTACCGTCTTTTTTACCTCTAAAAATATTACCGATGTTTGTTTTACCTTTTGTTCTAGGGCCTAAAGATGCAGGATCAGGTAAAACTTTCGCTAAAAATTGCATCGGAACTATCATTTGACCGTTAAATTCGATAGGCTCAATCGATGTCATCCCAACATTTTCAAGGCATTTTAAGTGAGTTAGATAGCTTTGACCAAAAGTCATAAAGAAACGAATTCTTTTGATGCCTTTTATGTTAATTGCAAGGCTTTCAAGCTCCTCGTGGTGCAGTAAATACATGTCTTTCTGACCAACTTCGGCAAAATTGTACTCGCGTTTGATTTCCATAGGTTTAGTATGAACCCAGTCGCCATTTTCCCAGTAAGAACCGTCTGCAGCAACTTCTCTGATGTTGATTTCTGGGTTGAAATTCGTTGCAAATGGATAGCCGTGGTCGCCACCGTTACAGTCTAAAATGTCGATGTAGTTAATCTCGTCAAAGTAGTGTTTCATAGCATAAGCCGAGAAAACACCTGTAACTCCTGGGTCGAAACCAGAGCCTAAAAGTGCAATAAGTCCAGCTTTTTCGAACTTTTCTTTGTATGCCCATTGCCATTTATATTCAAATTTTGCCTCGTCTAAAGGCTCGTAATTTGCAGTGTCCATATAGTGAACGCCTGTTTCTAAACACGCATCCATGATGTGCAAATCTTGGTACGGAAGTGCAACATTTATTACGATTTCAGGCTTGTATTCTTTGATTAATGCAACAAGTTCTGGTACATTGTCCGCATCAACTTGTGCTGTCGTGATAACAGATTTTGAATTTGGTACAAGTTTTTCGATAGAAGCCTTGATAGCATCGCATTTAGATTTTGTGCGAGATGCAATCATAAATTCCGAGAAAACCTCGTCTACTTGTGCACATTTGTGCGCTACTACTGATGATACGCCACCAGCACCGATTATTAAAGCTCTTGACATTTTGTGTCCTCCCATATTTCTTTAGTTAAATAGTTAATATTTTCTGTTCTGTATTCATTAATGCGTGGATAAAGCCTGTTTTCGCCTGTGTGCGAAAATTTAAAGCCAATCTTCTCTTGTACACGCTTTGATTTTTCGTTCTCCACCCAATACGCACACCAAATTTTTGGTATATTTAGGTCGTAAAAACAGTGATTTATAAGTGCAGTTGCAGCCTCTTTGATAAAGCCCTTGCCCCAAAATTCTTCGCCAATCCAAAATCCGATTTCGGCGTCTTTTTCGCATTTGAGAATGCGACCAAACTACTCGTTTGGATAGAGCAATTTTTTAAAAAACTTGACAAACAATTTACAAATTTTTACTTATAAAGTTTAAGCATAAGCTCGCGCAAAATTTTGCAAGCCATTGCTGTTGATGCCCCTGTTTGGTCATAAATAGGGGATAGTTCGTTTATGTCGGCTCCGACAACATTTAATTTCGAAACAACATCAATTCCGTTTAATAATTCTTTAAAAGAGATGCCTCCAGCCTCTGGTGTTCCAGTTCCTGGGAAGACTGACGGGTCTAAAACATCTAAATCTATTGTAAAGTAAACTGGCTTGTCACCGATTAATTCTGGTAGATTTTCGATGCCTTTTGTGTCAAATCTTGTGGTATTTGTATGAGTTTTAGAAAATTCAAATTCATCTCTGTCGCCACTTCTAATTCCGAATTGGAAGATTTTATTATCGCCTACCAAGTCGTAACAACGACGCATAACCGTCGCATGAGATAGCTTTTGACCTAAATAATCTTCTCTCAAATCTGCATGAGCATCAAAATGCACGATATGCAAATCTGGGTATTTTTCAAATACAGCACGAACAGTTCCAAGCGTTACAAGGTGCTCGCCACCAATCATAATAGGGAATTTTCCATCGTCTAAAATCTTTGCAGTAAGCTCTTCAATATCATTTAAAGCACTTTCTGGATTTCCAAAAACAAGCTCTAAATCACCAGCGTCGAAAATCTTCGTGTCTAGCAAATCTTTGTCCTGATATGCAGAAAAAGTTTCAATTCCAAAGCTCTCATTTCTCATAGCCGAAGATGCAAAACGTGTGCCCGGTCTATACGAAGTTGTACTGTCAAATGGTGCTCCAAAAATCACCATTTTGCTCTCAGAATATTCGGCATCACAGCCGATAAAAGTGTGAATGTTTTTATTCATCTATGTTTAAACACTCCTTAACGTTATTTGGTAAATAAAATGCACCAATGTGAAGCATTTCATTGTAATATTTTGTTTTAAGATTCATTTTTGTGAAGTTTTCACTATTAAAATCTTCTAGTGGATGATACTTTTTCGAAGAAAATCCAAAAAGCCAATGTCCAGATGGATATGTTGGAATATGTGCTTGATAAATCTTAGCTACTGGGAAAATACTCGAAATTTTGCTGTGAGTACGTTCCATTTCTTCACGATACGACTTATAAAAAGTGCTTTCGTGCTGGTTTATCAAGATTCCATCTTCAGTGAGTGCATTATAGCAATTTCCGTAAAATTCCTTAGTAAATAGGCTCTCTCCTGGTCCGAATGGGTCGGTTGAGTCAACTATGATTAAGTCGTATTCATTAGATTTACTACGCACAAATGGTAGCCCATCTTCAAAGTAAATTTTAACACGAGGGTCGTCGAGCTTTGACGCTGTGAGTGGTAAAAATTCTTTGCAATATTTCACAACATCTGCATCAATTTCAACTAAATCTATGCGCTCAATCGACGGATAGCTTGTAAGTTCTCTGACAGTTCCACCGTCGCCACCACCAATTACAAGTACATTTTTTATATTCGGATTTACCGACATCGGAACGTGCGTCACCATTTCGTGGTAGATATATTCATCTTTTTCTGTCACCATAAGGCATCCATCAAGCACTAATACTCTGCCAAATTCGCTTGTTTCAAAAATATCAATTCGTTGATATTTACTATGAGTCGACACTAAAGGCTTGTCAATTTTTATCGTAAATCTAACTTCTTCGTCTTGTTGTTCTGTAAACCAAAGTTCCATTTTAGACCTCCACGACATTAATATTTTGGATTGTCATATCTTCTGTACCAGTGATTAGACAACCTTTTTCTTTTGCATATCTAATATATTCTACAATTTCGCCTGTAATCTGCTCACCTGGAGCCAAAATTGGTATCCCTGGAGGGTAGCACATCACAAATTCAGCCGAAACTAAGCCGATGCTATCTTCCATTCTAACTGATTTTTTCTCGCGATAAAATGCTTCGTTTGGAGAAAGTCTTACGATAGGATCGATGTACTCGTGATCTATCATTCCTGACGGGTCGCCATTATATTTGCGATATATTTCTGTTAATGCCGAAATTAAACGCTCAATTTCTAATGGTCTGTCGCCGGCAGTTACTATTGCTAAAATATTGCCTAAATCTCCAAATTCAATTTGAATATCGTATTCATCACGCAAAATATCATAAACTTCAATCCCTGCAAGCCCCATCATACGCGTATGAATAGATAGTTTTGTTCTGTCAAAATCAAAACAAGCGTTTGAGTCACAGATTTCCGAAGAAAACGCAATAAATCCACCTATTTTGTTGATTTCTTGTCTTGCATAATCGGCAAATTCGATTGTTTTTGTAATAAGTTCTTCACCATTTAAACTCAAGTTCTTTCTTGCAGTGTCAAGAGATGCTAAAAGCAAATAAGATGCGCTTGTAGATTGAGTTAGGTTGATAATTTGATGCAAATAACCGTCGTTTATGCTTTCGTTTGCAAGCAAAACAGAAGATTGTGTTAGCGAACCACCAGTTTTATGCATAGAAATTGCAGCCATATCGGCACCAGCTTCCATTGCAGAAACAGGCGTTTTATCACTGAAATAAAAATGTGTTCCATGCGCTTCATCTGCTAAAACTAACATATTATGAGAATGGGCAAATTTCACGATTTCTTTTAAATCTGAGCAAATACCATAATAAGTAGGGTTATTTACAAGCACTGCTTTCGCATCAGGATTTTCCAAAATCGCTTTCTTCACATCGTCCAAGCTCATGCCGAGTGGTATTCCTAAATCGTGATTTACACCTGGATTTACATAAACTGGGATAGCTCCACACACAACAAGCACATTTATTGCACTTCTGTGCACATTTCTTGGCATAATTATTTTATCGCCAGATTTACACGCGTACATAATCATCGCTTGAACAGCACTAGTTGCACCGTTTACAAGAAAATGCGCGTGTTTTGCACCAAAAGCGTCTGCTGCGATATCTTGTGCTTCTTTAATCACCGAAGTAGGATGACACAGGTTGTCCAGTGGTTTCATCGAATTTACATCAATTTCAAGGCAATCCTTGCCCAAAAAGTCACGAATTTCTTTATTCCCTCTGCCACCTTTATGACCAGGAACATCGAAACGAACCACGCGATTTTTTCTGTGTTTTTTTAATGCTTCTAAAATAGGAGCTTTTTCTTGATTTTTCATAAACTCCTCCTAATAAATATTCGCGCCACTGAAAATTTCAATCATTTCTTTACGCAAATTATTGGTAATTTCCAGTCTTTCCTTCGGAGGAAGTTCATACACATCTTTATTAAACAGATAATCCTGTAATGGTCTGTCTTTAATAAGCATTTTTGTATGGAAAATATTCGATTGATATACATTCACATCAATAGAGTCATAATTACTAAGCGTTTTGTCATCAATAAAATCTTGTATCGAGGTAACATCGTGGTCTAGGTATAATTTTTTACCAGAAACTTCACGAGTAAACCCACGAACTCTATAATCTATTGTTATTATGTCGGAGTCGAAACTACCTATTAAATAATCTAGTGCATTAAGTGGCGAAATTTCTCCACAAGTCGCAACGTCAATATCAACTCTAAAAGTAGAAATTGAATTTTCAGGGTGGTATTCTGGGAAAGTGTGCACAGTTACATGGCTTTTGTCTAAATGTCCATGAATTGTGTCATGATATAAACCTTTATTACAAGAAACATCAATTTGCGTTGGTTTTACACTTTGTTCTGCAATCAAAATATTTACAGAGGCGCCCTGAGGCTCATAATCTTGTTTGGAAATATTAAGTACATGCGCTCCAATCATTTCGGTTACGTCGCACAAAATTTTTGTTAAACGCTCCGAATTATATTGTTCGTCAATGTACGCAATATAATCGCGCTGTTCTCGTTCGCTTTTTGCATAGCAAACGTCATAAATGTTAAAACTGAGTGATTTTGTAAGATTATTAAAGCCATATAAGGTAAGCTTTTTGTTCAACTCGTTCGTCACAACCTTTCTTTTAATTAATCAACTTATTATAACACTTTATTCGAGAAAATTCAACAATAATTTTCGAAAAAAGCAAAAAAAATAATACTCTTTTCATTCTTTTTTAAAACATAAAGTCACTCATAAATTTATACCTCTTTTTTTGAAATAAGAAAAACCTCGCTTCAATACGAGGCTTTAAATTGTGTTTTGCAAAAAAGAGCATTTCACATCTACAAGTGCGAAATACTCTTTTGTAATTTAATTTTGTGGCAAAACTATGCTATCAATATCTTTTATCGGCAGTGGTTTTGCAAAATAATATCCTTGCGAATGGTTTATTTGTCGAGTTTTCATAACATTTTGAATTTTTGCATTTTCAACAAATTCTGCAACAGTTTCTGTTTTCAGTTGCGAAGCAAGGTAACTAATTGTGTCTAAAATAATCTGATTGTCAACATTTGTGTCAATATCTTTGATAATCGAGCCGTCAACCTTTATATAATCAGGCTTTAGTGCAACAATTGTAGCAAAAGTAGAATACCCTGAGCCAAAATCATCAATCGCGATTTTGCTACCACATTTATGGATTTGCTCGGTAAATTCAAACAAAACATCGATTTCTTTAAAATCCTCTGTTTCAACAAATTCAACGATGACACGTTCTGGGCTTTTAAATCCTTTAATTCTATCTATAATCCATCTTCTAAATTTAGATGAAACAATATCATACGACGAAATATTAAACGAGAACATTTCTTCACGATTTTCAAAGTCGTTGAAAACTTTGTCGATAAGCATTATACTGATTTCTTGATATAATTTATACTTTTTCGAAACATCTAGAAATACAAACGGTGGATAAATCTTGCCGTCTATGTCAACAACCCTCATTAATGCTTCAAATTTATCTATTTTTCCAGTTTCATTATTCATAATACCTTGATAAAACGGAGTAATTAATTTCTGGTCGATGGCTTTTTTTATTAATTCTAATGCTTTAATTTCTTCGATAGTCGCGTTATTATCCCTAATATCTTGGTCGCAAATAATAAAATTGTCGTGCGATTTTCTATTTTGGAACAATGCATTTAATCCGATTTCTACTAAATCTGATTGATTTACGACCACAGCAAAGTGGCAAACAGCCGAAAGTCCTGTGACTCTAGAGTTTAGATATCCGAAATTTTCTTTAAGTTCACGTGCGCATTTTATGAAAATATCCGTCGGAACACATTTTTTCGCTGGTATTAATATCGTTTTATAGTTGAACGAATATATTGCATTAAATGAATCATATCCATTAGAATTTAAGAAATTTCTGCAATTTGCAATAAATTCTCTGCAACTTTCTTGATATTTTTGCTGACCTGCAAAGGCGATAGTCGCATCTGCTGTTGTAATTTCGATTGTAATTAATTTATCAAAATCTGAATTTTTATAGTCAATTTCGTATTTATGTATATTAGAAATATTAAAGCAATCGTCTAGAAAATCTATATTTTTCTGCACTTTTGCATTTTTTAATTTACCTATAATTTCTGCATTTTGCGTTTGTTTTTCATTGCTTTTTTGCAAGAAATCAGCGTCTTCAAATATTTGATTTGTATCATCAAGCGCTAGGGTATCTGGAATTAAATAATGTTCTTCCTCTGCAACACCGACAAAACAAGACGCTCCATTATGGAATAAATTTTTCCCATTTACATTCGAAATTTCACCTAAAAGAAAAATCCCACATACATTGTATTTTGCAAAAGGCGAAAGCTCCCATTTTGAGCAGTTATTAAGGTATAACCTTCTAAAAAGGCAACTATATACAAACAAATGCTCGACAGGTGTGCTTAAAATATCTACACACAGCCTATAAGTTTCATCGATTGTGTGCTCTGGGTTTAAATAGCCAACTTTAAAATCAAATTCTTCGTCTATTTTCGAAAAATAAAATGCTAAATTGTTGGTTTCACTGTCATATCTTGTGTATCTTGCAACTTTATTTTCATCCTCTAAAATCATAGGGAAGTGGACGAGATAGTCCTGTTTTACACGAGTATTCCAGTCGTTAAACTCATTTTTATCGATTTCTGTTAAATTTAAGTAATTATATACCCAATCTAGGGCAGGTTCATAAATAAAGCCGTCTTTAGCTTTTGTTACCTTATGTTCTTCGCTGATTACACTTTGCGAAGTATTTGTACTGATAAAATTATATTGCAAAGAGCCTTCTAATGAGAAATTCACTACTGATTTATGATAATATCCGTTTTCGTTAAACAAAAATGCTAAAACTTCTTCCGTTTCACCGACCGGAGTTAAATCGCCTGCGATACCTCCGACTAATTTTAATCTAGGTTTAAGCAGATTTATTTCATCAACAAACTGATGTACATCTCTATATCTGTCCGAAAAAAGAATGTGAACCAGCTGGTTTTGTGATGTTTTCGCATATTCATTATGTATTTCAGAAGCTACCTCGAAAGGCATTTTACCATCAAAAGAAATGATTTGATGTCTAATTTTAAGCTTTTGATAGAAATCTACCATAATTAAAGTGCTACTATCATATTGTTCGCACTCAAAAACTACTGTTTGACTGGCAGTCGCACCAATAATTGTAGCATTCGGTAAAATTCTTTTTATAATTTTAGCAAGTTTTACTGAGGCTTCTTCACCAAGTTCTGCTGTAAATATTCTGACAAGGCATTCGTCATTATAATTCACATTATTTTCAGATAAAAGTTCTAAAAATTTGTTTTCGCTCGTATAAATTTGTGCAATTCTTTTCATTAGTTTCTCCTAGCAACATAAATTTTAAAGTAATTGCAACCGGCTGACTTTCTAAGATATAGGTAAGTCCCATGGCTTTGCGTCACTACTTTTCAATAGCTTTGCCAAAAGATTTCGAAAATTATTTTCTTTTGAATGATATTCAATTACTTTGATTATACCATATATTTTTTTCAAAATCAAGTGATATTTAATTTTCAAGCGATATTTTCGGAAGGTTCCATTTGTATTTTGTTGCAAGCATTCTAATGATAAAGATGAATAAAATCCCTGTCCCCATAGAAATTACAGTGCTTAAAGTTGTGTATGAATAAAGGGCGTAATATAATATTCCTCCTGCTATTGATGCTATCGCATATACGCGTTTTTTTAAAACGAACGGAACATTATTTATTAATGTATCACGAAGTATTCCGCCACCAATACCAGTACAAAGACCTACAAATACAGTTAAAAATGCATTATGTTCTTCTGTTGTCGAATATAAAACAACATTCATTCCATTAACTGTGAAAACGCCTAGCCCCAAAGCATCGAATACATTTATAATATTATCTATTCTTTCTGTTTGCTTTAAAAACTTCTGTTTGTTGATTTTAACGCTTAAGAAAACTATAAGTGCAGACATTGTTGATATTAGTGCAAAAATATAGTTTTCAAAAATATTCGGTGGGAAATTTCCTATAATAACATCTCTTGTGATACCTCCACCCGAGGCAGTTAAAATTGCTAAAAATATAATCCCAAAAATATCTAGTTCTTTCTTGATAGCGATTATCGCTCCAGACACTGCAAAGGCGATAGTCCCAATGATTTCAAGTATCAATATAATTAAATCCATCTTTGTTCTCCTAAAATACTAAAATATACAAATAAATATAACACATTTAACAAAATTAGTCAATTATTCTTTTAAAACTTGACTTTAGTTTTAAAAAGTAATATAATAGTTAGACTTGACTTTAGTTTTGAAAAGTAATATAATAGAGAGATAAGAGTTCTTATATGTAGGAGGGAAAAATGCATCCATTATCCATAATGTTAAAGCCAGCATCCAGTAATTGCAACATGCGTTGTAAATACTGTTTTTACTTTGACGAAACAGAAAATAGGGAAGTAAAATCTTATGGATTTATTTCTAATGAAACTACTGAAACGCTAATAAAAAAAGCTTTGGAATTCTCTGTGGGGCATTGTTCTTTTATGTTCCAAGGTGGAGAACCTACGCTAGTAGGCATTGATTATTACCGAAATTTTGTGAAATTAGTTGATAAGCATAACACAAAAAAGTTGCATATTAGCTATGCAATTCAAACAAATGGGTATTTAATTGACGATGAATTTGCTAAATTCTTTCAAGAAAACGGATTTTTAGTTGGTGTATCACTTGATGGCACAAAGGAATTAAATGACTTAAATCGCATCGATGTTGCTGGAAAAAGTACATATAATAAGGTAATTCGAGCTATTAATTCATTAGAGAAACACAAAGTTGAGTTTAATATTTTATCGGTTGTAACTAAGCAATCATGTAGAAATATTGAAAAAACTTATAACTTTTTAAAGAAAAACAGGCTATATTGGCATCAATATATTGCATGTTTAGACCCAATGCAAGACGATAGAGGCACAAGCCCTCATTCACTTACAACAAAAGATTACTCGAATTTCTTAAAAAAATTATTTGATATATGGTATCTTGATATTAAAAAAGGCGAAACTATTTCGATTAGATTTTTCGACGACATTTTACTTTGTTTAGTTCAAGGTCGTGCAAATTCTTGTGGAATGCAAGGAATGTGCACCTATCACTATGTCATGGAAGCAGGCGGAGAAATGTATCCATGCGACTTTTATATGATAGATAATTATAAAATTGGCAATATAAATCAAGTTGATTTCGCTGAAATCGACGAAAATCGCAAAAAACTTAACTTTATCGAACGTTCAACCGTTCATCCAGATGAATGCAAGGAATGCAAATGGTATTTCCTATGTAAGTCTGGTTGTATGCGTGACCGAGAGAACTTTAAGACAGGTGAACTTGAAAAAACTTACCTATGCGAGGCTTATAAAGAGTTTTATGATTATACTTATGACAGATTTGTAGAAATTGCAAATATGATTAAAAGAAGGAGATAGGGAAATGGAAATCTTAATGTATGCGATATCATTTATGATCGCGTTTGGTGCATGTATAGTAGGTGCAATTACTGGCATGGGTGGGGGAGTTATTATAAAACCTCTATTCGATATTTTAGGCCAGTTTGACCCACAAACAATAGGCACAATGTCGGCAATCACTGTTTTTTCAATGGCTTTAGTTTCTGCAAGCAAAGCTGTTATGAATAAGGCACCGATTGATTTTAAAGTTGCAGTAGTAGTTGCAATCGGCTCTATAATCGGTGGAACTATTGGACAAGAAATGTTAAATATGGTAACTGCATCAATCGATAAAAACATCGTGGTAATCGTTCAAAATATTTGTCTTGCGATTATGCTATTATGCGTATTTTTATATATGCTAAACAAAACTAAAATTAAATCATTTCAAATTAAAAACTCATTTGTGGTATTTTTAGTAGGTTTATTTTTAGGTATTACATCGTCATTTTTAGGAATAGGTGGCGGACCTATTAACGTTGTTGTCTTTATTTTCTTATTTTCATACAACACAAAAATGGCAGCCGTTACATCTATCGTAACTATCGTTTTCGCTCAAATTTCAAAATTGGTTTCAGTTGCAATCGATGGTAGCTTATTCGAAGTTGTTTCTATAAACTACATAACAATCATTTTGATGGTAGTCGGTGCTATCAGTGGAGGTCTTTTAGGTGCTAAAATTTCTTCTAAAGTAGACGACAAAAAAGTTGATATTTACTTTAATGCAGTGCAGATTTTTGTACTTTGCATCTGTGTTATCAATGTAATCAGAAATATATAAATTAGGACACTTCGGTGTCTTTTTTTATGTGCGCTACCAATAGTTGCGTAGCTTTTTTTAAAAGTTGCGTAATAAGTGATAGACGCAACCGTATTTTTGTGGTAAAATTAAGAAAATGGAAAGGGGATTTTAATATGGAACTATTCTCAAAAAGCTTTATGCTTATAGCCGTACTCATTATAATATTCTTCATAATTGTAGCTGTTTTAATCGGAGTCATTATGCTTACTATTTATAAACGCAATAAAGCAAACTCCTCAATAAACACAGAAAACATATCAATAGAAACAAAAAAATCTCTTGGAGAAATCATCAAAAATCATCGTACAAATTTAAACTTATCTCAAGAATTTGTCGCAGAATCACTTGGAGTTAGCCGTCAGGCAGTGTCAAAATGGGAAACAGGCAAGGCAGAACCAAGCACGTCAAATTTAATTGCATTAGCAAAGCTTTTCCACGTATCTCTCGAAGAACTAGTCACAGATATTCAAAAATAAGGGGCTGTCCAATGGACAAACCCCTTTTTTTATACAATTTTAAGTGTCCAATCTTCGACATTCCAAATATCTGTCACAAAATCTTCATAGAACGAAGGTTCGTGGCAAACGATTAATATTGAGCCCTTGTATGCCATAAGAGCACGCTTTAATTCGTCTTTCGCGTCAGTGTCTAAATGGTTTGTCGGCTCATCGAGAATAAGCCAGTTTGCCTCTTTTTGCATAAGTTCACAGATACGAACTTTTGCATTTTCACCACCACTTAAAACACGCATTTGGCTTGTAATATGGTCGGTTGTAAGACCACATTTTGCTAAAGCACCACGCACTTCGGCATTTGTATATGATGGGAATTTTTGATTAATATACTCTAAAGCTGTGATATTGCTATCTCTGCCAGCTTCTTGTTCAAAATAACCAGGTGCTAAATAATCTCCTAATGTACTTTCGCCAGAAATAGGCTTAATTTTGCCTAAAATCGTTTTAAGAAGTGTTGTTTTACCCAGTCCATTTGTACCAGTAATAGCAAGTTTTGTGCCTCTTTCAATAGAAAATGATAGGGGATTTGTAAGTGGTTCATTGTACCCAATTACCAAATCTTTCACTTCAACTAAGAATTTCGACGGTGTTCTTGCTTCTTTAAAGGCAAAAGATGGCTTTGGTTTTTCGCGTGGTTTTTCCAAAACTTCCATTTTATCAAGCATTTTTTGACGCGAACTCGCCATCCCTCTTGTTGCAACTCGAGCTTTATTTCTAGCGATAAAATCTTCCATACGCTCAATTTCGGCTTGCTGACGCTCATAAGCGCGCTGTTGTTGGCTTATTTTGATTTCATTCATACGCAAAAAGTTATTATAATCGCCTGTATAACGCGATAATATGCCTTCATTTACATGATAAATTACATTTACTACATCATTCATAAACTCAACATCATGCGAAATTAAGATAAATGCATTCTCATATTCCTGCAAATAACGTTTAAGCCACTCTATATGCTCAAAATCTAAATAGTTCGTCGGCTCATCTAGTAAAAGCGTAGATGGGTTCTCTAAAAGTAGCTTTGTAAGCAAAACTTTCGTTCTTTGACCCCCAGAAAGTTCAGAAACATCTTTATCAAGTCCAATATCCATAAGCCCTAAACCAGAGGCTACTTCGCTTATTTTCGTGTCGATATTATAAAACCCTGAATGTTCTAAAATTTGACCGATTTCGCCAGCTTCTTCCATTAAATCGTCAACATCAGCACCATCTTCGGCTGTTTTTTCATATAAACTAAGCATTTTTTGCTCAAGTTCGAACATGTGACCAAAAGCTTCTTGCAATACATCGCGAATTTTCATCCCTTTTTTAAGCGAAGCGTGTTGGTCCATATATCCAACAGTGACATTTCGTGACCATTCAACATTTCCTTCGTCTGGTTGCAAAGCACCCGTTATAATATTTAAAAAAGTAGATTTTCCTTCACCATTTGCGCCAACTAAGCCGATATGCTCGCCTTTAAGTAATCTAAATGACGCTTTTTCTAAAATTGTTCTACCGCCAAAATCATGTGATACATTAGTAACTGTAAGTAAACTCATTTTTTCTCCTTTAGTCTTCTTCTTTTTCTTTTTTTTGTAAATTCACCCTAGAAATCGGGTTTATTGTAGCCGCACTCTGCAAGTTTGCATCAGAAATATGCGTATAAATCATCGTTGTTTCTAAATTTGAATGACCTAAAACTTCTTGCAGCGTCCTTATATCCAGCC
Organism: uncultured Oscillospiraceae bacterium; assembly: GCA_964370735.1. Classification (GTDB taxonomy): domain Bacteria; phylum Bacillota; class Clostridia; order Oscillospirales; family Butyricicoccaceae; genus CAYJLC01. Next base: position 27,208 of record CAYJLC010000013.1, read on the forward strand.
CATTTGAGTACATCAAAGTAGCAGCAGTATGCCTTAATTTATGCGCCGAAATATCATCGCGATTTATAGCATACGAATATTTTTTAACAAGCCATTTCACCGTTTGGACATTAATTCTATTGCCTTGACGGCTAATAAATAGGGCATTTTTATCTTTTTCGTGTGGTTTTAGACGCACTTCGAGGTAATTTTCGATAGTTTCAAGGCAAATTTCGTTTAAAAATACCATTCTTTCCTTGTCACCTTTACCACGAACACGAAGTGCATTCCCACGAATATCGTTAACATTTATGCCAACAAGCTCGGAAACACGCAGTCCACAGCTTAAAAAAATCAATAAAATACACAAATCTCGTTCTTTAAATGTGCCATCGACAGCTTGCAAAAGCTCTGTGCTTTCATCAATATCCAAATATTTCGGTAATTTCTTGCTTTTTGCCGGCAGTTCTATAACGGAAATCGGATTTTCGGTTAAAATATGAATTTTATCAACCATATACTTAAAAAATGAACGTATCGCAGATACTTTTCTAGACCTAGAAATCGCCGACAAACCGACTTTACTATGTGTCGAATTTTGCTGAACAGCACGTTCGGTAGCTAGATAAGCGATAAAATCATAGGTATCAGATGATGTGATACTTTTTATAAAGAAAATATCTATATCTGAAATATCAACGTCATTGATGTCACAGGAAAGGTCAGATTTCATTTTTTTGAGATATCTGAGAAAAAGCCTTAAATCAAGCGCATATTCAATTGTAGTTTTTTTGGATTTTTCCTGAACCGTTTGAGTATAAGTCAAGAAATTTCTCAAAATTTCTGGCAGGCTTTGGTCGGTCAAATAATTATGTTCACTCATAAAAACTCCATCTATATTAATTTGCAAATACTAATTGATTATACCACAAATTCCAAGTATAAGCAATTAAAAAAACGTGAATTTACTATAAAACTTGTAATTTAGCTGGTCAGCTATAATTCATGTGAATTTGCCCAAAATCAAGCAAATACCCGAGAGGAGTCAATTTTACCTACCTCGAGTTATACAAAATCTATATTTTGTATAAGTGGCACTATGCTAAATTTAGCCCTCTTTTAGGGCTTTTCTTTAGCTCAATTTTTTACTTTTCTTGCAAATAAAAAAACGAGCTTATGCTCGTCTTCTTATTACTTGTTGTCTTCGATATATTTAACGATATCACCAACAGTTTTTAAGTTTGGAAGTTCTTCGTCAGAAATTGCAACTCCGATTTTGTCTTCTAGTTCCATAACTAGGTCAACTAAATCTAATGAGTCAGCGTTTAGATCATCTACGAAAGATGTTTCTTCAGTGATTTCTCTGTCCCCAAATTTGTCGATTAGAATTTCTTTTACTTGTTCAAACATAGTCTTAGTCTCCTTTTAATTTACTACCAATTTTTCTAAATTTTTGATAGCGTTTTTCTTGTATTTCTTCAGGGCTTAGATTAGTAAGCCTTAAAAGCGAATTAAGTATTGTGGCCTTTACATTTTCGTAAATTTCTTCGTTTGTCGTGCCTTCACTAATAATTCCATCACAAATTCCGAAATTATATAGATCTTCTGCTTCCATTTTTAAAGCAACGGCTGCTTCTTGTTCACGACTCGCATCACGCCACAAAATCGATGCGAATGCTCTAGGCGAAATTACAGAATAAACTGCATTTTCTAATATATATATTTCATTTGCAATACTTAAAGCAAGCGCACCACCAGAGCCACCTTCGCCGGTAACTATCGTGATAACTGGAACTTTAAGTGTGCTAAAATCATATAAACATTTTGCGATTGCTTCCCCTTGGCCACGTTTTTCGGCGTCAGCTCCAGGATATGCACCAGCTGTGTCAACAAAACAAATTACAGGACGATTGAATTTCTCTGCTTGTTTTGCTAGACGCAAAGCCTTTCTATAACCATCTGGTTGAGGCATTGCAAATCTAAATTTTATATTTTCTTTCGTGTTTTTACCACGTCTATGACCAATAACCGTCACTGCCCTACCGTTTATTTTGCCAATTCCCCCCATTATCGCTGGGTCATCTGCAAAATATCTATCACCGTGTAGCTCAATAAAACTGTCGAAAATATTTTCAATATATTCTGCAATATTCGGTCTTTTTGGTCTTTTTATTATATCAAGTTTTTTTAAAATATTCATATTACACCTCCGTATGAAGTGCTAAAACTTCTGATAATGTTGATTTTAGGTTTTCTCTTTCAAAAATTTTATCAACAAAACCATTTTTTAACGCATTTTCAGCAGATTGGAAGTCTTTATCTAGCGTTTCACCGATTGTGCTTTCGATTACGCGAAGTCCTGCAAAGCCGATATTTGCACCTTTTTCAGCTAAAATTATATCGCCAAGCATTGCAAAACTAGCAGTAACTCCGCCCATCGTAGGGTCTGTTAAAACAGGCACATACAAAAGACCTTCGTCAGAATGCTTTTTAAGAACAGCCGAAACTTTTGCCATTTGAATAAGTGACATCATCCCCTCTTGAAGTCTTGCACCACCACTTGCGATGATTAAAACAACAGGAAGACGCTCTTTTATAGCAAATTCAATAAGACGAGTAATTTTTTCACCGACAACAGTATTTAAAGAACCCATGAAAAAATCTGTCGCCATAAAGCCGATTGCTACATTCATGCCGTCAATTTTTGCAGTTCCTGTTAAAATTGCCTCTTTTAAACCAGAAATTTCTTGTGATTTTCTTAGTTTTGTGTTATAACCCTCGAATTGAAGTGGGTTTAAACCTTGTAAATCTTCGTTCATTTGAACAAAGGTATTCTCGTCACAAATATCTAAAATACGCTGTTTTGCAGGTATTCTACCGTAATTACCACATGAAGGACATACGAAATTATTTTTCGAAAAGTGCTTTTGTGCTAAAAGTTTGCCACAAGATTTACAGGTGATGATTGCGTTTGGACGAGTGTCAGCCTCGCTTGATTTAACCTCAAGCGATATTGACCTAGTCTTTTTAAATAATTCAGAAATCAATTAAAATCACCATTTTCTAAAGATTTTGTTGTAAATGTACCATCTTTAAAGATTTTTGAGTTGATAATTTTAAGGTTTAAATCTATATTTGTAGTTAAACCAGCGATTAAAAACTCCGATAAACCTCTAGTCAAAACAGTTGTTGCACGCTCTCTTGTGTTGCCAAAAGAGATTAGCTTTGCAAGCATGCTATCGTAGTATGGAGGCACTGTGTAGCCTTGGTAAATTGAAGTATCAACACGAATACCAATCGAACCTGGGACATTTAATAGTTCCACAGTTCCTGGAGATGGTGCAAAATTATTGTTAGGGTCTTCGGCATTTATTCTACACTCGATTGAGTGACCAAGAATCTTCAAATCTTCTTGTTTGTATTGAATTTCTTTACCAAATGCTATGCGAATTTGCTCACAAACAATGTCTACACCAGTAATAAACTCAGTTACAGGATGTTCAACTTGAATTCTTGTGTTCATTTCGCAGAAATAGAAGTTCCCTTTGTTATCATATAAGTATTCGACTGTACCTGCACCTTCATAGCCTATGTGTTTTGCTAAATTTACAGCAGATTCACATACTTCGCGACGTTTTTCGTCGTTTAGGCTTGGAGATGGAGCTTCTTCGATTATTTTTTGGTTACGACGCTGTATAGAACATTCTCTATCGAAAAGATGGATAACATTTCCATGGCTGTCGCCCAAAATTTGCACCTCGATGTGCTTTGGATTGTCGATATATTTCTCGATATATACCCTATCGTCTTTGAAATTTGCAAAAGCTTCGTTTTTAGAAAGTGTAAAACTTGATTCCAGTTCGCTCTCATCATTTACAATACGAATACCTTTACCACCACCACCACTTGCAGCTTTAAGCATTACAGGGTATGTGATTTCTTCGCAGATTTTTCTAGCGTCTTCAATGGTTTTAACGTCACCTTCAGAGCTTTTCGCCTGAGGAACATTACATTCAGTCGCCATTTTTTTAGCATTAACTTTATCGCCCATTGTGCGTATTACGCTTGAAGATGGACCTATAAATTTTATATCATTTTCTTCACAAGCCTTAGCAAACTCCGGATTTTCAGATAAAAAACCAAAACCTGGGTGTATTGCCTCAGCACCAGAGCAAATTGCAGCTGAAATAATGTTTGGGATATTTAAATAGCTATCAACACTGCTTGCAGGACCGATACAAATAGCCTCGTCGGCGATTTGCGTATGAAGTGCGTATTTGTCAGCCTCAGAGTAAATTGCAACAGCGATAATGCCCATATCACGACAAGCTCTTATAATTCTTACTGCGATTTCTCCACGATTTGCTACTAATATTTTTGAAAACATTAATTTTTATCTCCTATTGCAAATGAAAGTTCGCCTTCTGCAACTAATTTATCGTTAACATAAGCCTGACCCTTTACAACGAATAAAGGAAGTCTTACTTTCATAAGTTCAATTTTTAAAATAAGTTCATCGCCAGGAACAACTTTTTGCCTAAATTTTGCATTGTCGATTTTTGCATAAAAACCGATTTTGCCTTTATACGCATCTTGAGAGAAAAGTTGAACAGCCGCAACCTGCGCTAGCGCTTCTAAGATGAAAACGCCAGGCATAACAGGAAGCCCTGGAAAATGTCCTTTAAAAAACAACTCGTCCCCTGTTAGAGTTAATTTACCCGTAGCCGTTGTTTCTGTCATTTCTAAAACGCTGTCTACTAAAAGCATAGGTTCTCTATGAGGGATAATTTCTTTTATTTGCTCTTTATTGTAAATCATATTAACCTCTTTTGATGACAATGATAGCCTTACCAAAGTCAACCATTTCTTTGTCATTAACTAAAATGTCGTAGATTTCACCATCAACTGGGCTAGGAATTTCATTCATGTTTTTCATAGTTTCGATGATAGCAATTGTATCACCTTTGCAAACTTTTTTGCCGATGAAGATAAAATCATCTGTATCAGGTGCTGGAGCTTTATAGTATGTTCCAACTAAAGGTGCCGTTACTTCATATAGATTTTCATCAGCTACTACTTCTGTTTCGCTTTGAACATTTGTTTCATTTTCCGTATTTGTAGGCACTGAAACAGATGTTGGAGCCGAAACTTCTACCATAGGAAGCGTTGCTCCTGAGTGGTTTTTAGCAGTAATTCTAACGCCACTTGTAGTAACTTCAATTTCGCCTAAGTTTTTTTCAACCAAAATATCAGCGATGTCTCTAATATAATTTTTGTCTAACATTTACTTCACCTTACCTAATACTATTGTCGCATTGTGACCACCAAATCCTAAAGAATTTGATAATGCATAATTGATTTCGCGTTTTTTAGCCACGTTTGGAGTGTAGTCTAAATCACACTCTTCGTCAGGAACTTTATATCCAACAGTTGGAGGAACAATTCCATCTCTAATTGCAAACGCAGAGAAAATAGCCTCTGTCGCACCAGCAGCACCTAACATATGACCTGTCACTGATTTTGTAGACGAGATAGAAATTTCTTTCGCTCTGTCACCAAAAGCATTTTTGATAGTTATAGTTTCATATTTATCGTTAAGTGGTGTCGAAGTACCATGTGCATTTATATAGTCTACCATATCTATACCCGCTTCGTCAAGTGCATTTTTTACAGCAAGTGTTGCACCTTTGCCTTCTGGGTGTGGACTAGTGATGTGATATGCGTCTGAAGTCGAGCCATATCCTAAAACTTCACAAAGAATTTCAGCGCCACGAGCAGTTGCACTTTCAAGAGTTTCAAGCACTAAAATACCAGCACCCTCACCCATTACGAAACCAGAACGCTCTTTGTCAAACGGAATTGATGCTCTGTCTTTATCATCGCCAGTATGAAGTGCATGCATATTAGCAAATGCAGCCATACCAATCTCAACGATAGCAGCTTCTGCACCACCACAAACACACATATCCATATAGCCATGTTTAATCGCTCTAAAGCCTTCACCGATTGAGTGAGTTGCAGACGCACAAGCAGTAACGATTGATAAACTGCTTCCCATTAGACCATATTGCATAGAAATATGTGCCGCAGCCATGTTTGGAATCATAGCTGGAACTGTGAATGGAGAAATTCTTGATGGACCTTTTTCTTTTAATTTAAAAGCTTCGTTTTGAGTTGTTTCAAGACCACCAGTACCAGATGCAACATAAACACCTACTCTAGTTCTGTCTATTTTTTCAAAATCAATGCCTTCTAATGCTTCTTTAGCAGCAGCTAGTGCAAATTGAGAATATCTATCGATTCTTTTTGCTTCTTTTGCGTCCATATAATCTGCTGGGTTAAAGTCTTTTACTTCACACGCAAGTTTTACTTTGTGATTTGTTGTGTCAAAACGAGTGATTTTATCTACCCCATGAACACCATTAACTGCGTTATCAAAACTTTCTTGTGCAGTTTTACCCACTGCCGAAATTAATCCTACTGATGTAATTACTACTCTTCTGTTCATTATATTACAAGACCTCCTGATACTTCAATATTTTGACCTGTGATGTAGCTCGCGTTTGGCGATGCTAAAAATAACGCTAAATTCGCAACATCTTCTGTACTACCAAATTTTCTAAGTGGAATTTGATTTACCACTGCTTTTTTATAATCTTCCGAAAGCTCATCTGTCATATCACTTGCGATAAATCCTGGAGAAATTGAATTAACAGTAATCCCTCTTGAACCGATTTCTTTTGCTAGTGATTTTGTAAAACCGATAATCCCTGCTTTAGACGCACTATAATTAGTTTGTCCTGCATTACCATATACACCTACAACAGATGACATGTTAATGATTGTGCCTTTTTTTGCTCTCATCATTAAATTTGCACATATTTTTGACATATTATAAACCGATTTTAAGTTAGCTGAAATAACATCATCAAAAGCTTCTTCTTTCATACGAACAAGAAGGCCGTCACGCGTGATACCAGCGTTGTTAATTAAAACATCTGGTGTGCCACATTCAGCGACAATAGTTTTCATATTTTCTTCGCAAGCTGCATTGTCTGATACATCGAAAGCATAAGCGTAAGCTTTAACCCCATATCCTTCGCACTCTTTACGAACATCTTCGGCTTTCTCTACATTGCTTCTGCAATTTATTACAACATCATACCCATTTTTCGCAAAAGATTTCGCAATATCAGCACCGATACCACGAGAACCGCCAGTGATTATAGCAAGCATATTACTTACCTCCTAATAAATTAGCTTTTTTTGTTTCGTAATCTTCCATTAAATCTAAAATTGTTTGCTTACATGTCTTTTCAGAATTTACAAGTCCTGCAATTTGACCAGACATATAGCTTGATTTTTTAGGGTCACCGTCTAAAACAGCATTTCTAAGTGAATTCGCACCAAATGCTTCTAATTCTTCAACCGTAGCACCTTTTTTCTCAAGCGATAGATAATCTCTAGCCATATCGTTTTTAAGCGAACGCACTGGATGTCCTGTGCTTCTGCCTGTAACAACAGTCGAGATATCTCCCGCTTTTAAAACTGCATCTTTATACCCACGGCTGATAACGCATTCTTCTGCTGTTAAGAAAATTGTTCCTAGCTGAACTGCTGATGCTCCTAATGCTTCCATTGCAACGATACCACGACCATCTGCAACACCACCAGCACCGATAACAGGAATTTTTACTGCATCAACTACTTGTGGGATTAAAGTCATTGAAGTACATTCGCCAATGTGACCACCAGCCTCTTGTCCTTCTGCGATAATAGCGTCTGCACCTGCTTTTTCCATTCTACGAGCTAAAGCAACTGAGGCTACAACAGGGATAACTTTAATTCCAGCTTCTTTCCACATTTCCATGTATTTACCTGGATTTCCAGCGCCAGTTGTTACTACTTCGATTTTTTCTTCCACTGCAAGACGCGCTAGGTCGTCTGCGTGTTCTGAAAGTAGCATAATATTTAAACCAAGAGGTTTGTTTGTAATTTCTCTTGCTTTTTTGATTTCATTCTTGATAATTTCATAAGGAGCAGAGCCACCAGCGATAATTCCAAGCCCCCCTGCTTCGCTTACTGCTGAAGCAAGCTTATGTTCTGCAACCCAAGCCATTGCACCTTGTATAATTGGATATTCAATGTTTAAAAGTTCAGTAATTCTTGTGTTCATGTATGTTCTCCTTTAAAATTCTATAATAATAGCGCCATAAGTAAGTCCGGCTCCAAAGCCTAGAAGTAATAGCTTGTCGCCTTTTTTGATTTTGCCATCATCATACATCTGTGACAGACAAATTCCAATACTAGCACTCGATGTATTTCCTACTTCATGGATATTAACTCCGAATTTAGAGTAATCTACGTCGAATTTCTTCGCAATCCCCTCAATAATTCTAACATTTGCTTGATGAGGAATTATATAATCTATTTCGCTTATGTCCATATTCGCTTTTTGCAATACTTTTTCTATCGCTTGAGGAACAACACGCATAGTAAACTTAAAAGTTTCAGAACCATTCATCGTTAAGAAATAACGCTCGTTCTCTCCTCTTTCGTATATGCTTTCACAAGGCAGATTATGTGCCATTATGTATTTGCCCCCAGTTCCATCTGAACCTAGGTAGCTACCTATAAAGCCATGATTTTCATCGCTTGAAACGACTGCCGAAAAAGCACCATCTCCGAAAATTATGCAAGTTCCCCTGTCTGTATAATCAACAATTCTACTTAAACTTTCAGCACATACGACAAGTACATTCTTTCCTTTATTCGTTCTTATTAAACTATCAGCCAAATCTAAAGCATAAACCATACCACTGCACGCAGCCGATATGTCAAAGCAATAAGCATTTTTTGCGCCAATTTTATCTTGTATAACACATGCCATAGACGGTGTTTTATGGTCTGGCGTGATTGTTGCACCTATAATGATATCAATGTCTTCTGGATTAATGTTTGCACGCTCTAAAGCAATTTTTGCAGACCTAGCTCCCATTTCGGCAGTTTCCAAGTCATTGTTAATATACCTAGATTTAATCCCTGTACGTTTTGTAATCCATTCATCATTTGTATCAACCATCTTCTCAAGCATTTCATTTGTTAAAACGCAATCGGGTAAAAAATGTCCGATACCGATTATTCTACTAAAAATATTTCTCACACTTTCCATATATAAAATTTTGTTTGATTGACAAAGCATATATTTTATATTATAATTTAAGTTAGAAGTTTTGTCAATGAAAATCTTAAAATTTAACAGGTATAAAAGACAAAAATCATACATATAAAGGAGAATATAGCATGAAAAATATCGCAATGTTTGGCGGACAAGGTAGCCAATTTATCGGAATGGGTGAAGAAATCAAAGAAAATCCTATCGCTATTAATATTTATGAGGCTGGTTTTAATGCAACTGGCATAAATATTTGGGATTTATCATTAAATAGCACTGCTGAAGAACTTAACAAAACTGTAAACGCTCAACTAGCTATTTTTGCACTTTCTTTAGCTAAATACTATATAGCAAAAGAGGAAAATGAATTTGCTTCGGTTTGTGGTTTCTCTCTAGGTGAAATTACAGCTTTAGTAGCAGCAGAAGTTCTTTCTGTTGAAGATGGGTTTAAATTAGTTAGAAAACGTGGCGAAGTTATGCAAAAAGCTGCCGACGAAACTAAAGGCGAAATGTATGCAGTTTTAGGTTTAACAGCTGATAAAGTTTGTGAAATATGCGAAAAAACAGAAAATGTTTACCCTGTAAACTTCAATACTCCCGCTCAAATCGTAATTTCAGGCGATCCTTTAAACCTAGCTAAAATCGCAGATGAACTAAAAGCTTCGGGTGCAAAACGCGTGTTAAAACTTCCAGTTTCTGGCGCATTCCATACTCCGTATATGGCAAATGCTGGCAAAGAGCTTGAAGAATTTGCAAAAACATTAACTTTCAACGCTCCAAAACTTGATTTATACACGAATATTACTGGTGAAAAAATCGCCGAAATAGACGTGCCTTCGCACTTAAATACGCACATGACAAATGCTGTTAAATTCGTAACTAAAGTGGAAAATATCGTGGCTGATGGTCATACAAGTTATGCAGAATTTGGTGCAAAACCGACTTTAGCAAGCTTTGTTAAGGCTATAAATCCAGAACTTAAACCTCTAGTTTAAATCTCTCGACAAACAAAAACGTAGGAAATTAATCCTACGTTTTTTTAATTTTTAGTAACCGTTAAAGTCATATCATATTTCGAATCTTCATCTCCAAAAACGATAGCATCATTTACAGTTACACCTATTCCCTCCACTTCATTTATGACAGTGATATTTTTAAAATGGAAATCAAAATTCTCTCCCATATTAGCATATAGATAGTTTTGCATATACTCTAAATCTGTAATCGTAAAATCTGACATTCCATATATAACCGCCATCAAATATGATGATGGAAGAAATGAAAACTCCCCTTCTGTGCTAACAGAAATTTTAGCCGATGTAACATATCCATTTTCTTCAATAAATTCAACTGGCAATATTTCTGTCGAAGGAATAGCTTGTATTGTCACTTGATTTGCACTTTGCTTGTGTCCTATTACTCCATCTTCATTTATAAAAGTATCGCTTTCTTCAACAACATAGAAATAATGGTTAATATTCTCGATATATTGTTCTTTTGTGATATCACCTTTATGTATTGGCGAGTAAATTGTAAACGCTATAAAAACCTGTGCAACTATAACTAAAATATTTAATGCTACAAAAGCAAAATAAGAATAACCCTTTAAATCGTGTGCCTCTACTACATATCCTTCATATTCGTCATACGATGTAGGCTCGCCTCGTTTAAGCCTTCTATAACACAAAATATTCGTTATAATCTGTACTATGCCTAAAAAAAGCCCTTCTCCTTTCAAAACAAGAAGTGCAGTACGTTTAAACCCTTCGGCATAAGTCAAATTTGTTCCGTTATTATTATAGACTGTAAGCCCGAGCATTTTCTTACCTGGCGTTGTCCTAAATTTCCATAGAAACAATGGTTCAATCACAATCATAAGAAACGCGCCCACCATTGTCAAAATATACTGTTCTATTGTATTTAAATTAGTTATATTTATTCTCAAAACAAATACGCAAAATATGCTAATTATAGCAACATATAATACAAAATCAAGACCTCTTGCGAAAAATCTTCTCCAATGGTTAAACGAATAATGTGTAGCTTGCATAAAAATTCCCCCTTAATAAGCAAAAACCCTTGCAAATGATAGATGGTAATATTTACAAGGGTTCGTTATTTAATTATACTTCACTTCGATAAAAGCGATTATAAAACTTTCGATAAAAAGTCTTTTAGTCTATCGCTTTGCGGATTTTCAAACACAGTTTTAGGGTCACCTTGCTCGACGATTTTTCCACCGTCCATAAAGATAAGGCGTGTACCAACTTCTTTGGCAAATCCCATTTCATGAGTAACAACCACCATCGTCATACCCTCGTCTGCAAGGCCTTTCATAAGGCTTAACACCTCGCCTACCATTTCAGGGTCAAGTGCCGATGTCGGTTCATCAAACAAGATTAAATCTGGGTTCATAGCAAGTGCGCGAACTATTGCGATACGTTGCTTTTGCCCACCAGAAAGCATATCTGGGTATTCGTTTGCCTTTTCAGTTAGTCCAACTTTTAAAAGTAACTCATAAGCTTTTTTCTCAGCATCGTCTTTTGACATAATTTTTTGCATAACAGGTGCTAAAGTTATGTTTTGAAGTACCGTTAAATGAGGAAAAAGGTTAAAGTTTTGGAACACCATTCCAACTTTTCTGCGTACAAGATTGATATTTGTTTTTTTGTTGCAAATATCTTCGCCATCGATTAAAATATGTCCACCAGTTGGTTGTTCAAGTAAATTTAAGCAACGCAAAAATGTTGATTTACCAGAACCAGATGGTCCGATTATAACAACTTTTTCACCTTGATTTATAGTTTCGGAAATATCATCTAAAACAAGATTTGTTCCGAATGATTTTGAAAGGTTATTAATTTCTATCACTTTTTGCAAATCTCCTTTCAATTAATCCGAATATTTTTGTTAAAATTAGCGTTAAGCATAAGTAGAATACAGCCGAAACAATCATCGGTGTCATTCCGTCGAAAGTTGAGCCACGAATAATATCCCCAACTTTTGTTAAGTCTTCAATCGCGATATAACCTACAACGGCTGTTTCTTTTATTAAAACAATAAATTCGTTTGTGTATGTTGGCAGAATTTTTTTAATCGCTTGTGGCAGAATAATTCTCAGCATTGTTTGCCATTTTGTAAGTCCAAGCGACCTTCCAGCTTCCATTTGTCCACCGTCGACTGCGTTTATACCAGCACGAATAATTTCAGCGATATAAGCGCCAGAGTTTATGCTAAACGCGATTACTGCGACTGTTATTTTATCAATACGAACTGTCGCAAATATACCGAAGTAAATTAATAAAAGTTGTGTTACAAGTGGTGTACCACGAATAACATTGATATAAATTACAGCAGGAACTCTTACTATTTTATAGTTAGAAAGTTTCATAAATGCAGTAAATATACCTAAAATTGTACCGAAAAAGATAGATAGTGCTGAAATTTGGATAGTGACACCCAAGCCTTCAAAATAATAAATCCATCTATCGTCAACGATTAATGTTTTATAGAGTGCATCAAGAAAATCCATAAATTCTCCTATTTTGCAATTGAGTCTTCTCTAACGATTACAGCTTGAGATGCGTTGAAATATGTTTCAGAGAAGTCAACATTTTCACGTCTTTCGTCAGTAGCAGTCATACCAGAGATAACAAGGTCAACTTTACCAGAAGATACAGCTGGGATTAAGCTATCGAAGTTCATATCTTCAATAACAAGGTTCATTTCAAGGTCATCTGCAATTCTTTTGATGATTTCGATGTCATAACCTACGATTTCATCGCCTTCTCTGTATTCAAAAGGAGCGAATTCAGAGTTTGTACCGATAATTAAATCTTCATCATAAGTACCAGCAACGTAGTCTTCAAGAGGAACTTTATCTTCGTCAGCTACGATAAAAGCGTTGTAGATTTTATCAACTTCGCCAGACTCTTGAAGCTCAGCTAAACTTTCGTTTACAGCTTCTACAAGCTCAGTATTTCCTTTTTGGAACGCCATAGCGTATTCTTCAACAGAAAGGCTATCGTCTAAAATAACAAGACCTTCAAGGCTGTTTACGATGTTTTCAGCAACTAATGCGTCAATTACAACAGCGTCAACTTTACCGTTTTGTAAATCCATTCCACAGTCCATAGCTTTTTTGAATCTAGAAATTTCAGAATCTGCGAACATTTCAGTAGCTAAAGCGTCACCAGTTGTGCTTTCTTGAACTGCAACAGGCAAACCATTGATATCTTCAACAGAAGCGATAGCTACACCTTCGTTTGTGCTTTCAGTTGAAGTAACAGCACCAGTAGTGTTTGTTTCAGTTGTTTCGTTTTCTTGACAACCAACCAAAGCCGTAAGGCACATAATTGAACATAATGATAATACTAGTAATTTTTTCATAATAAAATCTCCTTATTAATTGTTTTTTATGTAAATTATTATACATTATTATGAATAAATATTCAATAGTAATTTTGCACAAATACTGTCCACATAATATACGCATTTTATCTTTTTTGTACATTTTATCTTTTTTTCGTTTTAATATTAACATTTTTTGTGTTTTATGGTATAATTATATATGTATATGCAAAAACAAGAATAGAAAGAAGTTATTTTATGGAAATATTATCCCCAGCAGGTTCGCTAAAATCTGCAAAAGCATCTGTCTTAGCAGGTGCATCGGCAATTTATATGGGCTTTGGCGAGTTTAATGCACGAAGACAAGCCGAAAATTTTTCGAAAGAGGAATTTTCAGAAGCAATTGATTTTGCAAAAAAATACGACGTGTTAGTATATATCACATTAAATATAATCTTAACAGACAAAGAGCTTAAAAAAGTTTATGAATTCATCGAATTTCTAGCTTCACTTAATATAGACGGAATAATTGTTCAAGATTTAGGAGTGCTTGAGCTTATCAAAAAAGTATGTCCTACAATGCCTGTTCACGCGTCAACTCAGCTTACAATTCACAATTTAGAAGGTGCGATTAAAGCGAAAGAACTCGGTTTTTCGCGTGTTGTTTTATCGCGTGAGCTTTCTTTTGAAAACATAAAACACATCACCGAAAATTGTGGAATTGAAACCGAAGTTTTTGTTCACGGTGCATTGTGCATGTGTTATTCTGGGCAATGCTATCTAAGTTCGCTTTTAGGTTCACGCAGTGGAAATCGTGGACTTTGTGCGCAACCATGTAGGCTACCATATAAATTAGATGGAAAAACATCGCATCCACTCTCGCTTAAAGACCTGAGTTTGGTTGAATATGTCGAAAAATTAAAAGATGCTGGTGTTTCATGTCTTAAAATCGAGGGTAGAATGAAACGTCACGAATATACTTATGTTGTTACCAAAATTTACAGCGATGTTTTGCGCGAAAATCGTATGCCTACTCGCGAGGAACTAGAAACTTTACGATTAGTTTTTTCAAGACAAGGCTTTACCGATGGATATTTCAAGCGTGAACTTGGAAAAGAGATGTTTGGGACAAAATCTGACAATAACCCTCGTGAACTTACCGAACTTTATGACAAAATTGCAAAAGAACTGCACGAAGCGACTATAAACTTCCCTGTTTCGTTTGAATTTGTTGCAAAACGTGATGAAAAAATCAAATTAATCGCTAAAAATGGCACAAATATAGTGGAACTTTTAGGTGACACACCTGAAATCGCGATAAATAAAGCTACCGACTATGAGCAGGTTAAAAAAAGCTTGTCTAAAACAGGTGGCACAATTTTCTCGCTAGAAAATATCGAAATTTCGCTCGATGATGGGCTTAGAATTTCTGCATCATCAATAAATAATCTTCGCCGAGAAGCACTAGAAAAACTGGAAATTTTAAAGACAAATTATAAAAAACGTGAAGTTTTGCCAATAGATTTCAAAAAAAGTCTCAAAAACAAGCCTGTAACGCCTATGTTCACTGTTGAAATCACCGACTTATCACAAATCACTGATAGTATGTATGTGAAAAAACCCGAGATTTTATACATTCCAATCGGAGTAATTTCAAGAAACTTAGAAAAAATTAGCTCGCTTATTCAAAGTGGATTTAATATATGTGCAAAGCTTCCAAAAATTGTTCACGACCACGAAATGCAAAAATACGATAAACTCCTAGAAAAGTTAAAAGAACTAGGCATTAATAAGATTTTAACGTCAAATATCGGCTTTGTTTATAGCGATTTTGAAGTTTATGGTGATTTTGGACTTAATGTGTATAACTCTCTTTCCCTAGATGTTCTAAAAAATATGGGCGTTTCATCTCAAATGCTGTCTTTCGAACTGAAATCAGCTCAAATTCGCGATATTTTGAAACCAATTCCAACCGAACTTATGTTTTATGGAAAATTGCCACTTATGGTCTTTGAAAACTGTATTATTAGCCCAAATTACGGCAGATGCGCTTGTAAAGAAGGCAAAATATACCTTACAGACAGAAAAAATGAAAAATTCTACATACAGAAGGAATTTGGATGTCGAAACACATTATACAATAACAAACCAATTTATTTACTCGATAAAATGGACGAGTTTTCGCTTTTAGGCGTTACTTATTTGCGACTAAGCTTTGCTGACGAGGATGCCTCTCAGGTTGAATTTGTCTACAAATCTCATATCGAAAATAAATTATTCGAAACAGACTTTACACGAGGACTTTATTATAGAGGAGCATTATAATGAACTTAAATTTTAAAAAAATACCATCTCAAAACGGAAAAATTCCACAAAATCCAGCATACGCGACCGAAGGCTCTGCTTGCTTTGATTTAACCGCAAATATCGACAGCGATTTAATTATTTTGCCAAATCATATCGTAAAAATACCAACTGGACTTGCTATCGAAATTCCAACAAACGAATTTGTCGCGTTAGTTTTCGCTAGAAGCGGGCTTTCTTCGAAATTTGGCATCAGTCTTGCTAATTCTGTTGGAGTAATCGATTCTGATTATCGTGGCGAAATCATCGTAGCACTTATTAACAATTCAAACGATGAATTTATCTTAAAACCTGGTGACAGAATTGCACAACTTGGGCTATTCCCTGTTTTTATGGCGAATTTATGCGAAGTTGACACTTTAAATGATACAAAAAGAGGAGATGGTGGCTTTGGCTCTACTGGAAAATAGAATAATTTTAGGCTCATCGTCGCCAAGACGTCAAGAAATTTTAAGCGAATTAGGGGTTAAATTCGAAGTTTTCGTTACCGATTGTGATGAAACTTTAAATGAAAATCTGCCTATCGGTGAAGCTATTATGGAAGTTTCTGAACGAAAAGCAAAGTGCATAGACGAGGGTGACATCGTTATAACTTCTGATACAATGGTGGTTTTAAACGGAGAACCTTTAGGCAAGCCTCTAGACTATAATCATGCGTTTAAAATGCTTAAAATGCTATCTGGCAACACTCATTCTGTGATAACTGCGTTTACTATTAAGACAAAAGAGAAGATTTCTTCGTTTGTCCACGAAAATTTTGTTACTTTTTATGAAATGACTGATTCCGAGATAGATAATTACATCAAAAAAGAAAACCCGCTAGACAAGGCAGGCTCCTACGGAATTCAAGACAAAACTTTCACTTTTATAAAAAATATCAACGGTGATTATTCTAGTATTATGGGGCTTCCAAAATCATTACTTTATATGGAACTTAAAAAAATGGAGGTACTTGATTGAGAGATTTCTTTTCAAGCAGCTTTTTCAAAATAGTTGCAACTTTGCTCGTTTTGTGCTTCGGAATTTTCCTATTTAGTGCCGTAAGTGGCGATGGAGTTTCGACAAATGTTTCTGGCTCAATGTTTGCAGGCATCCAAAAAAGTTTCTCAAATGTCACTGTTTTCGTGTCAAATGTATTTTCTAGGTCGTTTGAGTACGAAGATTTAGTTTTAGAAAATCGCGAACTTAAAAATCGCGTGCGTGAACTAGAAGACGAGCTTCGCCAATCGGAGTTTGCTTTAGAGGAAAATGAAGAGCTTAAAAAAATGCTTGATATTACCGAAACACGCCCTGAATTCGAACTGGAAATTTCTGAAATTGTCGGTCGTTCACTTTCAGACGCAGTCTATACTCTAACACTCGATAAAGGTCAAAATGCCGGCATTGAAATAA
>CAYJLC010000014.1:0-44396 GCA_964370735.1 uncultured Oscillospiraceae bacterium
TGTTACTTGTTCTTGTCGACAAGTAACCAAACGCCATTCAAGGCGTTCCTCCTTGAAAATCCCCCTTGTTGGTTTTCGTTTTGCATTGTTCTGACTTCGGCACGCGAAACTTTATACGTCCCTGCCTCGAAATTCGCTGTCGCTATGTTTACATAATTTCGATTTGCTTACCTCGGACATTTTGTGCCTTAGTTTTTGGAAACTGGGTTTTTTGAACTTGGGTTTTTGCTAAATTTAAGGCACCCCGTAGTGCAATCACAGATTTCTCTCTTTCTGAAAAACAGCGACAGCGAATTTGTGATATGAAACGCATAGGTTAAGGAGTGCCGAAAGTATTTTTCGCCATATAAGGAATACGAACAGGGGAGATATTTAAGGGGGAACACCTTAAATGGCACTTGGTTACTTGCTGCTATTGGCAAGTAACGTAAACGCTCCCTTGTTTAGTTTTAAATTTCATAAAACAACAAGAAAAAGGCCCTGTTGCAATCACAACAGAGCCTCTATATTATTTGTATTCAACAATTTCTTTAAGTAAACTCGCGATTTTTTCATCCATAACTTCATCATTAAATTGGCAAGTACCAACGGCTTTATGTCCGCCGCCGCCATATTTTAACATAAGGCTACCTACATCAACATTTGAAGTACGATTTACAACAGAATAACCAACAGCACAGCTACAACCTTTGCCACCACGTCCACTAACAATCCAAGCAGAAATATTTTGGTCTGGGTATAGGCTATAAATTAAGAAACGATTTCCAGAATAGATAGGGTCAACGCCTCTTAAGTCACTGATGATAACATCACCTTCGGTGCGAGTATGTTTTTGAACCATATCGATGAATTTTTCATTTTGTTCCCAATAAACTTCAACACGTTCTTTAACATCTGGTAGTTGCATCATTTCATCGATAGACATAGTAAGGCAACAATCAATTAATTTTTCCATTAGTGCATAGTTTGGAACAGTGAAATTTCTCCATCTACCAAGTCCGGTTCTAGGGTCCATAAGATATCCCATTAAAATCCAATCAGATGGGTTTTTGATTTCTTCGATAGTAAGATTTGCAGAGTCAACTTTGTCAACAGCCCACATCATATCGTCTAAATCTGGGAAAGTTTCGGCACCACCATAGTATTCATAAATAATTCTTGCACAAGATGGAGCAAGACGGCTTTCGCCTTTATATTTACCTTCTAAAGCACCTCTTTCGTGCTCACTTGAGTGATGGTCAAACCAAAGTCCACAACCTTCTACATAAGGAACGTTTGCAAGACAGTCGTTTTCTGTTATTTCGATTAAACCATCTTGTAAATCTTTTGGATGTGCAAAAGTCCAGTGGTCAATTATGCCAGCTTTTTTTAAAAGTGCAGCACATGCTAATCCGTCAAAGTCTGATCTAGTTACTAATCTCATTATATACCTCCAAAGTAAAATACTTATATGTGTCTTAAGATAATTGTATCATATCAATATAAAAAGTTCAATAAAAAAATATTAAAAAAGTAAATATTTCCAAAAATAATAAAATTTATTTATGTCTATGTAACATAAATTTAATCACTTCTATTTTCGATACGCAAATCATCGATATTATCATTATTTTTTTCTAATTCGAAATAGAAAGTAACACCGTTATCGTTATTAAACACACCATATTTTCCTTCGTGTGAAGTGATAATTGTTTTTACGATATATAAACCTAAACCGAAATTTTTGTCTTTAGTTCGTGTTCTTGCTTTGTCTTCTCTAAAGAAACTATGCCAAATTCTATCAGGGTTTTCGATAGGCATACCATCGTTAGTGACAGAAATTTTATAATATCCATTGTCTTCTGAAAGTTCAATAATTACTTCGTTTTCGGCGTAAGTCAGTGCATTTGAAAGGTAATTTGTTATAGCTTGTTCGATAAAAAGTTTATCGGCAAAGACATAAGCACTGTCTAAAAGTTTAGAAGTTATTTTAATATTATCAGATAAAATTTCATTTTTCGATAAAGTCCAGTCAACAAGCGAAGATAAGTCAAACTTTTCATAGTTTAGCTTAGTAAGTCCGTTTTCAAGCGAAGTTATGTTAAGAAGTCTGTTTACAAGCTCATTCATGTGCCTGCTTTCATCGATTATAACCTCAAGATAAAAATCTTTATCAATTCCTTGCATATCGCTTTTCAAAATTTCCGCATACCCT
Organism: uncultured Oscillospiraceae bacterium; assembly: GCA_964370735.1. GTDB lineage: Bacteria > Bacillota > Clostridia > Oscillospirales > Butyricicoccaceae > CAYJLC01. Next base: position 2,195 of record CAYJLC010000014.1, read on the forward strand.
TGAAGTAGCGACAAAGGAGTTTTAAGTTCGTGCGAAACATTCGCGACAAATTCGCGTCGCATATCATCGACTTGTTTTCTAAGGTCATTATCTTTTTTCAGCTCAATATTTGCAATTTTTAAATCGAAAATCATTTTTTCTAAATTTGAAGACATCGAGTTTATATTATTTGCAAGTTGGTCTATTTCGCTATTTGTGCTATAAACAATGGCTTTTTGTGAAAAATCCATCTTAGAAACAGCTTTTGCGACAGAATTTATCTCTGTAATCGGTCTTGAAAGCCTAGTTGCAAAGTAATAAATTATAAGCGCGCCAACAGAAACTGCAACAGTAGAAATATAAATAGAATATGCATTTAGTGTTGAAACAGCTTCTTGAATGGTTGCAAGTGGGGTTTCGAGTACAACAAAATATTCTACGCCAGTTTTTGCGATAAAACTACCACGAATAGCAATCGTTTGTGAATTATTTCGATAACTATTGACGATATTCGTCAGCGGTTCATCTTCAAAATTACTGACAATTTCACCATCAATAATTGAATAATATTGCAAAAGTGTAGGGTCTACCTGATTTGCAAGCGTTTGATAAATAACATTTTCATTCTCATCAAAAATTAGCAGTCGCAAATTTAGCTCATCTTCATAGCGAGAGATTTTATTATAAAGAAAAGATGTGTTTGATTCAAAATTTGAAGAAATATCGGTATACATCTCGCGAAGTTGTTGTTCTACTTGAGAAATATAGAAAATTTCAGCAAAAAACATATTGAAACTAATTTGAAACACAGATGCTAAGATTAGAGTACCAGAGAAGAAAAATATCATTTTAGCCTTAATACTTCTAAAAATCTTACTCACCTCTAAATCTATAACCTAATCTGTGTACAGTTTTTATATAATCCTTTCCTATTTTCGAGCGAAGTTGCTTAATATGTGTGTCGACAGTTCTTTCGTCACCGTCATAATTATAATTCCAAACAGCGTCTAAAATTGTTTGTCTTTTTAAAACTAATCCTTTGTTTTGGATAAAATAAAGCAGTAAATCTAGCTCTTTTGGTGTTAAAAACAACTCTTTGCCCTTTAAAAGTACAACTTTACTAAGAGTGTTAATTTTTAAATCGCCCAAAGAAAGCACTTCTTCATCAGAATGGCCCATTCTTTTAAGGATATTTTCAATTCTAGCCAGCAAAATAGTCGGAGAAAATGGCTTTGAAATATAGTCATCTGCACCGATTTTTAAGCCTAGAAGTTCATCATTTTCTTCGGTTTTAGCAGTTAGCATTATAACAGGCACTAAAGAAAAATCACGAAGCTCTTTTAGCATTTTAATTCCATCTAAAACAGGCATCATGACATCTAATAAGACTAAGTCGATTTTATTATTATTTTCATAAAAAATATTCAGTGCTTGTTCTCCATTTTCAGCCTCGAAAATGCCATATCCGTATGAGGATAAGAAGTCTTTGAGCATTCGACGGATTCTAGCCTCGTCATCAACTATTAATATTGTAGCTTTTGGCATAATATTCTCCAATCTATCGCAAAGCGACATAGTAATTTTATTGTATAAATATTATCATTTTTTTGTGATGTTTTTGTGTTTGAATTGTGTTAAGTGGCAAAATTATTTTGTTTTTTCGAAAAAAATAGGCTGTCACAATTGCGACAGCCTCTAATGGTTTTAAAATTTCGTCAAAAAAGGGTGTTTCGCATTTGCGAATGCAACCAAAAGGGTTTCACCCGTTGGAAACCTGACCACCTGACGTGGATGCATTTGGGCATTTTCACACACCTATTTTCAAATGAGTTTATGCACCGATTATTCTACTGCTTTTAAGTAAATCGCACATTCAACGCGTTTTCTTTCAAGTTCACAACCGATTTCATAAGGGTCGGATAAATCGCCATTAATCGAATGATTTGCAGCCGAACAACCACCACTACAATAGAATTTTGCGAAACAATCGCCACATTTTTTGCGTGTGTAGATATTCATTGCAGAGAAATTACTCGAAATATCCATATCGAAGCCTTCTTCCATAACATTTCCTTGTTTAAATTCTTCTTTTCCAACGAATTGATGGCAAGGATAAATATCGCCCTCAGGAGTTACAGCGACATATTCATAGCCAGCACCACAACCACGAAGTCTTTTAATTACGCATGGTCCTTGGTCAAGGTCGATTAAGAAATGGAAGAAATTAAATGGCTCACCTTTTGCTTTTTTCTCTAAAATTACATCGATTAAATTCTCATATTCATCGAAAATTCTTGGTAAATCATCTTCTGTTAAATATAAATCGCCATACGGCTCTAAAGTAACAGGTTCGACAGATAAATGCTTAAATCCTGCTTCTGCAATATGTAAAACATCTTTTGCAAAGTCTAAATTCTTTCTAGTAAATGTTCCTCTTGCATAATAATCTTTGTTTTCATCACGCTTTTCCACAAGTTTTTGGAATTTTGGCATAATTAAGTCATAACAACCTTTATTATTAAGCGTTTTTCTGATATCGTCATTAACTTCTGGGCGTCCATCCATAGAAAGAACAACATTTGACATGTGTTCGTTGATATAATCGATATTTTCATCACTTAATAAAACACCGTTTGTAGTGATTGTGAAACGGAAAACTTTATTGTGCTCTTTTTCCAGACTTCTAGCATATTCAACTGTTTTTTTAACAGTATCCATCGCCATAAGTGGTTCGCCACCAAAAAAGTCGATTTCAATATTTCTTCTGTTTGCACTTCTAGAAACTACGAAGTCGACAGCGTTTTTAGCAACTTCAAATGGCATGATTTTTCTACCAGTACCAAAGTCACCAGTATCAGCAAAACAGTATTTACAACGCAAATTACAGTCGTGCGAAACATGTAGACATAGTGCTTTAACAGGTGCATTTTTTGGCATTACACTGTCTAAATCTAGATAATCATCTTTAGAAAAAAGCATTTCATTTTTATATAAATCATAAAGTTCTGAATATGCGTTTAAAATTTCGTTTTTATCATAATTAAGGCTTTCTACTATGTTTGTAGGACAAGTTTCTGCCATGTTTTCGTCTATCATTCCAGAAACTGCATAGCTCACATCGTCTAAAATATGCACAGTTCCAGAGTTTACATCTAAAAGGAAATTAATGCCTTTTAGGGTGTATCTGTGTATCATAATTTTCTCCTTCATAAGATTTTAATCTTATGGTTTGTTAATTTTTCATCAAAGTTGTTTCACATGAAACAGTTATAAATTTTTAATCTATACAAACAAAAGGCAATACCAAAAGGTATTGCCAATGGTTTACTTTTCGCATTTTTGGTTTGCTACTGTGCAAGAAGTTTTACAAGCCGATTGGCAAGAAGTTTGACATTCGCCACAACCACCGTGAGCAGCAGTTTGTTTAAGAGTTTTTTGGTTTAAAGTTTTGATGTGTTTCATTTTAAAGATCCTTTCTTTTTGGGTTTTTTGGTTATAGATAACATAGCGCCGATTATTGTGCCTAAAAATAGATTAAAAGCAGCCAATAAATACGCAGTCATATCATAAGTATTGCTTTCTGTTAAAAAACAAACTGCAAGATATATTAAAAAAAATACAGATGTTACAGAAAGGCTTTTTAATAGTTTTTTGTTTTCATATTTGCAAATAAAGCCTAAAAATATGCCTGTTGCAAGCAAAACAAAGTAAGAAATAAGCGAATATTCTTTAAATCCTGTAACTAAAATTAAATAAGAAATTAAAGGTAGCAAAAGTATAAAGAATATAATGCTTAAAATCAAAGTTCTAATGGCTTCGTAAGTATTCATAAAATCCCCTCCTTTTTATAAATTATATGATAAAAAGAGGAAGAAAATAACTATTCTTTAGGTGGATTTTCCATTTTTCCTTGAATAGCCCATTTTGCGAAATAAAGTTTATTTCTATCAGCACCAGTTTCTAAAGTGATTCTGTCATCTCTAACAGCAACAACTTTACCCATAATGCCACCGATAGTTGTGATATAATCGCCAACTTCAATTGCATTTCTCATGTCAGTAGTAGCTTTTTCTTTTTTCTTTTGTGGTCTAATCATAAAGAAATAAAGCGCTACAATCATAAGCACGAAAGGTGCAAAGTTGATAATCATAGATAGTGTAGGGTCCATTGCAGCTACTTCAGTAGTCGCTGTCGTTAAAATAGTAAAAATGTTATTCATTGATACCTCCATAAATTTAAAAGTTCTCAATATATTATACTAAATTTTAGGACGAATTACAAGCTATTTTTAAATTATTTTAAAATAATGTTTGTGTCTAGCGTAAAATCTTCGATTTGGACTTGTTTTAGCGTATAACAAGGCTGGTTTGCCATTTCTACACTGACAAGAAGTCCGATTTCAAAGCTTTCTGGCAAAACTAATGACCCTAAGTATAAAGTGATTGTCGAAAGCTCATAGCTATCTAAAAACGCGTATAATTTTTCTCGATTTACAGTCGCTTTTACTAAAATTTCATTATTTTCATAATTAATATTCAATTTTGATGTAGGCAAACTTATGAGTATACTGTCGAGCGTTTCATACTCTAAATCGGTTAAGGTGATTTTATTTAAGGTTTCATTATAAGAATAACAAAATAAACCACCAAAAAACAATAAAATGACTAAAATAACAACTAAAATTCGCTTAAACATAAAATTCCTCCTGATTTCATTTGATTTTTAATTAAAATTGAGATATAATATTAATAATAATATTAAAATTAGGTGAAAATTATGACTATAAAAGAAAAATCAGTGGTTTTACCACAAAAATTAAAGGAAATATATCCCGAAGTCGAGTGTGAACTAAATTACACACACGATTACGAACTTTTATTTGCGACAAGACTTTCTGCACAATGCACCGATAAAAGAGTAAATATTGTAACTCCAGCGCTTTTTGAGCGATTTGATACATTAGAAAAATTTTCAAAAGCAGAAATTTCAGAAGTAGCACATTTTATTAAAAGTTGCGGATTATATCAAAGTAAAGCGAAAGATATCGTTTTAGCATCAAAAATGTTAGTGGATGAATTTGGTGGGAATGTACCGTCTACTATGGAGGATTTGCTAAAACTTCCTGGAATAGGCAGAAAAACTGCTAATTTGATTTTAGGTGATATCTACGGTGTGCCATCTATAATTGCAGACACGCATTGCATAAGGCTTGCTAATCGATTTGGCTTTGTAAAAGACACAAAAGACCCACTAAAAGTAGAAATGGCGCTTAGAAAGCACATAAAAAAGGCAGAACAAACTAAATTCTGTCATCGTTTAGTTCGTTATGGACGAGATGTATGCAAGGCACAAAATCCACTTTGTGACGAATGCACGCTCAAAGATATGTGTAAATTCAAAAGAAATAAATAAAAAAGAGGTTGTCGCACTAAAAAGATATTACACAAATGTTTGTCAAGTTTTCTAAAAACTTGCTTAATCCAACCAAGTAGGTTGGGTGCATTCGCAAATGCGAAACACCATTTTTTGACGAAATTTGCTTGCTTTTTAGGGAGAACACAGTTCTCCCCTACAAATTCGGCGAAAATTTAAAAGTGTGACGTAGTCACAAAATGCAGATTTTGTGCAATTTAAAAGAGGCTGTCGCAATTGCGACAGCCTCTTTTTATGTAAATTTTTATGAGATATTTATTTTTTGCAATTTTTATTACAGGAATCTTCGCTAGAACAACTAGAACAGCCAGCACAACCGCCTTTTTTCGCTTGACGTATTGTTACTATTACTGCAATTCCTAAAATGATTGCAACAATAACTCCTACAATAATATCACCCATAATTAGCTCCTAACTAATGCTTCTACACGATTTTTTGTGTATTTTTTACTTGCAAAGAAAATTCCTGTGATTAATGCAATTAAAATGATTATTGAAGCAATAAATCCATCTGCAATTTGACCAGTAGTAATAATTGTACCCACTTGTGTGATTAGCATTGCAAGCACATAACCTGTAACAAGTTGGATTGAAACACCGATTGCAAGCCATTTTTTGCTCTTCATTTCAGAATTCATAGCACCGATAGCTGCAAAGCAAGGTGGTGTGAATAAGTTGAACACTAAGTATGCAAGACCAGTAACAGCAGTTAAACCTCCAACGCCTTGTAATGGACCTTCTGTCGCGTGTAGCACGTCTTCAGACACTGCAAAAACAACAGCAAGAGTACCAACAACGTTTTCTTTTGCGATAAAGCCAGTAACAGCGCCAGCCACAAGTTGCCATACTGCAAAACCTAATGGGATGAATAATGGTACTAAAACTCCAGCAACAGCTGCAAGCATACTTTCATTTCCGTTTTCAACTACTTGGAATGAGAAGTTATAAGTTTGTAATAACCAGATTGCAGTATTACAAAGAACGATGATTGTTGTTGCTTTTTTAATGAATGCCCAGCCTTTATCAAGCATATTGTGTAATGCATACGAAAGTCTTGGGATTTTATATTGCGGAAGTTCAATTATGAAAATTGAGCTTTCAGAATTTGATGTAAAGATTAATTTTAAAACTAAACCTACTGCGAAGATAACAAAAATTGCTAAAATCGTCATAAGTGGTCCTATCCAGCTTGCTGTTGGGAAAAAGGCAGCTGCAAGAAGTGCAATTACTGGAATTTTCGCTCCACAAGGCATAAATGGTGCAAGGATACACATTCTGCGACGCTCATTTTCGTTTTCGATAGTTCTAGTAGCCATAACGCCAGGGATTGCACAACCAGTACCAACAACCATAGGGATGATTGCTTTACCCGAAAGACCAACTTTTTTGAAAAATAAGTCCATAACAACAGCTACGCGTGACATATATCCACAGTCTTCTAATAGTGCAAGTAGGAAAAATAGCACCATAATTAACGGCAAGAATCCAAGTACGGCACCAACACCACCAACTAAACCGTCAACTACAAACGCTTGTAAAAGAGGGTTTGTATTCAAACTTTCAAGTGTAGTGTTTAAGAATGTCGGAACTATCTCACCGAAAATATTGTCGTTTATAATTCCTGAGAAATATCCACCGACAGATACTTGCGAAATATCATATACTAACCATAAAATAGCAAAGAAAATCGGTAAACCTAAAATTTTGCTTGTCAAAATTCTGTCTATTTTATCGGCAGTTGTTGGTTTTGTTCTGTCTGCTTTTTCGATATAAACTCCAGCTAAAAGTTTTTCAATATAGGCAAAACGTTCTTCTTTAGTCTTAAATTTAGTTTTAACTGATGGTTTGCTTGCATTTTTTGCACAGTCAATTAATTCACTAATATTTTGTTTCTTTTCAGCCGAAATTTCAATTACAGGACATCCTAGTGCTTTTGATAATGCGTCCACATCGATTTTGTCCATTAAAATATCAGATTTATTAAGTGCAACTACTAATGGGTAGCCTAATTCTAATAATTCTGTCGTGAAAAATAAACTTCTTGATAGATTTGTAATATCAACGATATTAACGATAACATCAGCGTTTGATTTTTTGATATAGTCAACAGAAATAGTTTCTTCGTTTGAAAATGGTGAAATAGAATATGCGCCCGGTAAGTCAACGATATTTACATTTCCAAATTTCTTTTTTGCTTTTACTTCTTTTACAGAAACAGTAACACCAGACCAGTTTCCAACATACTCAAGTTTACCTGTTAATGCATTAAATAGTGTTGTTTTACCACTGTTTGGATTACCTGCTAATAATACTCTCATAATTCCTCCTATATTGCCTCTACTTCTATCTTAGAAGCAAGTGCTTTGTCTACCGCATAACGGCTGTCTTTTAGGTTTAAGATGTAGTTTGTTCCTGTTTTTGTAATCAAAGTAACTTCTCCACCTTCGATTAATCCTAGAGTTTTTAAGAAATTTTGCAGTTTTTGTTCGCTTCTTACAGCTGTAACTCGATATGTATTGCCTACTTTAGAAGTTGATAACGTCATACATATTCCTCCATTCATCTATTAGCTTTTGCTAACTGTTTTAAAGTTAGTATATCACAACTTTTTACAAAAATCAAGTATTTTTTACATTTTCACCATTTTTTATCAGCTTTTTTGTTAAATCACTCATTATGGTTTTTGTAATGATAAACAAAATTTTAAAAAGAGATACCCTCGTGTCACAAAATCTCAACTTTCAGATTAAGTCTATCACACAGGATACCCCTATATTTTTTATATGCTTTTTCTTTGTTCAATCATACTATGCAGTTCGCACAAAGCATCGGAAAGCGACCCTGTTTTATTACAAAGCCCTACGGAAACTGCATCTTCTCCGTCTAAAATCGTTCCTATATCAGCTGTAAGTTCGCCTGTTTCTAGCATAAGCTTTTTAAATGTTTCTTCTGTAATATCGCTATGTGTGACTACGAATTTCACTATTCTGTCTTGTATTTTCCTAAAATATTCAAACGCTTGCCACACACCTATAACCGTTCCGTTGTATCTTACAGGGTGAACAGTCATTGCTGCCGACGGTGCGATGAATGTTTTTTTTGCAGCGACTGCAAGTGGCACGCCTATCGAATGTCCTCCACCTAAAACCAGCGAAACCGTAGGCTTTGTCATCCCTGCTATAAGTTCTGCAATGGCAAGCCCTGCCTCGACATCGCCACCAGCAGTGTTCACCAGTATCAAAAGCCCATCTATCTCTTCGCTTTCTTCAATAGCCGCAAGTTTTGGCATAATATTTTCGTATTTTGTCACTTTTTGCTCTTGTGGCAGAGAAATATGCCCCTCAATCTGCCCAGAAATCGTGATACAATGGATATTTCCTTTCGCAGTTTTTGCCGTTATCTCTAAACTTTCATTGTCTTCATTTTCTAAAACATCAATTTTTTCACTCATAAGTATACCTCCAAAAGATATAATGCCCAAAAAAGCATATTTTACACATTGTTTAAAATGTTATAAAATATGCTTGTGGATAACTCTGTGGAAATTGTGCAAAAGTTTTTGAAATATAAAAATTTATTTAAAACTAATAATTTTTTGCAGTATTTCTAATGCTCTTTTTTCGTTTTGTACTCTAATAGAATTTAATAAATATACATAAAGTAAATCTAGCTTGAACACGTCAAATCCTTCATTTAAACAACGAAGATATAGAAATTCTTTCAGTTGTTCCTTGATACTTTCAAACATTTTTGCAAAAGATTTGTCCGAATTTAGCTCTACTATTGCAAGAAAAATGCCAAATTCAGCCTCAATAAGTGCATCTCCACCTAGAGAAAATTTGCGTTCTATCGCATTTGTTAGACAAGCTAGGTCTTTTGCATTAACATTTGATATGCACGATGCAAGACAATTTGAAAGTATAAGATTACATGCAACCTCGATTTTAAACTGCGAAGGTTTTGTATTCTGTTGTTTAATCTGTGGCGTGTTTCCTATTATATGTATATACCCCATATTAAAGAGATGTTCGATAATCTGATTGACCTCTTTATGACTTATGTTCATATTTCTCGAAAGACTATGTTTATTCTCTAAAATATCAACATAATAACCTTTATCAATTAAAGATATATAAATATTTGCAATACGCTTTGCACGTTCATACATTATTTACCTCTTATTTCTTGAAAAAAAGATTTTAAAATTGACAGACATTCGTCTTCTAAAATCCCACCTTTAAAATTAGGAGTGTGGTTAAACCCACAAAAAAACAGGTTGATTTTGCTACCTACTGAACCTGATTTTTCATCATACGCCCCAAAATATACCTTTTTAATTCTCGAATTTATAATAGCGCCTGCACACATAGGGCATGGCTCTAAAGTTACATACAGCTCACAATCTAAAAGCCTCTGGCTTTTTAATTTTTTCGATGCCTCGTCTATAACAAGCACCTCTGCATGCGCCGTCGCTTGGTTTAGGCTTTCGCATAAATTATGCGCCCTAGCAATAATTTCATTGTCTTTTACAATAACAGCACCGACCGGCACTTCACCCTTTAAATACGCTTTTTTTGCTTCCTCTATCGCTACTTTCATAAAGTCCATTACAAACTTAAATCTCCTTTAGGGATTTTTAAAGTTGCTCTTTTTGGTGGAATACGTTTTAGAGGGTTATATTTAAATCGAAAGCACGATGATGTTTTTAAAACAGCACCTTTTTTCTTACATAGTATTTTAGTTTTTTCTATTTCACTTCCAGAAAACTCGCAATATGCGCATATTTTCTCGATGTCACTACGACAAAGTTTTGAGATATTCATGTCAAGACCTCCTTCGAAGAATTTATCGCTTTTAAGATATTATACTATTTTCAGCAAAAAAATGCAACGCGTTAGAGTAAGAATTAACATTTTGTTCAAACTAAATTTATCAATGTAACGTGAGGTGTCTTAAATGAAAGGGAAAAATACTAATATCGACATTATTCGACGCAGAATTTTTAAAGAAGTGTCAAAACTGGCTTATGAAAAGAAGAATTTAATGGAAATTGATGAACTTCCATATAAAATTGTACCATACGAAGTTCCGACATATCGAAACAATGTATTTATGGAACGTGCTGTTGCTACGGAAAGATTACGCCTAGCTTTAGGGTTTCATGTGAGCTCTGGTTCTGATTATATGCCACTTTCAAAATCGGTTTCTAAGATGCAAAAAATTGATAGACCATTCACTGAAGAACTCATTAATGTCATTACAATGGCGTGTTCTGCTTGCCCATCTAAATCTCATTTTGTGACAGATGGGTGTCGTGGCTGTCTTGCACATCCCTGCACCGATGTTTGTCCTACAAGTGCAGTTTCTATCATAGATGGCAAATCTTTTATCGATAGTGAAAAATGCATTGACTGCTCAAAATGCAAAGCTGTGTGCCCATATCAAGCGATTATAAAACTTAGTCGACCTTGTGCACGCGTGTGTGGTGTCGATGCAATAGAAAGTGATTATCTCGGAAGGGCAAAAATCGATTTTTCTAAATGCGTTTATTGTGGTATGTGCATAGTTGAATGCCCATTTGGTGCTATTGCCGATAAATCTGAAATTTATCAAATGATTTCAAATATGAATAATGGCGAAAAAATGGCAGCTGCAATCGCACCTGCTGTCTATGGACAATTAGGACTGCCTTTGGAAAAAATGAAAGAAGTGTTTAAAATTTTAGGCTTTTGCGACGTTGTCGAAGTCGCTTTAGGTGCAGACATAGGCGCTATAATGGAAGCACATCATTTTGCAGAAAATGTCCCAGAAAAACAAGATTTCCTGGCTACTTCCTGTTGTCCTGCGTGGAGTTTAATGGCAAAAAGAGAATTTCCTGACATTGCCCATAATATTTCCGAAAGTACAACTCCAATGATTGAAACTGCAAGGGTAATAAAAGAACGCAATAAAAATGTTAAAGTTTGTTTCATAGGTCCTTGTATCGCAAAGAAATCTGAGGCAACAAGACTAAGCGTGAAATCTCACGTCGACTATGTTATAACCTTTGAAGAATTATATGGCATGATAGAGGCGAAAGAAATCGATTTATCGACACTAAAAGGCGAGAATATTATAACCGATGCATCGTCTTTAGGGAGAGGATATGCGTGCGCTTCTGGTGTGTCTTATGCTATTTTAGAAAATATTAAGTCGCTCTATCCACAAAAAACCGTCCTTGTAGACAAGGCAGACGGGCTTAGAAATTGCAGAAAAATGTTGCAACTCGCACGAAGTGGTGCACGAAATGGCTATCTTCTCGAAGGAATGGCTTGCCCTTCTGGTTGTATCGGTGGGCCTTCGGCTATGATTTCTATAAAAAATGGTAAAAGTGAAAATGAAAAATACAAAAATCTGAGTGAATATAAACTTTCTTTAGAAAATCCGAATGCAAAAAAATGAGGTTGTCGCACTAAAGTAATATTCCACAAAATGTTTGTCAAGTTTTCTAAAAACCCCTCTATCCAACCGAGTAGGTTGGTTGCATTCGCAAATGCGAAACACCCTTTTTTGACGAAATTGGGTATTTCGACCTTTTTATGTCGACCAAAAGGGTTTCACCCTTTGGAAGCCTGACCACCTGACGTGGACGCATTTGTGCATTTTTCTAACATACCACTTTTTTACACGCTAATAGAGACAGCCTTAATGGCTGCCTCTGCTTTTATCCTAAAATATTTCTACTCATTTCAAGTGCTGATTTTATAACTTTATCCATGTCATAATATTTGTATTCGCCCAAACGACCGCCGAAAATCACATTTTCTTCGCTGTCTGCTAATGCTTTATACTTTGCAAAAATATCATTATTTCTATCGTTATTAACAGGGTAATATGGCTCATCGCCTTTTTGCCACGTCGCAGGATATTCGCGTGTAACTATTGTATAGTCGCTTTTTGTTCCTTCAAAATGCTTATGCTCAATAACTCTTGTATATGGAATTTCACGCTCGGTATAGTTTACAACAGCATTCCCTTGATAGTCTTCCACCTCGAATTTTTCGTGCTCAAATTTCAAGCTACGATATTCTAATTCGCCGAATTTATACTCATAAAACTCGTCAATCATACCTGTAAATAAAACTTTATCTGCCATATTCATAAGCTCATCACGATTTTTAAAGAAATCTGTATCAAGTTTGATGTCCGAACCGTCTAAAAGCTTTTCAATAAGCTCATTATACTTCGGTATCCCTTGATATTTGTCGTTAAAGTAATTATTATCATAAGTAAAGCGAAGTGGCACACGTTTAATTATAAACGACGGTAATTCCGTACACGATTTTCCCCATTGCTTTTCTGTATAACCTTTAATTAATTTCTCATAAATATCACGACCAACAAGCGACAGCGCTTGCTCTTCTAAATTACTTGGATTTTCCGAGAAATCGTCTGCAACTTGCTTTTTAATTGCTTCTTTTGCCTCTTTTGGCGTTTTTGTTCCAAATAATTTATAAAAAGTATTCATATTAAACGGCAAATTGTAAATTTCGCCTTTATAATTTGCAATAGGGCAATTTGTGTAGCGATTAAACTCCACGAATTTATTTACAAACGACCAAACTTCTTCGTCGCTTGTGTGGAAAATATGTGCGCCATATTGATGAACTAAAATATCTCCATCTTTTTTGCAATAAATATTTCCACCGATATGGTTTCTCTTGTCGATAACAAGACATGACTTGCCTGATTTTGTTGCAAAATGGGCAAAAACCGAACCAAAAAGTCCTGCACCCACGATTAAATAATCATATTTCTTCATATTTACCTCTTAGTTAAATCCCATGTGTTTTTGTAGCATTTGATATACTTTTACAACAGTTTTTCTACCTAATTTACCCGGCATGTGCAGTGTTCTGCCAATAATCGAGAAATATTTCATTTTTTGGTACATAACAGGGTTTTTACGCTTAAACGAACGCCATAATGCACGATATTTCTTAACATTTTTCGCACTGCCTTCTTTAAGTAGTAAAATACTAGAAACCGCCGTTACGATTATCAAATGATGATACATATATGAGCGAAGTCTGCGATTGTCGATTAATGTTAAATCATACTGACTAAATAGGATTTTATTAACTCGTATTTGTTGGTCTACTCTCGATATCATAACATTTTCATTTACAGATTGGTCATCTCTACCGATAAAGTAATAATAAAGCGTCATATCAAAGTAATACATCGTTTTAATATACGGTAATGGTGCATAAACATAAATATTATCTACATAGAATGTGTGGTGTGGCAAAGCAAGCTCGCATTCTCTTAAAACTTCTGTTCTATAAATGATTGAATGCATCATAAGATATTGGTCGACATCGAATTTTTTAACATCTTCCCAAGTGAACACTCTTCCACGAGGTAAAGTTCCACGATAGTCCATTATCATTTTCTTTTCTTCTTTAACACCTTGTTTATCATACATAAAATTAGTTAAAACCATATCTACTTCAGACGTTTTTAAAAATTCCAAGATTTTTTTCAAGTTTTCTTCATCTAATCTATCGTCTGAGTCTACTACTTTAAAGTATTTACCTGTCGCATGCGCTATACCAGCATTAACACCAGAACCATGTCCACCGTTTTCTTTATGCACTACTTTAATAGTCTTTGGATATTTTGCAGCATACTTGTCTGCTATTTCTGCTGTATTGTCTTTTGTAGAACCGTCATTAACAATAATTATTTCAATACTTTCTTCGTCTACAAGCAAACTTTCGATACATGTGTGCATATATGCCGCCGAATTGTAGCAAGGAATTGCTATTGATAAAATTTTCATAAACACCTCTATATTCTTAATTTTAAATATTCTTTGTATATTTTAACACATTATGAACAGAATTAAAAGTATAAATTACTTAAAGTTTTATTAAGATTTTTTTATTATAAGGTTTTAAGGTATTTTTTATAACATTTTTAGTTACAAAATATACTTTTTATTTTCAAAAAAAACATCAATGCTTTCGCTTTTGTAATTTTAGTTACATCAATTTATGTGTTTATTAATAAAACGTTAACCTTTGTGTATGTGCATTGATTTTTCGCTTTTTCTGTGTTAAAATTAAATTATTAATAAGTTACTAACAACAAAACTGTTATTTTTAAAGGGTACTATAATGCAACAAAAAAGTAAAGAAAACTACGTTTATACCGTAGAAACATCCTGCCAAGGTTGTAACAAGTGCATATTTAAATGCCCTACTAATGCTAACAGGGCTTACTGGGAAAACAGTAAAAACATCGTGGGAATTAAGAATGGATATTGCATTTCTTGTGGTGAATGCATTTCTATTTGCGACCATGGTGCTAGAGATTTTGTCGACGACATAAGCGCATTCATTGAAGACCTAGAAAAAGGCGACAATATATCTCTTGTAATAGCTCCGTCTGCCCATGTGAATTTTGATAAATTAGGCAAATTAATTGGCTTTTTAAAATCAAAAGGCGTGAAAAAAATATACGATGTTTCTTTTGGCGCAGACATTACAACATGGGGATACCTTAAATTCATAAAAGACCACAACCCAAAAACTGTAATAGCACAGCCATGTCCTGTTGTAGTAAGCTATATCGAAAAATTCCATAGTGATTTAATCAAATATTTAGCGCCAGTGCAAAGCCCTGTGGTTTGCCTTGGTATTTATCTTAAAAAATACGAAAACGAAATGGGAAAACTCGCGTTTTTATCTCCTTGTATCGGAAAAAAACGTGAATGTAAAAACGAGCACACCTATAATATTTTAAGCTATAATATAACATTTTTACGACTTTCTGAATACATAGAAAAAAATAATATTAACCTTGATGATTATCCTGATTTGCCTTTTGACAATGTGGAAAAATCTTTAGGCTTTGCCTTTCCTAGGCCGGGTGGTCTAAGCGAAAATGTGAAATATCATTTAGGCGATGTGTGGACAAAGCAAATAGAAGGCATCTATAATATCGAGCATTATTTTGAACAATTACTCGAAGATTTAGACGAAAATCTTCCTGTTCCACTTATCATTGACGCTTTAAATTGCGAAAAAGGTTGTAATGTCGGAACTGCCTCCTCTAAAAATATACGCGATAATTTCATTGATAATAACATAAATAGTCGAAAAAAAGTTATCCAAAAAAACGACACCGAAGCTCTTACGAAGTTTTTTAACGAAACTCTTGATTATAATGACTTTGTTCGTAAATATTCCGATAAAAGTGATGATTATATAAGCCTTGAGGACATAGATGTCGAACCTATTTTTAGGAAGTTAGGCAAATTTACAAAAGAAGATAAGATTACAAACTGTTTCTCTTGTGGCTATGGCACTTGTTATGAATTTGCAAAAGCTGTTGCTAATGGCGATAACCACATAAATAACTGCCATCATTTCTTGCTTGAAAAATTTGTTTCTTTAAGCACGAGAGATTCGTTAACTGGTGCGTTTAATAGATATAGTTATATCGAAAGAATGACAGAAGCCGAAGAATCTCACTCTGGTTTAATCGGTATTTTATTCGTTGATATCAACAAATTAAAAGAAACCAACGACCTTTATGGTCACGAAGCAGGGGACGCATTAATAATTTCTGCTTGTTCGGTTTTGCAAAAGTTTTTTGAAAACGATATTTATAGAATCGGTGGCGACGAATTTGTTGTGGTTCAACGCTCGTACTCAAAATCTGATTTTGAAAATAAAGTTTCAAAACTTCGTGAATATCTTGAAGTTAACACATCGGTTTTAATGTCTGTCGGCTATGAATTTAGCTATAATGCAGACGATTTAAGCGAAGCTGTGAACACTGCTGAGAAAAATATGTATGCTGCAAAAGCATTATTCTACAAGAAAAATGCACGTTATGACAGACGAAAATAAAATTAATGGACAGACAAAGTTGTTTGTCCATTTTTGTATGCATTTTATTTTTTATGCCTATACTAATTATAAATTATATGGGAGAAAAAAATGATAAAAATTGAAAATCTCACAAAAATGTACTCAAAAGATATTATTCCACTAAAAAATATAAATTTACACATAGAAAATAAGCAATTTGTGGCAATTGTTGGCTCTTCTGGCTCTGGAAAGACAACTCTTATGAATATTTTAGGCACATTAGACACACAGAGTTCTGGCGATTACTTTTTAGACAGCCTGTGTATAAATTCTGTTGATAGAAGAAAACTTCCAGAAATTCGCAATAAAAAAATCGGATTTATATTTCAAAGCTTCAATTTAATGCCAAAACTAACGGCGATAGAAAATGTGGAGCTCCCACTTATTTTCGCAGGAATTGACCCAAAAAAGCGTCGTATTCTTTCTGAAATCGCATTAGAAAAGGTTGGTCTTTCGGATAGAATGACACATACGCCGAGCAAAATGAGCGGTGGTCAACAACAAAGAGTTGCGATTGCAAGAGCGATTTCGCTTTCTCCACCACTAATTTTAGCAGACGAACCCACAGGAAATTTGGACCCAAAATCCACAGAAGAGGTACTAGAAATCCTTTCAAACTTGAATTATGATGGAAAAACCATTGTTTTGATAACTCACGACCTAAAAGTCGCGAAAACATCTCGGCGAATTATAACACTAGAAAACGGCAATATTTTGGCAGATATAACAAACAAAACCACTTGACGTGGTTTGAAAAACGTGTTATAATAGTTTTGTAAACTAGATGATATATTATTCAAAACTAAAGGAGCAATCTTATGGATAAAAATTACGCACTACGAGAGGAAGTTGCAAATAGCATACTTCATGGTGCTGGTGCATTGTTATCGCTTTTAGGAATAATTGCGCTCGTGATGTTCTCAAACCAAACCGCCTTTTTAACAGGTAGTTTCGTTTTATATGGCACAACAATGTTTCTTATGTACCTTTCTTCGACTTTATACCACTCGGCTACAAATATCAAGGTGAAAAAGCATTTCAAAACGCTTGACCACTGTGCAATCTTCCTATTAATAGCAGGAACATACACTCCGTTTACAATGGTGACTTTAAACGGAATGGTTGGAAATATAATTTTCGCAGTTATTTGGATTTTTGCAATAATCGGCGTCGTATTAAATGCGATAAGCGTTAAAAAATACCATAAATTATCACTTGTGTGCTATATTGCTATGGGTTGGGCGATAGTTTTCGCTATAAAGCCATTAATCGATAATTTGCATATTGGGGGATTAATTTTACTGGTTTTAGGTGGATTATCTTACACAATTGGTGTTGCATTTTACGTTAGAAAATCGAAATATATGCATACAATATGGCATGTTTTTGTTTTAATGGGCAGTGTTTTTCACTATTTCGCGATTTTATTATTTGTCGCACCGATACAAATTTAAGAGGCTGTCACAATTGCGACAGCCTCTTTTTTATTTTACACAATGATTTTTTTAAAATATTCATCAATAGGAACTGGCATAGACAAGAAATCCCCCTCGACAAACAAACAGTCACTGTCACGCAGAAACTCTAGTTGCTCATTTGTCGATATGCCGACGGCAATAACATCGCATTCATTTATCACGTCGCACATTTCGATAATGCCCTCTAACAAAGCGTCGCTTTTAGTGCTTTGAGAAATTTTATCAATAAGCGATTTGTCGATTTTAATATTCGTGAAATCAATTTCGGATAAAAGCTCTATATTAATGCTTTTTGCACCGAAATCACGAAGCGAGATAGAAAAACCGAGGTTTTTAATCAGCTTAATACGCTCTTTTAGAATATCAATGCTCAAAATGCTAGAATTTTCAGATATTTCTAAATTAATCATATTAGTAGGCACATTGTGTCGCGTGCATATTTCAAAAAGCTCATAAATTTTTCTATCATCAAGCAAAGTGCTATTTGAAATTTTTATGAAAAAAGGAGTAGATGGAGATAAATTAAGCGTAGAAATTTTGTCACAAATTGTATTTAGGACATAAAAATCTAAGGCATCGGCTATATTATTGTCCTCATATTTAGACATAAAATTGTTAAAAATATATTCTCCATCGGCATCTTTTTTGCGAATTATAGAAGAAATAGCGCTAATTTCACTGGTAATCAAATTAAATTGACTTTGGAAAAATACATCAAACTCGCCGTTAGAAATAGCAGTTTGCAAATCTTGTTCAGCAGAAAGTGCTATATTTGATTGGCTAGTAAGCATAGTTTTGTAATAACTTTGCTTTTCTTCGTACATACGCTTGTCGGCAGCGGCAATAGCCTTTAAAATATCGACACTTCCCTCGTGCCAAACGCTACCTATCGACAGACTACATTCACTATCTTTACAAATAAGCGAGCGCAGAGTTTTTATGCGTTTTTCAAACTCTTTTTGAGAGATATTAGGGCAAATGCAAACAAACTCATCTCCACCAATTCTATAAGCGAAAGCGCCGAAAACATCAAGTATATTTTGAGCATTTTTTTTGATATAATAGTCGCCATAATCGTGCCCATACATATCGTTTGCAGTCTTCAAACCATTGATATCAGCATAGATAATTCCAAGCTTTTTCGGAGGGGAATTTTCAAGGATTTTTAAGTCAAGAGTATATTTATTTCTATTATGCAGACCAGTTAAAGCATCGCAATAACTGATTTTTTCCAGTTCATAGTAGAGCCTACCCTTTGTTAAATCGTTCAAGATAAAAAGCGTTAAAGAACGTAGCAAAGCCGCATTATTTGCGTGAAGTTTAGGGTTATCAACACCGACAAAACCGACGATTTTACCGTCTAAAATAAGAGGGGCTGCGATTAGGCTATCGATTCCTTGGTCATATAAAATTTGATACGACGGCGTAGTTTTATCGACATCAATATCAAGCTGAGAAATATAAAATTCACCAATGTCATTGAATTTTTCTACCCAACTATCGATGTTTGAAAGAGGGATTTTTTGCAAATTTTCTATTTGCTTGTTTATTTTACTTTTACACCATTCATAAGTGTTATTTAAAACGTTATTTACATAGTCAAACTCAAAAATATACGCACGATCAGAGTTATAATACTCACCAATAACGGCAAGCAGTCTATTAATCGCATCGTCAACACTGATATTTTCGGCAAGAGTTTGCACACAACGCACCAAAGTTTCCTCGACAGTTAATTTGGTTTGCAGATTATTAATTTTATCATATTGCGGGGTTATATCTGTCGCAGTTTCAAGACGCAGTCGTCTATTTTCAGACAAAATTAATGTGTCCGAGAGCGCATAATAGCCAGCGGCACTTTCATTGAAGTGATTCCATTTGAGATATTCATCTTCCTTGAGCAAATGGTTTGTGCAAAATTCGCAAGGTTCACTTTTATTTTGTAAAACCTCATAGCATTTTTTCATCACATAATCTTTTTCATCATTGAAACCAAATAACTCTTTTGTTTTTTTGTTTAAAAAAAGTAGTTCATAAGTATCAACATCAGAAATATAGCAAATAAAATCTAAGTGGTCTAAGGCAATCAAGCTTAATTTTTCATAGTACATATAAACACCTTCTTAAAATCCAGTTTTTACCAATATAGCTATATTATACTATATTATAGCTAAAATTACAAGTATTTATTATGTTTTACATAAAAAAATTAAAATTTACAATTTATTTATAAAGTGAATTTTTATGTAACCAATTTATACACCTTTGCCGAAAGTGCAATTTGGAAAGCTACATGTATCACATTTTAGACACAAACCACCGTGGCCATAACTCGCAAGGTCACGTTTTTCTAGAATTTCTCCAGCAAGTATTCTAGGCAAAATAAGGTCGAAAATAGTCGCGTTTGCATACATAACACAGCCTGGAAGTCCTAAAATAGGCGAATTATCTTCGAAGTAACCCAAAAGAAGCATCGCACCAGGTAAAGCTGGCGCACCATAGCTTACGATATTCGCACCAGAATTTTTGATGGCACTCGGCGTAACATCATCAGGGTCTACGCTCATTCCACCGGTACAAATTATAAGATTTGCACCATTTTCACGCAATTTATTGATAGCATTTGTTATATTTTCGCGATTATCGTCACAAATTATATGCCCTATTTCGCTCACATCGAAACCGTCGAACTTAGACCTTACAACAGGTGTAAAAGTGTCTTTGATACGCCCAGAGAAAACTTCGTTTCCAGTAGTAACAATCCCTAGTTTAAATGATTTATAAGGCAGAATTTCAAATATTTTCTCGCCATTTGCGATTTCTTGCGCCTTTTCAAGCTTTTTTTTGTCGATTACAAGTGGAATTACGCGAGTTCCAGCCAAAATATCACCTTTTTTCACATGGTAATTCCCATGACGCGTAGCAATCATCAGTTCATCTTCCATATTTAGTGCCATCAGCTTGTCAGTATTTACCTTAAAAACGCCTGAAATATCGGCAAAAATTTCAATTTTACCCTCTTTTACCTCTGACAAAGTCATATTTTCGTTTTGACAAATATTTGCTAAAATTAATGCAGCATCATTTTCGTGCATCATATTTTCGTCATTTTCCCAAACATAAAGTTGCTCTTTGCCTATGTTTAAAAGAAGTTCAATGTCCTTTTCTTCGATAATATGCCCTTTTCTAAAAGCAGTGCCTTTAAATTCATCTTTGACAATTCTAGTCAAATCGTGGCACAATATATGGCCGACAGCGTCGACTGTTTTAATTTTTTTCATTATAATACCTCTTTTATAAAAATGATTTTTAACGTGTTAAAACCCCGTATAAAACGAGGTTTTAGCATATTTAACCTTGCATTCAAGGGCTTTGCTATTTTTTTGATGTTTTTTTACGTTTTTTCGCTAGTTTATTAGAAGATTTCGACATATCTTCAAGTTTTTGTGTTATTTCATCAAATCTATTAATCGGCATAACGCTCGGTTGTTTATCGATATGCTTATCTATGATACTATGAAAAGTCGAGTAGTTTGATATAGAAATTTCACGATTATAGATGTCGATTTGAGATAAATCGCTATTATTATCGAAAATAATATATGAATAAAACAAATTCGGGTGCACAAATGGGAAAATATCGACAAGTCCCTCTGTGCTTGATTTTGTCACGATAACAGGGTTTGGAAAAGTTATTTTCTTTTTAGAATTAACCACGACAGACCACTTGCTATTGCGTTCATCACCAGAAACAAATCCCCTTTTATTATGAATTTCAAAAAGAAAAATGCCTTTTAAAGTGACCATTAAAATATTAACTTTTGATGTGCCTTTATCGCTTTTTATAGGAATATTTACATAAAGTTGCTTTTTTATAGGCAGAAAACGGAGTTTTCTGAATACGATATATTCAAGCGTCAAAGCTTTTTTTCCTCGTGTTTTGAAAAAGCCATTATTGCTATAAAGCTTGTAATCGGACAGTAAAAAAACGATGTATTTAATTAAAAACCAAATAAGTATAAGCAGAATTATGAAAATGACAGGCAGAATTACACTGTCGAAAAAAGGTATTGACTGCAGTTGTTCTAACATAATTTCTCCTTTCATAGCAAATTTTCTAATTTAGAAATGCTAAATTTTTATCTAGTTCAAAATTTGAAACAGAATACGCGATTAACACAGTATCGATATTGTTTTGCAGGATATAGTCGCTTGCAGGCAGACGCATAAAGCGAAGGTCGATTATGTGTATATTTGCGAAATTTTCTGTCATAAATGGAACGATTGAGTTTGTATAAGAGTCTTTTATGATAAGCAGATTACCGTCGCCCTTGCCTTCAATAGTGACAATTGGGTGATTTCCACCAAGAAACATCGCATATTTATCGTTGGTTTCTAGTTGCGACATATCGTATAATAGTGCCTCGCGAGTGCCGTCTTGGTCTTCAATAATTATAGGCAGATTTTCGGTATAAATGTCAATACTGTCTGAAGGTGCGTATCTAACGCCAGATTTTGAGAAGATAGTTCCGTTAAAATCTTCGGTAACAGTAGTTTTTTCAGGCAATTCCATCGGTGTTTTGCCCATGGCATTCATAATATCCACATAAGAATAGTAAGCACCTAAGCTTGTGTGGTGATGGTCGGTGTAATAATAGATATATTCATCTCTGTGCTCATAAAGTGTGTCATATACATTTACAAAATTCTCAATTTGCGTTTCAGCAGACTCAATGACATCTTTTTCGCTAAAAGTAGGTGCATTATTCGGCAAATAATCAGCGTAAATATCATTTTGCATTGGGAAGATTGTAGTGAAAACTTCAACATTAATACTATCGACCAAAGTTATGAAATTGTTAATAGAATTTATATTATTTTCTATATTTTTTAAATCAGGGTCTGGGAACTTATCGATTAGACGATTGTCTGTTCCGATATAAACTCCATTATTTTCTGTTTTGCCAAGAAGTCTTTCGGTTGTAGACTTTATTTCGACGAAATTATCGCGAAAAGCGAATTGGTCTGTGATATAAGTTTCATAATCGGCAGTGAATTCACCAGAAAATAAGTCTTCGAGCGAAAATTCAGGCATTTCAGAAAGTGTTCTGTTTTCGAGTGGCGAAAAATCGCTGTCAGGCAAAATTATGTTATACACAAAAAATCCACCGATAAAAAGAGAAAACATAATGCACATTATTAAATTAATTTTTTTCATATTTCCTCCTAAAACCTAAAGTATAAAAATGGGTTATAAGTTGAATTTACTAGGTATGCAGTACAAAGTACAAGGTTTATAAATACAAAAACTACCGATAATGGCTGGTAAATTTTTTCAGGTATTTTAAATTTCTTTGTTATTGGAATTGCAAAAAGAGTACAAAGAATTAGCATAATTCCATAGTTTGCAAGGTAATATATTGATGCTGAGTCGATAATTCCGTTTGCATTAATGCCAAACATCGTTCCGATATAATTTAAAGCTTCGATGCCATCGCCTTCGATTTTAAAGAGGGCAAACCCTACTAAAACTATAATTATAAGATAAATATGGCTTAAAAATGCAGGGATTTTCTTTAAAACATCGAGTAAAAAGGCTTTTTCTATCATTAAAAGTATAGCGTAATAAATTCCCCAAAATGCGAAATTCCAATCGGCGCCATGCCAAAAACCAGTAAGTGACCACACGATTGCGATGTTTATATAAGTGCGTATTTTGCCTTTTCTGTTTCCGCCAAGAGGGATATAGACATATTCGCGAAACCAAGTTCCGAGAGAAATATGCCATCTTCGCCAAAATTCTGTGGCAGATTTTGATATTAGTGGATAATTGAAGTTTTCTAAAAATTCAAAGCCTAACATTCTGCCTAGACCTCTTGCCATGTCTGAATAGCCAGAAAAGTCGAAAAATAGTTGGAAAGTTGCAGCTATAACGCCTAACCAAGCGCCTAAAACAGGGATTTCGTCGGTAGGCATTGCCCGATAAGTATCCCAAAGAAGACCTATATTATTCGCAAGCATTACTTTTTTGAAAAGCCCTAGCGAGAATAATTTAACCCCTGAAGCAAATTTATCGATAGACTCTTTCCTGTCAGTAAGCTCGACTGCAACGTCTTTATATCTTACGATAGGTCCTGCGATAAGTTGAGGGAAAAGCGTGACATATACCCCAAAATCGGTGATTTTTTTCTGTGCTTTTGCGTCATTTCTATAAATATCGATAGTATATGACATTGTTTGGAAAGTATAAAAAGAAATTCCGATAGGAAGCGCCAATCCTAGTGGCTCTAATCCATCTAAAACAGGCAAGATTTTTTGCAAATTCACAAGGAAAAAGTCGTAATATTTAAAGAAAAATAAAATTCCTAAATTTAAAACGACTGATTGACCAACAAAGTATTTTGCAAGCTTGTCCTTATGTCTAAATTTTTCGACAAGCATACCATGGGTGTAGTCGACAAAAATTGATAAAATCATTATTAAAATATAGACAGGTTCACCCCATCCATAAAATATTAAGTTTGCTATAAGTAGAAAGATATTGCGAAGTTTAACAGGTGTTAAAAAGTATATCCCCAAAACTATCGGCAAATATACAAACATAAATAAAAGGCTACTAAAAACCATGATATCTCCTAGATTTATAAAATTATAAGGGCGACTCTGTGCAGTCGCCTCTTGCTAATATGATTATACAGTGACTACACAGGGTCACCCCTACGTTTTAAAATTTTATTCGAACTCAGCGTTGAAGATTTCAACTAAAGTTTCGCTATGTGCACCTATCGAGAACAAAATATAATTTCCGTTTTCGACTAAAGTGTAGTTTTGAACTGCCTCATATTGGTCTGGTAAATAAGTTGACCAACTTTGAGCCAATGCTTCTTGACGAGTTAAGATTTTTTCTTTAACTGTTTCCATTTGTCCGTCTACAACTTCGGCGATGAAAAATTCGTCAGCTTGCGTCATTAAAAGTGGTGCATTCGCTACATATTCTGTAACTTCTGCGTCAGTTAAACCATAGATTTGTTCAAGCATAGTGTCGTCTAAGCTTTGCACAGGTGCACGCTCGTCAGAAGGAACTTGTGCTTCAAATTCTGTCCATACATCTTCGACATTAATATCAACGCTTGACACCGAAGTGCTTCCACACGCGAAAAGCGATACGCTTAAAACTCCTGCGATTAATAAAGTAAATAATTTTTTCATTTTAAATTCTCCTTTGAATGTTTGTAATTATATAGACGAGTGATTAGTAAATATGTTCCATATAAGTTTACCCAAATTTGAAAAATTTATAATTGTTTGTAGTAATCCTCCGTCAAACGTTCCGTTTGCCACCTTCTTTATAAAGGAGGCTTGGATTAGTAATTTTATCAGTTCATGCCGAAGGCAATCACCAATCGACATTGTCGATTACATTTTTTCTGGGGCATCTATTCCTAAAATTCTTAAACCATTTTTAATAGTCTGTGCTGTAACTTTACAAAGCGCCATTCTAGCAGCTCTGACATCGTCTTTTGCATCACGAATTCTAACTGCTGAGTATAATTTATGGAACGAAGTTGCAAGCGACACTAAATATTTATTGATTTTTGAAGGGTCTCTATCGAATGCCGAATTTTTGATTTCCTCTGGGAATTCAGAAATTAGTTTAATTAAAGCGATTTCTTCTTTTTCTGTAAGTAAATCTAAATTAACATTAGTAATATCTTCTAAAACGATTTTTTCGGCAGCTAAATTTTGTAAAATAGAACAAATTCTAGCGTGTGCATAGCCAACGTAATAAACTGGATTTTCGCTGTCTTCTTTAATAGCTAAATCTAAATCGAATTCTAAATGAGTGTCAGCCGCTCTTAAATTAAAGAAAAATCTAGCAGCATCGATAGGTATTTCGTCTAATAAATCTGTAAGAGTGATAGATTTACCACTTCTTTTTGACATTCTAGCCACTTCGCCGTTTCTCATTAAACGAACAAGTTGCATAAGTACAACTTCTAATTTTTCTGAACCGTCAGCACCAGAGGCATCTAACGCGCGTTGTAAACGTTTAACGTGACCATGGTGGTCTGCGCCCCAAATATTTATAACAGTGTCAAAACTTCTGTCGATAATTTTATTAACATGGTATGCGATATCGGCTGCAAAATAAGTGTAAACACCGTTAGCACGCATTAAAACATCGTCTTTTTCTGCGCCAAAAAGCTCCGTTGATTTGATGAAAATTGTGCCTTCTTCGTCTTTGTATGCTTGTCCTTTTTCGATTAGCATATCAACACATTCTTTAACTTTTCCTTCGTTATGAAGTGTAGATTCGTGGAACCATACGTCATATTCGATCTTATATCTTGCAAGGTCTGTCTTAATTTTTGCAATATTGTGCTCAAGTCCAAACTTAACAAGTTCGTCAATTCTTGTCGCCTCGTCGTCGATTTTGCCTTTTTCATCGATGAATTTAAGCGCAAGTTCACGAATATCATCGCCTTGGTACCAATCTTCCTTAAATTCAATAGAATTTTCGCCTTCTGTGATTTGTCTGTAACGTCCGTTTAAGCTTTCGCCGAATTTATTTACTTGGTTCCCAGCATCGTTAATGTAAAATTCACGAGTAACATCGGCGCCACAAAGTGATAAAACTTCGGCAAGACAGTCGCCTAAAACACCACCTCTAGCATTACCCATGTGCATAGGGCCAGTTGGGTTTGCAGAAACGAATTCCACCATGATTTTTTTGCCTTTTAGGTATTCAGTTTTTCCGTAATCATCGCCCATTTCATAGGCAGTTTTTACGATTTTTCCGAATACTTTTTCGTCTAAAACGAAGTTTATAAATCCAGGG
Organism: uncultured Oscillospiraceae bacterium; assembly: GCA_964370735.1. Classification (GTDB taxonomy): domain Bacteria; phylum Bacillota; class Clostridia; order Oscillospirales; family Butyricicoccaceae; genus CAYJLC01. The sequence goes on from CAYJLC010000014.1 coordinate 28,846, forward strand.
CCTGCCACAGACGCTGATTTAAAATAAGAATTTTCAAAATTTAAGTTTGACACAACGATATTTGCGATGTCTTGAGGTTTTTTGCCGAAAATTTTCGCACATCTTAATGCAAATGAAGTTGCATAGTCGCCATTTGTAGTATCTTTTGGAATTTCAACATCAAAATCAGGGATAGATACATCGTTAAATTCCCCACCTGCGATAGCCGTTTTAACAGCATCTATCACAAGGTTTTTCGCATTTGTTTTACATAAATCAATATAGTTCATCTATTTTGCTCCTTAGTTTGTTTTTACTCTTAAATTAAATGTATTATAACCAGACATTTGATAATTTAGCTCAATCTCGTATTCAAGAGAAAGACTGCCACCAAAGTCATTTAGTTTATTTTTCAGCTTTTTTGTCTTAACACCTAGCGTATAATCGCCAGCAATCGTGTTATAAAGACCGATATGGTGCTCGTTTTCTTTAAAAACCATTTGTGCAGGGTGAGAACCTGTTCTTATTAAAGTTACGATATCACCATCGATTTTAAGTGTAGTTTTAGTGTCTTCAATGCCAGACATCGCACTCTCATCGTATTTGATATAATATTTGTCATTCTTTTTATAAAAAACCCCTTCGGTGATAAGTGACATTTTATCTTCGTCGATATCATCGTATTGTTGAGTGCTTTTTATTTCAATTATAGCTTGTTTTTTCATTTTTTCTCCTATTCTTTTTAATCCTCCGACAAACTTCGTTTGCCACCTTCTTTAAGAAAGGAGGCTTTGGGCATGGGATAAAAGGGATGTCGAGGGCGCTGTCCCCTATAAATGGTGTTATTTTTTGTCTGAAATGTGCCGAAGGCAATTTGCAGTTGTTTTTGTTGTGATTTATACGTTTTGCAAATTCCTTTTATGGGAGTTTTTGTGTTACTTGTTCAATTTGACAAGTAAACAAACAAATTTCAAGGCGTTCCCCCTTGAAAATCTCCCCTTGCTCGGACATACGAATGATACGAAATTGAAAATCTTACCCTTCGGGGTGACTTGCTTACGGCTTATGCCTGTTTTACAAAAATTTTATTTTGTGATTTTTTGTCCGAAACACACAAAGCAAAATGCATCCACGTCAGGTGGCTAGTATTTTGTGATGTCGATTAATGTTGTTTTTTCGACTATTTCTTCGCCTAAGAAAATCTTCGCGTTTCTGCCAAAACTTTTTACATCATCAGTTACATAATACTCTGTTTTGCCTTCACGTTTATCACAAAATTGTATATTTTTTGAAAGATTTTTTGAAACTTCTTTCCCAGCGTCTATAAGTCTTACATTTTCGCCTAAAAAATTCGATATATTCTTAGAAATAAGTGGATAATGTGTGCACCCTAAAATGAGAGTATCGATATTTTTTTCTTTTAAAACCGATAAATATTCCTCGATTACAAGGTTTGTCACGCAATCGTCCTCGGAAATTCTACCATTTTCTACGAGTGGGACGAATAAAGGACAAGCAACTGCAAAAGTTTCGATTTCAAGGTTATTTTTTTTGCTAATCTCGTGGATTTTTGTTTCATAAGAACGGCTATTTATAGTCGAAGATGTCGCAATAATTCCGATTTTTTGATTTTTTTTAAAGTTGATTGCAGAGTTTACAGTCGGTTCTAAAACATCGAAAATCTCTGTTTTATATTCGTTTTTTACAAAAGGCACTGCCACAGAAGAGGCTGTTCCACAAGCGACAACAATTGCCTTGATATTGTGCGTTTTAAGAAAGTTTATGTCTTGTTTTGTGTATGAAATAATTGTGTCACTCGACCTTGTGCCATAAGGAACTCTGCCTGTATCACCAAAATAAATTATATTTTCATTCGGTAATAGTCGCCTAATTTCGCGAACAGCAGTAAGCCCACCTAGTCCTGAATCGAAAACACCAATCGCTCTATTATCCACGATTACCACCACTTTCCAAAGCAAATTCGATTAATTTATCCAATATTTCGCTGTATGAAAGCCCTTCGTTCATAAATAACTTGGGATACATACTGATATTTGTAAATCCTGGAAGAGTGTTGATTTCATTGAAAATCACGTCTTCATTTTCTGTCACAAAGAAATCTACACGCGATAAACCTTTGCAACCTAAAGCTTTGTATATTTTTAGTGCATTTTCGCGAATTTTTTCGATAGTTTCTACCTTTATTCTAGCAGGAATATATGTATTCGACGTGTTGTCGACATATTTTGAATCAAAAGTATAGAAAGTAGCATCGGTTGCAATTTCTCCGACAGTTGAAATTAGAGGATTTTTATTCCCAAGAACAGCAACTTCAACTTCCCTACCAGAAATTCCTTGCTCGATTAGAACTTTTTTATCCAGTTTGAATGCCTCTTTTATATATTTTTTAACTTCGTCTAAATTTTCTGCTTTATAAACGCCGATAGACGAGCCACCAGAAACACATTTTATAAATAAAGGATAGGATAGGTGAGAAATACTTTCTATCATCACATTTTCATCAAAATAATCCTTTAAAATTAACGCGTAAGGTGCTTGAGCGACGCCTGTTGTGTCAACGACGATTTTTGTAAGGCTTTTGTCCATAGAATTCGCCGAAGAAGCAACATCGCAACCCACATAAGGGATGTTTGCAAGCTCGAAAAGCCCTTGGATTGAGCCATCTTCTCCTTTTATTCCATGAAGGCAAGGGAAAATGCAGTCAATCGTTATTTTTTCGAAAGAATCAAGCAAAATTATGCTTTTATGGGTAGCATCTGGTGATAAAATCGCAGGTCTGCCGTTATAGTCATTATTTGCGATTTGTTCGTGCGAAAGATAAGACCACTTGCCGTTTTTTGTTATGTATATTATATAAATATTGTATTTTTCTCTATCGAGTGATGCGAAAATGTTCGAGAATGTTTTTATGGTTATAGGGTGCTCTTCTGATACACCACCGAATATTAAAAGTAAATTCATATTACCTCCGAATGTTTTTTAATATCATTTTATGCAATACATATCTATTATATTACATTTTTACGAAAATATCAAGGAAAATCGGCAAATGAAACAAAAAAATATAACATATTTTATATAAAAGAAAGAAGGAAAAATTATATTTATTTAAAAGAAATCCCCTTTAACAAAAAAATGTTAAAAGGGACTCTAAATCACGAGTTAAAAGCTAGTTTGAGCCATTAGCCATGTTTTGTTCGTATTGTTTGATCATGTTTTTAACCATTTGACCACCAACTGAACCTGCTTCTTTTGAAGTTAAATGCCCGTTGTAGCCATCTTTAAGGTTGACACCAACCTCTTGTGCTGCTTCCATTTTATATTTTTTAAGAGCATCTTTAGCATTTGGTACGATTGCCATAAAAATCACCTCCGTTTTTATTACAGTTAAATTATCAAAATCTACTTTCTATAAATTATGATAAATGTTTAACTGTTGATTATATTTTGCGCGTGATTTTTAAAAATATTCATAAAAATTTTTGAAATTATTTTAAACTAAACCAAAATTTTCTTTGAAGCAACTTGCAATTTCACTGAAAATAATATATAATATATTAGATATGCCTATTTAAAATTAAAAATCTAGCAGTATTTTTAATTTTAATATAAATTACTTTATAAAGGACGGAAAATTATGAAAAAAATTACATCGACACTTTTAGCTTCGGCTTTATGTTTGTCACTATTAGCTGGATGTTCGCAAGAGGCGGAACAAGAATCAGCAGGAGCTGAATTAGAAGAAGCAGTAGCAATAACTGTTTTAGATGAAGAAATCACAGGGAAAGAATATGCGTATTTCTTAAAAGCTGGGTATGAAGAATTATTCCAAGGCGTACCTGCAACAAAGCAAGACTATATAGACAATTTCGAAGAAGCTAGTGATATTGCACTTTACTATGCACAATCTGAAAAAGCAATTGACAGAGTATTAAGTGACTATAATATCGAAGTTACAGAAGAAGACACAACTCTTGCAGAAGCTGATATAAGTCAATTTATCACACAATATGGTGAAGAAGAATTTGCAGCAATTTTACAATCAATCGGTATTGATGAGGCAGGTTTCTTAGAAAGATTAGAAAAAACAAAAGCATATCAAAGAGAATATTTAACAATTTACGGTAATGGCGGTTTAAGCGAAGAAGAATTATATGAACATTATGAAGAAGACCTTTATAAAGCGCAACATATTTTAATCTCGTTTGACACTCATGTACACACTGAAGATGAAACAGAAGAAGAGCATAATGCAGCACTAGAAGAAGTGAGAGTGAAAGCTCAAGAGGTTTTAGATAGAGCGTTAGCTGGCGAAGATTTCAATGCACTTATGGCAGAATTTTCAACAGACCCTGGTCAACCAGAAACTGGCTATGCGTTCCCTGCTGGAATGATGGTTGCAGAGTTTGAAGAGGCTGTTGTAAATGGCGTTGAAGGCGAAGTTTACCCTGAACTTGTTGAAACTTCTTACGGTTATCATATCATTAAAAATGTAGCAGCAAGCGAAGAGCAATTTGAAGACAATAAAGATGTTGCATTACAAGGCGATTACCAAACGAATGAATATGAGGTTTTAAACGAATTATTCGCAGAAGAGCCTGTTTATGGCGAAACTTTTGATTCAATTACAGCAGAAAATTTTGCTGATTTATTAGATGAAGAAATCATTTTCGCATTACCAGCAGAAGACGAAACAACAGAAGAAACGACGGAAGAAACAACAGAAGAAACTACAACTGAAGAATAATATTAAAAGAGGCTGTCGCAATTGCGACAGCCTCTTGACATATTGCATAAAAATCTACGTTTTGCGACTACGTCACACTTTTAAATTTTCGCCGAATTTGTAGGGGAGAACTGTGTTCTCCCTAAAAAGCAAGCAAATTTCGTCAAAAAAGGGTGTTTCGCATTTGCGAATGCAACCAACCTACTCGGTTGGATAGAGGGGTTTTTAGAAAACTTGACAAATATTTTGTGCAAGATTACTTTAGTGCGACATCCACTTTTTTGTTATTTAATGTAATCGATTAACAGGTACAGACTACTCAATTTGAAAAATATTGTCACAAATTAGATTTTTTAAAATCATCTTGAGTGTCAAAATCCACATTTTGAAAGTCTAAATCGATAGTTTCGAAGTCGTTTTTTAAAATAACAGACTTACCACCCACATCACCAGAAAGCATTAGCAGTTCGTTGTAATGATTTTCAGGGAATATTACAGGATTTTGCAACTTTTCATTATAAGAAAGAGCTAAAATTTTGTTGTTAAAGGCAGTTATCATCGAATTTATGATGTCGCAAGTTATATACGGAGTGTCTGCCGAAAAAAACATAATCGCATTATAATTTTTAGCGTTTAAAACGCCAAGTTTCACACTTTCACTCTGCCCTAAATGTGCATTTTTGTTAAAAACATAGGTAATATCGTATTTTTTTGCAAGTTCTTCAATCTCATCAAACCGACTTATAACAATTACATCGGAAAGGTTTGAATTTTTTGTGGCAAGAAAGATATGTTCACACATTTTTTTGCCATTAAACTGCATTAAAAGCTTATTTTCGCCCATTCTTTTGGAAAATCCAGACGCTAAAATTACTCCTAAAATGCTATTTTTTTGCATATTTCATGCCCATATAGACTTTTTCAGGGGTAATTGGAAGCGTGCGAACATTTACGCCAACAGCGTTTGCTACTGCGTGCGCAATTGCTGGAGATGGGGTATTAATTACAACTTCGCCGATTGATTTCGCACCAAAAGGTCCAGTTTTTTCATAAGATGGAGCAAAAAACACACGAACAGGACCATTATCAAGCCTTGTTGGCAGTTTATATTGCATAAAGCTATCGGTAATCATTTTACCATACTCATTATATTGAACATCTTCGTATAAAGCAAGACCAATGCCCTGAACTAGGCCACCTTCGGCTTGAATTTTCGCAAGATTTTCGTTGATAGGCGTGCCACAATCGACATACGAAACAAAGTCGACTACGTAAACCTTGCCAGTTTTTGGGCAAACGTCAACCTTTGCAAAACCAGTCATAAATGGAGGAGGCGAAACATCACTACCATGCGTAGCTGTTGTTACAAATTGAGTAACTTTCGGTCCTAAAAGCGAAGTTTGGGCGATGAAATCGAGTGTTAATTCTTCCTTGCCAAAACAAATTTTTTCACCATCAAAATCAATGTTTTCGATAGATGTATCAAATCTTCTAGCAGCGAAATCTTTTAATTTTTCAACCATAGCATTCGCAGCCTTAACAACAGCACCACCAGTAACATACGTCGTACTTGAAGCGTACGAACCTGGGTCATACGGAGAAACATCTGTATCAACACCGTGAACTAAGATTTTTTCAACAGGGACAAGCAAAATTTCTGCTGCCATTTGTGCTAAAATAGTATCAGAACCAGTTCCCATATCGGTAGAACCAATCATTAAAGTATAAAAACCATCATCTCCAAGACGAATTTCACAAGATGCAGTGTCTAAATTTGAAATACCAGAACCTTGCATGCTCATAGCAAGTCCTATGCCACGAATTTTTCCATTTGGTAGAACCCTTTGATGAGGTTCGTCATACCAGCCGATTTCTTTAGCACCAAGCTTTAAACATTCTTCTAAAGTTGAAGAATTTAGCATTTCATTATAGTACATAGGCATATTTTGCCCTACTTTTGGTATGTTTTTCAAGCGAAGTTCTAGAGGGTCTGCGCCTACTATCGCACAAAATTCATTTACAGCAGATTCGACTGCAAAGAAACCTTGTGTCGCGCCATAGCCACGAAAAGCAGCAGCAGGCATCATATTTGTGTACACAACGTCATAAGTGAATTTTGCAGCTTTAACATTGTGGTATAAAGGCAGAGTTTTGTGCCCAGAAAGACCAACAGTTGTGCAACCATGCTCGCCATAAGCGCCTGTGTTCGATAGCGTATACACTGACATAGCATTGATTGAGCCATCTTTTGAACCACCAATTTTAACAGTGATTTGCATTGCGTGACGGCTATTTGAGGCTTTGCAACTCTCATATCTGTCGTAAACGATTTTCGAAGGCTTGCCAGTTAAAAAAGTAACTACTGCTGGATAAAACTCAGAAACTACCGTTTGTTTTGCACCAAATCCACCACCTATACGAGGTTTTATAACGCGTAAATTCGCAGTTTTCACACCTAACGAACGAGCAACAATTCTTCTAACGTGGAATGGAACTTGTGTCGATGTAACTATCGTTAAACGACCAGTATAATCATTGTAACAATAAGTGGCAAAAGGTTCCATCATAGACTGCGCTTGAGCAGGCATGAAATATGTGTTTTCAAATTTTATTTCTGAATTTTCGAATTCTTCATCGAAATTTCCTACTTCCTCTGCTCCTTTTGAACAAATATTTCGAGAAACTTCGTTGCCAATGTCAAAATTTAAGTGATAATCGTCTTCTGTATGAATAATAGTTTTGTTGTCAATCGCCTTTGTAAGGTCTAAAATCGGCTCGAAAACATCGTATTTTACCTTGATTAATTTAAGCGCTTTGTTTACACTTTCTTCGGTGTCCCCTGCTACGATACAAACAGGGTCGCCCACATAACGAACAGTATCGTCTAAAATAACCCTGTCATAAGGTGAGGGCTCTGGAAACGATTGTCCAGCATTTGTGAAACGGTGGTGTGGAACGTCTTTGTGAGTCAAAACGCATTCAATTCCAGGCACTTTTTTAGCAATTTCAGCATTTATTTCTAAAATTTTCGCATAAGCATGAGGAGAACGCAAAAGTTTTACAATAAGGCAGTTTTTCGGAGCTAAATCATTTGTGTAAACTGGCTTACCACTCATTAGAGCATCAGAATCGATTTTTTTAATCTTTTTACCGATATAACTCATATTACACCTCTAAATACTTTCTAATAGCACGTATTTGACCCTCATATCCTGTGCAACGACATAGATTTCCAGCTAAAAAGTGAGAAATTTCTTCGTCGGTAGGATTTTTAAGCACACGCTTCATAGTCATAACGTTCATCATAAATCCAGGCGAGCAGAAACCACATTGGTCGGCGCCTTCTTCGGCTATGAATGAGCCTATGATTTTAGCTTCGTCTTGCATGCCTTCAAGTGTTTTTACAGATTGTCCGTCGCAAGCGCAAAGTAAAACTGCGCAAGACAAAACAGGCTTGTCGTCTAAAAGAACAGTACAAAGTCCACAATTTGTTGTGTCACAGCCACGTTTTACGCTATAAAAGCCTTTATCGCGAACAAAATCAAGCAAAAGCGTATCAGCCTTTACATCTTCTTTATATACTTTATCATTAATTTTAATTGTAATTTGCATTATTTTACCTCGCTTATGAATAATTTAGCCATATCTTTTCTATATTCGGCAGAACCTCTAATGTTTGAACCGAAATTTAGTGTTTCAAGCTCGGAAATGTTCGAAATTAACTTCGCTTTCATCGGTCTTGCACCGACAGCGATGTTTTCGCCACATACACATACATTTATAATTCCAAAGTCAGTAGCTTGATTTCTTAGTGTTTTGTAGACAGGTTTTTTATCGGTTTTTGGAATTTTCACATATTCTAATACGTCTTTTTCATAAGGCATATCTGAAAATTTTTCCAAAGCGATTTCGCCATATTTATGCGTTTTAACTAGCGCATTAAGTGGTAAAATGCCTGTAAGTATGTCAGAAAAACCATATCTTCCGAAAATAGAACCGCCGACAGTTGCGACATTTCTAAATTGAGTGCCGACAATATGGTACGTCATATCTGAAAAAAGACTTCCGAATGCATTTTTTAAAATTTCACTGTTTTCAATGTCAGAAAGTCTAGCCATAGCACCGATATACACGAAATTTTCGTCCTCTTTTATATAGTTTAATCCAATTTTTGAAATATCGACTGCTGTATTTATATTTTTTCTTGACATTCTAAGCCATGTAGTACCACCTAAAATTACATTGGTTTTACTCTTTGTTAGCATATTAAAAGCGTCTTCGACACTTGTTGCCACATGATAATTTGTTATAGTAAACATTTTAACCTCCTTGGTTTTCATATATAATAATTATAGCAAAAAAATATGTATTTTACAACGATATTTTAATAAAAAATATAAAATTTAACAAGTTTTTTATGCTAAAAATCTAAAACGCTTGACTTTGGTTCGATTATGTGTTAACGTCTTTGTACAAATAAATTTTTAGGGTGAGTATTTATGAATAAAAAGACTATATTGAATTTTTTGCCGATGTGCAAATCATTCATTCCAAAATTTCTCGTAGCGTTTGTTTTTATAATAATTTCAGTGGTTTTTAGCTATCTTACGCCACAAATTATTCGTATTACGGTCGATTCTGTGATAGACAACAAACCTTTTGCATTGCCGAGTTTTTTTGTGGAAATCATAGAAAATGCAGGTGGACGTGAATTTTTGGTGCAGAATGTTTTGTATGTCGCATTTTTTGCATTTTCGCTGTCACTTCTAGCTTCGGTATGTGATTTTATATCACGCTTATTTTTATCAAGGGCAAGCGAAGGCAGTTTGGAGTTAATTCGCAATAAACTCTTCGAACACATACAAAAACTACCATATTCGTGGCACAATAAGCACCAAACAGGCGATATAATTCAGCGTTGTACGATGGATGTTGATATTTTGCGCACATTTTTAAACGACCATTTGCATGGACTTACGCGTGTGATTTCACTTATGGTGATAGCGTTTGTTATAATGTTCTCTATGAATGTGACACTTTCGATAGTTTCATTAGTTTTTATTCCGATAACGCTTATATATTCGTTTGTTTTCTATGTTATTATAGGCAAAAAGTTCCAACAAGCAGACGAATGCGAAGGCGAACTCAGCTCTATTGTTCAAGAGAATTTAACTGCTGTAAGGGTTGTTCGCGCATTTGGTCGTGAGAAGTTCGAAGTGGATAAATTTAATGCAAAAAATGATGAATTTGCAAAACTTTGGGTAAAACTAGGCAAAGTTATGGGTTTAAACTGGGGTTCAGGCGATTTTCTAAGCTTTATACAAGTGGTGACGATTATCGGACTAGGCACATTTTTAGCTGTGGAAGGAGTTATCACGACTGGTGAATTTTTAATATTTATTTTGTATAATAATATGCTAATTTGGCCAATTCGTAACCTAGGACGTATTTTATCAGAGCTTTCAAAAACAACGATTAGCTCGCAAAGGCTATTTGATATTTTAGATGCTACACCAGAAAAAAGTGACGAAAATGGTGTTCAAACCGATATGAAAGGCGATATTGAGTTTAAAAATGTTGTATTTGGATATAGCGATTTTGCGACAGCAGTAGATGGAATTAGCTTTAAAATAGAGGGTGGGAAAACTCTTGGGATTTTAGGTGCTACTGGGTCTGGAAAATCGACACTTATGTATCTTTTAGACAGACTTTATGAGCCTGATAGTGGGGAAATTTTAATCGGTGGCGTGAATATTTCCGAAATGTCGCTTGATTATCTCAGAAAAAATATAGGTTTAGTTTTGCAAGAACCATTTTTGTTTTCAAAGAGTTTTAAAGAGAGTATTTCCGATGGTTCTATGCATAATAATTTAGAAACTGTGCGAAAATATGCAAAAATGGCTGTTATAGACGACACAATAGTTGGTTTTTCGGAAGGGTATGATACTCATATCGGTGAGCGTGGTGTCACGATTTCTGGGGGACAAAAGCAACGTGTTGCAATTGCTAGAATGCTTATGCAAGACACGCCTATTAAAATTTTCGACGATTCACTTTCGGCAGTAGATATGGAAACTGATGCAAAAATTCGTGAATCGATAAATAGTAACGTAAAAGGCACAACTATTATAATAACACATAGGATAACCACTATAAAAAATGCAGATTTAATCATTGTTATGGATAAGGGCAAAATTGTTGCTACTGGAAATCACGAAAGCCTATGTAGAGAAGAAGGCATATATAAGCGTATTTATGATAATCAAAATTTTAAGAATTAGGGGGTAGTATATGAAAAATTCATCAATGAAAACTTGGCTAAAATTACTGCCATTTCTAAAACCATATTGGAAAATAATGCTTGCTTTAAGTGGACTTATGTTGCTTGCAGCCACGGTAGATGCGATTTTACCATTATTCAGCGGTATTGCAGTTAGCCGATTTATTGAACCGAAAACAACAGATGGACTAGCAGAGTTTTTAATTTTTGCAGCTGGAATTGTTGTTTTACAGTCGACAACCACAGTTTTTATGGCAATGCTTGCACTTCGCGTAGAAATGTATATCTCGCGTGATTTAAAAAGTAAATTATTTACACATATTCAAACACTTAGTTTTGACTATTTTAATCAGACGCCAGTCGGTATGATTTTAGCAAGAGTTATGAGTGATACAAATAAAATTGGTACAGTTTTTGCGTGGTCGATTGTCGATATAGTATGGGGCACATGTAGCATACTCGGTTATATAATTATGATGTGCATAATAAATATTAAACTCGCAATGTATGTCATTGCAATTGTGCCTTGTATCGCGATTATAACATATTTTTTCCAAAAAAAGATATTAAAAGCCAATAGAAAAGTTAGGCAAATAAATTCCGAAATAACAAGAAATTATAATGAGGGAATAACAGGCGCAAAAACTACGAAAACATTAGTTATCGAAGACAAAAACCTGTCGGCATTTAAAGAAACCACTTGGGATATGAAAAGAAATTCTGTAAGAGCAATAATGCTTAGTGCAGTTTATATTCCATTTATTTCACTTTTTACATCACTTGCACTCGCTTTTGTGTTGACAAACGGTAGTAATATGGTTATTTCGCAAGTGATTGACGTTGCAGAGCTTAGTATTTTTATAAATTATGCGTTAGTAATCGCAGACCCAGTAGGTCAACTTGCAAAAACGCTATCAAATTTCGTTGCAACGCAAGTAAATGTTGAGCGTTGCAATCATATTTTAGAGCTTAAGCCACTTGTCAAAGATAGTGATGAAGTAATTCAAAAATATGGTGATAATTTCAATCCAAAACGTGAAAATTGGGAGGATATCACAGGCGATATCAAGTTTAACAATATAACATTTATGTACCCAGATGGCACTGAAAATGTTTTAGAAAACTTTAGTTTGGACGTAAAAGCAGGCACAACTGTCGCTATTGTAGGCGAAACTGGTGCTGGAAAGTCTACGCTTGTAAATTTAGCGTGTAGATTTTTCGAACCGACTTTAGGCGAAATATTAATCGATGGTGTAGACTATCGCAAGCGTAGTGTTTTATGGCTTCATAGCAATATCGGGTATGTTTTGCAGACACCACATCTATTTTCAGGGAGTATTAAGGAAAATGTGCGCTATGGCAGACTAGATGCTAGTGATGAAGATGTGATTGAGGCGTGTAAGCTTGTTAATGTACACGATATGATTTTAGCAATGGAAAAAGGTTATGATACCGAGGTTGGCGAAGGTGGAGATAGGTTATCTACTGGTCAAAAACAATTGATTTCATTTGCAAGAGCAATTATAGCAAATCCGAAAATTTTCGTTTTAGACGAGGCGACATCGTCCATTGACACGGAAACAGAGAGCATAATTCAAGAGGCAATATCTAAAATTTTAGGCACAAGAACATCGTTTTTAATCGCACATAGATTATCGACAATAAGAAAAGCCGATGTTATTTTAGTGGTTAAAGACGGAAAAATCATAGAAAAAGGCACTCATAATGAACTTTTAAACGATGATGGATATTATGCAAAATTATATCACAAGCAGTTTGAAGATGAAATTACCGACAAGGTTTTTAGCGAAAACAAGAGTATTTAATAAAATGGGACTGTCGCTATTAGACAGTCCCATTTTTTATGTTTTAATTTATTTTTTACAGCTTAAAAAAGGGCAAAAAAAAGCGACACAAACGTGTCGCATAAGCTTATTTTAAGCCGAATTTTTTGTTGAATTTATCAACTCTACCACCAGCATCAACAAGTTTTTGTTTACCTGTGAAGAATGGGTGACATTTAGAACAAATCTCTGTGTGAATGTTTTCTTTTGTAGAACGAGTTTTGATAACTTCGCCACAAGCACAGATGATATCTGTTTCTACGTATTTTGGATGGATTGAATCTTTCATTTTAAAACCTCCGAATAAAGATTAAAGTGCTGCTTTAGCTTTTACTACTAGAGAAGCGAAAGCTGCTTTATCGTTTACAGCAAGGTCAGCTAACATTTTTCTGTTGATTTCAATGTTTGCTTTCTTTAAACCGTTCATGAAACGAGAGTAGTTGATACCGTTTACTTTTGCTTCAGCAGAAATTCTTGTGATCCATAAAGTTCTGAAATCACGTTTTTTAAGTTTTCTACCGATGTATGCATATTTTAATGATTTAATAACAGCTTGGTTAGCCATTTTGAAATGCTTAGATTTAGCACCCCAGTAACCTTTAGCTAGTTTTAATACTTTTTTACGTCTTTTGCGCGTCATCATAGCGCCTTTAACTCTTGCCATTTATGTGGGCCTCCTTTTTAATAAATTATCTAGCGTATGGGATTAAACGCATGATTTGTGGTGCGTTTGATACATCTACATAGCCTGCTTTTCTTAAAGCTCTTTTACGTTTTGTTGTTTTTTTGTTAAGTATATGACGACGGTTTGCGTGAGTTAATTTGATTTTACCGCTTTTTGATACTTTAAATCTTTTTTTGGCACCTGTGTGCGTTTTAATTTTAGGCATTGTTGGGTTCTCCTTTTCCTAGAATGTTTTATTGCAATCATCATATTAAATATGAAGAATTACCAAGTTACTTTTTTGGAGCTAAAAACATAATCATTTGCTTGCCTTCGAGTTTTGGTTGTTTTTCAACAGTACCGAATTCCTCGCATTTTTCAGCAAAGCCTTTCAGTATTTCGACACCAATCGAAGAATGAGCGATTTCACGACCACGAAATCTAACAGAAACTTTAACTTTGTCGCCTGATTTTAGGAATTTCACTGCATGTTTTACTTTAACTTCGACATCGTGAGTATCAATACCAGGAGATAATCTGATTTCTTTGATTTCAACTACGTGTTGTTTTTTTCTTGCTTCTTTCTCGCGTTTTTGTTGTTCAAATCTGAATTTACCATAGTCCATAACTCGGCATACTGGCGGAACAGATTTTGGCGCGATTTTAACTAGATCCAAACCACGTTCATTTGCAATTTCAAGTGCTCTAGCTGATGATACAACTCCAAGTTGCTCACCTTCTGCATCAATAAGACGCACTTCTTTGTCTTTAATTTCTTCATTGATTTGATGTTCCAAATTACTTATGTTAATACACCTCCATAAAAATAAAAAATGGACAGATACACCCGTCCATACACATAAAAATACCAATAAGGTATTAAAAATACGATGTTAACCTAAGCCGAAAGCTTTTGGTGAGGACTGAGTGACCTACTTTATTGTTCGATATATTCTATCATATATATATAGACTTGTCAAGAGCTTTTTAAATATTGACAATAATTTTTTTTTGTGGTATAATATTTTGAACTTAGCAGTTTAATATTACGCTTAAAAATTTAGAGCATTTTATATTATAATGTATAAAGTTTTAAGGTCGTAATCACAAACGGGTTAAGCGTCATGCTTGTGCTGATGTAGCTCAGTAGGTAGAGCACTTCATTGGTAGTGAAGAGGTCGTCGGTTCAAATCCGATCATCAGCTCCAAAAGCATAAGACTTTAAAACAAACACAACTAAAAAGGAATATTTATGAATAAAAACCAAGGATTTATATACGCATTTCTTGCAAATACTGTTTTTGTATTAATAATTCCATATTTATTAAAGATGATTAGTCTAGATACATCATATCAAGCGATGTATATGTCTTTAGGTGTTGCGATTTATTTTTTAGTAACTGGTAGATATTTTGCCACGATTACAAATAAATCATACATTCTAGTGGCGATTAGCCTGCCATTTTCAATAGCGCTTATGTATTTATTGTTTAACACTATAAATGAGCAACATATACAATATATAGCACTTCATGTGATTTTTAGCTTTCTAGGTGTGCGTTTAGGCAACACAAAAAAGCGTTTAGAAAAATTGCGCGAAGAAATGAAAAAAAGTGTTGACAAAGAATAAAATCTTTGATATAATAATCAAGCTGATTAATATATCGGATAAACACTTTGAAAATATTTTAAAAAAAGATTAAAAAAGTGTTGACAAAATGTCTAATTAGTGATATACTAATTAAGCTACAAACTTGGAGAGATGGTCGAGTTGGTTTAAGGCACCGGTCTTGAAAACCGGCGAGGTGTTAAAGCCTCCGTGGGTTCGAATCCCACTCTCTCCGCCAAAAATAACCTTTCCTAATTTGGAAAGGTTAATTTTTAAAGTGGAGAACTACCCAAGCTGGTGAAGGGGCTCCCCTGCTAAGGGAGTAGGTCGCGAAAGTGGCGCGAGGGTTCAAATCCCTCGTTCTCCGCCATATTGAATCACCCTGTCTGATTAGAACATTTTACTCTAAGTGTTTTAATTAGATTGGG
>CAYJLC010000015.1:0-44153 GCA_964370735.1 uncultured Oscillospiraceae bacterium
ACGCTAGAGGTCGTCGGTTCGAGCCCGATATGGGTCGCCAAATTAAGCACTGAGAAATCAGTGCTTTTTTGTTATTTATAAGGAGAGTATATGTCGAAAGTCACAATAACAAACATGGTTTTTCTTGAAAATGGTGACGAGGTTTTGGTTCTTGACCGTATAAAAAAATACATAGGTATTTCTTTTCCTGGTGGACATATCGAAAAAGGTGAAAGCATTTATGACAGCGCTATTCGTGAATTTTACGAAGAAACTGGATATGTGATAAAAAACTTAAAATCAAAAGGTATGATTTACTGGGATGCTTTAAATGGAGATAAATATTTTACACATTTTTTTATAACAAGCGACTTTTCTGGTGTTAAACTTGATGAAACTGACGAAGGAAAAGTGTTTTGGGTGAATAAATCTGAACTTTCAAGCTTGAAACTAGCTCCAGCAGTGGAATATTTCATCGAAATGTATTTAGGTGATTATATTGAGTGCTATGCAAAAGAAATTACAACAGACAAATGGGAAGTAATTTATAGATAAGTCCAGCATAATGCTGGTGGGAAGTAACTTATAAATAAGAAAAGTTGGTTTATATAGGAGAAAAAGTTATGAAATATGTATTATTTGATTTAGATGGCACACTTACAGACCCAAAAGAAGGTATTACAAAATCGGTTGACTATGCTCTAAATCATTTCGGTATTGAAACGGATAATTTAGACGATTTATGCAAGTTTATCGGCCCACCACTGAAAGACTCATTTTGCGATTTCTATGGTTTATCCGAAGAAAATGCAGAAATAGCGATTGCAAAATATCGTGAACGCTTTGCATCTGTCGGACTTTTTGAAAATAAGGAATATGACGGCATAGATGAACTGCTAAAAACTTTAGTTTCAAAGGGTAAAACTTTGATTGTCGCTACGTCTAAACCTACGGTTTATGCCGAAAAAATCCTTGCTCATTTCGATTTACTTAAATATTTCGACTATGTGGCTGGAAGTAATTTAGATGGCACTAGAGTAAAGAAATCGGAAGTTATCGCACACGCTTTAAAGGAAAACAATATCACTGACCTTGATGATGTGATTATGGTAGGTGACAGGAAACACGATGTTCTTGGGGCGAAAGAAATTGGCGTAAAATCAGTTGGTGTTTTATATGGATATGGAGATTTAGACGAGCATAAAATGGCTAGAGCAGACTTTATTTCAAGCGATGTTTCGACACTTTATGAGATACTTTTATAATAAGATTTGACGAATAGTTACGGCTATTCGTTTTTTCATGCAAAAAAATGACAAGATATTTTCGCATTTAAAATAGTGCAAATATGCCCCTTTATCGACACGAGCAGTTAAAAAGAAACATCACGGCAAGCAATAGCTAATCTGAGAGCAGAGGGCGTTTTAGAACGCGTAGATAGCATTAAAAAACACACCGAAAGATTATCTTCAGTGTGTTTTATGATATTATTTATTAGATTCTAATTCTTCGGCTAATTTTAAAGCTTCGCTATTTAAAAAATCGTTTAAATTTGCTAGAACATAGCTTGCATCTGCTCTACTTATTATAGAATCAGGATTAAAATTTTCATCGCTGTCCATTATGTTTAATTCGCTAACAATTGATGCCATCATATTAAGTTCATCGTCAGAAATATCGCTATAAGACAGGGAATAATCATCCTCTACTATAAACGGCTTGATATAAGGATATATAAGCTCGCATGCATCTTTTCGTGTTAAAGAGGTATCATAATCTAATTTAGAATTTATTATAAGCAGCATTTCAGGGTCGATATTTATATGGTTAACGATTTCTAGTGAAGAAATAAATGTATTTACAGAAACTTCGCCATCAGGTGAAAAATTCTCGTGAGAAGTTCCCGATAAAATCCCGTTGCTGATTACATGGTTTACATAAGGTCCATACCAAGCAGCAAGGTCTACATCACGATATAATTTTGCATAATTGACTTCGTCGCTATTAGCAAGTTCACCACCGAAATACTGAGTGATAGATTCGGCATAAATTTCTGCCATATCGCTTAAAATAAACTCATTAGAAAGCATTTTTCGCTCTACATCATTGGTATGAAAGCCATTTTCCATTAAAACAGCAGGGATATTTACTTCGCGTATTATATGAAAATTGTATTCAAGCACGTCTTTTGATTCGAAACCGACATCTAAAAGATTTGTCGCTAAAATATCGCCAAAAGATTTGCTATGCTCCACATAAACATACTCATCATAGTATTCATGTGTGAATTCTTCCGATATACTTATGTAAAAAGCGACTAAACCGTTGCGAGATTCGTCGATAGGATATGCAGTTGCATTGGTGTGAAGTGAGATTAAAAGCACGTTATTACCGATTAAAGGGTCTTCTTCAAAACGAAAAATAGATTCTAAATCTGGGTGTGTTTCTCTTGTGTATGTTGTGTCAAAGGGGTGGTTTAAATAAATTTTTGCATAATCTTCGCTTGAAATTATTAAATCTGTAATATTTATTAAACGTTCGAGTTCAGCAATTTCACTTTGCAAGATGAAAAAATCAGCGCCAGATGAATTTAGAAGTTGTTTACTTTTTTCGTCACGCAGAAATTCAAGCGAAATTTTATTTGCAGTCGCCGAACGCTCAGAAAGTAAAGTGTTTTCTTCTGTATCACGAAGTTGATAGACAGTAGCACCTAATTTTTCAAGCTCGTCCTCAATTTTTAGCGATAAATTCAGCATTTGCACGCCTTCATCATAGCCTTTATATACATTATAATCAGTACCATGACCGGCATCTAAAATGATAATTTTTCCTTCTAATTCGTTTGCAGCATAGGCAATTATATTTGAAAACGACGAGAACACAAGTAACATAGATAGTAATATTTTGGTAATTTTTCTCATAACACACTCCTTATTCATTTATAATAAGTATATCAAAAGAAGAACTATCTGTCAATATTCGACATAATTTACAGTTTGTTAAAATATGTTAAGTGGCTCGATATTTCTTAAAATCATGTATAAAATCATTGATAGTATCATAATTGAAAAAAGAATATAATCGAACTTTTTAAAAACAAATGTACCGTTTTTGATGTATATAATGCTGTGTTTTAAAACTTCAAAGGCAATTCCCAAAACTACAAAAAGTGAAACTTTGTTGTAATAAAGTGCAGAAGAAAAATCTAATTCTAAAATACTAAAAATCATTCTTGTCGAACCACAACCAGGGCATTTAAGCCCAGTGTATTTTAAAATAGGGCAGTCATAGCCTATAAAAATTGCATAAAATCCATAGGCGATACCAAGAAATAAAATGAGTCCTAAAATAGAGAGGACTTTGAAAATTCGTTTAGACATAAAAAACCTCGAGAAAATAAATAAAAGCCGTTATAAAAACGACTTTTAGAATTTAATTAGAAAATGTTGATTGCTAATGTTAATAAAGCAAAGACAACAGCGAATGCAACAGTAACTTTTTTTAGAGTAGCAGCACCAGTACGACCTTTGATTTTTTCATAATGTGTATCAGAATCACCAGCACCAGTTAAAGCGCCTGATTGTCCTTTTGGACTCTCTTGCATCATAACAAGAGCTACTATAATTACACAAATAACAATTTGAACTATTGATAGAATTTCATTGACACTCATTTGTAAACCTCCTAAAAGTTTTGTATAAAAAATGCGACGATTGCACAGGGATGCGCTATCATCGCCATTAAATCTGGCACGCCCGAAGGGATTCGAACCCCTGACCCTTTGATTCGTAGTCAAATACTCTATCCAGCTGAGCTACGGGCGCATAATAAGATTGCTAAAATATGATACCACAAATATAGGGGTGTTGTCAAGCATTTATTCAAAAAAATTTTTTATTTATGAAAAATAAAGTAATAAATAGGCAAAATACAAGAAAAAGCAAAAAATTAAATAGTTAACTTAGCTTTGTTATTAAAAAATTAATATGTTGCATTTGATTTAATCGACAAAATGTGATATACTATATGTATCTATGAATTTTAAGAAAAGAGAGTGAAACTATGGTTTATTTAGATAATGCTTCAACAACAAAACCTTATAAAGAGGTGGCTGATGTTATTTATGAAATTAACACTGAAAAATTTGGGAATGCGTCTTCTCTTCACATTTTAGGAAGAACAGGCAAAAAAATAATAGACGATGCTAGAAAGGTTTTAGCGACAGAAATAAACGCAAAACCGTCGGAAGTAATTTTCACATCTGGTGGTACAGAAAGTATTAATACAGCACTTTTCTCGGTTATAAATAAGCTAGGGAAACGTGGAAAACACATAATCTCGACGGAAATAGAGCACACAGCTACGAAAAACCTATTAAAAGAACTTGCTAATCGCGGTTTTGAAGTTGAGTTTGTAAAGCCTACTAAAGAAGGTTCTATCGACGTTGAAACTTTTAAAAATGCTGTTAGAGAAGATACAATTTTAGCATCTTTTATGCTTGTTAACAATGAAATCGGCTCGATTTTCCCAGTAAACGAGCTTGTGAAAGCTTTTAAAGAAAAGTCTAAAATCGGACTTATCCATATAGATGCAATTCAAGCTCTAGGAAAAATGCCAGTAGACGCTAAAATTATAGATTGCGATTTAATGTCATTTTCAGCCCACAAATTAGGTGGACCTAAAGGCACAGGTGCGCTATATGTTAAAGAGGGCACAAATTTAAACCCTGTAATATTCGGTGGTGGACAAGAATTTGGTCTTCGCTCTGGCACAGAAAATATCGCAGGCATTGCAGGTTTTGCAAAGGCGCTTGAAATCTATAAAAATGAATACGACCCTTTGCATATCGAAAAATTATACAACCACCTAGACAAATTATTAGTACAATATTTTGCCGACGATGAATTTAGATATAATGGAAAATCGGATATTAAAAGCATTGTAAACTTCTCTATACCTACTATAAAAAGCGAAGTTGCACTTAGAGTTTTAGAAAGCCACGAAGTCTATGTTTCGGCGGGTTCAGCGTGTTCTAAAGGCAAGGTTTCTTATGTTCTTTCTGCTTTGGGTGTGGAAAGAAAATATGCCGAAGGCGCTTTACGCGTGAGTTTTTCAATGGAAAATAAAACAACAGATATCGACCAACTAGTGCGAGCTTTGGTTTATGTCGTTGATATGATGAAATAAAGGAATTAAAAATGCAAGAAATATTATTAGTTAAATGTGGCGAAATGATTTTAAAAGGCCTAAATCGCAAGAGATTTGAAGATGTTCTTATCAAAAATATGAGATATCGCTTAGCGAAATTAGGTCAGTTTAAAGTATATGCGTTGCAGTCTACGCTTTATGTAGAATGTATTGAAGGGTCGATTGACGAGGCTTTAGAGGCATTAAAAAAAGTTTTTGGTATAAAACTTATCGAAAAAGCTGTTGTTTGTGAGAAAAATATCGACGATATTACAAAAACTGCAATCGAATATATGAAAGATAAACATCATAAATATAAAACATTTAAAGTGGAAACAAAACGTGCAGACAAAAATTTCCCGATAACATCTATTCAAACATCGATACATGTAGGTGGTGAGCTTTTCGAAGCTTATCATCTAAAACCAGATATGCACACACCAGATATAACAGTTTATGTTGAAATTCGTGATAAAAATGCATATATTTATGCAGAAAAAGTAAAAGGTGTTGGTGGATTACCTGTTTCTACTTCAGGCAAGGCAATGCTAATGCTTTCAGGTGGAATAGACAGCCCTGTTGCAGGATATATGATGGTTAAACGTGGCGTTTGCTTAGATGCTGTGCATTTTTATAGCTATCCATATACATCGGAGCAAGCAAAACAAAAGGTTTTAGATTTAGCAGAAATCGTGTCGCAATATGCGGGTCAAATAAATGTACATATCGTACCGTTTACAAAAATTCAAGAAGAAATTAGAAGAAGCATAAGAGAGGACTATTTCACTCTTGTTATGCGTAGAATAATGATGAGAATTGCGTGTAAAGTTGCCGAGAATGCCAAAGCGACAGCGCTGATTACTGGTGAGAGCCTAGCGCAAGTTGCCTCGCAAACTATGGAAGCAATTGCAGTTACCGATGAAGTTAGCACTATGCCTGTTTTTAGGCCTGTGATTGGTATGGATAAAGATGAAATTGTTGAAATTTCAAGAAAAATCGGAGCGTTTGAAACATCGATTTTACCATACGAAGATTGTTGTACGGTATTTACTCCGAAACATCCTCAAACAAAACCAAAATTATACCAAGTGTTAAAAGAGGAAGAAAATTTACAAAATATTGAAGAATTAATCGAGCAAGCAATAAATGAAACGTATATAGCGGGAGAAAAAGTGGGGGTTTAGCAGATGAATGTTGAAATTATTTCTGTCGGAACAGAATTGCTTTTGGGTGATATCTATAATTTAGATGCGCAAATTATCTCAAAAGAATTGGCTTTAATGGGCTTTAATGTATATCATCATACTGTTGTCGGAGATAATGCAAAAAGGCTTGAAGAAGCTTTGGAAATCGCAAAAAATCGTGCAGATATCATCATCACAACAGGAGGACTAGGTCCGACTTATGACGATTTGACAAAAGAAATTATTGCAAAGACTTTTAATAGAGAACTAGTGTTTAATAAAGAAGCTTTTTCTAATATAGAGGATTATTTTAAGAAGAATAATCTTGAAATGATTAAAAACCAAGAAAAGCAAGCATATTTGCCAGAAAATTCAACTCCATTTCAAAATGCGTGGGGAACAGCGCCTGGTTGTGGGTTTAAAGAAGGCGAAAACTATGTTTTAATGCTACCAGGACCACCAAGAGAGTGCGAGCCTATGTTTATTAATCGTGCAAAGCCATATTTAGCATCATTATCAAACGAAGTTATCGAAGGAATTTCGCTGAAAGTTTTCGGACTAGGCGAGGCTTATGTCGAGGAATTGTTGTTCGATAAGATGACAAAATATAAAAATCCATCAATAGCTCCTTTTGCAAAATTCGGCGAATGCGTAGTGAGAATTACTGCAAAGGCAGACAGCTCCAAAAAAGCACTTTCTATGATTGAGGAAGTGAAAAATGAAGTACTTGAGGTGATAGGCGAGTACGTTTATGGCGTTGATGTAGATAATTTAGAGCATGTTGTGACAGATTTGCTTAAAGAAAAAAATATTACAATTTCAACAGCAGAATCTTGCACAGGCGGACTTTTAGCAAAAAGAATTACAGATTTTTCTGGAGTTTCAAGTATTTTTATGGGTGGAGTTTGCACATATTCAAACGAAGCGAAAAAAAATATCCTAGGTGTTAAACCTGAAACATTAGACGAATTCGGTGCAGTTTCAGAAGAAACAGCGCGTGAAATGGCTTTTGGAGTTACAAAAGTTTTTGGCACAGATGTAGGTGTTAGTATCACAGGTGTTGCAGGTCCTACTGGTGGCACAATAGAAAAACCACTAGGTTTAGTGTATGTTTGTGTGTATTTTGACGGACAATATTATATGGAGAAAATCACAGGATACAGAAATCGCGAAAGCACAAGAATGAAAGCGTCGTCAGTTGCACTAGATATGATAAGAAAAATAGTATAAAAGAAGCAAATTCAAATATTTACAGGAGAATAATATGTCAAAACGAATTATTATCGTAGAAGATGAAAAAGCTATTGCAGATATTTTAGAATTTAACCTTAAAAAAGAAGGTTTTGAAGTTTTACAATATAATAACGGAAAAGATGGACTAGAAGGGATTTTGGCAAATTCGCCGGATTTAGTGTTGCTTGATGTGATGCTTCCTTTGTTAGATGGTTTTGAAATCCTTAAAAGAACACGCGTGAAATCGCAAGTTCCTATTATTATGTTAACAGCAAGAGAAGAAGAAACAGATAAAATTCTAGGGCTTGAAAATGGTGCAGACGATTATATCACAAAACCATTTTCTATGAAGGAATTAATAGCACGAGTTAAGGCTAATACTAGACGCACTTTAGAAAAAGTGGTGTCGAAAGAAAATATTGTTATGGTAGATGATGATTTTATAATCGACAACGATAAATGCGGGGTTGTTTATAAAAAAAGAGAGATTGAGCTTACTTCGCGTGAGTTTGAGATTATTAAATTTCTATCTAAATCACCGAATAAAATTTTCTCAAGAGAAGATCTTATGAAGCAGGTTTGGGGATATGAATATTTCGGAGATGCAAGAGCAGTCGACGTGGCTATCAGACGTTTAAGAGAAAAAATCGAAGAAAATCCATCAAATCCTTTATATGTAGTTACAAAAAGAGGTCAAGGATATTACTTCGCAAAATAGGAGTAAATATGTTTAAAAGTCTAAGAATTAAAATGGTTTTAATATTTTTTGTGCTTGTTATCTCTGTTATGGCAGTAATTGGCACATTTTTATTAAATAGCATAACAACATTTTATTTTGATGAATTTAATACACAAGTTGAGTCAGTTTTTAAGCCTGAAGTTTTAAAAGACATCGAAAAGGCTTTTGAAAATGACTCTCCTTCTGATGCAAAAGGAATATTAGACGCATATTCTGGACTTTTAGGCATAGATTCTGGTCGCTCGTATTATATTTTAGACGGAACCACTTCCGAGGTGATACTTTCGTCGCAGACAGATGTGCTCACACATATTGAAATGACACCGAATATTGTGTCTTCGCTAGCGGGAGAAGTTGGGCTTACAAATTTAGTGTCGAGCGATTATTTAGACCTTGCAATCCCTGTTTTAGACGGTGATTATATCGTATATATCAAGGATGATAGAACAGAACTCGACGATTTAACGTGGTTGCTTTTGAGTATCACAATTCAAGCTATGCTTATTGGTATAGTTGTTTCGGTGATTTTGAGTATTTTTCTATCGAAAACAATGACAAACCCTATCGAAAAACTAATTACTGGTGCAAAAAAACTTGCGACAGGTAATTTTGATGAGAAAATAGCAGTAGAGTCAGGCGATGAGATAGGTAATTTGACACAAACATTCAATCAAATGTCAAATATGCTTAAAGACACTCTTGAAAAAGTAGAAGAGGAAAAAAACAAACTTTCCACACTTTTTTTACACATGACAGACGGAGTTTTGGCTTTTGAGCCTAATGGAAAAATTATAAATATGAATATAAAGGCTGAGCAGATGCTTGGCGTTACCTATAAAGAAGAGCTTTGGTTTTCGGATATATTTAAGAAAATTAAGCTACCTAAATACGAAAATGAGAAAGAAAAATACGCTGAAACAGAATATTCAGTGCAAAACAAGACGTATAGAGTGCTTTTTGCACCGTTAATTGCAGATAAAGACGGCGAAACAGGGATTATTGTCGTGATATATGACATTACTGAGTCGAAAAAGCTTGAAGATGCTAGGCGAGAATTTGTTGCAAATGTTTCGCATGAACTTCGCACACCTTTGACAAATATAAAAAGCTACACCGAAACTATCCTTGAAAATAAAGATTATTTAGACGATGAAACAGAGGACAAGTTTCTTGGCATAATTTCTAGCGAAACAGACCGAATGACGAGGATTGTTCGCGATTTACTAACGCTTTCGAAATTAGATCATGGCAAAATGGATATGAATTTCAAGGTTCTTGATGTAGAAAAAATGCTTAATAATGTCTATGACACAATGGTTTTAGAGGCGACAAACTCTAATATTAAAATTGAGAAAAAAGTTCAGTACAATCTCAGAAAAATTCTTGGCGATGAAGATCGTATGAAGCAAGTAATGATTAATATTGTGTCGAATGCTATAAAATACACACTTCCAGATAAAGTAGTGAAAATTATTGCTGAAAATGAAAAAGAAAAAGTAAAAATACAGATAATAGACGAAGGTTTTGGCATTCCTAAAGAAGATTTGCCACGAATTTTCGATAGATTTTATCGTGTTGACAAGGCAAGGTCGAGAGAAAAAGGTGGAACAGGGCTAGGGCTTGCGATTTCGAAGAATATAGTCGAGGCTCATGGTGGCACAATTTATATCGAAAGCGTAGTCGAAAAGGGAAGCGTTGTCACTATTTATTTGCCTTATACAAAGGACAGTTCGGATGAGTAAGATTATTAATTTTTTGAGCAATTTATTGCTTTTTGCACTGATTATAGCGATGATTTTCTTTATGCTTTTTTCGTGGGGATATTCGCTTAATATAAATTCTGTGCCAGAAAATTTTATTGCGAGTGGCATAATTTCTAGTTTTAGAGAGCAAAGTCAAGAAGAAATTGTCGAAGAACAGACACTTTCGTTTGTTTTGCCGCTAAAAATTGCGATAAATGAAAACGGAGTTCTTAGTGCTAGTATCTATGATAAATTAAAAACTGCGTCGATTTATGACGAGATTAATGTAGAGTTTTATGAAAGACTTGATATATCTAATTTAAGTGCAGTGGATAAAAATGTGTATATCGAGGCATTTTCTAACCCGAATTTTGTTTATATGGAATTTTTATCGCCGATTTCTGCGATTTATGACATAAATTCGATGACGTATGTATCAGAAGTGTTGATTTTAGAAAATGAAATACTGATTAAGAGTTATGATGAGTATTTTTCGATAAAATCTACACCGATGCAAGTGAATTCGTATGATTATTTAGATAAAAACGCATATTTTAAAGATATAAACGGCGAAATGATGTTAGTTTCGGATAGTGTTTATAGTGGATATGAATTGGAAATTTCAGAAATTAACGCCTCGCGTGAGCTTACAGACACGATTTCTACAAGATTTTCCTATAATCCGATTATCGTCGGCGCATATCCGTCGGTAGATGGTGAAATAGTCTATGTAAACGACGAAAAATTCAGTGAACTTACGATTAGTGGCAAAGAAGTTGATTTTATTAGTTATGAGCCTCGTGGGAATATTTTTGTAAGTGACCACGAGAAAACATACTCCGAAATGATTAGCGAAAGTGTTATGCTGTTTAATCAAATTTATACCGATATTGGCTCGTCGATAACGGCAAGACCTTCGGATATTTATAGCGTAAATGGTCAGGTGGTTATTGCACTTGATGGGGAGATTAACGGAGTGATTTTTGACTATGGCAAGCCTTTTGGGATTTTTGTTTTCACAAATAATTCGCTCTCTAATAGCGAGATTATTCTTTTGAATGCATCGGTTTCTAGCGAGGTTATTACACCACAAAAATCGTCGTCAATCTATACAAATAGTAATTTTGTGCTAAGATATAACGAAAACGGAAAATTGCAATACAAAATGAAATCGTTGGTGAAATAATATGAATTATAAAAAAATTAGGCTGATTTTGATAATTTTGCTTATTTTTGTAAATCTTTTTTTGTATGGAGCATATTTATACACAAAAGTTAACGACGAAAATATCATAAATCAGATGAGTATGGATAAAATAAATATTCTAAGCGACCGAGAGATAACTATCGACGAAGAATTTTTGGATATAGACCTGTCTAAGCTTAAAAATTTCGAATATTCTAAAATGAACAGAGAAATTATGCTTAAAATTTTGGAAAATCCAGAAGAACATGCAAATAATATGTTTTTTTCGCAAAATGCCACTGGAAAAATCGATAACGACGGAAGTTTTTCGATACTTATAAACGAAAGTATACCCAAATACGAGATTGAAGACCTTCTTACAAATGCGGGATTTGATTTAACAAATTCGATGGTAACATTAGACGGAACTAGCACAAAATACACTTATATTTTAGATGGATATGAGGTATCAAATTTGTCATTTGGGGTTATATTAAACGATAGAAGCACATCTATTTTAGGGAATTTTGCTTTTGATGAGCAAAGTAGCACGCTTTTGACCGAAGATATCGATATTTTTAGCTTAATATTGCGTATGGGCGAAGATGCGAAAGGCGAGATTTCAGGTGTGACAATTTCGTATAAAGCAAGCTTTGGCAATGATATAACATCGAATATTTTATTTTCACCAGTTATATCGTTTATTTACGATGATTATGCCATAGATTACGACATAATGAGTGATTCTTATGAAAAAAATGTTAATAAAAGTTAAAAAATTGTTTTTAGCTTAACAAAAATTATTTTTTTCATAAAATTGGTTGATTTTTTTATGTGTATGTGCTATAATAATTATTGTGGTATTTTCGGATACCATTTTATGAACTTTTTATTAAAAAAATATTAACATTTTATATATACAGTAATTAGATTACTAAAGGAGTGCTTAACTTGGTTAAATATATTATTAATGGTGGCAGCAAATTAAACGGTGAAGTTGAAATCAGTGGTGCTAAAAACGCAGCAGTTGCGATTATTCCAGCTGCAATATTAGTCGAAGGAATTTGTAGAATTGAAAATATCCCTCAAATAGCAGATGTAACTATGCAACTTGAAATTTTAAGGGCTTTAGGCGCAAAAGTAACGCTTATAAATAAAAATACTGTCGAAGTAGATGCGACAAACTTAAATATGAAAAATCCACCTTATGACCTTATGAGAAAAATAAGATCGTCTTATTATCTTTTAGGCACAATTTTAGGCAGATTTAACGAAGCTATCGTTTCTATGCCTGGTGGTTGCGATTTTGGACTTCGTCCTATCGACCAACACGTTAAAGGTTTTGAAGGCTTAGGTGCTAGCGTTGACGTTAAAAATGGTTTAATCCATGCAACTGTCGATGGAAGCCTTAAAGGTAGTGTGATTTATCTTGATGTTGTGTCTGTTGGTGCAACTATCAATGTAATGATGGCAGCTGTTAAAGCAGAAGGTCAAACTATCATCGAAAATGCTGCAAAAGAACCACATGTTGTTGATGTTGCAAACTTTTTAAACTCTATGGGCGCCGATGTTAAAGGTGCTGGTACAGATATTATCAAAGTTCGTGGTGTTGAAAAACTTCATGGTGGCTCATATACAATTATCCCAGACCAAATAGAGGCTGGAACTTATATCGCGGCAGTAGCTGCTTGTGGTGGCGAAGTGCTAGTGAAAAACGTTATACCTAAACATTTAGAGTGTATAACGGCGAAATTTTCTGAAACAGGCGTTGAAATTGAAGAGTATGACGATTCAGTTTTAATCAGAGTTAATGAAAGAATTTCTAAAACAAATGTAAAAACACTTCCATACCCTGGTTTCCCAACAGATATGCAACCTCAAATGGCGACGGCTTTAGCTATCGCTTCTGGTACTTCTGTTGTGACAGAAAGTGTTTGGGACAATAGATATAAATATGTAGACGAGCTTCGCAAAATGGGCGCTAAAATTACTGTTGATGGAAAACTTGCAGTAATCGAAGGCGTGCAAGAGCTTACAGGTGCTCCTGTTAAAGCTTATGACCTTCGTGCAGGTGCTGCTATGGTTATAGCTGGTCTTGCGGCAACTGGCGTTACAGAAATTGAAAATGTATCAAATATCGAAAGAGGTTATGAGAACCTTATCGAAAAATTCTGTGCTTTAGGCGCAAATATCAAGAGAGTTTATACTCCTGAGGCTACAAATTTTAAACAACAAGCATAGACAAAATTGGGCGAACAGTGTTCGCTCATTTTTTAGAGGTAGAAATGAAATTTATTAATATTGCAAGTGGTTCAAAGGGAAATTCCTACTTGCTTATGACTGAAAACGCGAATATTTTAATCGATTTAGGCATTTCTTATAAAAAATTAACGACAGCTTTAAAAGAAATCGGCGTACATAAAATCGACTATGCGTTTATAAGTCACGAACATACTGACCATATTTCAGGGCTATATATGTTTTGCAAAAATACAGATGCACGCGTCTTTATGAGCAAAAATTCTTATGAAAATTATTCGGATAATTACAAAATACCAGCCGAAAGACTAGATTTTTTCACTCCAGGTGATGAATTAGTGCTTGATAGCATAATAGTAGAAACGTTTAAGACGCCTCACGATAGCAGAGATAGTGTTGGTTTTAAAGTGTCGGCAGATGGTGTGGTTTATTCACACGTAACCGATTTAGGGCACATGCCAAAGCTAATTTTAAATAAGATTTCCGAGTCTGATATGGTGACCATTGAGTCGAATTATGATAAAAATATGCTTACTTTTGGAAGTTACCCATATATGTTAAAAAAGCGAATTTTATCGTCGACAGGGCATTTATCTAATGATGAAAGCCTAATTTGTGTGGCACATTTGCTGCAATGTGGTGTAAATGACATTATTTTAGCCCATTTAAGCGAAGCCAACAACAATCCTGAGATACTTAGGAATGAGTTTGCAAACTTAAAATTCACATATTCAGTAAACGAAAATCAAAACCTACACATTGCTACACCTAAGTTTGAAAATTTGATTTTGGAGATTAGAAAAGCATGCTTAATATAAAAATTATTTGTGTCGGAAAGCTTAAAGAAAAATATTTAGTCGATGCAGTAAAAGAATATGAAAAACGACTGAAAGTCATGTGTAAATTGGAAATTTTAGAACTTTCTGAGCATAAACTTCCAGATAATCCTTCGGAAAGTGAAATTTCTAAATGCATTTTAGTCGAAGGCGATGCTATTTTAAAGAAAATCGGCGATAGAGAATATATCATTCCTATGTGTATAGAAGGTGAGCAAATTTCTAGCGAAAAACTTGCAGAAAACATAAATAACATCGGATTAGATGGATTTTCGAAGATAACTTTTGTCATTGGTGGGTCTTATGGCTTGTCTTTGGACGTGAAAAATCGTGCGAAATTTAAACTTTCGATGTCGAAGATGACGTTTCCACATCAGCTTGCAAGAGTGATGCTTTTAGAGCAGATTTATCGTGCGTTTAGCATTAATGCGAATACAAAATATCATAAATAGTAAAAAAACCTTTACAAATTGATTTTACTGTGATAAAATACAAAAGAAGTTAATAACGGGGAGCTTGTAAACAGGCTGAGAGGAAAATGTAAGTTTCGACCCATAACCTGATTTGGATAATGCCAACGTAGGGATACTTAGTATCGAGCGAGAGGATGTCCTCTCGTTTTTTTTATTCAAATCCTTATTTAAGGAGGAAAATATGTCAAAAACGAAAAAATTAGCAATCTCAGGAATTTTTATTGCAATTGGAGTAGCATGTTCAGGATTTTATATCCCGATAGGAGTTACAAAATGTTTCCCAATTCAGCACATCATCAATGTGATTTTGGGTGTAATTTTAGGGCCGTATTATGCTTTTGGTGCTGCATTTGCGACTGCAATTATCAGAATATCGATGGCAACAGGCTCGGCACTCGCTATTCCTGGAAGTGTATTTGGTGCACTTCTTTGTGGAATTATGTATAAAAAATATCCGAAATTAAGCTTTGCAGTTATTGGAGAAGTAATCGGCACAGGAATAATCGGCGCACTAGTTTCATACCCTGTGGCAGTGTTTTTACTTGGCAGTGACGCTGCTGTATTTGCATATATAATTCCATTTTCAATAAGCTCAATCGGTGGGTCAATCATCGCATATACTTTACTAAAAATGCTTGAAAAAAGCTCGGTATTGAAAGGACTAAAAAATGATTAAAACTTGTTTTAAAAATGTGGAAAAAAAACATCCACTTGTACATAATATCACAAATTACGTTACTGTAAACGACTGCGCAAATGTATTATTAGCGTGCAAAGCATCTCCGATTATGGCAGATGATATCGATGAAGTAGAAGAAATTACGACAATATGCTCGGCGCTTAATATAAATATCGGAACATTAAACGCAAGAACCATTCCATCGATGATAAAAGCAGGCATTAAATCAAATGAATTAGACCACCCAGTGACACTCGACCCTGTCGGCGTTTCGGCATCTATACTTCGTACAAATACTGCAAAAGAATTGCTTGAAAAAGTGAAATTTACAGTAATTCGTGGAAATATTTCCGAGATAAAAGCACTTGCGATAGGTGAAGGCAAAACTTATGGTGTAGATGCATCTGAAATTGATGTTGTCTGCGAGGAAAATTTGCAAGATGTTATTAAGTTTTCAAGAGAATTTTCGAAAAATACAGGTGCAATAATCGTAATTACAGGGAAAATAGACATTGTAACAGACGAAAAAATGTCTTATGTGTGTAAAAATGGTCACGCGAAAATGAGCGATATTTCTGGGACAGGGTGTATGCTAAGTTCAATGCTCGCAGCATTTGTATCGGCGAATAAAGGCGAAGAATTGCACGCGTGCCTTGCTGCTGTGACACTTATGGGTGTGGCTGGCGAAAGGGCAAATAAATCACTAGGGAATACTTCGTATAGAGATAGCATTATGGACGAAATATATAATATGACGGAAGAAAAATTAGAAAATGGAGCAAAATATGAACTTTTCAAGTAAAAATATGCTGATGTATGCAGTGACGGATAGAGCGTGGGAAAAGGGTGAATACACTTTAGAAAAGCAACTTGTCGATGCGCTAGAAGGCGGGGCTACTTGTATTCAAATCAGAGAAAAAGATGCGAGTTTCGACGAGTTTTTAGCGATTGCAAAAAATCTTAAAGAAATTACGAAAAAATACGATGTTCCGCTTTTAATCAACGATAACATAGACGTAGCGATAGCTTGCGACGCAGACGGAGTTCATATCGGTCAATCGGATATGGAGGCTATGAATGTTCGTAAAATCTTAGGAAAAGATAAAATCATAGGTGTTACAGTGAAGACAGTAGCCGAAGCACAAAAGGCAGAAAAAGCCGGTGCTGACTACTTAGGCACAGGTGCTATGTTTGGCACAAAAACTAAACTTGATGCAGGCATTATCGACCATAATTTGGTGCGAGAAATTTGTAATTCTGTGAGTATTCCGGTGGTTTCAATCGGCGGAATTACTTATGAAAATATGGATAGTTTAGAGGGGCTTTCGCTTGATGGTGTTGCTCTTGTTTCAGAAATATTTGCAAAAGAGAATATTAAAGAACATACGAAAAAGTTATTAGAAAAATCGATAAATATATTTAAAGGCTAGGTAAATGATGAAAAAAGTATTAACTATTGCAGGTTCAGACTCTAGTGGTGGAGCTGGAATTCAAGCAGATATAAAAACAATTACGGTTCATGGGCATTATGCTATGAGCGTTATAACGGCACTGACAGCACAAAATACAACGGGAGTTTTTGCGATAGAAAATGCGAGCACATCGTTTATTGAGGCACAAATTGACGCAGTTTTTTCGGATATTTTTCCAGATGCAGTTAAGATAGGGATGGTTTCAAATGCTGAGATTATCGAAATTATTGTGAAAAAACTTAAACAATATGGGGCGAAAAATATCGTTGTAGACCCTGTTATGGTGTCGACAAGCGAGTGCAAATTGTTGTCAAGCGATGCTGAAAATGCACTTATAGAAAAACTTTTGCCGATTGGAACAATTATCACGCCGAATATCCCTGAGGCTGAAATTTTATGCAAAAAATCGATTAAAAACGAAGAAGATATGGAAAGTGCTGCAAAAGAAATTTTCAATAAAACAAAAACAGCAGTTCTTGTTAAAGGTGGGCATTTAGTGAACGATGCGTGCGACTTTTTGTATGATGGAAACGAGGGTACTTGGTTTAAATCAGAGCGAATTTTAAACGAAAATACTCATGGGACAGGGTGCACTTTATCGTCTGCTATTGCATCAAATCTAGCTAAAGGATTATCGATTAAAGACAGCATTAATGACGCAAAAAACTATCTAACGGGAGCGTTAAAAGCGAAGTTAAATTTAGGCAAAGGGTCAGGACCTTTGCATCATAATTACGAAATAGAGGTGTAAAATGACTACAAATAGATTATTTTTGAAAGTGAAACCTATCTGGGATAGCTATCTTTCGCACGATTTTATAAAGGGTATCGAAGATGGGTCGCTTGACAAAGAAAAGTTTAAATTTTATCAAATACAAGACTATATTTATCTTTTAGACTATGCAAAAGTTTTTGCTTTTGGAATTGTAAAAGCGAAAGACGAGCGTCTTATGAGAATATTTTCAAGACATATTTCAGCGATTATTGACACCGAAGCCGAAACGCATAGAGATTATTTTAAAGAATTTGGCATAACAAATGCGTCAGATTATAATGCAAGCCTTACGACAGAAAGCTATACAAAATATATGCTTGCAGTAGCGTCGACAGAGGGTGTTTGCGAGATTTTAACAGCAGTTTTAGCATGCTCTTGGAGCTATAAATACATAGCCGACAACTTAGATAAAACGAAAGATTTCGGATTTTATAAAGACTGGGTAGAAATGTATGCAAGCGAAGGCTATGCAAAAACCAACGACGAAATTATAAGTCTTGTAGACGAACTTAGCAAAGATTATACAGAAGAACAGCTACAAAATCTAGAAAAAATCATAGAAAATTGCTCGAGATATGAATATATGTTTTGGGATATGGCGTATGATATGGTGATGTAGTGTTAGAGTTTAAAAATGTGTCGTTTAAGTATGATATTGACGACTTTACTATGCTTGAAAATTTGAGTTTTCAGGTAAAAGACCATTCTTTTGTGTCGATTATAGGCACGTCTGGCTGTGGAAAATCTACGATTTTTAGACTTATTTCAAAGCTTGAAAAAGAAGGCAGTGGAGAGATTTTAATAAACTCAAAAAATATAAGGGAAATGACGAATTATAGCGCTTATATGCCACAAAAAGACCTGCTTTTTCCTTGGAGAACTATCGAGCAAAATGTTGGTATTCCACTTGAGATAAAGAAAGTGAAAAAAGGCGAAATTTTAAGGCAAACAGACGAAATTTTGCGTGATATGGGACTTTTCGATTATAGAAAAAGCTATCCTAAAGAACTTTCTGGGGGAATGAAACAGCGCGTTTCTTTTGCGCGAACTATTTTGACTGGAAGTGAAATGTTGCTTTTGGACGAGCCGTTTTCGGCACTGGATAGCCTAACTCGGATTGAGCTTCAAGAATGGCTTTTAAAAGAGTGGCAAAAGCGAAAAAATACGATTATTTTCGTGACACACGATGTCGAAGAAGCGATTTTTTTAAGTGAAAAAATCTTTATAATAAAAGACCGTCCTGTCACAAAATTTGATATGTATGATGTGCCACTTAGCTACCCTAGAAACAGAGAAGACCTTAAAAAAACAGAGATTTCCGACCTAAGAGAACATCTGATTTCTGAACTTAGACAGGAGGGAAGTTATGAAAAATAAGTTACCTTCGATAATTTTAGCAACTACTTTGCTAGTTTTGTGGCAAGTGATAGCCATGATAATTGATGCGCATTATATCCTGCCATCGCCTATTCAAATTGTTAGGAAAATTTATGAACTTCGCGAACCATTATTTTTAGTACATCTGCCGGAAACATTGAAAATTACGATAATTGGACTGTTTATTTCGGTGGCGCTAGGACTATTTTTAGCGACAATTATGGACTTTTTCCCAAAGGTAAAACAGGCACTTTATCCACTAATTATTGCCTCGCAAACCATTCCGACAACGGCGATTGCACCACTTTTTATACTGTGGTTTGGCTATTCTATTTGGTCGAAAGTGCTAGTTACGATACTTATTACATTTTTTCCGATAACAATTTCGGTTTATGATGGATTTAAAAGCTCAAAACGCGAAATGGAAGAACTAATGTTCACTTTTGGCGCAGCAAAAATGCAAATTTTCTTTAAAGTGAAAGTAAAATCGGCATTACCGAGTTTTTTTTCGGCTATTAAAATGGCAATTCCTTTAAGCATAATCGGTGCTGCTATCGGTGAATGGCTAGGTGCTCAGGCTGGTCTTGGGTATTTTAGCAAACGAATGATGACCCAGCTCGATGGTGCAGGAGTTTTTGCTCCGATTGTGATTTTAAGCATAGCCGCAATGATTTTAGTATGGATTGTGGATATTTTAGAAAATAAATATGTAAAATGGAGAAATGAAATATGATAAAGAGAATTTTAGCAGTAACACTTGCTATGTGCATGCTTGCAGGTTGTTCGGCAGAAACCAAGGAAAACGAGCTTGAAACGGTGAGTATCGTTCTGGATTGGTATCCAAATGCAGTGCATTCGTTTATTTATGCTGCGATTGAAAATGGATATTATGAAGAAGAAGGAATTGAAGTCGATATTAAATTTCCAGCAAATACAACAGACCCTTTAACGCTTGTTGCAGCAGGTCAGATTGATTTGGGGATATATTATTTGCATAATATGATTTACGCTAAAGCAGAGCAAGATGTGCCGATTAAATCAATTGGAACGGTAATCCAGTCGCCGTTAGGAATATTTGCATCGACAAGTGGGATTAAAACACCAGACGAATTAGTGGGCAAGACTTTGGGTGCATCTACAAGTGATTTAACGCTGAATATCATTGATTATGTTATGAGAAATTCAGGATATTCTTCGGACGATGTGAATGTTGTTGACGTTGGTTTTGACCTTATGAGTGCTATGACTTCAGGAACTGTCGATGCGACTTTCGGGTGTATGTTAAACCACGAAGTACCACACCTTGAAAAAGAAGGTTTTGAAGTAGATTATTTTTTAGCGACAGAATATGGTATGCCGAATTATTACGAAATGAGCATAGTTGTTGGCGATGAAACTTTAGAAAAGGATAAAGAAAAAATCGATGCATTTTTAAGAGCATCGAAAAAAGGTTTTGATTATGTTTTAGAAAATCAAGAAGAGGCTTTAGAGCTTATGATGACAAATCAAAATGCCGATAATTTTCCTTTGGATTTAGAAGTAGAGAGAGAAAGCCTTAATATGCTTTTACCTCTTATGCAGACAGACGAAGTTGAATTTTTAGAGCAAAATGAAGAAGTTTGGCAGGAAAACATCGACTGGATGTTTGAAAATAATATGATTTCAAAAGAAATAAAGGCAAGTGACATCGCGATTTATTAAAATAAAATGCACCATCGGTTTTTCCAATGGTGCATTTTTTTATGCTATTTCTAATAAATAATTATTGTGGATATCGATGCAAACGCCAGCTTGAACATAGAATGCATCGCTAGAAGGGTATACATCTTCGCCGTTATTTAATGCAGTAGAAACTTCTTCTAATGCAGATTTTAATAGTAGGTAATTTCCAGAAATATGTGTGCGAACATCTTCGGCAGTCATTGTTTGCCCACCAAAAGCATTGAACACACCTTCGTTAACATTTGCAACTAATTTTTGTTGTTCAGGGTCTTCAAGTGCAATTAAAAATGCATCGCAATTTGTATTGAAATCGTCGATTAGTGGTTGTAAATCCGCTAGAGTTACAGAAAATTCGTTTGTATCTTCGTCAAATGTTGCCCAAATTGCATCATCAATAGCGTATGCTAAGTCTAAAGTAACATTGCTATGATAAGAAATCAGCTCATTATTTGCTAGTTGCTGTTCAAGGCTTTCAGCATATACTTCTGCTTCAAGTATCTCATAAGCCGAGATGAACTCTTCTGTATTCTCTATAAAAAGAGGGTACTCAGCCATCAATTTTGTGTGGATTTCTGACGCTTTATCATAGTCGAACGCTTCGACAGATGTTTTAGTTAATGCCATAAGTTGAAGGTCGTCTATTAGCATATACATAGCATCACAAGCAGTTGCTGTTTTGTTTATTAATGCATCGATTGAAGGGTAGCTAGGTTCGTCAGAAGAATATTCTAAAGCAAGTGCTGGGGCTGTGCCATAGTCTGTCACTAACTCAGAATCATATTGATAAAGGTATAAAATATCGTCTTCTGTAAATTCATCTGCAATTGCAAATTCAGCGTCTGGGCTAATTAGTATATCATAATAATACATAAAACTATCAATGCCATAAACCATTTCGTTTAATGAAGTATACGAGTTATATTTTGTGTAGTCAACAGTTTCAGGCGAAAGTCCATCTAGATTTTCTGTCGAAGTAATATCTTGGTTTTTAATACCGTCGGCAACACCGCTGATTAATTGGTCACAACCGGAAAGTGACATAAGCATAAGTACAGCCAAAGAAATAGAGGCTGATTTTTTCATTATATTTTTCATAAATAATCTCCTTTAAATTTTGTACTATATTAGTATATATGAAATGGAGCGTATTTGCAATATTATTTGCGAGATTTTATAATTATTAAATAAACTTACAAAAAAGAAAGAGAATATGACGAAAATTTGTTGTTAATGCAAAAAAACAGACAAGCATAGCCTGTCTGTTTAATATATTTAAGCTTACGCTTTGCCGTTTGAACCTAAAACTTCTACGATTTTATGCTTAACAACAGCTTTGATTTCTTCTCTAGCTGGAGTGAAGTATTGACGTGGGTCGAAGTGGTCTGGGTGTTCAGCGAAATGACGTCTTAATGCAGCAGTCATACCTAAACGTAAGTCAGAGTCGATGTTGATTTTACAAACAGCAGAACGAGCAGCTTGTCTTAACATATCTTCTGGGATACCGATAGCATCATCCATTTTACCACCGAATTGCTTGATTAAAGCAACGTGTGATTGAGTAACAGAAGAAGCTCCGTGAAGTACGATTGGGAACTCAGGAAGTCTTTTTGAAACTTCGTCTAAGATGTCAAAACGTAATTCTGGTTTTTGGCCTGGTTTGAATTTGAAAGCACCATGAGAAGTACCGATAGCGATAGCTAGTGAGTCAACACCAGTTTTAGCTACGAATTCTTCAACTTGAGCAGGGTCAGTGTATTGGTGTTCAGCAACGTTTACGTCGTCTTCGATACCAGCAAGTTGACCTAATTCGCCTTCAACAGTAACGCCTCTTTCATGAGCATATTCAACAACTTTTTTAGTTAAAGCGATGTTGTCTTCGAAAGAGTGGTGAGAACCATCGATCATAACTGAAGAGAAACCACCATCGATACAAGATTTACAGATTTCGAAATCAGCACCGTGGTCTAAGTGTAAAGCGATAGGTAAATCAGTATCAGCGATAGCAGCTTCAACTAATTTTACAAGGTAGATATGCTTAGCATATTTTCTAGCACCTGAAGATACTTGAAGGATAACTGGAGCGTTTTCTTCTTTGTGAGCTTCAGTGATAGCTTGAACGATTTCCATGTTGTTTACGTTAAAAGCACCAACAGCGTAACCTCCGTCATAAGCTTTTTTAAACATTTCTTTTGTAGAAACTAATGGCATAATAAATTCTCCTTTAATAATAATTTTTCCATTCCGTTAATATAATAACATTTTTTCAAGAAAAAATCAAGATTTTTTGCAGTTAAACGAACCTTTATTTTTAAATGACATATAATGTTAATAACTTGTTGTAATTTTTTCCAAAAATACGGAGTAAGGGGGCGATTTTATGCATCTTTGGAAAAGACTTTTATCATTTTTTATTTTTATAGGGTTTATTTGTGGGATAATGATTGGGCTTTTGTGCCCTATTTGGATACTGGGTTGGATATTATTTTTCGGATTAATATTTTGTATGTTTAGTCATTTGATTTTTTAACTATTTGTATAATGTACCACCAGAAACATCTGTCGCAACAATAACATCAAAATTTTCAACATAGAGTTTTTTTACCGATTCGCAACCTAATTCGTGAAAACATACAACCTCAAGACTTTTAACACAGTCGGAAACTAAAGCACCCGCGCCACCGATTGCTACTAAGTACACGCAATTATGCTCGCAGATAGCGTCGTTTACATAGTCGGCACGAATGCCTTTGCCTATCATAGCACGCATGCCTTGGGTCATCATTAAGGGCGAAAACACGTCCATTCTGCCAGAGGTAGTAGGACCACAAGAGCCGATAATTTGCCCCTCGCGATTAGGAGTTGGACCTGCATAATAGATGATAAAATCGTCATCGAAAGGCAGTTTCTCTCCTTTTTCAATCATTTCGGCAAATTTTTTGTGCGCAGAGTCCCTTGCTGTATAAATATAGCCAGTAAGAGAAACACTATCGCCAGCTTTAAGAGTTTTTACATAATCTTTTAGTTCGGTTGTTTTAATATTATACTGTTTCATAATTATCTTCTTCGACATCCAATGTGATAAATTCCAATAAACGTTCTTTAACAGCTTTATTTGCTTTAAAAACTGCCATGATATCGTCATTAATGCTTTCGATATTAGTAATAGCATTTTCAGAAAGTGTAGCGATTTCTTCTTCTAATCTTTGTAGTTTAGATTCATAACTACGCTCTTGAATAGAATATTCTTCGCGTGCCTTTGCTAAAACTTCTTCAGATTTAACTTTAACTTCATCCATCATGCTAGAAGCTTCTTCTTTTGCAGATTCAGTGATTTTTTTTGCACGAATTCTAGCATCAAGCTCAAGTTTGATGATAGTTTCTTTAATATCAGTGATTTCTTCGCTTTTAGATTTAAGCTCATTATTTTCAGCAATAAGTGCTAGGTTTTTTGCTTTTTCATCTTCAAGCTGTTTTTTTAGTGCAAGAATTTCTTC
Source organism: uncultured Oscillospiraceae bacterium (assembly GCA_964370735.1). GTDB lineage: Bacteria > Bacillota > Clostridia > Oscillospirales > Butyricicoccaceae > CAYJLC01. The sequence continues at coordinate 24,338 of CAYJLC010000015.1, forward strand.
GTTTTCTCGGTCTATAATATTTTCTTTATACGCTTTTGCATTTTCGTTTTTAATATTTTCGATTTCAAGCTTTGAATTTGCAAGTTCTAAAGTTAAAGTATCAGTTTCTTTAGTAAGTTCGATGTTTTTTTGAGTTAATTCTGTCGAAGAAACAATGTATTTATCTAGGTCAGCAATATCATATTTTGCTAATATTTCTTCAAAACCTTTCACTTTTTTATCCAAAGTTACTTTATCAAGGATATATTTTTCTTCTGCCTCTTTAAACCTAAATTGCATTTTTTCGATATATTCGGCAACATCGTCTTTATGAAATCCTCCAAAAGAAACAACGCGAAACATATTTTTACCATCCGACATTAATAATACCTCCGTTTTTTTAATTATATTTTAACATTTTTAGACAAAAAAAACAAGTGTAAAAATATAATTATTTAATTTGGAAAAAAAGGGTTGTCGCAATAAAGTAATATTACACAAAATATTTGTCAAAATCAAAAAGTGTGACGTAGTTACAAAACGTAGATTTTTATGCAATATGTCAAGAGGCTGTCGCAATTGCGACAGCCTCTCTTTAAATTATAATTTGCTAAAAGCATCTGCACCATGTTTACAAAGTGGGCAAATGATATCGTGAGGCAGGTCGGAGCCTTCATAAACCCAACCACATACATCACAAACATAGCCTTCTTCGCCTTCGCCTTTTGGTGCTGGCTGAGGTTTTACATTTGTTTGGTAGTATGAATATGTCACAGAAGGGGTGTCAGAGAAAGTCACAGCCTCGGTTAAATCAGCCATAAACATAGTATGTGTTCCAACGTCTTTTGTAAAGAAGACTTTTGCAGATAAAACGGCATTTACATCATCTTTTACATACGTTATACCGTTTGAAGTGCGATTTATAGGGAAGTTTTCGAATTTATTAACATCTTTACCACTAGCAAATCCAAAATGCTTATACACACTGAAACTAGCATTTTCATCTAGCACTGAAACATTAAATTCACCTGTTTGAACAATCATATCATGAGTAAGCGACTCTTTATTTACAACGACAACAACACGCTTTGGTGTGTCAGTTATTTGCATAACAGTGTTTATAATACTGCCATTATCTTTATCGCCCTCGCGCGCAGTTAAAACATAAAGCCCGTAAGGAAGTTTAAACATAGCCTGTGGATTTACAATTTCATCAGATGGAATTAATTTTTCTTCTTTAGTTTTAATTGCGGAATGTGCGATAGCCTCGGCAAGATTATCGAGTTCTTCAAGCTGATTTGCTTTGATTGATGAGTTAATTGTGATTTTATTTTCTAAAATCGTCATATTTTTCATCTCAGAAACAATTTTGCCCATAAGCTCATTTGCAGTTGGTGCCCAGCTACCATTTTCAATTAATGCAACGGTACGATTTTGTAGATTATGTGCCTTTAAATCGTGTAAAAGAGTTTCCATATTACAGAAAATTCCTGCATTATAAGTCGTTGATGCTAAAATTAAATGGCTATATCTAAAAGCTTCTGCTAAAATATATGACGGATGAGTTGCAGATACATCGTATAATTTTACGTTTTTAACGCCTTTTTCGTGCAATTTACTTGCAAGGATTTCAGCCACATTTTCAGTGTTGCCATATACCGATGCATAAGCCAAAACAACGCCGTCTTCCTCTGGTGTATAAGTTGCCCATTTTACATATTTATCGATGAACCAATTGGCATTTTTCCTCCAAATAGGCCCATGAAGTGGACAAATAGTTTTGATTTCGATAGTCGATGCCTTTTTAAGAAGTGCCATAACTTGTGTGCCGTATTTACCAACGATATTTGTATAATATCGGCGAGCATCTTCAATCCACTCTGTGTCAAAATCAACTTCATCGGCAAAAAGAGAACCACCCAAAGCACCAAAAGTACCGAAAGCGTCGGCAGAAAATAATGTTTTAGTAGAAATCTCGTAAGTTACCATAGCCTCTGGCCAGTGCACCATAGGTGCCATAACGAAAGTAAAGGTATATTTACCAGTGTTTAAAGTGTCGCCTTCTTTGATAATCACAAGGTTATTCTCGACGTTAAATGTGAAAAACTGACCAATCATAACCGATGTTTTCTTATTACATACGATTTTAACATCTGGATATCTTAAAAAAAGCTCATTCATAGTGCCACAATGGTCTGGCTCCATGTGGTTTACTATTAGATAATCCAATTTTCTTCCATTTAGTGCGTGTTCTAGATTTTCAAAAAATCTCTCGCTAATAGATTTATCAACAGTATCTAATAAAACAGTTTTTTCATCAGACACAAAATAGGCATTGTATGAAACTCCTCTCGGAATAGGGAACACATTTTCAAAAAGGGCAAGCCTTCTATCATTGCCACCAATCCAATATAAGTCTTCGTGTATTTTTCTAACGTCTTGCATAATAATAATTCCTTTCTTAACTTTGTGATAATTATAACATACTAAGCAAAATAAATCAAGACAAATTTTCAATTAAGATAAAAAACTAATAGGGAATAATTCTTGTAAATTCGTCAATTTATTGTACTAACGCCTATATTATAACATAAATTTCCTTTTTATTCCATAATTATTATTAAAGTATTAAAATTTTATTGAGAATTTATAAATTATTTTTTGATAAACTATTGATTTAATTTGCGTTTTGATATATAATATGAGTATAAGTAATAATTGGGAATTTTATGATAAAATGTTAAAAGAAATTCTTAAGTATTATTTTTTTAGTTTAAGCGTAATTTTATGAAATGGAGGTATTAAAATGTCAATCAGGAAGTATAGAGTAGCACTTGATATTGGAAACACATCTTTTTGTGTATCGACTGATATTAAAGAAAGTATGAGAAGTATTGCCTTAGAAATGAAAAAAATTCTAGACATTATTCCTGAGGTTGAGTGTATGATTTTCGATTATCCGGAAATGAAAGACGGACTTACAGAGATTTATCGTGTAGTTTCAGAAGTTAATAAATCAAATTGCGATTTGCTGATTTCACTTCATGCAGATAGCTGTGAAGACCCTTCGGTTTGTGGATATCAAATCTATAATTTCAAACACAAAGGCGAAAGCAAACGCCTATCAGAATGCATTCATAAAGAAACTGTAACAAACATGGATGTAACAGATAGAGGCATAAAAGATGGTTCGAAATATGTCGAACTTCGTCAAACAACTATGCCTGCGGTTTTAATAAAACATGGCTTTAGCTCTAACCATAACGATATGCAAAGAATGCTCCATGAGGCACATAATTTTGCAAAAGTAAATGTTTTAGGAATATTGTCTTATCTTGGATTTGACCATCTGCAAGATGTTTTTGAAACACCACATGGAAAACTACTATTAAGTGTATAATAATATGTATTAATAAGAGGCTGTCGCAATTGCGATAGCCTCTTTATATATTGGACAAAATTTATCAAAAAAAGTGTTTCACATTTGCGAATGCGACCAACCTACTCGTTTGGAGTGAGCAAGTTTTTGAAAAACTTGACAAACATTTTCTGCAATATCACTTTAGTCAGACAACCTCTTTATATATTATTTTCTAAGGATTTTATCCAAAGATTTGCCTTTAGCAAGCTCGTCTACCATTTTATCAAGATAGCGTATTTCTTTCATAATGGGGTCGGTAATTTCTTCGATTTTAACACCACAAATCGACCCTTTAATTAATGTTCTGTTCGGATTTGGAAGTGGGGCATTTTCGAAAAAGTTTTGCATATCAGAAGAACTTTCTATTTTATCGAAAATTTCCTCTTTAGTATACCCAGTTTGCCAACAAATTATCTCCAAAACTTCATCGGCAGTTCTTCCCTTTCGTTCAGCTTTTCCTACATAAAGGGGATAAGTTGTTCCAAAGTTAATTTTATAAGCTTTATTTTCAGCCATAAATCAATACCTCTGTTTATATTTTTAAAACAAGAAATAGTATGCAAAAAAGACTACCGAAAGGTAGTCTTAAAATTTATTATTCAACAGTGTAAGATAATAAAGCGATGTGTCTAGCACGTTTGATCGATTGAGTAAGCGAACGTTGGTGCTTAGCACAAGTACCTGTCATACGACGAGGTAAGATTTTTCCACGCTCAGAAACATATCTTCTAAGTTTAGCAACATCTTTATAATCGATATCAGTAGCTTTTTCTACGCAAAAAGCACAAACTTTACGACGTTTACGATTGTTGAAACGTGGTCTTTCAGATCTTTCAGTTCTTTCCATTAAGAATTCCTCCTATTATTTATAGTTTTAGAAAGGTAGGTCGCCATCTTCATCTGAGATGTCAGAATAATCATCATCGTCAAAGTCAAAACTCGCAGGTTTTGGTGCTTTTTCGTTTGATTTATATTCATCGGCGCTACGTTTCGATTCTGCAAAATGTAGTTCTTCTGCATTGATTTCATAACTTATGCGTTTGTTTCCGTTTTTATCTTCCCAAGCTCTTGTTTCTAGTCTGCCAGTAACAGCTACTAGCTGACCTTTTGTGAAATATTTAGATGCAAATTCGCCTCTAGGTCCCCAAGCGACAATGTCGAAGAAGTCAGTTTGTGCCTGACCACCTTGTGGAACGAAATCACGATTGCAAGCGATTGAGAAAGAACAAACAGGTCTACCACTCGTAGTGTGTCTTAGTTCAGGATCTCTTGTAAGTCTTCCCATTAAAACGATTTTGTTTAACATTTTGACCTCCTAAGTTTCTAAACTAGTCTTTTGTGATGATGATAGAACGCATTAAGCCTTCAGTGATTTTGTAGATACGATCTAGTTCTGCTGGGAACTCAGTGTTAGAAGAGAATTCTACTAACGTGTAGTAACCGTCGTATAAATCGTTGATTGGGTATGCAAGTCTTTTCTTGCCCCACTCGTTTACAGTAACATCAGTTGCGTTTTGTTCGATTAAAGTTTTGAACTTCTCAACAGTAGCAGCAACTTCAGCTTCACCGATTGAAAGATCAACTATAAAAATAGTTTCGTATTTCCCGTTAATTTTAGCCATGATTACACCTCCTTATGGTCTATTGGCCGAAAACTTCTGTTCTCGACAAGGATAACATTTATATTATACACTAATTAGAAAATTTGTCAAGCATTATTTTAAATAAAATTACTTGAAAAAATTGGGTTTATACATTATAATATTTGTAGGATAAAAAACAAATTGCAAAGTACATTAATTAGTAAATTAGGAAAAGGTGAGGGAATATTATGAAATTAGGTTTTATTGGTTCGGGAAATATGGCAAAAGCTATTATTTCGGGAGTTTTATCGTCAAGTTTAATCGAGAAAGACAGTATTTTTGTATCAGATATTAGCGATGATATTTTAGAAGATTTGAAGTCAACAAAAGGTGTAAACACATCAAAATCAAATATTAACGTGGCAAAAATGGCAGATATCATCATTTTAGCGATAAAACCTATATATTATAAAGCGATTATCGAAGAAATTTCTTCTTTTGTAGATGGAAAAATCATCGTGACAATAGCTCCTGGATGGTCGCTTGCTAAAACATGCGATACATTTAAAAAAGAAATGAAAATCGTAAGAACTATGCCAAATACACCAGCCATGGTTTTGGAAGGAATGACTGCAATTTGTAAAAATGAGATGGTAACTGACGAAGAAATGGAAAAAATCATCAAAATTTTCAACAGCTTTGGCAAATGTGAAATTGTTTCAGAGCATATTATGGAAGCAGTTATTTCGGTGTCTGGGTCATCGCCTGCCTATGTATATATGTTTATAGAAGCGCTTGCAGACGGTGCAGTTTTAGAGGGAATGCCTCGTGATAAGGCATATAAATTTGCAGCGCAAACAGTGCTTGGTTCGGCGAAAATGGTGCTTGAAAGTGGACTTCATCCAGCAGTTCTTAAAGATATGGTTTGTTCTCCTGGTGGAACGACGATTGAGGCAGTAAAATCGCTTGAAAAAAGCGGATTTAGGGGTGCTGTTTTAGATGCGATGAGTGCTTGTGCAGAGAAGGCTAGAAAAATGTAACTCACTTTATTATTTTACTTGACTAAATTAATGAAGTGTGATAGAATATTTATACTTAGAAATTTTATTGAAACGGAGCATAATATGAAAATCGACTTTTTAGATAAAAAAGAGCAAATAGCGCTTTCCCTTGAAAATATGTTTAATAAATTTGGATTTGCGAAATATAAAATGAATAAATTCGAAAAATATTCGTTTTATATGGAGAACGAAAAATTCTTAGATGACAGCAGAATTTTAACTTTTTCAGGTCCAAATGGTAAACTTTTAGCACTAAAACCAGATATTACGATGAGTATTGTTAAATCTTGCTTAAAAGAAGCTGATAAAAATCACAAAATCTATTATAACGAGAGTGTTTTCAGAATACCGAAAAACGACGATGAATTTAAAGAAATTCAACAAATCGGCGCTGAATATATTGGCACAATTGACACTTATCAGACGATTGAAGTGCTGAATTTAGCGATAAGAAGTTTGGCTGAAATAAGCGATGATTTTATGTTTTGTATCTCTAATGTTGCATTAGTTTTAGCACTTTTTGACGACTTAAACTTAGAAATGTATCAAAGAAGTGAGATTATTGGTTTTATTCAACAAAAAAATCGACACGATTTGAAAAAATTCTTACAACAAGAAAATATCGAATCAGGCATTTTCGATGATTTAATCACTTTGAGTGGAAATCCTAAAAAAGCCATGGACACGCTAAAAACATGGGAAAAATTTGAAAAATACGGTGAAACTTTAAGTGAAATGGAAAAAGTGCTAGATATTTTAACGAAAATATGCAGTGAAGATAAAATTTCTGTCGATTTCTCGAATATTTCAAACACCGAATTTTACAACGATATAGTGTTTACAGGGTATATAAAAGGCATTGCCTTACCAGTTTTAACAGGTGGTAGATATGATAATTTAGTGCAAAAAATGGGTATAAACGGCAAGTCGGCACTAGGTTTTGCAGTGGATTTATCTATATTTGATAAAATGACAGAAGCGAATAAAAGCGATGTTATTACAGTGAATTATGATGAAAAATCAAATATTTTAGAACTTATTACTAAAGCAAACCGTATGCTTGATGAAGGCAAATCATTTTTAGTTAAAGGAGAAAAAACATGTTAGATATTGCTTTACCAAAAGGTAGACTTGGGGACAAAGTATACAAAAAGTTTAAAGAAATGGGATACGAAGCCCCAGAAATCGAACAGGACACACGAAAATTAGTCTTTGAAAACAAAGAAAAAGGCGTGCGTTTTTTCCTTATAAAACCATCTGATGTTGCAGTTTATGTAGAACGTGGCGTAGCCGACCTTGGAATTGTAGGAAAAGATACACTTTTAGAGTCAGAAGCCGATGTTTACGAACTTTTAGACCTTGATACAGGCAAATGCAGAATGTGTGTTTGCTCGGAAAATGGATATGAAGACGACCATGCAAAAACGTTAGTTGTGGCTACAAAATACCCGAATATTGCGAAAAAATATTATGCAGAGCAAAATCGTGATATAGAAATAGTAAAACTTAACGGTTCTATCGAGCTTGCGCCGATTTTAGGGCTTTCAAATGTAATTGTCGATATTGTTGAAACAGGAAGTACTTTACGCGAAAATAACTTGAAAGTTGACACTGAAATTCTTGATTTAAGTGCGAGAGTTATCGCGTCTAAGGCGAGATATAGTTTTAAAAGAGAGCTTATCGACGATATTATAATGAGGTTGAAAAATGATTAAAATTATTGAAAATATAAATGAAATCGCTAAGAGAAGTGTCGATATTTCGAAAGAAATCGAAATTCGCGTGGAAGATATCATAAAAAATGTTAAAGAAAATGGCGACAAAGCGCTTTTTGAATATGCCGAGAAATTTGATGGAGCGAAACTTTCGTCACTACTTGTTTCTGAAGAAGAATTTGAAAATGCATTTAATCAAATGGACGAAGAATTTTTGGAAGTTATTAAAAAATCGATGGCAAATATCGAAAAATTTCACAAAAATCAAGTGCAAACAGGGTTTATTACAGAAGAAAATGGCATAGTTTTAGGTCAAAGAGTAACTCCGATAGAAAAAGTCGGAATTTATGTACCAGGCGGAAAAGCATTTTACCCTTCGACTGTTCTTATGAATGTTGTGCCGGCAAAACTTGCAGGAGTTTCTGAAATCGCGATAGTTTCGCCACCACAAGCAGACGGAACAATTGCTCCAGAAATTCTAGCGTGTGCGAAGCTTTCTGGTGTTACTAAATTCTATAAAATTGGTGGCGCAGGCGCTGTTGCAGCACTTGCTTATGGCACAGAAACTGTCGAAAAAGTATATAAAATTACTGGCCCTGGCAATGCTTATGTAGCATCTGCGAAACAAAAAGTTTTCGGAGAAGTAGACATAGATATGATTGCCGGACCATCAGATATTTTGGTTATTGCAGACGAAAAATCAGACGCTAGAATTATTGCAGGTGACCTACTTTCGCAAGCCGAGCACGATACATTAGCATCGAGTATTTTGGTGACAGACAGCGAAAAACTTGCAAAAGAAGTGCAAAAGGAACTTGAAATTCAAATTCCATTACTTCCAAAAGCAGATATTTGCAGACAATCGATTTATGGAAATTCATATATTGTTTTGTGTAAAGATATTGATGAATGCTTTGAAGTGTCGAATGAAATCGCACCAGAACACCTTGAAATTTCGCTTGATGATGCCATGCTTTATTTGAATAAAGTGAAGAATGCAGGGAGCGTTTTTCTTGGGAGAAATACACCTGAGGCGCTAGGCGATTATTACGCTGGTGTTAACCATACTTTGCCGACAAATGGCACAGCCAAATTTTCATCGGCACTGTCTGTTGATATGTTTGTAAAAAAATCAACATTTGTATATTACAGTGAAGAGGCGCTTAAAAGTGCGAAGGACGATATCATTCTTTTTGCAAAAAGAGAAGGATTAGAAGCACACGCAAAAAGTGTGTCAAATAGATTTGAAAGGTAGAAAATGAGCAGATTTTTAGTGCAAAAGTTGCAAAACTTGGTTGCATATACTCCTGGTGAGCAACCTAAAATAAATGAATTTATAAAACTTAATACGAATGAAAGTCCGTTTTCGCCACCGAAAAAAGCGAGCGAAATTGTAGCATGCAAGGTCGAACAGTTAAATATTTATTGTGATAACGCTTGCAAAAATTTAACAGAAGCGTTCACTTCTTATTACAATATTTCGAAGGAAAATGTGATTTTTGGAAATGGTTCAGACGAGATTTTAGCATTCAGTTTTCTTGCATTTTGTGATGAAAATATTGGCGTTTGCTACCCAGAAATTTCTTATGGATTTTACAAAGTTTATAGTAAACTTTTTGGAATTAAAGATGAAAAAATACCACTGAAAAGTGATTTTAGCATCGAAATATCAAATTATTTTGCGAAGAATAAAACCATTATTATTGCAAATCCAAACGCACCGACAGGAATAGCTCTAAATCTTTCAGAAATAGAAGAAATTTTGACTAAAAATCCTAATAATATTGTAATTATTGACGAAGCTTATGTAGATTTTGGTGCAGATTCTGCTGTTAAACTAATCGATAAATACGAAAATCTTATTGTTTGTGGAACTTTTTCAAAATCTCGTAACTTGGCTGGTGCTAGACTTGGCTTTGCAATTGCAAGTAAAGAATTAATTGATGATTTGAATAAAATTAAATATTCGTATAATCCATATAATGTCAACGCTTTGACGCAAATTGTAGGGGAAATTTCGATAAAAGAAGATGAATATTTCAAAGAATGCATAAATAAAATCATAAATACACGCGAAAAATTTGTAAATTCATTGGAAAAGCTTGGTTTTGTGACATTACCGTCGAAAGCAAATTTCGTTTTCACAAAAAATGATAAAATATCAGGCGAAGAATTATACAAAAAGTTGAAAGAAAGAAAAATATTAGTTCGTCATTTTACGGATAGCAAAATATCTGATTTTGTTCGTGTTTCAATAGGAACAGACAGTCAAATGAACGAAGTTTTGAAGAATATTGAAGAAATTTTGGAGGAAAGTCATGCGTAAAGTCGAGATTTTAAGAAAAACCAACGAAACGGACATAAAGCTAATGTTAAATCTTGATGGTTCTGGCAGAAGCGAAATCTATACAGATTGTGGATTTTTTGAGCATATGATGACACTTTTTGCGTCACACGCACGCTTTGATTTAGAACTTTCTTGCAAAGGCGATAGCTACATCGATTATCATCATACGGTCGAAGATGTCGGAATTGCGTTAGGACAGGCGATAAAGCAGGCTTTAGGCGATAAAAAAGGCATAAAAAGGTATGGAAATTTCACAGTACCTATGGATGAAGCGCTTATTACGGTGTCATTAGATATCAGCGGTAGAGGCCTTCTATGTGAGGATATTTGCCTGAAATTTGCAAAAGTTGGCGACTTTGACACTGAACTTTGCAAAGAATTTATGATGGCACTATCACGCGAAGCAGGAATTACTCTTCATATATTACAAATTCGCGGTGAGAACACACATCATATTATAGAGGGAATTTTCAAAGCTCTTGCAAGGGCACTTCGCGAGGCTGTTTCGATAGATTTAGCGTTCGCAAATGAAATTCCATCGACGAAAGGACTTATATAATGATTGCGATTATTGACTATGGTGTCGGCAATTTATTTTCGCTGAAAGCGTCGATTGACCATCTTAAAATTCCTTGTGAAATCACGAATGATAGAGAAAAAATTGCAAGTGCAAGCCATATAATTCTGCCCGGTGTTGGAGCTTTTGGCGATGCATATAAGAATTTAGTGGAAACTGGACTTGTTGATTTTATTAAGGAGCAAGCTAAAGTGAAACCACTTATGGGCATTTGTTTAGGTATGCAACTTTTGTTTGAAAAAAGCTATGAATTTGGCGAATGTGAAGGTTTAGGTCTTATAAAAGGTGAAATTATTGACATGCGACCTGTGATAGATACTAGCTTAAAAGTACCGCACATGGGTTGGAATAAGCTTGAAATCACAAATACATCGCCTATTTTAAAGTATACAAAAAATGGTGATAGTGTATATTTTGTCCATTCGTTTTATGCGAAAACTGAACCTGAATTTGTGACTTCGGTTGCAGAATATTCAATCCCAATAACGGCTACTGTGCAAAATGGAAACGTATTTGGTTGCCAATTCCACCCAGAAAAATCAGGCGAAATCGGACTGAAAATACTAAAAGCATTTTATGAAGTTTAATCCTCAGTCACTTCGTGATAGCTCCTTTAAAAAGGAGCCAACTTAAAACTTTTATGTCAAAGCCTCCTTTTGAAAGGAGGTGGCGAACGACAGTTTGTCGGAGGATTACGTAACTATATAAAATAAGAGGTAAATATGATTAATGCGAATACTTGTGGAGGAAAATCTAAAGAGTTTACTTGGAAAATTGGTGGGGAGAATATAGTTATTAATCGCCCTGCAATGAAGAATAAAGACGAAATTATAAGTTTGGATATATTTTTAAAGATAAATGCTTATACAATACAGAAAACTTATATAAACTTATGCAATAGCGTGTCAAAAATGGCTGATGGAACAGAAAAAGATGGAATTGGTACATTTTTAATGAGTGAATTTGATTTCAAAAGTTCTGATGCACAAATCGCAAGCCAAATTGCTGCTATATTATGTCAAACAGGGTGTTGGGTTAACAACGGAAAACAAAGAAATATTGAATTTTACTCAAAAACTGACGACCCAATCACATTAATCAAACAATATTATGAAAAACATAAAAATGGAGATGAAATATGAATATTTATCCAGCAATCGACCTTAAAGACAACAAAATAGTTCGTCTTTCACAAGGTAATTATGACAAAGTTAAAATTTATAGCGAAGATATCGCAAAACAAGCGCTTGATTTTAAAAATACAGGTGCGACAAATTTACATATTGTTGATTTAGACGGTGCAAAAGAGGGTACACCTTTAAATCAAAAAGCTATCGCCGAAATTCTTTCGGTAGACGGTTTGTTTTTGCAAATCGGTGGTGGTATCAGAGATGAAAAGCGTATCGCAGATTACCTTGAAATGGGTATAAATCGTGTGATTTTAGGCACAATTGCTACTAAAAATCAGCAGTTTGTGGCAGATATGGTTAAAAAATATGGCGATGCTATCGCTGTTGGAGTAGATGCAAAAGACGAAATGGTTGCAACACATGGTTGGCTTGAAAATTCTGGCATAAATTCGTTTGATTTTTGCTCACAAATGGTAGATATCGGTGTAAAAACGATTATTTATACGGATATTTCAAAAGATGGAATGCTTTCAGGCTGTAATTTGCCTGCTTATGAGAAATTATGCACACTAAATGGCTTGCAAGTTATTGCATCTGGTGGTGTAAGTAGCATTTCAGAAATCAAAAAATTAAAAGACATCGGATGTTACGGTGCAATAGTTGGAAAAGCGATTTACGAAGGCAAAATTTCGCTTTCGGAGGCGCTTAGTGTATGATTAGTAAACGAATAATTCCATGCCTTGATGTTAGGGATGGACGAGTTGTTAAAGGTGTGAATTTCGAAGGAGTAAAAGACGTAGAAGACCCGATTTCTCTTGCGAAATTTTACAACGAAAGTGGCGCCGATGAACTCGTTTTTTATGATATTACAGCGAGTTTCGAAAAGCGTGCTTTATTTACCGATATTTTAACAAAAGTTGCATCAGAAATTTTCATTCCACTTACTGTTGGTGGTGGAATTAACGAACTTTCTGACTTCGATAGAGTGCTAAAATGTGGCGCTGATAAGGTTTCTTTAAACTCTGGTGCACTAAAAAATCCTGAGCTAATTCGTGAAGCTTCGGAAAAGTATGGCTCTCAATGTGTGGTTTTATCGATAGATGCGAAGCGTGTCGACGGTAAATTTATGGTGTGTCGCTTGGGTGGCAGAGAACTTACCGACATAGATGCAATCGAGTGGGCAAAACGCGGTGCTGAACTTGGTGCTGGCGAAATTGTTCTAAATTCAATCGATACCGACGGTGTAAAGAACGGTTTTGACCTTGAAATGCTTGAAAAAGTGTGCGAAGTCGTGTCAATCCCTGTAATTGCAAGTGGAGGAGCAGGAAAAGTTGAAGATTTCCTTGATTTATTTAAAAAACTTCCAAATGTAGATGCTGGTCTTGCTGCGTCGATTTTCCATTATAAAACAGTAGAAATTAAAAAATTAAAAGAATATTTGCAAAAAAATGATATAGAAATGCGAACTTAATGAATGAGGTGGTGATAAATATGAAAAAAATATTTATACCAATCGGAATTATTTTGATTATTATTACAATTGGTTTATTGTTTATTTTGCAACCAAAACCTATTAAAACTGACGAAGAATTAATTGAAAAAGCACGAAATGAGTTTGAATTTGACGATGAAATGAGCATTTCTATCATTGGAGAGCAAAAAGATGACAGAAACACGGTTATTTGGTATTATGTGGATAATCACATAAAATATTATGCATTGGAATTTGAAAAATCGAGCGAAGATGAGTATTTTTTCTTAAGGGAAAGAAGTGTTACGACATACGCAAAAGATATAATGACAGCACACGGATTGATTTTAATAAACAACGAAGAATGTGTCGAAATTAGACGAGAAAGCACTGATACTGGCAAAATAACTGTAACAAAAGTTGACAAAATTCCATATTTTTATAATACTTCTAATCATTTCGGTGGAAGTATTACAGGTTTTTATAATGCAAATGGCGAAGAAATGCAATTTAGATAATAATATATGAAAGAGGTAAATATGAAACTTAAATTAAACGAACAAGGGTTAATCCCTGCAATTGTGCAAGATTTTTACACAAATGAAGTGCTAATGATGGCATATATGAACGAAGAAAGCTTCGAAATTACAAAAAATGAAGGCTACACATGTTTTTATTCGCGTTCAAGACAAGAACTCTGGAGAAAAGGCGCTACTTCTGGCAATCGCCAAAAAGTTATGTCAATCGATTTAGATTGCGACAACGACACGCTATTAATTAAAGTAATTGCCGAAGGTCCTGCGTGTCACACTGGCGAAAATTCTTGCTTCTTTAATAATGTAATGACAGAAAAAAATGTGTTTTCTATCGATAATCTTGCAGGACTTATCGCAGAACGTAAACAAACTATGCCAGAAGGGTCGTATACGACTTATTTATTTGAAAAAGGTAAGGAAAAAATCCTTAAAAAAGTTGGTGAAGAAAACACGGAAGTTATCATTGGTGCTATGAACAACGATAAGAAAGAAACTGTGTACGAAATCGCCGATTTATCGTATCATTTACTAGTATTAATGGCTGAAATGGGCATTTCTGTTAATGAAATTCGTGATGAACTTGGTTCTAGACACGTTATTGATAAAAAAGTGAAACAGGAGAAAATGCAGTAATGATTTCAAATTTACATACTCATACCACGCTTTGCGATGGAAAAAATACTCCGGAAGAAATGGTGCAAAAAGCTATAAATCTAGGGCTTAAATCGCTAGGTTTTTCTGGTCATGCACCGATGCCAATTGAAAATGATTGGGCAATGAGTTATGAAAATTTTGATGTGTATACTAAAGAAATCTTACGTCTTCGTGAAAAATATAAAAAAGAAATCGACATATTTTTAGGGATTGAAAAAGAGCATATTTTTGATTTGCCAGAGTGTAAATTTGACTATGTTTTATCATCAGTTCATACCATTATTAAAAATAATGAGGTGTTTTATGTCGATTTTACAAAAAAATCGCTTATAGATGTTGTAAATAAACATTATAATGGCGATTTTTTCGCGTTAATCGAAGAATATTATGAAAAAGTAATAGGAGCATCAAAAACTGGTGATATTTTAGGTCATTTTGATTTGATTACAAAATTTAATAAAGAGAATGACTTGTTTGACGAGTTTTCAGAAAAGTATCAAAAAATAGCTAAAAATGCATTAAAAGCTTGCCTTGATAACGATATTATCGTGGAAATTAACACAGGTGCAATTTCGAGGGGATATATCGATAGATTTTATCCAGCCCCATATTTGCTTGATGTTTTAATAGAAAACGATGCAAAAATTATGATTACAAGCGATACTCATTCGGCAGAAACGATAGATTTTTATTATACACAAGCTGTGGAAATTCTTAAAAAACATGGCTTTAAAACACATACAATTTTAACCACAGACGGTTTTGTGCAGGTTGAACTTGTGTAATTGAGTGAAATTCTAAATGGAGAAAAAATGAAAAAAGTTAAAATCATATTAGGCGTATTATTGTATATAAATGCAATATTCTTACTTACTTCTTGCAAAAATGATGAAATAGATACTATTTATAGTGCTCAAGATATAGCATATATTATTGCAAATTCCCAAGAAAATTTAGCGAGTATGACAGAAATTTCTGCCGATGATGAGCTATATATAAGCTATATTGAAAAAAATTACTTACTTTACGATGAAGTTATTGAAGATGGAGTGATTTTATATGCAAGCAATGGTGTTTTTGCAGATGAAATCGCAGTTTTTGAATTTTCTAGCCAAGACGATGCAGAAGATGCAATAAGTGCGATTGAAGAATATAAATTTAATCGAGCAGGTAATTTTACAGGGTATGTGCCAGAGGAAGAAAAAGTTGCAAATGATGGCATAATTTCTCAAAAAGGTGAATTTATAGCGATGATTATATGCGATAATCCAGAAAAAGGTGAAGAATTATTTATTGAATGTTTTAGTGAAAATCCACCAGAAATTCCAAGTGAAATTGATTTTATTCAAGCTGATATTGAAAAAGAAATCGAAGTAATTGAAGAAGTTGAAGAAATCGAAAAAAACACAGTGCAAAGTGAAGAATATAGCAGAGATGATGTTATGTATGCGTGGGAAACTGGAGATAGTTCAAATCTAAACGAAAAAAATAAGGCAGTGTATGATATTACTTCAGAATTTATAAATAGTTTTAGTGATGATATGACAGAATACGAAAAAGAACTTGCAATTCATGATTTTATTGTGACACAAACTCAATATGATTCATCGGCAATCGGAGCAGACGAAAACACTGTTACAAGTCCTGATAATGATAACCCATACGGTACTTTAATAACCAATAAATCAATTTGTAGTGGATATAGTAGCACTTTTCAGCTTATGATGGATATGGTTGGTATCGAATGTATTACCGTTGAGGGCACTGCGCATCAAGGAACCGAAGAGCATGCGTGGAATATGGTTAAATTAGACGATGAATGGTATGTTGTAGATGTCACATGGGATGACCCTGTATCGAACGGAAAAGATACGGGTAGAGTATCGTATACTTTTTTTAATGTGACGAGTGATTTTATTAGAAATTATGACCATCAATGGAATGAAGATGGGATACCAGTTGCAGATTCTAGTAAGTATAGTTATAGATGAGCACCTGACGTGCACGCAATTGCTTCGCGATAGTTTGTCTGTTATTTTGTGAAATTTCAAAATAAACAAAGGAGCGTTTACGCTACTTGCCAATAGCAGCAAGTAACCAAGTGCCATTTAAGGTGTTCCCCCTTAAATATCCCCCCTGTTCGTGGGTTATAGTCGCAAAATATACTTTCGGCACTCCGTAACCTATGCACCCCATATCGCAAATTCGCTGTCGCTGTTTTTCAGAAAAAGAGAAATCTGTGATTGCACTTGGGGTGCCTTTGCTTTAATAAAAACCAAGTTACAAAAAATGAAAATCAAAACTACCTGTCGGTGCTACCGACCATTAAAAGAGAAAAAAACAACATATAAAAGGAGAAAATTATGCCGTATATTAATATCAAAACAAATGTGAAAGTATCAAAGGAAATGTGTGACGAAATCAAATCGTATATCGGAGAAAACATTGGACTTATTTCAGGCAAAACAGAGGCTAGACTTATGATTTGTATTGAAGGTGAAAACACTATGTATTTTGCAGGTGACGACAATGTAAACATTGCATTTACAAATGTTGTGTTGTATAAAACAGCTAGTCTTGAGGACAAATCTAAATTAACTGACTTTTTGTTTAATTTATTAAAAAATAAACTAAATGTTGAAAACTCGAATGCATTTATTGCTTTTGATGAATATGACATTTTCGGTTCAAATGGTCATCTTCGCTAATCATTGTGCTTTTAACTAAAAAATCTTGTGAAAATTTTATCTATACTAGTATATTAGTTGTTTACAAATTAAGAATATTATGATATAATTTAAAGAGTTATAGACTTTCAAAAAAAGCCTACAATTATAATTTTATATACTTTTTTAGGAGGAACTTAAAAATGGCAAGAAAAATGAAAACCATGGACGGAAATACAGCTGCGGCTCACGTGTCCTATGCTTTCACTGAAGTAGCTGGTGTTTATCCAATCACTCCATCTACTGTAATGGCAGAACTTCAAGATAAATGGTCTGCTACAAGTCGTAAAAACATCTTTGGTAACGAGGTTAAAATCGTTGAAATGCAATCTGAAGCAGGTGCTGCAGGTACAGTTCACGGTTCATTAGCTGCTGGTGCTCTAACTACTACTTTTACAGCATCTCAAGGCTTACTTTTAATGATTCCAAACATGTACAAAATCGCTGGTGAATTGCTTCCAGGTGTATTCCACGTGTCTGCAAGAGCTCTTGCGACTCACGCATTATCAATCTTCGGCGACCATTCAGACGTTATGGCATGTCGTCAAACAGGTTTTGCAATGCTAGCTTCAACAAATCCTCAAGAATCTATGGATTTAGGTGCTGTTGCTCACTTAGCTGCTATCAAAGGTAAAGTTCCTTTCTTACATTTCTTTGATGGTTTCAGAACTTCTCACGAAATGCAAAAAATCGAAACTTGGGACTATGAAGATTTAGCTTCAATGGTAGATAAAGATGCTATCAGCGAGTTTAGAAAAAAAGCTTTAAATCCTGAAACTCCAACACTTCGTGGTACTGCTCAAAACCCTGATATCTTCTTCCAAGCAAAAGAAGCTTCGAACACTTACTACAATGAGCTTCCAGCAGTTGTTGAAGAATATATGAACAAAGTTAACGAAAAAATCGGAACTAACTATGGACTATTTAACTACTATGGTGCTCCTGATGCTGATAGAGTTGTAGTATGTATGGGTTCTGGTGTTGATACTTTAGAAGAAGTTATCGACTACATGAACGCAAATGGTGAAAAAGTTGGTCTTATCAAAGTAAGACTTTACAGACCATTCGTAACTGCTAAATTCTTAGAATTAATCCCTGCTACATGTAAGTCAATCACTGTTTTAGACAGAACAAAAGAGCCAGGTGCTATCGGCGAACCACTTTACCTAGACGTTGTAACTGCTTTAGCTACTAATGGCAGAAACGACATTAAAGTTGTTGGTGGTCGTTATGGTTTAGGTTCAAAAGACTTCAACCCTGCTTGTGTATTCGCAGTATACGAAAACGCAAAAGAAGGCAACCTTAAAAATGGTTTCACAGTTGGTATCAACGATGACGTTACAAACTTATCATTACCAATGGATATGAACTCTCCAAACACTACACCAAAATCAATCACATCATGTAAATTCTGGGGTCTTGGTTCTGATGGTACTGTTGGTGCGAACAAAAACTCAATCAAAATCATCGGTGATTACACTGATATGTACGCGCAAGCTTACTTCTCTTATGACTCTAAAAAATCTGGTGGTGTAACTATTTCTCACTTACGTTTTGGTAATGAGCCAATCCGTTCGACTTACTTCATCACAAAAGCTGATTTCGTAGCATGTCATAACCCATCGTATGTAGACAAATATAAAATCGCTCAAGATATCAACAAAGGTGGTTCTTTCCTTCTTAACTGTCCTTGGTCAGTAGAAGAACTTTCTGAAAGACTTCCAGCTGATATGAAAAAATATATCGCTGATAACGATGTAAAACTTTACACTGTTGACGCTATTAAACTTGCTCGTGAAATCGGTCTTGGCGGACGTACAAACATGATTTTACAAGCTGCTTTCTTCAATATCTCTAAAATCATCGACCTTGACACTGCTGTTAAAGCTATGAAACAAGCTGTTGTTGACACTTATGGTAAAAAAGGTGAAGCTATTGTTAACATGAACCACAAAGCTATCGATGCTGGTATTGCAAATGTTAATAAAATTGATGTTCCTGCTGATTGGGCTAATTGTTCTGCTGAAACTGTTAAAGTTAAAGTTGATGGCAACAGAGCTGATTTAGTTTCTTTCGTTGAAGATATTATGATTCCAGTAAATGCACAACAAGGTGATTCATTACCAGTTTCTACATTTACTCACATGGCTAACGGTACTTTCCCACAAGGTTCTTCTGCTTACGAAAAACGTGGTATCGCAGTTGACGTTCCAGTTTGGGTTGAAGCTAACTGTATCCAATGTAACCAATGTTCTTACGTTTGTCCTCACGCTGTTATCCGTCCTTACGCTTTAAATGCTGCTGAGCTTGCTGATGCACCAGAAGGCTTTAAATCTAAGAAAATGATGGGCAAAGGCAACGAAGAATTAGAATACAATATGTCTGTTTCTGTTATGGACTGTACTGGTTGTGGCGTTTGTGCTAAAACTTGTCCAGCTAAAGAAAAAGCATTAGTTATGAAACCACTTGACGAAAACAGAAGCGAACAAGCTAATTACGATTACGCTTTCGCTAACGTTTGTGATAAAGAAACTGGTTTTGCTGCTGAATCTGTTAAAGGTTCTCAATTCAAACAACCACTTCTTGAGTTCTCTGGCGCTTGTGCTGGTTGTGGTT
>CAYJLC010000016.1:0-7514 GCA_964370735.1 uncultured Oscillospiraceae bacterium
TTTTAGTCCACAAACGAGGTTCAAACAGAAAAATCGAAATTCATTATCGTGATATCGGCTACCTTGCAGACTACACCAAAGAAACAGATATAACAGCACCACCTTATGATTTTGTACTAAGTAAAACTGGTGAACTGATTTGTATAAATGAAGAACTGCTACAAATAGCCTAAAAAAGCATAGAAAAAGACGGATAGCGAGATACTATCCGTCTAATCCCACCGTTAAAAAGGGGGTGGTCATAAAGTCTCTTTATTGACAGTCCCCTAAGCTGGTGGGTTTCTATTTGACCGATTTTGTTATTTGTGATATGATTTATGTAGATATAAAAGAAAGTGGTGAGTTTTTGTCAAATTCTTGGAGTGGACTTAGAAAAAAATTAGAAAAAGAGTTTTTATGTGCTAAATTACAAGGTAGGGTTCAATATTTTTGTACCCATTACCATAAAGCACCTGATAAATATGGCAGAATTGCAATAAGGGTCGATGGAAAAGAGCGTATTTTGGGCAATCCCTACTCGTTTTTTGTCAAAGGTTATAGTAGAATGGAGTTTCGTCTAAAAAAGGAAAACGGAGTACCTATGCGAAAATGGACTTCCTATGGAACGATAAACGATAAAGAAAATCGCGAGATTGAAGACAAAGTCAAAAAAATAGCGATGTCTAACGGAGTTTTTGAAATATTTGACATAACTGACGCAATTCGCATTTATACAAATTCACCAATCGAAATTAGCTTGAATCACGAAAACCCTATGGTAAGATTATTTGCGATTTTAGATTATCGTGTCGGTAAAAGAACGCTTAATAAATTAGTGATCACGCTCGAAAACCAACCAAAATGGCTACAATTTTTCTATAAATTGCGATTTGAGGCTGAAAATATTAAAATACCACAGTGATTATAAACAATTAATATATAAAACACCCTCCAATCTTTGAATTGCAGGGTGTTTGTTTATAACTTGTAATAATACCCATTCCATCACTTTCTTAAAGTGCCTTTACAAAAAAAAATACTACTTGACTACAAATGTATACTAGTGTATAATGATTGTAGTTGATATATCAATTTTGCTATAAGGGGTGTTACAATGAAAGACGAAGCATTGCATATTAATGCTAGAAAATTTAGAGGAGAAACCGAGATTGTATCTGCTAGACTTCCGAAAGATTTAGTTCGAGAACTTGCAAGAATTGCACACGAAACAGGTCGTTCAAGAAATGAAATTATTGAAATGTGCCTAACTTTTGCTATTGAGCGAGTGCAAACGGATACAAATTCGGAGGAAAAATAGATGATAATGTTAAAATGTAAAATGTGTGGTGGAAATATAGTTTGTGATAAAACGTATGGAACATGCGATTCTTGTGGTACTACATCGACACTTCCGAAAATAGATGATGAGAAGATTGCTAATCAATACAACAGGGCAAATCATTTTAGAATGCAAAATGATTTTGATAAGGCATTTTCTATTTATGAGCAAATAATTCGTGAAGATAATACACAAGCCGAAGCTCACTGGGGAGCAGTTTTAAGCCGTTTTGGCATTGAATATGTAGTCGACCCAAAAACTGAAAAACGTGTGCCGATATGTCACAGAACTAACTTTGAAAGTGTTTTAAATGACATTGATTATCTTGACGCGCTAAAATACACAGAAGATGATATTACAAGAAGTATTTACATAAATGAAGCCGAGTATATCGATGGAGTTCAGAAAAAAATCCTTGAAATTTCAAGGTTAGAGTCGCCTTATGATATTTTTATTTGCTATAAAGATAGTGATAAAAATGGCGAACGCACCATCGACAGCTCGCTTGCACAAGACTTATATTCAGCGCTTACTAATGCTGGTTTTAAAGTATTTTTCTCTAGAATTTCACTTGAAAATAAATTAGGACAAGAATATGAGCCATATATTTTCGCTGCATTAAATTCTGCTAAAGTAATGCTCGTCTTGGGAACAAAAGTCGAGTATTTCAATTCTCCTTGGGTGAAAAATGAGTGGAGCAGATATTTAAAACTTGCAAAACAAAATAAATCGCTACTTTTAATACCTTGTTATAAAGACATGGACGCTTATGAACTGCCAGAAGAATTATCCCACTTACAAAGTCAAAATATGTCTAAAATTGGATTTTTGCAAGATTTAGTATACGGCATAGAGAAAGTTGTGAAAAAAACTACTACAAATGCACCGAAAAATTCTAATAATGAAGAACCTATGATGATAAGGGCGTGGATTTACTTAGAAAATGCTGATTTTAAAAATGCTGATGAGTATTTTAATAGAGCTTTAGACATAAACCCACAAAATGTAATGGCATATATGGGCAAGCTTTGTGTTCAGTGTCAGTGCAAAGGCATAGAGAGCCTTGAAACTTCTGGTAAGATTTTCTTAAACTCACCAAACTATAAAAACGCACTTCGTTTTTCGAGCGAAAAAGAACACGAATGGATAAAAAACATCGGTGCAAATGCAGAAAGATTTTGTTTTGAAATGGCGAGAGAAGACCAATATCAAAAATGCAGTTTCGATATAAATAATATTTCTCATTTACCGACAAATACACAATTAATTATTTATAAAAATATCGCAAACGTGCTATTTAATTTGGGTGAGTATAAAAATTCAAAGGACCTACTAAAAATATGCGACGAGAGAATTACGAGTATACAAAACGAACTCGCAAAAAAGAAAAAGAAGAATAGAAATATAGCACTTGCAATATCTGGCGCTATTTTACTCTCGGTTGTAATAGGCGTTGTCGCATTTATGTTTAAAGATGAAGGAACATATAGTAAAGCGATATCACTTTATGAAAATGGTGAATATATCGAGGCAAATGAGTTGTTTTTAGAAATTTACGACTACAAAGACAGTGGCGAATACGCACTTCTGTCATTTTATATGAACGGTAAAGAATTAATGTCAGCAGGTAAATTTAAAGAGGCTGCCGAAGTTTTTGAAACAATTTCCGATTATGAAGATAGCGGCGAAGTTTTACTGGAGTGCTATTATAACGATGGTTTGGCTCAAATGGAAAGTATGAATTATGAGCAAGCAATTGAATCTTTTACAAAATCAAGTGAGTATGCTGATTCTAAAGAAAAATCTTCTGAAGCCGAGTATTTATATGTTTTAGAGTTAATTTCAGAGGATAGACTTCCAGAAACTATTGAATATTTCATGGATTTTAACGATGAACGAGTTCATGCTTATGCTGACGCAGTTTATGAAAAAGGCATTTCACTTATAAACGAGGGTAAAAAAGCCGAAGCTGCTAAATATTTCTGCTTAATTTCCACTCAAAATGATTCTGCTGATATTTGGAGAGAACTTGTGAACCAAACTGTGACAGTTGGCGAATATTATTTTGCTGGTATCACTGAAAACGGAAGAACAGTTTCAACCGGAAGTTACGAATACGACCAAATTAATATGTCAAATTGGAGTGATTTAGTTGGAATTTCGGCTGGATACCAACACACAGTCGGCCTAAAATCTGACGGAACAGTTGTTGCAACTGGCACAAATTACGACGGACGCTGTAACATTACTGGCTGGAGAGATGTCGTGCAGGTTGCTGCTGCCGATAAGTATACAGTGGGGCTTTTATCAGACGGTTCTGTCGTGGCTATTGGTGGAATTATGATGGATAATCCTAATGGTTGGACAGGAATTGTTCAGATTGATGCGTGTGGTGACACCACAGTTGGTGTTGATTTTTCTGGGAATGTTTACACAACAGATTTCACTCTTACAGAAGAAGTTTCTACTTGGGAAAATATCATTCAAGTATCGACAGGTGGCGAGTATGTTATGGGGCTTGATAAAGACGGAAAAATCTATTTTGCAGGCGATAGCCACGATGGTATCGGCGAATTCCAACAAATCGATGGAGTGAAAAAAATATCGGCTGCAAGAAATCACGTTGCGCTTTTACTAGAAGATGGAACGGCTATCGCTTGGGGATTTAATGATGACGGACGCTCGGAAGTAGACTCTTGGACAAATTTAGTCGACATAAACGCTGGTATTAGGCATACAATTGGATTAAAAGCTGACGGAACTACTGTTTTTGTAGGCGCAGATGCCTATGAGTCTTATGAAATGCTGTCTGGCAGAGAGATGTATATTGAATATACCGTAAATAATTGGACAAATATTAAGCATTAACTAATGAAAAGAGGATAAATACTATGGATATATTTAAAAAAGCTCCTAAAAAAGAGATTATATCTGTTATAAAATATGAAGGAAAGCAAGACAGCCTAGTGTGGAAACACACATCAGAAGACTTGAATTTAGGCTCGGAACTTATCGTTCACCAGTCACAAGAGGCAGTATTTTTCAAAGACGGCAAGGCGTTAGATTTATTTGGAGCAGGGCGTTATACGCTAGAAACACAAAATCTACCTTTCTTAGAAAAGCTATACCAAAAAACTCTATCCAAAGAAAGTCCATTCCATTCAGAGGTGTATTTTGTAAATCTTGCGACAATTATGGCTGTGAAATGGGGTACAGATAGCAAAGTTAGACTTTTTGACCCTATTTCTGGCTTGCATATTGAAATTGGTGCGTCTGGCGAGTTTAATTTAAAAGTAATTGATTCGAGAAAACTGCTTTTAAAATTAGTCGGCACGACAAATGACCTTGATAAAAATCAGATTTTAAGTGGAGCAAATGGTTATTTCAAAGCTATGATTATGACCGAGGTAAAAACTCATCTTGCACAAACAATAAAATCTCAAAACATAAATATTCTTGAAATCGACGAACATTTGCAGACACTATCTCTATCGCTAAAAACTAAGATAAACGAAGAACTTTGTGAGTACGGCTTGACTATGCCTGAATTTTATGTGGTAAGGGTAGTTACTCCAGATGATGATGTGAATTTCAGACGAATGAAGCAACAATTTGCCGATAGATATTTAAAAGTTAAAGACGAAGAAATCAAAACTGATGTTGCAAAGGCTACTGGCGAAAGAAAGGCTGTCGAAGCCGAGGCAGAAGCTATGGTTAATATAATCGAAGCTAAAGGTGACGCCGAAGCATACAGATTAAAAGCCGAGGCAGAAGCCCACGAAATGCGTATTAAAGGTTACACATACAGCGAAGAAACATCAAGACAAGTCGGACTTGAAGCTATGCAAAATGGTATCGTAAGCGAAAATGGTGGTAGTTCCATAGTTTCTGATATGGCTGGTTTAGGTGTTGCAATGGGTGCTATGGGTGGTGCTTTTGGTATGGCAAAAGATGTGGTTTCGCCGGTATTTGAAAATACAAAAACACCAGTAACTCTCGAAAATACTTGGAATTGCACCTGTGGCACATCGAATATATCTAGCAATTTCTGCCCTGATTGTGGAACTAAGAAAAATATATCTAAAGCTTGGGACTGCACTTGTGGTGCGAAGAATATTAACTCTGCATTTTGCCCAGAATGTGGTTCGAAAAAAGCACCAACCACTTGGAACTGCACTTGTGGAACAGAAAATATCGAAACAAAATTCTGCCCTAACTGTGGCAACGGACGAGTATAAGCTAGAAAGGAGAATTTATGAAAAATAATAAAATCACATCGTTTATGATAATAGCTGTTATTTTAATTGCATTTTTAGCGACGGTATTTATAATTCCCTTTGAGCGAAATTCTGTATTTTGGAGCGCATTTGCATTTTCGATTGTAGCGATACTTTTGCAATTTTTGTTTTCATTTAGAGCGAACAAAAGTTCAACACTACAAAAGAGCAGATTTTTAGGATTAATCATACTTTTTGCAGGGATTTTATACTTAATAATTCAATTGGCTTTAGGCATTTTATTTATGTCGCTTGCCGAAGTTTTAGCATTATGGGTTGCAAATATTTTGCAAACATTAATCCTAGTTATATCAATTATTGCTTTAATAATGCTTGAATATTCTAGATTATCGGTAAAAAAACAAGAAGAAAATGATGTTTTTAATATTATCACTATCGAAGAAATAAGATCGAAAGCAAACGCGCTTGCAAAGTCTAGCAATCCAGAAATACAAAAAAATCTCGAAAAAATAAGCGAACTTTTGACTTATAGCGACCCTGTGAGTCACGAGTCGCTAGAGGTTATCGAAACAAGTATAATGCATTATTTAGACGAGATAGAAGAGGCGATTATTTTAGGTGATAATGACGGAGTTTTTGTAAACTGCGACGAAATCACAAAGCTCATTTTAACGAGAAATGAAAAATGCAAACAAAATAAACACATACAAAATAGGAGATAAAAAATGGTTTTCAGATATAAAATTTACCACAAATCAACAAAGGCAACATTATTAAATGCCACAATGATGCTAGTTACATCATGTATAGCAGCAGGTCTAATTTTTCTAACAGCAGAAATGCAAAATTATTTTCTTTTGGCAATAACTGTGATTATATATGTAATACTTCGTGTTCTAGGTAATAAAATCACCGATAAAATTGCATTAAAAGACCAAATTATTGCAGACAATAAAGAAAGAAAACGTATACAAGATTTAGATACAAAAGTAGCTGACTCTTACGCGAAAATAGCCGAAAATACGACTGAAAGATTTACATATCCTGCAACAATAACCATCAAGAGAAAATCTGCGTTTCATGGAATAGCTGCAAAAATCAAATATTCTATTAAAAATAGTGTTTCACAAGACGAACCTACTGTTTCACTTAGAAATGGTAGTTCCGATGCTTTGCAAGTTTTTTATTCAAGTAATTTAGTTTTTGTGTCATCAGGATTAAACCCAAATTCACTGCCGATCGAACTGAATGTTTCAGAGGGCGAAAGAGTAGCATTAACTTTTTCTGCATTTAAACTAGTAAAAATCGAAAGAGAATAAATCTTACTAATAGTAACGTTAATAAAGTACGCAAAAAAATCGAGGAGTATCTAAAAACTCCTCGATTTTTTATTTAGGCGATAGAATGCTCACAAATCCATCTAAAAATTAAAATACACAGACGCGTGAAAAACGTCGCTTGTCGCTTCAAATTTTGCCAAACCACCATGTTTATTTGCGATATTTTTTATAGATGCTGTGCCAATGCCAAGCCCTTTTCGCTTCGTTGACATCAAATGTCCATCTTTATTTTCTAATACACCATCAAAACTGTTATCCACTGTCACCACAAAAGTGCCATTGTAAATTTTGCTATTAAGAATAATAAATTTATTCGAACTATTTAACGAAAAGTTCGCATCAAATGCATTTTCTAATAAATTTGCGAAAATAACACACAATTCACTGTCGGTTGTCTCTTTTGATTTAAAAGGCACATCAATATTTATAGAAATATTAATATTTTTTTCATTACATAGGGTATAATAATGCGAAACAATAGTATTTACTGCTATATTGTCACAAAAAATCTCTTGTCCATTTGGTATATCAGCTTCAATATCGCTCAAATATTCTAGTAATTTATCACTTTCATCGGCAAGTGCTCTAATAACTTTTAATTGATGTCGAAAGTCATGT
>CAYJLC010000016.1:7524-42174 GCA_964370735.1 uncultured Oscillospiraceae bacterium
AACAAGTTGCATATATTTTTTCTGCTCACTTGCTTGTATTTCCATTAATTTAACCCTGTATTCTAGTTCATGCTTACTAACTCTAAGTTCCAAAATGTCTTTTGCATAAAAATTCCCGATATATATAACAGAAATAGTGAAAAATATGATACCGACTTGAAAAACCGAAGAAAACACATTTGTAAACTCTACTCTATAATTTAATAATTCCATAATTGATGAAAGAGTTAAAATTGCTAGTGGAAAAGCTATTCTTATAGCATTCTTTTCTCTAAATCTAACAGCTTCAATTATAGTGTAAGTCGTTAAAATTGTTAGTGAAAGTGGCAAAATAATATGAAAATAGTACAGATTAGTCGAAAATGACATAATATCGAAATATTGTAATGCAAATGCTATAACACACGAAAACATTACATAAAAATATGTAAATTTAAGCAGTTTTGGATTTCTAAACGACACAAAATTCATAGTAAATTTCAAAATTGTAACTGTGATTAAATACAAGCCTATAAATGCTAACAGATATAAAAAAGTATGATTTTTAATAAAAATGCCTGTTAAGTTGTATTCTCCAAACGACCAACAGCCCGTAGCTAGCAAGAAAAATCCCAGCCACATAAAAATTTTATGATTATTTCCAACGATAAATGAGAATATTGCTATGAATAACACTATTACGGCAAGAATTAATTGTAGTAGTGAAAATAAAAGTGGTAAACCCTGTTGAGTTAATAAATGATTTAAAATATCTGTGTATTGCCCTATAATCGGTGGGTGCACTATGAGTGACGTTCTTGAATTAGGCGATAAAAACTCCATCCTAAGTTCAGCTACCCCAGTTTCATTAGGCAATTTTACAATCGATACACCTGTCGCAGGGTCAATCATAAACGATGGATATGTTCCTTCTGCACCAAATTCATAGATTAAAATATCATCAATATAAACTGTGAGTGGCGCATATACACTTTTTAAATAAATATAATCATTAAGTTTGTAGTCTACATCCATAGTTACTACCACTTTAGTATTTCCTTCTAAATCTACAAATGTATGTGGAAGTTCAATACTTTTGTTATCAGAAATTACTTCTTTAACATAATTTACTTCCCCTAAATCTGTACGAGCAATAGGTGTGCCTAATGCACTGATTATTAAAAGCAAAATAAATACCACGAGCAGGATATTTATACTTCTCTCAAAAATCTTGGAAATTTTCATAATTACCCCCTAGTTTTTATAAACAAATAATTCTCAAAATCCCTTTTATGTTTAGAAAAACTCTCTCTGCGTATGTATACATTAGATTTATTTGTCATCTCAAACACTAATAATTCAGCATTTATATTTTTCACATAAGATAAATTCACGATATAACTCTTATGGCAATTCAAAAAATCTGATGTAAGCATTGGTTGTATCTCGCTAAGTTTTGTATTTGTCGTGATAATTTCGCCATTTGCTAAATAAATTAGTACCTTTCTTGATTTTTGCTCTAGGTACATAATATGGGATAATAAAATCCTCATATTCTTCCTGTTTGATACTATTTCTAAATACGGAGCATTGTTTTTTTTCATTAATGTGAAATCTATAAGCTCTAGTAATTCAGTTTTTTCAACAGGTTTTTCGAGATATTTTAATGCATTTAAGCGATAGCTTGCGCGCGTATGTTCGAGACTTGAAGTTTGAAATGCTACACAAATTTCTGAGTCAATCATCCTAACATCGCTTACAATCTCAATCCCCGTAATATCTCCTAAGTAAATATCCATAATCAAAAGGTCAAAAACGCCTCTTTTAAATGTATCTAAAAATTCTTTCCCAGATGAAAATGTCTGGTAAGTTATAGAGGCACCATGATTTTCTATAATAGATATAAGATGGTTTAGTTCTAAATCATTGTCTTCACATATTGCTATATGTAGTTTATTCAATCTAAGCACTCCTTTTAAACTTTATTTAATCATATCATAGGTCTATCACATTTGTCAAACGCATAGAAAATTAGTACAAGCAATAATTCTCACTTGTACTAATAAACTGTCACTACTGTGACGATATTTTGCGTAAAATTTAAACAATTGCAAAAATATTTAGATGTTTTTCTCTTAATTTCGTTGCAACTGAAACCCAATCTTCAACTTCGAATAATGTTCTATCTTTGTCAATATCACGAACAAAATTCGCTTTTACTAAAATATCGTCTGTTATATAAAATTCAAGTGTCGCACTATTCGACGATGCCGTCAAATATCTGCCATTAAAATCAAAAACAAAGAAGGTTGTATCATTTGTAGTTACAAATTTCTTGTCTAAAGTTACACGAGGTAAAACCCTGTTTGAAGTAATAGATTTTTTTGATTTCGAGCGAATAAACCTAATTAAATCGCCAAGTCCACTTGTTTTAATACTTGTTGCAAACACAAAATCTCTGTCATATATAAAAGCAAAATAGTTCGACCTATTTTCTTCGTCAATTTCAGAAATGAAAAGATTATATTTACACGTTGTTTCATCAACAAAATGCGTATGAACAATTTTTGTGTTCATAGTCACATTATAGTTTCTATCAGTCAGCTTAATTATTAAATGGTCATCATAATTAAAGAAAATCGGATGTTTTAACGTGATTGATAGGCCTGTTTCAGAAATATCATTAACGACTGCACGCAGTACATGGTCACCCTCGATTACTTCTACTGGCAGTGAAGCTTCAAAACGCTCACTATCACGATAATTCACTCTTCCTGTCATAAAAATTATGCTCATTAATAGAAAATACGAATTAAGTGCCAACCAATATAATATGATAACGTTAAAATATTGCTTTTCAAAAATTATGCTATTTATTAAAAATACGATACCAATACAGCCTGAAACAAAGAAAATAATATTTGGAATTGCATAGCTAAATTCACTGTTTTTTGACGTGTTAAAGCTTTTTTGTGTTACATTAAATTTCTTTAGTCTTACACCAAATGCTTCAAATAAAATCGGTAAAAATAGATATGGTGCTAGAATTGTATCTATCGTATTACTCCATCTAAAGTCAATTTTACCACGCGAAAGTCGTCGCAAACTTAAATTATATATCACATAAGCTGGAAAACCTATTAGCAAATACTGATAAATATCTAAGTTTACCACCACAATGCCAAACACTGCGTATAAAATTGGTGCAAAAATATATATTGTCCTTCTAAAAAATGCTGTCCAATATAATAGGCATGCAAAGTACGAAAGTTTCGAGGCTAGTGGTATTTTTGCAAAGAAAAATTCTGGTTTGAATAGAGTTTGCACACAACCACGCCCCCAGCGAACACGTTGTTTTATTAAACTCTCTATTGTTGTTGGAGAAAGCCCAGAAACTAGTGGGTCTGGTATCGCAAAACACATATACCCTTTTGCTTGAATATCCATACCTGTTGCAAAATCTTCTGTGATTGTGCCTGTTCGTATTCCACCAACTTCTTCTAAAGCCTCACGCGATATAACTGTGTTCGAGCCTGCATAAATTGGTGAATTTGTAGCATTTTTTCCTACATTTACTTCCCTAAAGAAATAATCTTGTTCGTTTGGAATATTTTTTTCTGCAAACAGATTGAACTGAAACATATCTGGATTATAAAATGTTTGTGGTGTTTGAACAAACCCAATTTTTTCTGACGGGTCAATTTCGCTTTTAGTTTTCATAGTAAAACTACCGTCTTTATTTCTTTTAACCTTAGGCAAGAAGAAATATGGCACTGTTTTCATTAAAAACTCACTTTTTGGTATCATATCGGCATCTAATGTGACAATTAACGGGCTATTTGTCTTGCTTATTGCATTATTCAAATTCCCTGCTTTTGCGTGTTTATTATTGATTATAGTGATATAACCAACACCTAAATCATCGGCAAGTTTCCTAACTTCGCTCCTGTTTGTGTCATCGCAAATGTAGATATGAACCTTATTTTTATCTGGATATTTTAAAAATTTGCAAGAATTGACTGTTTTATAAAGAAGTTCCACTTCCTCGGTATGTGTCGCTATAAAAACATCAACATCTGGATATAGCTCATGTGGAACTACTGGCATCTCTGGTAAAACGCTATCGTCGTAGGCGTTTTGATTAAGTATGCTTTCAATAACAGCTATTAGTTCTGAAGAAAATAGTAAAATCCCAAAAATTAACGTCAATATCCCTTGGTCTACTGGTAATGTAAAAATTGCTCTCCATACGATATAAATGATAGAAGATATCGCCATTACATAGAATAGAAATTTTCTTCTTTGAGCACCTTTGCTATATTTCTTCCTTGTTTTTTTCCTATATTTTGCCGAAGTATCGTTTTCATCTTTTGAAAATAAATCATAAACTACTTCATCGTTTTTTTTATTTTGCACTAATTCATCCTCCTTTGAAGTATCACGACAGACGCAAGCCATACCACGATAAATGCATAGCCTAAATAAGCACTCCAGTCAATTTCTACTTCTTCTCCGGTGTTAAAACTAGGTTCTGAGAACTGATATAGGCTATCAATATGCCCGTCTAACCAACTGCTATGCTTAAAATATGCTTCTCTTATTTTATCAACTTCTTCGCTATATGTAGTCTTTTCAGCCGTTGATTGGTCTTCATACTCAAACGCATTGTATAGATTTGCACTATAATAATATCCCCATCTATCCCACTCACGATCTATTGAAGTTCCTAAATGAGCCTCTGTTGTTTCTATTAAATTTGTGATACGCTCATCTGATAATTCATTTTCTCTTAACTCATGATATCGCGCTACAAGCCCACTTATAAACCAAGGGTCTTGCAACAATTTATCAAACCAAGGTGCCTGATGGAATGCTGTCGCCTCGAAATTCCCTTCGATAAATCTATCGTTATTAAAAGCTAAGTCGAAGTCCCAAATAGGTCCCATTATAATTTCTCCAGAGTAATCGCTATGAAAATAAGTCGAGTTAAATCCTGCATCATAATTCATAAATAACTCGTTTAAAATAAAATAATCTTGAAAAGACTGAACGTCAATAAAATCTTTATACTGAGAAAAAATTTCAGGGTCGTCTGAATAAAGTGCTCTTTCAAAGTCGCTGATTTTGTCGCTTAAAAGTTGCAAATCATCGTTATTTATGTTATTTGGATACAATATTTCGATAAATCCAGGCGTTAAATCATTTTGTTTGCCATAATTATCTAGAAATACCCCATCTTCTGAAAATCTATCTCTTTTCATAATAAAAGTTGCATGGTTTTTGCTATTTGCCGAATAACGCGAAATATCAACCCTATCAGAACTTCTTTCTATTGATTCCATTAGCAAATATAATCCTTGATACTCATACCCACTATCGTTTTTAATTAAAACTTCCACGTATTTTGTATCTGGCGTATTTGGGCTTATTTCTCCCGCTAAAGTATATGCAATATAGTTTCTCATCATGGTACTATCAGAAAAAGCACCGTTTAATACCCACTCATGCCCCTCGCCAATATCCAAAACTTGCATATCTTTATTTAGATATTCTTCGTCGGTTAAAACCACTTTGTATTGCTTTTTGTCATAACCTTGCGAAGTATTTCCACGAATAGACACTAAAACATCCGATGTTAAAGACGGTGTGTCCGAAGCTTTATTTACATCATTTTCGTTATCAATGATAGACACAACACTTTTTGTCGATTGTTCTATTCCTTCAATCGCTACCATATAGCCTTTTTCGCCGTCCCATTCCATACTTTTATGTATTTCGTCACTTCCTACATCTATTATTACAATTGGAATTTCAGAAGAAAAGTTTTCGTCTACAAAAATTTTCTTGTCCCAATATGTAGTTGTCCCATAGTCAAATTCAATCATAGGAAAATCATCGCTATCTTCTATCGCAAAAGAAGATAAATCGGTAGCTTTATCGGTATTTTCGGCAGGTGGTAAGTAACTATATGTGCTTACATGTGAATTCATATAAACATTAACTCCGATTGCTACTACAAAGGCAAAGCCAGCAACCGTTAGCATTACTTTTTTTCTATTCATACTATCTTGTCATTTCATCCATTTGCATTACAATACTTAATCTTTGTAATTGGATTTTTTCTTTTAAATATACTGCAAACGTTGAATTATTTTGTTTTTTTGATTTATCTATAATTTTTTCTGTAACTTCGTAAATATACTCAACAGATTTATCGTTTATATTTTGCATAGAAAATCTTGCTTTTCCTTTGAAATAAATTTGAATTTCTTTTTCAAACGTTTCAGCTTGGCTTAAATCTAACTCTGCAATAACTAAATATCTGTCATTGCTTTTTACAGCACTAAAAATAAGCATAGCTATGAAAATCACACCTGAACCAACAAGCGCTATTATGTATGATTGAACTCCACAACAAATACCAACAGCTATACTCCAAAAGATATACGTCGTATCTCTTGGGTCTTTTATAGCAGTACGAAATCTTACTATCGATAATGCCCCTACCATACCTAATGATAATGCCACATTACTACCAATAACGCTCATAACTAAAGTAGTGATAAGTGTTAACATAATCAGTGAAACATTGAATCTACCATTGTATGAAGCGCCTGAATGGCAAAATTTATATGCTATAAAAATCATTATTCCTATTGCAAATGCCATAATAAAGCTCATTACTACTGAATCTAATTGTACTGAAATAGCCTCAGCATCTAAATAATTTAAAATATCGTTTCTCATTCCCTTAAACTCTCCTCTTTATCGTTTGTCTTGTCTTGCTAAAATATATTTGCTAATGGCACATTCAGCTAAATTAAATGTGTCAATTGCATTTCTTACAGGTTGAAGCAAAAATTCATTATATTTCACTTCTAAAATTGGTGCGTGCACTACTGGGCTTAATACCACCGAGTCTTCAAATAATCTAAAATCAGTAAAAGTATATCTGATATTGCTATCGAAAGTAATTCTGATTTCGTTTGTCGGTGACATAAAAGCAAGCCTTGAATATGTAAGCAAGCATTTTGGTCTATAACATTCCCTTGTCATTACACTGTAAAGATAATTTGCAAACTCGCTATTTATCTTTAGCAGTGGTGAAAAATCACGATTTATAAGCCTTTCTGCATCTTCTCGGCTCAATGAAAGCACACGCTTTCTTTGAAGTGCACCTTCTTTTTGCTTGAGCTCTAATTTTGCAGTAGGACTATTTGTGTCATAAATCCGTAAACGTATCTTTTTTCTTAACAAATCTCCGTCTATTTTATTAAAATAATCGGAATCTAAATAACTGTCAAAATATAATGTTCTAACAGTGTAACCAAGCTCATTTTTCGAGTTTGCGTCTTTTTTTAGCACATTATTTAGTCTACTCTTTAAACACATAGTTTGCTTATTTGTTATAAAATATTTCTTTTCGGTTCTAAAAACCGAGATAATATCTGCCATTAATCCTCCTTGTCTAATAGTACGGAAACCATTTCCTCATCCCATTCCCCTGTTTCTAAGTCAAATATGCCAAAATTATGACCTAATTCCCAATATGTATACGAAAAATCGTACTTTTTCGCCATCTTAACTATGTCTTCAGTCCATTTAATACGCGATTCTCTCGGTGCTGTTTTCACAACTCCGAACTCACCTAGCAAAACTTCGACGTTATTTTCTTTTGCAAAGTCACTTGCTATTTTAAATTTTTTCTCGAGTTCTTCTAGGTCTTCTTCGCTTCCAAGCCAGTGAATTTCTCCGTCTAATTCATAATCACTATGATTTTCGTCATTTTGAAACGCAAATTCTAATGGGGTATAATAATGGAATGTCACAATTAAATTATTATCTTTCGGCAAAACTAGGTCGTCAAAGGCTTCTACAATTGCAGTTCTTGCAGTTGAAACTATAATTTTTCGTGTTTCATTTGTTTCCCTTATAATCGATATAGTTTTTGCCACCATTTCATTCCATTTTTCTGGCGTAATATCGTCTTTAGGCTCGTTTAATATTTCAAAAACAAGCTCTTTTGGCATTTCTTTATATCTTATACTAATCTGCTCCCACATTTCGTAAAAAGCTCTTTCATAGTCAAAATCATCTGGAAGATTTTTATCCTCATCGATAGCCTCAGCATCAACTAGCTCTACAAAATGATGCATATCAATGATAATTATTAAATCAATCGACAGCGCATATTCAATATAACCATCAATTTCTTGCATAAATTCTTCGTCTAGCATGTAATTTTCATCTATGTAATCAGAAAATCTAATAGGCAAACGAACAGTATCAAATCCTTGTTCTTTTATGTAATCTAGAAGGCTATTTTCCATAGTAACGCCCCAATCTTTTCCTTTTGGCGCGTCTAGTGCATTTCCAATTGATATTCCGTTTTCCATATTCACTCCATCATTTCTAAAGCTTAGCAATGATATTAAACCAATTATGGCTAAAACTATCGATATATATTTTAGTGAAGATAACATTTTCATAATACCTCCTATCAAAACACTTTTATTTAGCTAAAACACTTGTATTTGCTTAAATTTATAAAAAAGCGAATAACTCACCTATTATATATAATAATATCATTTTTTATGATTTTTGTTAATTACTAAAAAAGCAAAGTAAAGTGTTAAAATTGGTAATTTACAAATTTGCATTTATATGTTATAATATATGGCTCAAAATCTAACTTTATAAATAAGCCCGCCTTTAATAATAAGTAATTAGCTATATGGTCATAAAAAATGTAGTATTCTTCTCATTTTTTTGCCTTATTGCATAATTAAAATGCATATTTTGTTTCAATCAACTTATCTCAAGGTAACTTCTGATTTGTGTTATTTTACTTTTGTTTGTGCAATATCAACAATAACTACACCTTTTTTTTGTTTAAAATAAATCTTGCAAGGAAAAATTAGATATGCTATAATAAATTATCAATAAAAACGTTTTAATTCGAGGAAATACTTATGATTACAATCAAAGATGTCGCAAAAGAGGCAAAAGTTTCAATATCAACTGTTTCAAATGTTATTAATGGTGTTGATGTGGTTAAAGATGCCACAAAAGAGCATGTGATGTCTGTTATTAAAAAGCTGAATTACACACCTAATTTGAGTGGAAAGTTTCTAAAAGGCTCAAAAACTATGGTTTTAGGTATATTTTTAACCAATATCGAGGGTGCATTTTTCAGTGTGTTCTTAAATGCTATGCATTTTGAAGCTGCAAAACATAGCTTTGGACTTACTATTTTTTTAGACAATGAGAAAGTCGAAGGCGATTCTGCTCGTTCTATCCTTGCAAATAATATTGACGGAGCAATTGTCTTAAACGAAAAAATTCTTGATGAGCATTTAGATTATCTTAAAAACTCAAATATTCCGATTATATTTTTAGACAGAGAAGTAGACGACGATAACCTAAAAAGTGTTGTAATCGATAACCATTCTGCTATAAAAGATGCTACAAAATACTTGACTGAATTAGGCCATAAAAAAATCGGATTTTTGCATGGTAATGTCAAAAACTATGATGAAGAGCAAAGATATCTTGGTTTTTTATCAGCATTAAAAGAATTAGGACTAGAGCATAATCAAAATTTTGAAATAAACGGTGGTTATCACGAAAGCATTGCTTATGATGCGATTAAAGAACATATCGCTAAAAAATTAGAACTTCCAGAGGCTTTTATCTGTGCAAATGATTTAATGGCGTTTGGTGCTATTCGCGCTTTAGAAAGCGAAGGTTATTCAGTTCCGAATGACATTAGCGTTATCGGTTTTGATAATATCGAAAAAACCGAGTATTTTTCACCAAAAATCACTACTGTTGACCCTAATCCTGAAAGTTTAGGTATAAATGCTATACAAAAGCTGATTAAAATTATTAATAAAGAAAATGTTGTTAGTGAGAAAATCAGTGCAAATTTAGTTATTCGTGATTCTTGCACCACAAAATTTTAAAAAACGGAGAAGTTAAAATGATTAAAATTTACGAAACACTTGCAGAAGATTGTTTTTTGCTAGAAAATAAAAACGTTTTAATTTTAGATAAAGACGATTCTTTCGTTGAAAATTCATCTAACGAAAAAGTAGACGATTTTTCTATGCCAGAAAATAAAAACGTTTTAATTTTTATCGATGATACTAAAACCTACCAAACACTAGATGGTTTTGGCGCATCTTTCACAGATTCTTCGGCATATTTGGTATATGACGTTTTATCAAACGAAAGCAAAGACGAAGTTATTTCGAAGTTATTTGATGAAAATGACGGAATAGGGCTTACTTTTATAAGACAGCCAATAGGTGCAAGCGATTATGCCCTTAGCATTTATTCATATCAAGATACACCAAACAACGAAGATGATTTTGACATGAACCATTTTACTATAAGCCACGA
The DNA here is from genome assembly GCA_964370735.1 of uncultured Oscillospiraceae bacterium. Lineage (GTDB taxonomy): Bacteria > Bacillota > Clostridia > Oscillospirales > Butyricicoccaceae > CAYJLC01. Next base: position 17,908 of record CAYJLC010000016.1, read on the forward strand.
TGAAAAATATATTTTGCCTGTTTTAAAAGATATGCTTAAAATAAATCCTAATATAAAAATTATGGCGTCGCCCTGGTCTGCACCTGCTTGGATGAAAACCACGAAAAATATGAATGCAGGCACTTTGCGCGATGATTGCTACGAAGTTTATGCAAAATACTTTGCAAAATTTATCAAGGCTTATGCCGATAATGGTATTGAAATTTTTGCGATAACTCCTCAAAATGAGCCATTATATGAACCAAAGCACTATCCGAGTATGGCTTTTTCTGCAACTCAAGAGGCAAATTTCATAAAAAATTATTTATACCCTGAGTTTCAAGCGAATGATATTAAAGCGAAAATTATAGCATACGACCACAATTGGGATGTAACAGAATATGCTAAAGAAGTTTTAACGACTGCTTACGACTGCGTTTACGGTATTGCTTGGCACGTTTATGGTGGAGAACCTTCTGCTCAATCGGTGATTTTTGATGAGTTCCCAGAAAAAAGTGTTTATTTTACCGAAGCTTCTGCCGGAGAATGGATTGCGCCATTTGAAAATGCATTTACTTCAATTATGAGAACAAGCATAGGCTCGCTTAAAAATCATTCAAAATCTGTTGTTTTGTGGAATATTGCTTTGGATGAAAACAACGGACCTACTGTTCCGAATTTCGGAAAAAGCACTTGCCGAGGACTTCTTAAAATAAATCAAAAGACAAAAGATATCACATATAATTTAGATTATTTTGCGCTAGCTCATTTTAGTAAATACATAAAACAAGGTGCTATTAGAATTTTTTCAAGTGATATAGATGGCATTAATAATGTGGCTTTTAAAAACCCAGACGGAAGTACAATTTTAGTATTAAATAACGATTTATCTATCGATAAAGACATTCAAATATCGTTTAAAGATGAAGTTATTTCATATAAATCAAAAAGAAAATCAGCAACAACTATTATTTGGAGGTAAAAAATGATAAAAACAAGAAAAAACACGCAACCAAAATTAGGTGTTTCTCGAAGCTTTAAAGAGCAACTGCCATTACAACTTATGGTATTACCGGGATTAATCTTTATGATTGTTTTCTCGTATCTGCCACTTTATGGTCTATCAATCGCTTTTCAATACTACACAGCAATTGATACATTTGCAACTGCTCCTTGGGTAGGGTTTCAAAACTTCGAAACAGCCTTTACTGACCAAGCGTTTTGGGATTCTGTTGTAAATACTTTGGGGATTAGTTTTTTAAAATTAATAATCGGATTTACAATTCCTATTGTTTTAGCAATTCTAATTTCAGAGCTTAAAGATGGTTATTTCAAAAAGTCTGTTCAAACAATTTCCTATCTGCCACACTTTTTATCGTGGATTGTACTAGGTGGTATGCTTGTTTCTTGGCTTTCAACTGATGGTATCGTAACTGAAACATTATTATTTTTCGGGCTTATAGACACTGCTGAAAATCTACTTATCGACCCTGATAAATACTGGATGATTGCTGTTTTATCCGATGTTTGGAAAGAAGCTGGTTGGAACACAATAATATACCTTGCAGCCATCGCTGGAATTGACCCTACATATTACGAAGCAGCTCAAATCGACGGTGCATCTAAATTACGTCAAATATGGAGCATCACTCTTCCACTTATGCGCCAAATCATCGCTCTTATGTTCGTTTTATCAGTAGGCGGACTTTTAAATTCAAACTTAGACCAAACTTTAGTGCTTATGAATCCTCTAAATGCGCCAACTGCCGAGGTTATAAACTCGTATGTTTATAGAATCGGTCTTGCACAAGGAGATTTCTCTTATGCCACAGCTGTCGGTCTTGCAATATCAATAGTATCATTAGTTTTAGTCGTGGTTACAAATCAAGTTACTAAAAACCTTAATGATAAATCAATATTCTAGGGGGTGCATTTAATGAAAACAAAAAAATTACGATTAGATGGAACAGGAATATTTAATATTCTAAACGCTGCATTAATGCTTCTATTTTCAATCATCATAATTGTGCCGATTTGGACAATTGTTGTACAATCATTCACAGCACCAGATGCACTTTCTTCTTCGGGGCTTAACTTATTTCCAACAGAATTTTCACTTGAAAACTATAAAATTGTTTTTGCTGATGATAGCATTTGGACTGCTTTTGGCGTTTCTATCATAAAAACTATAATCGGTGTAGTTGCACACGTTCTTTTCACATCTATGGTGGCGTATGGAATGAGCAAAAGCTATCTTAAAGGCAGAAAAATCTATACTACACTTGGATTAATCACGATGTTTATAAGCGCTGGTATGATACCAACTTTCCTTCTTATCCAGTCACTTGGCTTATTAAATAGCTTTTGGGTTTATATTATCCCTGCATTATTTAGCTATTATGACATGATTATCCTTATGAATTTCTTTAGAGAAGTTCCAGAATCATTAGAAGAATCGGCTAGAATAGACGGTGCTAACACTTGGACAATCTTCACAAGAATTGTTCTTCCATTATCAAAGCCAGTTTTGTGTACAATAGGGCTTTTCCATGGTGTTTATCAATGGAATGACTATATGACAGCAAAGCTTTATATCAACAACGAAGCTCTATACCCTATCCAAATGAAGCTTTATGAAATCATTATTTCACAAACTGCACAAACAGCTGCTTCTACATCAAGCTCTGTTGTTATCGAAACAACAGCACAATCAATCCAACTTGCGACAATAGTAATCGCAACATTGCCAATTATTCTTGTATACCCATTTTTACAAAAGCATTTCTTATCAGGTATGATGATTGGTGCAGTAAAAGAATAAATAATATTTAAAGGAGATATATTATGAAAACTAATTTTAAAAGAGGTCTTGCATTAACTTTATCAAGTGGTCTATTACTTTCTGGCTGTGGTACAGCAGACAATGCACCAGTAGTTTCAGAAATTACTTATGAACTTGACGCATCTACTCCAGCGTGGCAGTTAGACACAAGAGAAGACACTAACTTAACTTGGTATGTAAACGCTGACTGGTTTAACACAGATTACGGAAATGATGTTGTAACGAAAAAATTAACTGAAGATTTGAATTTAACTATCGAGTTTTTAACTGGTGACGACACAAAATTAAATACTTACTTTGCAGGTGGTGATTTACCAGATATCATTACTCTTTTCGGTGGTTCAACTCAAACTGCCTTAAAAGCAGACACTTGGGCACTTCCACTTTTAGAGCTTGCAGAACAATATGACCCATATTTCGTTGAAGTTGCCGACGGACAAACTTTAGACTGGTATAAATTATCAGATGACAAAGCGTATGGCTATCCTTCATACTCAAACTCACAAGCTGACTACGAAAGTGGTTTACTTTACGGAAATGACGGATTTGTTATCAGAGAAGATATCTATCTTGCACTAGGCGAGCCTGATATGTCAACTCCAGAAGGATTTTTAGACACAATGAAGCGTATTTCAGAAGAATATCCTGAAGTAACTCCTTTCGGTTTTAGACCTTTCGGACAAAATGGCGATGTTGGTTCTTTCGGTTCATTAGCAGATTATTTAGGTGTTCCAATCACTACTGAAACTGGTGAATATTATTACAGAAATTTAGACGAAGAATATTTATCTTGGATTAAAGTAGTTAACGAAGCTTATTTAGATGGCTATGTAAGCCCAGATAACTTCGCAGATACTAACACTATTTTCGAAGAAAAAGTACAAGAAGGCGAATATGCGACATTTTTATTAACAGGGGCTGCACAACTAGGAAGCACGCTTGCAAATAATATTTCTAAAGACCCTGCTAGAAAATATATCGCAGTTCAAGGACCATCAAGCGAAGTTTATGGCGAACCTACTATGAACCAATCTGGTTTATCTGGTTGGACAGTAACTTACATCTCAAAAGATTGTTCTGACCCTGCAAAAGCTATTCAACTTTTCACATATTTATTAAGTGACGAAGGTCAATATTTAACTACTTATGGTGTTGAAGGCGAAACTTATGAGCTAAACGAAGATGGGAAAGCAGTATTTTTACCTGAAGTTGAAGCAATTCGTAACGAAAACGCTGATTTATTCAAAACAGAATACAGAATGGGCGAATTCTGGTTCTTCGGACACGATTTATTCTCAATTGAAAATGGTGCATCTCAAAGAAATCCTGCAATCGAACAAATTCAAGACTGGTCTAGCGAGTACCTAAAACCACAATTCTTAATTGAAAACACTGACCCAGAACCAGGTTCTGCTGAAGCTAGAAACTTAGTTAATATCAACACTACTTGGGCGACAACTCTAGCAAGTTTAATCCAAGCTCCTACGGAAACTGATTTTGACAACATCATAGCTGAATTTGAAACTTATTTAGATAATACTGGGTTTGAAGAAATTTCTGCTATTAAAACAGAAAAAATTAAGGCAAATGCAGAAAAATTAGGCATTACTGATTTTAACTAACCTTCAAAATATTAATGCAATAAAAAACTTAAAAACCATCAATTTCAGCTATGAAAAAGGTGGTTTTTTTGTGGTTTAAGATTTATTTTGCAAATTATTTTCAGGCTCATTTTAAAGGTGGCTATCAAATGATAGCCACCTTTAATTCATTTAACTTAACTCTAAATATCTATGAATAACTGCTGAAATTTCTGCTCTTGTTGCTGTTCCTTTTGGGTCTAAAATTCCGTCAGTTTTTCCTTCTATTAATCCGACATCAACTGCCCAAATCATAGCTTCATAAGCCCAATCTGAAACTTCATCGTCGTCTACAAAATCAAGCATTCCATCTACTTTTGGAGAGCCGTTGTAGCGATAAAGGACTGTCACAAGTTGTTCGCGCGTTATAGCATCATCAGGGGCAAACATTCCTTCGCCAATTCCTAAAATAATGCCTTCTTTTGCTGCCCAAGAAATCGCCATTTCATACCAAGAACCTTGTACTACATCCGCTGCGTTTCCATACATAAGCTCAACTTCTGGCTCCCCTTCCATTCTATGTAAAATGGTAACTAGCATTGCACGAGTTGTGCTTGATAATGGGTCGAAAATAGTGTCACTTACGCCTTTCATTAAGTCATTTGTATATGCATATAAAACATCTTCATAAAACCAATCTGTTTCGCTTACATCTTCAAATGGTAATGACGCTGCAAGTGGAACTTCTACATCTTCGATAATGATATCGTCATTACTATCATCATTGTTGTCATCGTCGCTAGAAGGTCTTCTGTTTGGAACAGATTGCTCATTTATCGAAAGAATTCCTTCACTATATATGATTACATTGTTATAATTTGCATCAGCCACTGCACCACTCGCAATTATTCTTGCTGTTCCAGCTATGGTCATATCTGGTGCTACTGGGTCGTAGACTAAAGTAGGTTCAGTGATTAAACTTTCGCCTAAAACAAGTCCATAAACTTCATAATCGCTCGTTGTTAATGGTGGAAGTGCATCATTCACAGTCGCTGTTTTGTCTTTCACATCGATAGAAATGTCTTTTCTAACAATTTCAAAATTAATTACTTGTTCGCCTGAATACATAGGATTGCTCTCTGGAACTTTCACTGTAAGTGTGTAATTTCCAGCATCTTTCGGTGCTGTTCCACTACTCCAAATATATTGAAGTTCACCTGTATATGCTCCTGAATTTGCAGTTCCTGTGTAGTTTACAACATTTCCGTCGTAAGTTTTGTCAGAAACTGAAATACCAGAAACTGTTACCATCGTTTTGTCAATCGATGTTAATGTGATAACTATATCATAGTCATTATAATTTACCGAACCTGAAACTGGAATGGTAATTAACCCGGTTTTACCAACTTCTGATATGCCTACATCATAAGTTAATACATCGCCTAAAATACTCATATCACTAGCCATAACATCGCCACTTGCAACTGGAGCACCAAAGCTTGCATCACTTGGAATTTGTGGAAGGCTTATTGTTGCATCTGTCGCACCAGTTTTTAAAACATTTGCACTATCAGATTTTATTCCATTAAAGTCAGCTTTCGAAATATCTACCACAATTCCTGTTGGTTTTGTTAATGTGTAATTTAAAGCGTCTTCGCCTTCTAATGTAATATCCTTTATAGAAACTGCTTTTGCTATTCCTACATTTGCATCAGCCATAGTACCAGTAGTCGGAACATTTGCGAAAACATTATCTAAAGATACTATACCTTCAAGAGTTCCACCTGTTATATCGACTAAATTTGTGCCATCAAAAGGTCTGTTTGTTGCCTTTATTCCTGTAATAGTAATCGGTTTTTCCGAAACATTAACTGTGTAACTTGCTGTCGCACTTGCATATTCATCAGTGTCGCTGACTATCGCTTGAATAGTTGCAATACCAGCACCTACTATTGAAACTTCGCCTGTCGCACTGTCAACCGTTGCAATATTTTCATCGCTACTTGAATATGAAATATCACCCTCGACTGTCGTTTTTGTAATTTCATTTACAAATGATGCATCACCATAAGTTTTTGCCATTGATGTTACGGCATAGCTTATGTCTTGCGACATTTTATCACTCAAATTAACTGTAAGAACAAAGTCGAAATCTTCATAGTTTAAGCTTTCCACTGTTGCAGTAAGCATTGCCGATTGATTTTCAAAGGCAAGACCATTTTCAAGCTCAAACGAAATGCTTTCGCTCGAAATATTGCTATTTCCGATGATATTTTCATTATCAGTTTCCGAAATAGTGATATTTGTGACATTTGCATCGGTTGGAATGCCTGTTATTGCTACTGTTTTTGTCGCGATATCGTTATATCTCACTGTTGTTGATTGCATTCCGTCAGAAATAGTAGCTTTTACTATTTTGAAAGTTTTTTCTATATCGCCAGTATAATTTCCAGTACCTGTAATCGTTACTTTTGCTTGTCCTGCGTTTATATTGTCGCTATAAGAAACTGTGTAATCAGTGCCTATTGTTAAATCGACTTCGTCGGTTACCTCTACCGAAGGTTCATGCGCTAGACCATTATAAGTCACATCTTCAATAGCAGAAACCATATCTGCTGTTAATTCTTTTGGGCTAATAAGCAGATTATATGTCGCATTTGCACTAGCATAAATTCCCTCAGAAACTGCTGTTGCTGTTATGTTTGTCGAACCTACTCCTACAATCGAAACTTCACCAGTTGTAGGGTTTACTGTCGCAACTGCTTCATTGCTACTTCCATAAGTTACGGTAGTATTTGCTCCATTAACTGTAATCGCAAAATCATCATCTCCAAAATTCGCGTTATAAACTGCATCGTTAAACGAGATATTTTGCGGGGTTTTATCAACTACTTTCATATTAACACGATAAGCAAAATCGTTGTAATTCGTTGCATTTATTACAGGAATTTCGATATATCCTATGTCATCGATGTTGTTACTTGTCGCATCAACATTTAATACCAACTCGCTACCATTTAGGCTCGCATTTAAAATTCCAAAACCACTAGATGTTTTGTTTGAAAAATCATACATAGCACCAGTTGGCAATGCTGGAAGTGTCGCTTTATAATTTGCACTTGCTTGCGCAACATCAATGCTCTGTGATTTCGCTCCATCATAATCTATTTTGTTAATAGTAATTTCTTGTGGTGCAGAAGTCACGCTACCAAACTCGCTGTCCCCTGCTTTTGTCGCCTTAACTGTAACAGTACCTACTTGTGTCGCGTTTAGTGTGTTTCCAGAAATAGTCGCCTCTCCTGTGCCATTTGTCACTTCATACGAAACGCCACCACTGCCACTACCACCAGTAGTTTCTAGGGTTAATGTGTCGTTAAAATTAACCGTATTTGCACTAGAAATCACTAATGCGTCTTGCGATTTTGCATTAACTTCAACGCTAACACTGTCGCTATAATCGCCAGCTTTGGCTGTGATAGTCGCACTTCCTGCTGAAACTGCCGAAACATTTCCGTTTTCGTCAACTATCGCAACATCGCTATCGCTAGAAGTCCACTCTATTTCATCAGTAGTATCAATCGGTGTCACATTCGCAGTTAACGCTTGTGTTCCACCAGCTGAAAGCGTAATTTCTTCATCAGTGATGTCAATGCCAGTCGCTGGATTTTCTATGATAACGCTGTCGATAACTACTGTCGGAAGATTACTTATAGAACCTTGTGACGTAACAACTGTTGCCTTATTAAGATCGCCACCGTCTTCCCACTGGAGTATATCCAAACTAAAATCACCATAAGTTCCAGCTGGAATAGTCGCCTCAATTGTCATAATAAGCACATCTTCTATTTGAAGATTTCTGTCTTTGGTAGAACCATAGCAGGCAAATATTCTTGTAGATGGTAGATATTCTGCCACTAAAAATGCTCCTTCTGGCATATATTTATTATGATAAATTATATTTTCATTAATATAATATCCACCTTCATTTTCACTAAATGACTCTATATCACTTAAAATCAAGTTTTCATTATGCATAAATTGAAATTGCATAGCGTAAGCATGCTTTTCTTCTGTTCCTGATAAATGCACCGAAAAAACAACCGTTTGGTCTTCATCGCTAATTTCTAAATCTGTTTTGTCGGCTGTAATTGTAAAAGTATATGGATTTTCGTCTTTTGGTATGTTTGCAAACGCTACAATTGATTGCGTTATCGAAAATATCATTGATATTGCAAGAATTTTACTAATCATTTTCTTTGATTTAATCATATCTTTTCCTCCTATTTAGCAAGTGCAAAGTTTAAATTTGCACTTGCTACTTAAACATTTACTCAATCGGATTTGATCCGTTAACATGATCAAAAAGTCTACTAACATCTGAAATATTAATAACTAAATCTCCGTTTAAATCTCCTATCTCTAAGGTGATATCGCTTGTTTCACCCTGAACAAACTGGAACAATCTATCAACATCAGAAATATTTATAACTCCATTTTGGTCAATATCCCCTATTCCTGCTCGTTTTACAATGAAACTTACATTTGCGTATCTTGTTTCTAGTTCTGGCACTTCTACCATAACTTTTGCATTATATGCTCCAATTCCAAGTGCTGATTTTGGAGTTATTTTGAATGTTGTTTCACCATCTACTAAAAGCGTGCTACTAGTTTCGCTTATATCAATAACGAAATCTTCTGCGTTATCTCCGATAAGCGTAACCACCATATTAGAAATTTCTGCTTCGCTTATGTTTGTAATGGTTGCTGTAACTGTTTCAGCATCTACGTATCCTCCACCTTTTGCTGGAATAATAATTTCAAAAGGCTCGATTGATACTGGATAAACTCTACTTGCTTGCTTTTTATAAAGCGAAATTGCATCGTTTAATTTTTCTGTCATAAGGTCAAGTTCGCTGTTTAAGCTACTAGGATTTAAGACTAATTCTTTCGCCTCATTTGTAGTAGCTAAAAGCACTGCTTGTTCTTCTTCTGACGCTGTTATCGATGATAATGGTAATGCTAATAATTCTTCTGCCTCTAAAATTGCTTGTTCTAAAAGTGCTTTTGAAGTTTCCTTCACATTAACGATTACATATTCTTCTGATTGGAATTTTTCAGCCTTGTTGTCTTTAATAACTAAAGCATCTATTTTCCCGACAACTAATGCAGTTTCTCCGATTAAAACACCTTCAAAACTTTCGCCATTATATGATAAATTATTCGCTTCATATAAAGAGTTCCAAACTATTTCATCATTTTTAAGTCGAATTCTATTCCCTCTAGAAGTAACACCGAAAACATCGAATTCAATTCTGTCTTCTGGGTAAATCTCGATATAATTTTGACCAATTTCATTTATAGTTAAATTTCTGTCTGTCACTAAACCGTCTTTATCTGTCACAACTGCGTAAATTTCAAGGTCATTTATATCATTGTAATCTTCTCTAATAACTGTTACAACTACGGAAACTGCATTACCAGCCGTATCACTTGCTTTGATTTCTAAAGTTTCTTTGCCATAATCATTTTTTATAGTTCCATAAAGCTCGAAATTGCCATCGGCGCTGATTTCAAGACTTTCTGGTTCTTCGCCATTAACTGTGATTATAGCACCTGTGTTTGTCAGACCGTAAATCGTGTAATTTCCATGTTCATCAGCCATAAATGTGTTTTGAACTGCTGTTCCGCTGTTTTCTATTCCTTCAATCCCTTCATAAGAAACAGTGTGCAACATCAAAACTGGTGCGCTTGTGTCTACTTTAAAGCCTAAACTTGAACCCTTTACATCTAAGAAGTCTGCATCTGTTGAATAATCTTCATTTAAACCATAAGCTTTGAAACTTGTTTCAACTGCACCATCATTTAACTCGTGAACTATTCTAGCCTCTTCGCTATAAACATCACTCGAATATTCTGTTCCATTGATTAAATATTCAAATTTTACTGGTCTATCAAATTTATAAGTCGCCTCCAAAGTATCAACATTTATAGGTGCTTCATAATCTAAATATTCATCTATGTTTGTTTCTACCGAAAGTAATACTGGTGCATCTTTTTCTGGTAAAGTAAACGGTGCTGTTTGATAATATTCTCGGCTCATATAACTTGCTTCATACTCGCCTTTTCTATCATAAACTTCATTTGTTAAAACAACGCGTGCTACATAAGTTTCGCCAGTTTCTAGTGGCTCTAATGTTTTAATTAAATATTGCTTACCTTCGCCTTCTTGTATGTAATTTGTGAAGAAATCAGGATTTGATTTTGAAAATTCGCCTGCTGCTATTTCGCCTAAATCTACATAATTTCCATACATATCTTTTTTATAAAGAATTGTTCTATAATGTGTATAATCGGCGCTTTCACTGTCTTCATCAAAGATATTTAGGTATATATTTCCGTTTCCACCGTAAGTTAGCGACGCATTATCCACTGTTCCTATTGGTAAATTCGGATTTGAAAACTCAAATGAATTGCTCGATAAAGCATAGCTTACACCACCAGTTCCTGAAACGTAAACTGCTAGCACATGGTATGTTCCGTCGTTCATATTAGGAGGAATTATCGTTTCGAGTGTTCCCATTTCTGTGTCAAAATCGATTACATTTCCATCGCTTTCACTAATGTTAACACCTAAATCGACTGTGTCTAATCCATTCTCTTTAATATCTGCGATAATATTTGCGTTTTCTGTAAGATAAAGTGCAATCGATGTTTCTTTTGTTGATTTTTCATTTGCCACCCACGAAACATCTACTGCAAATGGGTCAGCCGAGTTATAATTTGCACTAACACCTTCAATACTCGCAACATCTAAAACGCCTTGTGCTGTGATATCTAAAAGTTCTAGCCCTTCAACAGAAGTTCTAACTGTAAAAGTACCTAAGTGTGCATTTGTTGCATGTGGTACTGAGAAATAGATATAATTCGAGCCATCTTGCATTTCTTGTGTGCTAAATGTTCCTGTGCCTTTTAATAAATCAGCTTGCTCTAATGCTAGTGGCATACCATCTGGTGCTATAACTGTTATGCTGTCTACATTAATTTCTTCTGCTCCATCGTATGTGTATGGAACTGTGAATAAAAGATTATCAGAAATTTCGCTAAGGTAGATTGATTTTTCTGAAACAACAGACATAGTTTCGATTAAATCCATCGACGGTGCAGATTGCATATATGCTAAAGTATGAACGTTTGAACCATAAGTCACCTTAACTGGTGCTCCATTTTCGTCTACTATTGACATAACTGCTCCAAGCGAAGCTGGGATCGCCCAATCTGCTGGTGGATTTAGATTTACATGTCCAGTAACGTTCCAATCGATGTCTTCTTCGTTCCAGTCATATTTTATGCCTAGTGGGAATGACATCACTGTAAGGTTCGCACCGATAAAATTCGAACTTCCGGCAACTTCAACTTTTGTTAGCTCTAAATCACCGATAAGTGGAACAATCGTTGGTATTTTTATTGCAGCTGATATGAAGATATAAATTTCAGGACTTTCAGAAAGTGAGCTGAAATTGATTAAAAATCTAAATTTACCTGAAATTACTCCAGAAAGTATGTCCACACTTCCTGATAAATCCATGATAACATCGTCTTTCCAATCAAATCCTAAGCTTACTGTGCCTTTAATAATACCTGATTCTTGTATGTTTCCATCTTTGTCTAGCACTTCCTCTCCAGGGTCAAATTTTCCGTTCTTATTTTTATCTTCCCATTTCGCACCAATAAGATTATCGACTGCTGTTTTCACAACATCTCCATCTGAATCCGTTACTTCAGTAATCAAAGTCGGAAGAATAAGCGAGCTTAATGAGTCAGTTAATGTGCCGTCTAATTTTATACTAGTAGGGCTTGCATTTCCTGTTATGTCTAAATTAAGACCAGCAGCAATTCTGAATTTAAGTCCTAATTCATAAGTAGTTTTAGGAATTTCTGTTACAATATTTGTGTCAAAATGGTCTGCTAAATCTCTAATTCCTCCATTTGCACCAACAAACTCAACTCCAGTGAAAGCTGCTGCTGGGTCTAATGCTTGAGAATATGAGAACACGATATCGTCAGGAATTACTTCGTAATTTCCTTTTGCAGGACCAGAATTAATTAAAACACCTTTAAAATTAAGCGTGAAATCAATTTTACAAAGCTCTACAAGGTCGATTTTCGTTGATAAATCATATTCATCTTCAAAGGTGTCTAATCTGAACTTAACATTAAATCCGTATCCAGCTTTTGTAATCGCATCAAATGTTCCTTGTGGTAATCCAAATTCTAAAAGAGCTGCAATTCCAACAAAACCTGTGTCTTCTGGGTTGTTTAGCCGTTGACCAAATCTTACATCGTCAATGTCAACTACCAAAAATTGGTCGGAAATAATTGAACCTTTTGGTATATCTTTTTCTGGCGTCGCTGGAGTTTCACTTTCTGCAACTGGTTTTGTTTCTTCGGCATTTTCATTTGTTTCTTTTGTCGCAGCAGTATGTGCATCTGTACCTTCAACTTTTGCATCAAAGAAATTCATAGGAAGACCTATTTTTCCTCCGAAAGAAATTCCATAAAGTGGCATGCCTTCATACTCAGCTTCAAATTCATCATCAAGCTTATTTGCATCACCAATAGATTTTGAAAGCAATCCATAACTTAGCTCGAAAGTATATCCATGAACGTTATTTGCTTTTAAGTAATTAAAATACTCCCAAACTTCAAGTTTTACAGGTTTTGCACTACCAGCAGCAACTTTATCCATATCAAGCGTATAATTTGTTCCTTTGTTTAAAATAATTTCCCAAGGAACATCGCCCCAAACCGAAACTGAATTTATTACTGTGAGTTCACCATCACCCGAAACTTTAACACCTCTAAAATCGTCAATTTGAGATATAGAAACTGTCGTATCGCCTGTATATTTCAAAATATTATTGATGATAATATCGCCATTTAGCGTTGACGCTTCAAAATTATATGAATTAGCTTCTGTTTGTCTAAAATCACCTTGCAAAATCATAATAATTTCACTTGCTGTTATACTATCTCCATTAATACTTGCATAACTTGGATAAGTTCCTGTATCTTTTGCAATTCCATTTGTTTCTTTGTCTGGAACATATCCATCAACATAATTTTCAAAATGAGCTTTTGTTGGGAATAAAAGTGTTCGATATTCTTTTGCGTTTGATTTATCTCGAACTACTGCAATAGTACCATAATGAAGAAGTTTGTATTTTTCATCTGAAGATACTGTCACTTTCTGATTTGATGTGATTTTTTCACCAAATGCATCAATCAAATCGGCATCAGTAAATCTAAACTCTACATTATATTCGCCGACAACAAGCGTTTCTGTTACAAATAAATTCATCGTCGACATATCTTCATCAACAAAAACAATCTTGTCTTTTGGAATTCTTAAATCTTGCGAACCTTGTGTGTGAGTTAAATAAACATCCCAACCAGACGAGCCATAAATCGCTCTAAGTTCGCTCATATCACCTAGAACATTTATCGTTTTATCACCCTCGAAATAAACTGTTTCTGGATTTATCGAGTCGATTGAGATTTTTGGTTTTTCACTTCCTGTTCCTGGTAATAACACAAATTTTTGTACGCTTGCATTGCCTTTATCGCCAAGTGATGTTGATGCCACTTGAATATTTATAAGTTTTGCAGTCGTAAGGTTTGCTTCTGTCGCTGAAAGTTTTATAACTTCTTGATGCACTTCGCCAACTTCAACAGTAGTAAGGCTTATGTCTATTTTCCGTTTGCCTGTTTTTTCTAAAATATCATTGCCTTCTTCGTCAGTGTCGACAACTATTTCCTCGTCATAAGCACCCTCGCCGTCTAATCCTTCTTCTAAAATAATAGTCACAATAAGGTCTTTTAGTTCGGTTGCACCGTCTACTGTGTTGTCAATTTCTAAAGTAAGATTAAACTCACCATTGTCTTTATACTGACTAGGAGAATTTTTGTCTATCTCGACTGCATTATTTAAAGTGACATTCATACCATAAATCGCCTCGCCACTTAAATCGACGAAATTACCGATGCCATATAAAATATCTGCCGACATCGATGTGCTCGCTTGCAAATTTTCTTCCCAGTAAAGAGCTACTGCATTATCGGCTGTTCGTTCGTTGTTTCCAGCAGAAGTTGCAAAACTCTCAACAAGGTTTACATTATAATCATATCTAGTATTTGCCATTGATGCCCAGTGACCTAAAATGATTTTATCAGGCTTAATATCCTCTCCAAACATTTCGTCTTCAAAAATGAAATAACTTAACATATTTGCTTCATTTAAGCTGTTTGTTCCCCTTAATTGGTCTGGAATTTGATATTCGTCTTCTATATTTGCATCTGAAAATACTGTTTCATGAAGAATAGGATTTCTATATCCATCGACTGTAAATAATGGTGCATCGATTTTTTCTCCTAAAGATGTGTCAAAAAGTACGCGAATTCCGATATCTTCGCTAGTGCCATTATTATTTTTAACAGTGTATCTTATTGCAATATTTCCAGTGTTTGAAGCGCCATCATCTAGCGAAATCGCTGCGTGCTGTGTTACTTCAAAGCCTAAAATAGTCCAAACTACTTGAATTTGTCTTCCATCATCTGAAACTAAAGGAACAGAAAGTGTTGTGTCTATTCCATAATAATCATAATCACGACCGAAAATAAATTCATCATCGCCGATTTTTATTGTTGTAAACGATGTTTCAACCGATGGCTCGATAATATCTTCAAATAATAAAGGAATATTATCATCATTTTGTTTTTGTGGGTGCCCCCCTGTCGTTATGACAGAGAAGCCACCAGTTTCTGGGTTTATACTATAAGAGATATAATCATTTTTTATCAAATAAGGATTTTCTTCTTCTGCAAAAACATTAGCAGGAATTAGAGTGATAATCATAGCCGATGCTAGAAATGCAGAAATCGTTCTTAATATAGATTTCATGATTGTTCTCCTTCCTATTCGGTTATTGTTTGTTGTTTTGGTTCTTCGATTAAAACATCGATGTTAAAGTAATCTGCATTTTCTGTTTGAAGATAGAATGTGTTCCAATTTCCAGCTTCAAGGTCAGATACTTTAAATGTTTTATCATCAGTAGGTGCAATAACCATACCTTCAATTTTCATTTGACCCATAGTTAAATCATAATTTTTAACATATCTTGCATAGGCTTTTGTTCCTGAATTTTTAACTTCTAATGTTACTTCTTTGGTATCATGAGGTAACACAACCGAACCTGCACTATCAGGGAACATTCCATTCACTAAAACAATAGCATCGTTTAGTCCGACTAACGTAATTTTTCTTCTTATTTCTGTTTTATTTCCAGCTTTATCATATACAGTGTAAGTCACATAATATGGTTTTTTGCTGTCAAAATCATTATTTTCAAAGAAACCTTCTGTTTCTGGATTGAATGGATACGCTTCATCGCCATAATAAACAGTATCATAAGTAATCTCTACTCTGTCAGTTAAAATTTCGTCTGTTCCAAAACGGTCTATCGCTTCAAATCCACTTACTATCATTGATTTGTTATAAGGTTCGCTGTTTGCATTCGGATTTTCATAGATAATTAAATCAGGAAGATTATTAATTTCTGGTGGTGTTTTATCAATTACATGAATAGCAACCTCATAATCAGTTACAAGCGTATTATCTTTTTCTAAAGTATAAAGTTGAGCTCCTGATTCGCTGAATATCACGCTGTTTTCTGTACTTGATTCACCAGTGCCACCAACAAAGCTTGTCGGTTTGTCTGTTGTAATTGTCACTAAAACATTTTGGTTTGTAACAGGATTTTCGTCTGTTCCAGCGCTATATCCTAAGCCCCCGTCTTCGACCATTATTGTTTGGTGCCAAATTTTTGAACCTTCTGTTCCACCATAAAACGCATAATCATATTGGTAATCAAGTTTTGTAACAACTGGTGCTGTTTTATCAATACCAGTAACAGTGACACTCACTTCTTTATAGTTTAAAAGTGGGTCTACAATTTCAAACCAATATTCGTCATTTTCAGTAAGTGTGAAACTTTCGTTTGCACGTCTTTCTTCACCTCTAAATATAACACTGTAATCGCTTAAATCAAAATGGTCTGAGGCATCTGCTATTTTTTCAAATGCAACATTAACTGAGAATAAATCGTCTGCAAGTGTTAGTTTTGCATCAACTTCTGGCGATTCTTTCCAGATATTATTAACAGAAACATTTGTAATTCCGAAATTTTCTACCATATCATAATATTTCAGTCTTAAAATACCATTTTCTTTTACAGTAATTCTATTTTCATCTACACTAAAATCATTTTGTGACTGAACAGTTTTTCCATCAGTTTCAAAAAACTCAACGCTATGAAGTGTTACATTTTCTTCGGTGTAATAAACATCTAATATAACATCGTTTCTTGTAGGCAGTTTCGTGTTAACCATAACACCTGCCACAGGATTTGTTAAATCGAAATTGTCAATTAAAATCGAGCGTTCTGATTTATTTCCTGCAATGTCTGTTACAACAACTTTATAAATACCATTTCGTGGTGTTCCACCAACATCTGCATAAATTATTCCTTCAAATTCTTTTACACCCTCATGTGTATTTTCTGAAACTTTTGTGCCGTCGATATATATTTCAGTTTTTGCAATTCCACCATTGTCTGTTACGTTATAAGCCATATAAAATGCACCAATACTAAATCCACCTAGTATCTCTGTCGAACTTGGGATAAGTTCAGAAATTACTGGTTTTTCTGTATCAAATCTGTCAAAAGATACTGGTACATCTAAGAAATTATGGTTTATATCTTTTAAAACAAAAGTAAATTCGTTTGCAAAATCATATAAACTCACAACATTCGAGCCGTTATTATTATAAATTTCGATGCCTTTTGGATTTGTCACATCGTTTATAGTAATTTCTGCTCTAACTTCTCCATAATAGCTAGTTTCATCGATAAGATTTCCAAGACCGTCTTTATATGTAACAGAAATATCATCAGCGCTTATTTTTGCAAGTTCAAGAGATGGAGTGTAATTGTCTATGGTTATATAAGCCGAACTTTCAAGCCCTGAACCATTTGTTACAATGATTTTATAAGAGCCATTTTCCGTTACTTTGTAATCAAAAACTAAATTACCAGTTCCATCGTCGAAAGTTTGGAAATAATACGAATAGTCCGTTGCGTTTTCGTCTAAATCTTCGGTATTAATAGTGAAAATTGTCACGTTTTCATGTTCAATTTCTATTTTGCTAATACCTGATTTTTCTAACGGTGTAAGTGCATTATACTGAGCCTCAATTTCTTCAGCTGTTCCACTAAGTGAGTTTAAGTTTGTAGTCGCACTATCGTCGTATGCTTCGACTATAATGCTAACATCTTCGCTAAGAACATTGTCTGAATTTCTAACACTTAGTTCAGGTGGAGTTGTATCACCATCGACAAGAAGTCTATACTCGCCTATTGATTCTTTATCGCCAACTTTTACTTTATAATATACTGAATATTCTTTTTCTTGTCCTAGATATAAATAAGCGTTCGACGTGTCGTCACTATTCACATAATAAGTATAATCTAGGCTGTCTATGAACATAACCTCGGCTGATCTCGTAAATGGATTTGGGATATACTCGATTTCTAAGTTATATCGTGCGTATTCTTCAAAATCTGCCTCAGGTATTATCACTTCAAAACCGTCATACGTTTTCCCGCTACTTACATGCGTTGTTGTCATCTTTGTTTGTGCCATAAGAATATCATAAGTTATATCGCTTGTGTCAACCACAACTTTCGTTATATTGCCAAAACCATCATGTGCATAGAAAGTATAGCTGTCAATCAATCTATCAGCATAGAAAGTATGCGATAAGCTTCCATTATAATAATTACCTTCCATAAATTCAGCTATGAATACCGAAGTTTCTCCGTTGAGAGCTTCTTCAATCGTACCATCATCGTTTTTTATGAGTTCTACTGAATTATTGAAAACAATTTCAACAGGTGCTAGCCCATAAACTGTGTCTGTTGGTTTGTTTACAGTATAAGAAAGCTCCTCTGGTTCAGTTAGTCCATTAAAATTAATTTTAATTGTATTAACATTGGACGCTGCGTCTTCAACTGTCATTAAAACATAATGGTCACCAGCTAAATTCGTAAGTGCTAAATCATACATCATCGTATAAGTATACTCGCCAAAGCGATTATATTCTGAGTCCGATGTAGGTTCACCTTTTGATGAAAGTAATAAATAAGGTGTATAATCTTCGATTTCTGTTCCATTCGCTTTAAAAAGCTGAACTTTTAACGATTGTAATAAAAAATCAGTTATTTGCACATATTGCATGGTAAGTCCACTATTATTGTTATCATCAGCATCAACTTCACCATTTATTAAGCCATTTTCCCAGTCGACACTAATAAATGGTGGTGTTGTGTCAACTCCGTCAACTTCTATTGGGATAATTTCTTCGTTTAAAGCAATATCGAAAATATTTATATTTCCTTTTACAGTATCTGTAAATGTTTGTGCATAAGTTCCTGTTTCTAAACCATCAACCCCTAAAATTGGAGTCATTATAAGTTGGTTGAATGGATTATCAATCATTATATCAGGAGCGTCTGTTAAATCATCAGAAACTAAAAGCTCACCTGTCATAGCCTCGATACTTTTTGAATCGCGTGGTGGCTCTAATCTTAAATTAAATTCTGGTTTTTGACTATCTAAATATAATGCAAAATCGTCTACACTATAAATTACATCGCCTGATTTCACACCATCAACAAACCTAATATCCACTGTAACTTTGTTATGTTCATTAGTAAGCAAAGTCGGAACGCTTACAGTCGTGCTTACAGTATTGCCTTTATAACTAAGTTCGGTCGGTGTAATAGTTCCATCGACTTCTTTTCCGTGCACTTTCCAATCTGATGTTATAGTTTTGCCGTTTGCATCAGTTATTCTTGTTCTATATTCCACAAATTGATAATCTGCAAACTCTTTTGCATTTTCTGCTTGTTCTGAAATCTCAACTTCTAAAACTTGCATTTGGTCTTTTGTGAAAAGTGAACCTTTATACTCGGTTAATTCGCTAGTTATCGACATAGTAGGTTCGGTATTTCTAATCTTAAATTCGTGATAATATGAGCCTTTATTAAGATTAGTATCCTCTGTCGTTACTTTTAATCTGTAAGCACCTGTTTCTAAATCACCTATCGAAACATCAAAAGCATAAAGTGTATCATTTATGTTTTCTACTGTAACCTCTGGTTTTAAAACTGTTTCATTTGTCGCCGAAACTACTGAGTAACTTATGTCTTTAATTTTCGTAGCATCGATTGCAGTGATTGAAAACAAAGCACTTTTACCGATTGCATTTGAAATATTTGTCACTGTGGTTGTCGGTTCATTATTATCAAAAGTGAAACTTTCTGACAGATTAAGTGGATTTCCTTCGGCAGAAATCGATTGATAATTTAATGTCCATAATCCGTCTAATGTGATAGAAACTGTGTCGCCATCTTCGTTTTTATAGGTTTGCGAAGAATCACCGACATTTTTTAAATTTGTGCGAACAGTTGTGTCTACTTTCACAAGTGGTGTAGTAGGATCATCATCGTGGTCTATTTCGCCTGACCAATAATATGATGCGTCAGCACCTTTATCAACTACGATTTCAATGTCGTAGTCTTTAGGGTAATTTTCATATTCGCCAACGATTAAATTCATTTCGGCTACTTTAAAATTCGTATCGTAAGCTTGTTTGAAATACTGTCCTTTTTGGTCTATTGTGCTATTTCCAACAGAATCTACGGCGAAATAATAAAGTGTGCCACTAGCTTTTTCGTCTTGTTCTAAAGTTATAGATGCAGTTGTTCCTACATTTTCGTTTGTTGTGTCTAAATAATACCATGTAGGAGCTTTTGTGTTGATTTCACCGGAAGTTGGTGGTTCTTCTGCATTATAATCATAAAATGCAGGTACAGTTCCACTAGACACGAAACAATAATACAGTTTAGCATCGTTTATGTCTTCTATTTCGAAATTAAAATCTAATCGTTTTTGCTTGTTTCCGTTTGAAAAACTTGTACTCGTTGTTAAATTCACTCTTGGGGCTAACGTATCAAGCTTAATCGGCACAATCTCCTCGGTTTTATTGAGTGCCCTATCAAACATTGTGATTTTAAGCTTGGTTGCACTTTCGGAGTATTGTTCATATCCTGTACTAATTTTATTGTTGTATAGTTTAAATGGCTCTCTTGTCGATAATTGATTATCCGAAAGTGTCACTCGGCTTGCAGAATCGGATTTTAAGGAATTTCCATCTTTGTCTAAAAGAGTTGCATAGAAGAAATTTCCGCTCGATTTTTCTACGCGTTCTATTTCATCAACACCACGTTCGTTGTCAGTTGAATCGATGTTATAAACTATCTCGTTTGTGTATTTATCAGCATTTTGAACTTCAATATCAAAATCAATACCAGCAGTATCTATGATTAAGGCATCAAATTTCACCTGATAATGCGATTGTTCTTTATATCCATTTGAGCCATTATCAACTGCAAATTTATAATCTTGACCGTTAAGCTTTGCAGAAATATTGTTTAAATTAAGGGTAAAACCTTGTTCATTTATATTCTTAATATTAGTATCTTGAAGGTCAAATTTAATCGCAAGTTCGTTATATGCATCATAATATTCTATATTATTTGAATAAATATTTCGTACAGTACCAAAAGTATCTGGAACGCTAATCGACGCTGAATTTATTTTTATGTTAGGACCTAACTCGTCCACATCATAGTTATTCCAGTTTGCATAGCCTTCCACCTCTGGGTTTGCTATTGGAACATATACCATAATATAATCGCTTTCAGCATTGTAATAATGTCGAACACTTCCGTCGCCATAAGTCACTTTGCTGTTTCCACCATTCCCACCGAAATATGTATTACTTTTGCTTTTTGCTGGTTGTTTTCCATTAGCAACTTCATCAACAAAAGTAAAGTGAGTTAGAATTATTTCATATTTGTTATCATAGTAATTTGTATTTTTTAAAGCTTTTTCAGTTAAATTTACTGAACTTTTAACTTGCTCTGCTTCTGTCAAAGTTCCAGATTCCCTTGCCTTTGTCATCGCTTCGCCGACATGACCGATATTTGGGTCTACTTCGATTGTCACTTTATTGATGCCTTTATCTAGCATATCATCAATTAAATCGTGATATTTATGCATTGGTATGCTATATCCAGTATTGTAATTGCCATCTTTAATTACATTGATATACTTTTCTAAATCGTCCTCTTTTTTTATAAATTTATATGTATTTCCTGCATCGTCTGTTCCATAAATATCATAAATCATGCCACCATTAGACTCAAAAGTACCGAATTTGTCACTATATGTTTGTAAAAATCCATATTGTGTCTGTACTATTCCTGTCCAATTAGATTCTATGTTTTGATAATCTCTACCATAATAAGGTGTTTCATATCTTGTGCCAGAAAAATCATATCCAAAAAGGTCTGTCATCAAAATTTGGTTTGTAATACCATCGCTCATCTCTATATAAAATGAGTTTCCTACTGCTTGGCTTACATAATGTCGGAATTCATTCTCCTCAAATGCAGGATAATATAATTCTAACCACCCTCTCCAAGCATCCGTACCTTTAAAAGTCGCACCGAAAGTTGACATATCCCAAACAAATATATCATTAGATATTCCCTCATCAAATAATTCAAATCTACTTATTCCTCCAGGTTCAAAATTATCTATGTCCCAATGGTCAAGCGACTTTGAATTCATAGTTTTTGCTGTCCCTCTTTTTACATAAGTAAAATAAAAATCATCATCAGTCCCAGAACCTTCATCTCTTGATGTAATAACATTAAAACGTAAATCGTTATAAGACGAAGCTTCGATTGTCATCACAAACAAATTAAATGACAAAACTCCAGCCAATATTATTGCGCTAATTTTCTTGAACTTCATTTCATCCCATCCTTTCATCATTAATAAAACTCCTATGCTATTTAAGCTTCAAATACTCCTCTTTTTGCCCCCTCTCGTATATCTTGCATATTTTTCAAAATTATTAAAATAGTTAGTTTAATTTAAACAAACTTAAAAATTAATTTATGGGTGAAAATCTAATATTTGGAATTTCTTCTCTTATAGTAATTGTAACACTTTGTTCAAAAAAATAAATGTGCCAATCGGCACATTTTTGGTTCTCAAAAAATTACTGTAAGTGAATAAGCTATTAAGTTTAAATAAAATTGCAAATAAAAATATAAAAACATTGAAAAAAGATTAGAATTGTGCTAATATTAAATTAGTTAATTAACACAATTAACTAATTTACGGAATTATCGAGGTTGTCTTATGTACACTCTAAATAAAAATCAAATAAATATGTCCAAAGGACCTATCTTTAGTGGTATGATTCGCTACACTATTCCACTAGTGCTTACAGGGATATTGCAACTACTCTATAACGCTGCTGATATCATTGTAGTCGGAAATTTCGCAGAGCAAGGTGCCGTATCGGCAGTTTCTACAAATACACATATTATAAATTTAATTATCAATGTGTTTTTAGGGCTATCTATCGGTATAAATGTAACTTTGGGACGTTTTTTTGGTGCAAAAGACGATAAAGAAATCCATAAAACTGTACATACATCTATTTTAATTGCAATTATTATCGGTTTTTTTCTGTCGGTTATAGGCTTTTTTATATCTAGACCACTTTTAGAATATATGCAGTCGCCACCAGATGTTTTAGACAGAGCGACTTTATATATGCAGATTTATTTTATCGGTATGCCATTTAATATCGTATATAATTTTGGTGGAGCAGTTTTAAGAGCTATCGGAGATACTAAAAGACCTTTAAAATTCTTAGCCCTTTCTGGGGTAGTTAATGTTATTTTAAATTTATTTTTCGTAGTCGTTTTAAATCTAAGTGTAGCTGGAGTTGCATTTGCGACAATAATTTCTCAAGGTGTTTCTGCATTTTTAGTAATAAGATGCCTTATAAAAGCCGATGATTCAACAAAACTTTGCCTAAAAAGTTTGAAAATACACAAAGATTCGCTTTTGTCTATCTTAAAATTAGGATTGCCAGCTGGTTTGCAAGGTTCACTTTTCGCTTTTTCCAATGCATTAATTCAATCATCTATAAACGAATTTGGGTCAATTGTTTCAGATGCTAATGGCATTGCTTCAAATTTAGAAGGTTTTTTATATGTAACGGTTAACTGTATCCAACAAACATCGACTACATATACAAGCCAAAATGTTGGCGCAAGCAAATTTGGTCGTGTGAGAAAATGTTTGCCATACTCTTATTTAATAATTTTACTAATAATAGTGCCAGGTTCTATTGTTTTAACACTATTTGCAAGTGAAATCTCAATGATATATACTCAAAATGCCGAGATTATTGCATATACTGTCGAGCGACTTACCATAACAATTCCGTTATATTTTATGTGTTGTGTAATGGATGTTAATACAGGGCATTTAAGGGGACTTGGTTTTTCGCTATCGCCTATGCTAATAGCCGTTAGTGGAGTTGTAGTTTTCAGAATTTTGTGGATTTCTTTTATTTTCCCTGAGTTTTATTCGCTACAAACATTATATTTATCATACCCAATAAGCTGGTTTATTACAATATCTGCAAATTTAACATTATATTTTATTGTGCGAAAGAAAGTTCCGTCTAAAGATATATGCTAAAACAGTCGGTTAATTCACAAGTCAAAATTAAAATGCACTGTCGCACTAAAGTAATATTACACAAAATGTTTGTCAAGTTTTCTAAAAACCCCTCTATCCAACCGAGTAGGTTGG